>NZ_JAFGZD010000006.1 GCF_017165765.1 Pseudomonas capsici
CTGCTCAAGGCTCACTACAAGGTTGACCTCAACCCTGGCGTTCTCGCGGACGGAGCCACTGCCAAGGTCCTTGCCGACAATATTCGCAGCGCCCTTGCCAAAACCGAGCAAGGAAACCTGTCGGAACAGGAGCTGCATGTCCTCAAGGTCTGGTCCGAGGACATCGGCCTCAAAGGCATTGGCCTGAACGACGATTTCTTCGATCACGGCGGCACCTCGCTGGCCCTGATTCGTTCCCTCAGCCTGCTCAAGGCTCACTACAAGGTCGACCTCAACCCTGGCGCGCTCGCGAACGGAGCCACTGCCAAGGTTCTTGCCGACAGCATTCGCACCTCCCTTGCCAACGCCCATTGACCGAAAAGGAACACGCACATGTCTGAAACAGCAATCAAGCGATTCCACCTTTCCAAGGAAGAACGCGCCGCATTCGAGAAAAACGGTTTCATCGGTCCTTTCACGGCCTATGACCAGGACGAAATGAAGGAAACCTGGAAACGCCTGCGCCTGCGCCTGCTGGATCGCAGCCACGCGGCCTATCAGGATCTGGACGCGATCTCCGGTGGCACCAACATCGCCAACTATGACCGTCACCTGGATGACGATTTCCTGGCCGAGCATATCGGTCGTCCGGAAATCTGCGACCGCGTGCAAAGCATTCTGGGCCCGGACGTTCTGTGCTGGCGCACCGAGTTCTTCCCCAAATACCCGGGCGATGAAGGCACCGACTGGCACCAGGCAGACACCTTTGCCAACGCCTCCGGCAAGCCACAGATCATCTGGCCGGAAAACGAAGAGTTCGGCGGCACCATCACCGTATGGACGGCCTTCACCGACGTCAGCATTGCCAACGGTTGCCTGCAGTTCATTCCCGGCACCCAGAACAGCATGAACTACGACGAAACCAAGCGCATGAGCTACTCGCCGGAAACCTCCAACTCGGTGGTCAAGGATGGTGTACGCCGCGGTTTCTTCGGCTACGACTATCGCCAGTTGCAGATCGACGAGAACTGGAAGCCAGACGAAGCCAGCGCCGTACCGATCCAGATGAAAGCCGGCCAGTTCATCATTTTCTGGTCGACCCTGATGCACGCCTCGTACCCGCACAGTGGCGAAAGCCAGGAAATGCGCATGGGCTTCGCCTCCCGTTATGTGCCGTCCTTCGTGCATGTCTACCCCGATTCCGACCACATCGAGGAATACGGCGGCAAGATCAGCCTGGAAAAATACGGCGCGGTGCAGGTCATCGGCGATAACACCCCTGACTACAACCGTCTGGTGACCGAAACCACCCGCGGCAAGAAGTTCAGGGAAGACTGAGTCAGCGGCAGTCGAGAAGGCAGGTCACCACAATGTCTGGTAAGGAGCGTTTAACCATGTCCCATTTCACTGACGCGGCGACGCGCCTGTGCGAGGCAGTCAGGATGCTCCGGCATCTGGCGACCAACCTTCCCGAGCCGATTCGTATCGGCTTCCTCGGGGCCGAGGATGATCGTTCGATCATCGCCGGCCCCGGCGTAGCAGCAATACAAAAGGCAGTCAGCCTGGCTTTCGAGCGTCTGGGTGTTCGACACCTGGAGTATCGCCATGATGCCATTGCCCAACTGTCCTCCTTCGAATTGTTCATCAGCAGGAAAATCAGCGCTGCGCTGGATTTCAACTATGAGCTGTTTGGCGTTGCCGAACCGGACAAGGCGCAACAGGCGCTGATCCACGATTTCGACTTCAGCCCTCCTCTGCCCGGTATCGCGAGATCAAGCCTGATCACCCGCGACGGCGTCCTGCTGAATACTTACGCCAGTGCCAACCGGCAACTGACTCCGATTGTCCTTGCCCTGCCCTGCGGTCTGCCTTTCGAACTGTGCCGCGAATGGTTCCAGGCGCTGGGCGAGCGTTATTTCGTCATGACCTGGGAGACACGGGGATTATTTGGTGCCTGCATCGATTTCGATCGGTTGGAGGTGGATGCCGATGCCCAGGTGGCAGACCTGTTCGCCGTCATGGATCACTTTGGCCATGACAGCGCGCACCTGATGGGTATCTGTGGCGGCGCAGCCATCGCCCTGTGCGCAGCCGATAAAGAAAGTGAGCGCGTGCGTTCGCTGAGCCTGTGGCATGGCGACTACAACCTGGCCGATGACAACCTGCGCACAGCCCACCAGCGCAATTTCGAATGGCTGATGGAAGCCGCTGCGGCTGACCGCAACGAAGCAGGCGACCTGCAGATGCTGTTTGTCGATCAGGCCACGCTGGTTACAACCCCGGAACCCATTGCCCACGTGGCCCTGTTTCCGTACACCAACGCGGAGCTGTTCTACCGCTATTCGAAACTCAACGATGCCCTGAACAAGAAAGACCTCAACGGGCTGCTCGATCAGATCGTCGTACCGACCCTGGTAGTGGCTGGCGACAGCGACCAGACCACGCATATCGGTGGTTCGCGGCATATCGCCCAGAGCATCGAAGGGGCACGTCTGCATGTCGAGGAGAACGGCAGTCACCTGGCGTTTTTCGAACACGCCCCGCGCTCGTGCAGCACTGCATTCCGCTTTATGGAAGAGCTGGAAGAGCCCGCGCTGACTTAAGGAAAATTACGCAGTCCGGGTAGGAGCGCGCTTGCCCGCGACCGGCTGCGCCAGCAGTCGTAGGTCGTAGAGAGTGCTTCGCACTCGGTCGTCGGAGTGCCGCCCAGGGCAAGCGCGCTGCTACCTGCTTGCTACGTGACAGCGCGGCGCCGAGGCCGCGCCTCCTGAAAATCCTGTCCGGTACATCCGGAGAAAAACCATGTATCAGGCCCTCAGGCCTGATCCACCATATGCTGTTCGCGATAGAACTCGACATACATCACCGTGCGCACACCATTCGATGCGTTGACCGCGAAATGATCGAGTGAGCCATCGAAAACTACCAGATTGCCGTTGACGCTCTGGCTGAACTGACCATTGACGTTCAGGTAGTTGTAATTCTGCTCGGTCGGCGCATCGATGGTCAGTTGCATGTGCAACAAGCCCTCTTCCCAGGTCCCGCCGTGGGAGTGCGTGCCGAGGAATGCATTGGGCTCCAGGCGCAGCAACGCGCACAGTTTGATGCCTGGCGTATTGCTCAACAGCTCCAGAGTGCGCGGCATCTTTTCCTGGGCATAGGGGACAGGCTGGTCATAGACCATGAGCGCGTATTGCGTCCAGTTGGTCATCAACTGGTCGTTGTCGCCCCAGCCCCATAGCCAGCCGTACTCGCCGCCGTTATTGACGTGTTCGGTCAGTTCCTCGAACAGTTCGGTGATGGATTTGTTGACGCGATTTATTTCCAGGGTCGGTGCATTCAGAGCCTAGAACTCATCGCGGATCACTTCCCAGTTTCTGGCCAGGTTTTCAAGTTTGGGGAAACGGCAGGCTTCATAAAACGACGGGCGCATGAGCACCTCCTTGAACAGCAATTATCAGAAGGCCTTCGGATGAGGTCATTTGCCTTTCGCCACACGTATACAAGGCGAGAAAGCCATTTGGCCTGCTGCCACCACACACTGTCTGCCACCGTAATCGGGTACATCGTCTGCCCCATGAAGCGCCTGGCGTTTGTCCCCACTTCCAGCGACATACAGTGCGCAAGCGTTCCTCTAATTTTCAGCCATGGCTCTCTGGAAGCACCCGGGACCCAGGCACGGGATGGTTTGTTCGCTTGCGCACTCCTCTCTCGAAAAGCCGGTTCACCGACTGCGACCGCCGAGACGACTTTTATTGATCGAACCTCATGATTCGTCACGCCGATGGGTAATGTCCGCATTACAGCCTGCCTGCCCACCGCCCGTAGACGAGCCTTCACTGACTGCACGATACAGGTGATCCGACATGGCCTCGTCCACTCCCCAGGTGCTTGAACAAGAAACCCCGGCGTACGGGCTCGCTTCCGTACAACAAGGTATCTGGCTCGATCAGATGGCCCACCCCGAATTGCCTTACTACAACATCGGCATGGCCATGGAGATCCGTGGCGAGATCGACGTACCGTTGTTCGAAAAGGCTATCCAGCTGGTGGTGGAGCGTCACGACTCACTGCGCCTGAGTTTCGATGTGCAGGACGGAGTGGCCTGTCAGCGGGTACTGCCTCGGGTCGATGTGGCACTGGAAGTGGTGGACTTTTCCGGCGAGCAGGACCCGGAGAAAGTCGCCAGGGCGTATCTGCAGGAGGAGTTCCGCCGCCCGTTCCCGTCGCTGACCGGCGTACTCTGGAGCGTTCGTCTGGTCCGCTGCGGGCCGCAGCTGTATTACTGGCTGACCCGTTATCACCACCTGATGACCGATGGCATCAGCGTCATGCTGATGGGCCGCGCCGTGGAGCAGGCCTATAACGGGCTGCTGATTGGCGAAGATGACCCGGCCCCGGGGCCGTCCTATCTGTCCTTCCTCGAAGAAGACCGCGGCTATCTGGAGTCGAGTCGTTTCGAGCGCGACCGAACGTTCTGGCAGGAAGTCTTCGCCGAGCTGCCACCGCCGCTGCTGCAACAGCGTTTCGCCGTTGCGGGCAACGGGATTGCACCGAGCGCCCAGGTGCAGACGATGATGCCGCGCAAGCTGTTCGACGATCTCGCCGAGTTCGCCACAGGCCAGGGACTGTCGCTGGCACACGTGTTCATGACGATCATCAGCACCTATTTCTGCCGCACCACCGGCGTCGACTCCATCGTGATCGGCATGCCGGTACACAACCGCACCAATGCCCGGCAGAAGGCGACTGTGGGCATGTTCTCGTCGGTCAGTCCGATCCGCCTGGAAGTCGATACCCAGGCTTCACTTGTGGATCTGATGCAAGTCACGGCAGCCCAGTTGCGTCGCTGCTATCGCCACCAGCGCTTTCCGATTGCCGAACTCAACCGCACCTTGAAGCTGGCCCAGGAAGGTCGTCGGCAGTTGTTTGACATCTCGATCTCGTTTGAAAGCCTCAATGGCGACGCGACGCTGGGTGGTCAGGAAACCGAGATTTTCACCCAGGACAACGGTTACGAACGTCTGCCGCTGGCAATCTTCGTCCGTGACTACCATGCCTCGGATGACGTTTACCTGGACTTCAACTTCAACACCGCCTTCTTCACCAAAGAGGAAGTCCAGGTCATTCAAGGCCGCATGGTGTCGATGTTCGAAGCCCTGATCGAACACCACGCATTGTCTGTCGCACAATTCCCGATCATGCCGCAGACCGAGCAGGATCGCGTTCTGCACACCTTCAACGCGACGCAACATGACTACCCGCGCGACGAACTGATCCATGCCCTGTTCGAGCAACAGGTCGAGCGCACGCCGAACGCTTCTGCAGTCAGCGACCACAACGGTCAGTCATTGAGCTACGAAGCGCTTAACCGGCGTGCCAACCAGTTGGCTCATCAACTGATCAGACAAGGCGTGAAACCGGACTCCCGAGTCGCTGTGGCCCTGCGCCGCAGCAACGATCTGGTGGTCGCGCTTCTGGCAATCCTCAAGGCCGGCGGCGCCTACGTGCCGGTTGACCCGGATCTGCCGGACAACCGCCGGGACTACATGCTCGACGACAGTAATCCCGTAGCGATGCTGACCTGCGAGGCCCTGCTGGATAATGTCGCCCGTGCCGACATTCCCGTGCTGCTGGTGGACGACGATATCGACCGTTCCGTGTTCCCGCAGAGCAACCCGAGTCCCGAACTGCTGGGCCTTGAGGCCACGCACCTGGCCTATGTGCTGTACACCTCCGGCTCTACCGGCAAGCCCAAGGGGGTGATGAACGAACATCGCGGTGTGGTCAACCGCCTGCTCTGGGCCCGCGACGAATACCGGGTCGATGCAAACGATCGGGTACTGCAAAAGACGCCGTTCGGTTTCGACGTATCGGTCTGGGAATTCTTCCTGCCGCTGCTGACCGGTGCCCATCTGCACATGGCACGGCCCGGCGGCCATCAGGACCCGGCCTATCTGGCCCAGGTGATGCGCGAGCAGAACATCACCCTGCTGCACTTCGTTCCTTCGATGCTGGAAGTGTTCCTGGAGCATGGCGACAACCAGGGCTTCAACGCCCTGAGTCGCGTGCTGTGCAGCGGCGAAGCCTTGCCGCGCAGCCTGCAGAAGCGTTTCGAGGAGCAACTGGCCCCGGTCGAGCTGCACAACCTGTATGGCCCGACCGAAGCCGCCATCGACGTCACTTCCTGGCAATGTCTCCCGAGTGACGAAGGCGACAGCGTGCCGATTGGTCGGCCTATCGCCAATATCCAGATCTATATCCTTGATCCCCATGGTCAGCCGACACCTGTAGGTGTGGCCGGCGAGATCAATATTGGCGGCGTGGGGGTTGCCCGTGGCTATCTGAACCTGCCTGAACTGAGTGCCGAACGCTTTGTGCGCGATCCGTTCTCCAGCGACCCGGATGCCCGTCTGTACAAGACCGGCGACCTGGGCCGCTGGCTGGATAATGGCGCGGTGGAATACATCGGACGCAACGACTTCCAGGTCAAGATCCGTGGCCAGCGTATCGAGCTGGGCGAGATCGAAGCCAAGCTGGCGCTGCACGAGGCCATCAAGGAAGCCGTGGTGCTGGCACGGGATGAAGCCTCCGGCGAGAAGCGTCTGGTGGCCTACTTCACCTCGACCAGTGATTCGCCACTGGATATCCGTGAACTGCGCGATCACCTTCAGGCCCAGCTTCCCGCCTATATGGTGCCTGCCGCTTATGTCGGCCTGGAAAACCTGCCGTTGACCGGCAACGGCAAGCTGGATCGCGGCCTGCTGCCTGCCCCGACCGCGAGCGACGTGATCAGCCGCCGCTATGCAGCGCCTCAGGGCCAACTGGAAAGCGCCCTGGCAGAGCTGTGGCAAAACCTGCTGAAAGTTGAACAGGTCGGACGCGAGGATCATTTCTTCGAACTGGGCGGCCATTCGTTGCTGGCCATTCAACTGATTTCCCAGATGCGCCAGCAACTGTCCATCGAGCTGGATCTGGCCGAGCTTTTTGCCCACCCGACCCTCGCCGACCTGGCGCAAATGGCGGCAAGCGCCGGCAAGAGCAGCCTGCCGGACATCACGCCGGCGGACCGTGAGACAGACCTGCCCATGTCCTTCGCCCAGCAGCGCCTGTGGTTCCTGGCACAGATGGAAGGTGCCAGCGAGGCCTATCACATGCCGGCGGGACTGCGCCTGCGCGGCGTGCTCGACGCTTCGGTACTGCAAAGCGCTCTGGACCGCGTAGTCGAACGTCATGAAGTACTGCGTACCCGTTTCGTGCCACATGCCACCGAGCAAGCGGTGCAAGTCATCGAGACTCCGCGCACGGGCTTTACCCTGAAACACATCGACCTGTCGGCTCAGGCCGATGCAGAACTGCAGATGCAGACTCTGGCTCACCAGGAAGCGCTGGCACCTTTCGATCTGGAGCGCGGCCCGCTGGTACGCGGCACCCTGATTCGACTCGGTGAAACAGAACACGTATTGCTGGTGACCCTGCACCACATCATCTCCGATGGCTGGTCGATCGGCGTGCTGACCCGTGAAGTGGCGGCACTCTATGACGCACTGTGTCAGGGCCATGCCGATCCATTGCCGCCTCTTGCACTGCAATACGCCGACTACGCCGCATGGCAGCGTCGCTGGCTGACCGGCGAGGTTCTGGAGAAGCAAAGCCGCTACTGGAAGGAAACCCTGGCCGATGCGCCCGCGCTGCTGACCTTGCCCTCCGACCGACCACGCCCGGCGGAGCAGAGTTACAGCGGTGCCAGCCTGCCGGTGACCTTCGACGAAAGTCTGACCCAGGCTCTCAAGGCCTTGGGACAGCGTCACGGCACGACCCTGTACATGACCGTGATGAGCGCCTGGGCGGCATTGCTCAGCCGTCTTTCCGGTCAGGACGAAGTGGTGATCGGCTCGCCAATGGCCAACCGGACCCGTGCCGAAGTCGAACCCTTGATCGGCTTCTTCGTGAACACCCTGGCGATTCGTGTCGACACTTCGGGACAGCCCGATGTCGGTTCGCTGCTGGCTCAGGTCAAGGCCCGGACCCTGGCTGCCCAGCGCCATCAGGACCTGCCTTTCGAGCAGGTCGTGGAAATCGTCAACCCGTTCCGCAGCCTGTCTCACACCCCGATCTTTCAGGCCATGCTCAGCTGGCAGGACACTGGCGTCGGCCAGGCCGCACTGGGCGAGCTGCAACTGGAAGACCTGGGGCTGTTGAACGACATCGCCAAATTCGACCTGTCCCTGGATCTGGGTGAAAACAACGGACGCCTGAGCGGCAATCTCGAATACGCCACGGCCTTGTTCGATAAGGCCACAGCGCAGCGTTATCTCGGTTACCTGGAGCGCATTCTGCGGGCCATGGCCGCCGATGACAGCTCGGTGGTGGAACATATCGCCCTGCTCGACGCCAATGAGCGTCAGCGGGTCCTGCAGGATCTGAACCCCGCCCGCACGCCTTATCCCCACGACCGGACCATCCATCGTCTGTTCGAGGAGCAGGCCAGCGTGCGCGGCGACGAACTGGCGGTGGCTTTCGAAGGCCAGCGCCTGAGTTACAACGAGCTCAACCGGCAGGCCAACCGCCTGGCCCACCACCTTATCGGCCTGGGTGTCCGCCCGGACGACCGGGTGGCGATCTGCGTAGAGCGCAGCGCCCGGATGGTGGTGGGTCTGCTGGGTATCCTCAAGGCAGGCGCAGCCTATGTGCCGCTGGACCCGGATTATCCTGAGCAACGGATTGCCTACATGCTGCAAGACAGCGCGCCTTCGGTGCTGGTCAGTCAGCACGAAGTACTGGGGCGTGTGCCGCAACTGTCGATTCCGCTGGTGCTGCTGGACGAGCCCTTCACGGGTCGCGACGACAATCCGCTGGTTCCCGGTCTGCGGCCCGAACATCTGGCCTATGTGATCTACACCTCCGGCTCCACCGGCAATCCGAAAGGCGTGATGATCGAACACCGTGCGCTGGTCAACTACAGCCTCGATGCAGCCCGCCTGTTCGGGTTGAGTACCCGCGACACCGTGCTGCAACAGAACACCCTGAACTTCGACCTTTCCATCGAAGAGATCTTCCCGGCCCTGCTGGCAGGCGCAACCCTGAAGCCGACCCGCAACCTGTTCGGTACCCGTCAGGATGACGACGAGCCGGTAGCCACCATGGTGCACATGACTGCTGCCCACTGGCACACCATGGTGGGTGAATGGCACCTCAATGCCGCGCTGGCTGAAAGACAACTGAAAAACGTGCGCCTGATCAACGTGACCGGCGACGCGCTGTCCGCACAGAAGCTTCAGCAGTGGGAAGGCATTCGCCCGTCCCATGTAAAGCTGGTCAATACCTATGGTCCGACCGAAGCGACGGTCTCCTGCACCGCCGCCTATGTTCAGGGCTCTGCCGAAGACAGCGAAGCCAGCGGCAACGCAACCATCGGCACGCCCATGGCCAACACCCGGATCTACCTGCTGGACGGGCAACAACAGCCCGTGCCTTTCGGTGCCTCGGGGGAGATGTTCATTGGTGGCGATGGCGTCGCCCGAGGCTATCTGAACCTGGATGACGTTACCCGGGAACGCTTCCTGGACGATCCGTTCAGCGATCAGCCGAATGCTCGGATGTACAAGACCGGCGACCTGGCCCGCTACCTGCCCGATGGACGCATCGAGTACCTGGGTCGTAATGACTTCCAGGTCAAGGTGCGGGGCTTCCGCATCGAACTGGGCGAAATCGAGGCTCGCCTGGGCAGCCTGCCGGGAATCAAGGAAGCGGCAGTCATTGCCCGTGCAGACAGCGCAGGTGAGAAGCGTCTGCTGGCCTATGTGGTGCCCCATGAAGGCCAGAGCATCGATGCATCACAACTGCATGCACAACTGACGCCGCTGTTGGCCGAATACATGATGCCCGCCGCGTTCGTGAGCCTGCCGGCCTTCCCGCTGACCGCCAACCGCAAGCTGGACCGTCAGGCGCTGCCAGAACCCACCGCCGAAGCCTACGCCAATCGCGTCCACGAAGCCCCGGAAGGTGCCACGGAAACCCTGCTGGCACAGGTCTGGCAAGAAATACTCGGCGTTGCAACGGTCGGCCGCAACGATCACTTCTTCGCCCTGGGCGGACATTCGCTGAAAGCCGTCAGCCTGATCGAGCGCCTGCGCGAGCAAGGGCTGGTGGCCGATGTACGGGCCGTATTCAGTGCGCCGCTGTTGCGCGACATGGCCAAGGCTATCGAGGGCGGCAGCGACTCGCTGTTCGTCGCCCCGGCGAACCTGATTCCCGATGGCTGCACGGCACTGACGCCGGACATGCTGCCGCTGGTGCAATTGAGCCAGTCGCAGCTCGACACCCTGATCCAGCGGGTGCCGGGCGGTGCAGCGAATGTCCAGGACATCTACCCGCTGGTGCCTCTGCAACAGGGCATTCTCTATCACCACATGCTGGGGCATGAAGGCGACGCTTATCTGGTGCGCTCGCTGATCGAGTTCGACGACCGAACCCACCTGGATGCCTTCCTCGATGCCTTGCAACAGGTCATCGACCGCCACGACATTCTGCGCAGTGCCGTGCAGTGGAGCGGTCTGCCCCAGGCGGTGCAGATCGTACAGCGCCATGCGGCCTTGCCGGTCGAAACCCTGGCACTCAAAGGCCACTCTACCGCCCTGGAGCAACTGCAACAGGCCAGCGACCCGCGCCATCTGCGCATGGACCTGACCAAGGCTCCGCTGCTCAGCGCCCGGATCGTCCAGGACCCGCAATCCCGGCGCTGGCTGCTGGCATTGCTCGATCACCACCTGATCAGCGACCACGTCAGCCTTGCCATCATTCTCGAAGAAATCCAGACGATCATGCAGGATCGCAGCGATCGACTGCCGGTTCCGCTGCCGTACCGGGATTTCGTTGCCCAGACCCTGGCCAGCACGCCAGAGATTCACGAAGCCTATTTCAGCGAACGTCTGGCCGTCATCGATACACCGACCGCACCTTTCGATCTGCTCGATATACAAGGCGACGGAGCCGACGTCAGCGAAATCAGCCAGCATCTGGAACCGGAACTGGCACAGGCCATCCGCGAACAGTCCCGTCGTCAGGGTATGACGCCGGCTGTGTTGTTCCACGCCGCCTGGGCACAGGTTCTGGCTCGCTGCACCGATCAGAGCGACGTGGTGTTCGGCACGGTAGTGTCGGGTCGCCTGCAAGGTTCGTCGGGCTCCGAGCGGGCGCTGGGAGTATTTATCAACACCCTGCCGGTGCGTATCAGTCTTGCCGGACAAGGTGCTCAAGAGCTGGTCAGGGAAGTGGCCCGGGATCTCGGCCAACTGCTGGGGCACGAACAGGCTTCCCTGGCTCTGGCCCAGCGTTGCAGCGGCGTTCCGGCCTCTCTGCCGCTGTTCACCACACTGCTCAACTATCGCCATCAGACCGATGGCGGATCCCTGGCCAATGACGAAGCCGTACTGCAATGGGATGGCGTGCGCTTCCTGAGCAACGAAGCACGCACCAACTACCCGATAGAAGTCGCCGTGGCCGATGAAGGGCAAGGATTCTCCCTGACCACCCAGACAGCCGCTGGCGTCGATCCGCACAGAATCGCGGGCTATCTCATTCAGGCCGTCACCACACTGGTCAAGGCTCTGGAACAGACGCCGCTGCGTCTGGCAGAAGCCCTCGACATCCTGTCCGCAGCCGAGCGCCAGCAGGTGCTGAGCGGTTTCAACCAGACCGCCAGCGATTTCGGAAGCCCGTGTCCTCTGCAGACCTTGTTCGAGGCGCAGGTTCAGGCGCAACCGGACGCCATTGCTCTGGTTTACGAACAACAGCAGCTCACCTACGCCCAGCTCAATCGTCGGACCAATCAGTTGGCCCAGCGGCTGCTGGTACACGGCATTCAGCCCGAACAACGGGTTGCCATCTGTGCGGATCGCGGCATCGAAATGATCGTGGCCCTGCTCGCCGTGCTCAAGGCCGGCGGCGCCTATGTACCGATCGACCCCAACCATCCTGCCGATCGCATTGCCTTTATTCTCAAGGACAGTGCCGCTCGCCTGTTGCTGTGCCAGAAAGCACTGATACCTCACCTGCCAGCGACACGCTATTGCCCGGCTCTGATCGTGCTCGACGAGCATGACCTGACAGCGGTCGATAACGATCCGCAGTACGACGAGAACTTCGACCCGGAATCCGTGGGCCTGACCGCCGAGAACCTGGCTTATGTGATCTACACCTCAGGTTCCACCGGGCAGTCCAAGGGCGTGATGGTCGAGCACCGTTCGGTGTTCAACTTCAGCCACGTCATGGCACGCACCACCCACGCTCATTGCCCGCCGCAAGCCAATGTGGCGCTCAATGCCGGCTTCTACTTCGACATGTCCATCAAGGGCATCGCCCAGCTGTTCTTCGGCCATCGTCTGATCATCATTCCATCGCTGATCCGTGCCAGCGGCCAGGAACTGCTGGATTTCCTCGAGAAGCATCAAGTGCATGCTTTCGACTCCACACCGTCGCAACTGGATACCCTGCTGGCCGCCGGTTTGCTGGAACGTCGCAGCTATCAGCCGGTCAGCGTTCTGCTGGGTGGCGAAGCCCTGAACGCCGCGACCTGGAACAAGCTGCGCCAGAGCCGCAACATCCACTTCTACAACATGTACGGCCCGACCGAATGTACGGTCGATGCCTCGCTGGGCCTGATCAGCGAGCTGGGCGACCGTCCGAGCATCGGCAAGCCGCTGTCCAACATGCAGGTGCTGATCCTCGACAAGCGTGGCCAGCCGGTGCCGGTGGGTGTGATCGGAGAACTGCATATCGGCGGTGCCGGTGTGGCCCGCGGTTACCTGAACAACCCGCAACTGACTGCACAGCGTTTCGTCTCCAACCCGTTCTCCAGCGATCAGCATGCTCGCTTGTACAAAACCGGCGACCTGGGCCGCTGGAAAGCCGACGGCAGCCTGGAATACGCCGGACGCAATGACTTCCAGGTCAAGATCCGCGGCTTCCGTATCGAACTGGGCGAGATCGAAAGCGCGCTGCTGGCCTCTGCCTCGGTACGTGAGGCCGTGGTGATTGCTCGCGAGGACCGCTTGGTGGCCTACGTCTGTGGCGAACCGACTTCTGCCGAAGAACTGCGGGCACGATTGATCAAGCGCCTGCCGGAATACATGGTGCCCAGCGCCTTCGTGCAGCTGGAGTCCATGCCGCTGACCGCCAACGGCAAGCTCGACCGTCGCGCCCTGCCCGCCCCGGGTCAGGATTCCCTGGCCAGCCGTGCCTATGAAGCGCCACAGGGCGAGGTCGAAGAGGCCATTGCCAAAATCTGGCAGGAGTTGCTGCACGTCGAACAGGTCGGCCGCAACGATGGCTTCCTGGAGCTGGGCGGCCACTCGTTGCTCAGCGTTCAGTTGCAGGCACGCCTGCACACCGAACTGGGAGTTGAAATCGATCTGCGCACCCTGTTCAGCCAGTCCTCGTTGCAGGAACTGGCGGCCTATGTCGCCCAGGCCGATCACTCCAGCTCACAGGCAATCCCTCTGGCCGACAGGCAGCAGCCGCTGCCCGTATCCCTGGCCCAGCAGCGACTCTGGTTCCTTGACCAACTGGACCACAGCGCCGGTGCTGCCTACCACATCCCGGCACTGCTGCGCCTGAGCGGTGAGCTGAACCGCAATGCCCTGCAACGGGCGCTGGACCGAATCGTCGAACGCCACGAAAGCCTGCGCACAACCTTCGAGCGCCATGGCTCGCAAGTACGTCAGCGTATTGCAGCACCACACAGCATCACCATCAGCGAAACCACGGTCAGCCAGGCTCTGGACAACGAAGCCCTGCAACACATGGCCGCGCTGGAAGTGAGCAAGCCTTTCGATCTGGCCAAAGGTCCGTTGTTCAGGGCTCATCTGGTGCGCCTTGGCGATAGCGAGCACCTGCTCTGGGTAACCCTGCACCACATCATTTCCGACGGTGTCTCCATGGGCGTGCTGATCGACGAATTCGGCGCGCTCTACAGTGCTTTTGCCAAGGGCGAAGCCGATCCGTTGCCTGCCCTGGCCATCCAGTACGCCGACCATGCCGTCTGGCAGCGGGAGTGGCTGTCGGGTTCACGCCTGCAGGCCCAGAAGGATTACTGGCAACAGCATCTGCAGGGCGCACCGACCCTGCTCGAACTGCCTGCCGACCGCCCTCGTCCGCTGGTCCAGAGCCATGCAGGCGGGCAATACAACGTCGTACTGCCCACCGACCTGACATCCGGGCTGCGCGCCTTGAGCCGTCGTCATGGCAATACCCTGTTCATGACCCTGATGGCCGGCTGGGCAGCCTTGCTGTCACGCCTGAGCGGACAGACCGACATTGTGGTCGGCACCCCGGTCGCCAACCGGCAACGGCAGGAAACCGAGTCGTTGATCGGCTTCTTCGTCAATACCCTGGCGATCCGTGTGCGGCTGGACGACGAACCGAACGTCACGCAACTGCTTGAACAAGTCAAAGCCAGCACCCTGGGGGCTTTCAGTCACCAGGAACTGCCTTTCGAGCATGTGGTTGAAACCCTGAACCCTGAGCGCAGCCTGGGCCACAGCCCGGTCTTCCAGAGCATGCTGGCGCTGAAGAACGGCGACGCCGAACCGGTTCTGCAACTGCCGGGGCTGACGCTGACCGCCGAGGATTACGAGCATCGCAGCACCCAGTTCGACCTGTCGCTGTCCCTGACCGATGATGGCACCGACCTCACCGGCAGCGTGGAATACGCCAGCGATCTGTTCGACGACAGCACCATCGCCCGTTTCATGTCGCACTTCCAGACCTTGCTGGAAGGCCTGCTGGGCAACGATCTGCAAGCGGTCAGCCGCCTGCCGCTGCTCAACGAGCAAGAGCGCGAACACGTGCTGTATGGCTGGAATGCAACCGAACGGCCATTGCCGGGCAATCCCTGCATCCATGAACTGTTCGAGCAGCAGGTCCGCAATCAGCCTGAAGAACTGGCCCTGATCTTTGAAGACCAGCAACTGAGCTACGCCGAGCTGAACACCGAGGCCAACCGTCTGGCCCATTACCTGCTGGCCACGGGCATCCAGCCCGATGACCGGGTGGCGCTGGCCATCGAGCGCAGCCCGCGCCTGATCGTCGCCTTGCTGGCGATCCTCAAGGCGGGTGCGGCCTACGTGCCGCTGGACCCGGCTTACCCTGCCGAGCGCCTGGCGTACATGCTGAGTGACAGCGCGCCGCGGGCCTTGCTCTGTGAACACGGTGCCCTGCAGCGGCTGGGCGAACTGCCCGCCGGGCTGCAAGTGATTGCTCTGGATGGCGAGCTCCAGCCCTGGACCTCTCTCGATGACAGCAACCCGGATGCTTCGGCGCTGGGCCTGAGTGCATCGAACCTGGCTTATGTGATCTACACCTCAGGCTCCACCGGCAAACCAAAAGGCGTGATGCTTGAGCATGCCGGCCTGCGCAACGAAGTCGAGGCCATCTGCGGGTTGACCGGCCTGGTCGCGGGTGAGCGCTCGCTGCAATTCGCTTCGGTCAACTTCGACGCCTCCACCGAGGAGATTTTCGGTGCATTGGTCAGCGGTGCCACACTGGTCCTGCGCAGCGATGCCTGGCTTACCTATGCCAGCAACTTCTGGGCCTTGTGTGCAGAAAACAGGCTGAATGTGGTGAGCCTGCCCACGCGCTTCTGGCAGCAACTGGCTCAGGATCAGAAGGCAGCGATTCCCGAGCATGTGCGTGTGGTGGTCATCGGCGGCGAGGAATTGAGCACCGAGGCCGTGCAGCAGTGGTTCGCACGTCCCGGCCATACCCCGAGGCTGCTCAATACCTACGGGCCGACCGAGGCGACCATCGTGACCACTGCGGCTGAAGTCCGGCCACAGGACACCCCGAACCGCAGCATCGGACGGCCACTGGCCAATACCCGGGTCTACGTCCTCGACCGCCATGGCGAGCCAGTGCCCACCGGCGTGGTCGGTGAGTTGTATATCGCGGGTGCCGGGGTGGCTCGCGGTTACCTCAACCAGCCACAAATGAGTGCCGAGCGCTTCCCGGACTGCCCGTTCAGTGAAGATCGACAACGCATGTATCGCACCGGCGACCTGGGGCGCTGGCTGCCGGACGGCAACTTGCAGTTCCTGGGTCGCAACGACGATCAGGTCAAGATCCGGGGCCTGCGTATCGAGCTGGGTGAAATCGAAAACGCCCTCGCCGCCTGTCCTGGCGTGCGCCAGGCGGTGGTCCTGGCCAGAGACGACAGCCCGGGACAGACCAAAGGCCTGCAACTGGTCGCCTACCTGTGCGGCGAGTCCCTGTCCGTGGAGCAATTGCGCACGCAACTGCTCGAACGGCTGCCCGAGTTCATGGTGCCAAGCGCCTTCGTTCAACTGGATGCCTTGCCGCTGACTCCCAACGGCAAGCTCGACCGCCGAGCGTTGCCGGCACCCGATCAGCAGGCGTTCATCAGCCGTCGGGACGAAGCGCCACAAGGCGAAACCGAGACCGTGCTTGCCACGCTCTGGCAGGAACTGCTGGGGCTGGAAAAAGTCGGTCGCCATGACCGGTTCTTCGAGCTGGGCGGCCATTCGCTGATGGCGGTCACACTGATCGATCGTCTGCGCCAATTGGGCCTGAATGCCGATGTGCGCAGCGTATTCACCGCGCCAAGCCTGCATGAACTGGCGGCAACCCTGCAGCATGGCAACGTGTTGCAATTCGAGACCCCGGCCAACCCGATCAAGGACGGTTGCACGGAACTGACCCCGGAGCTGCTGCCGCTGGTGGAGCTCAGCCAAGCGCATATCGACCGCATCGTCAGTCAGATACCGGGCGGCTCGGCAAACATTCAGGACGTCTACCCACTGGTGCCTCTGCAGCAAGGCATTCTGTTCCACCATATGCTGGACCAGGAAGGCGATACCTATCTGGTGCGTTCGGTCCTGGAATTCAGCGAGCGGGCAACCCTCGATGCCTTCCTGGATGCGCTGCAACAGGTCATCGACCGGCATGACAGCCTGCGTACCTCGGTGCACTGGAACGGTCTGCCGCAGCCGTTGCAGGTGGTACAACGCACAGCGCAACTGACCGTCAGCAACCTGGACTTCACGGGCGACGACATTCGCGGGCAACTGGACCACGCCACAGACCCGCACCGGCTGCGTATCGACCTGGGCAAGGCACCCCTGATCCATGCCCATGTCACCCTGAATGCGGGGGGCTGGCTGTTGACCCTGCTTGACCATCACATCATCAACGACCATGTCAGCCTGGGCATCGTCCTCGACGAAATCCGTACCATCATGGATGGCGGCGCTGATCTGTTGCCTGAGCCACAGCATTACCGCGAGTTTGTCGCCCAGACCCTGGCCAGCCCGGTGGAGCTGCATGAGGATTATTTCCGTCGGCGTCTGGCCGACGTGGACAGCCCGACTGCGCCATTCGACGTGCTGGAAGTAGAAAGCGATCTCCAGAACCACATCCTGACCCTGGACGAAGACTTCACCGCACAACTGCGCACCCAGGCCAGAAGCCATGGCGTGCTGCCTGCCACTCTCGTGCATGCAGCCTGGGCGATGGTGCTGGCGCGCTGCACAGCCCGCGACGACGTGGTGTTCGGCACCGTGCTTTCCGGCCGGCTGCAAGGCGGTGCCGGGGCGCAAAGTGCCGTGGGGATGTTTATCAATACCCTGCCGGTGCGGGTGCAACTGTCAGAACGCAACGTGCAGGAGCTGATCAGCGCAACGCATCAGGACCTGAGTGAGCTGCTGACTCATGAACAGGCAGCACTGACCACTGCCCAGCGTTGCAGCAGCATCGAAACCGGCACGCCTTTGTTCACCGCCCTGCTCAACTACCGCCAGCACGCCCAGGCTGACGGACTGGCGGACTGGCCGGGCATTCGGGTGCTGACTGACGTGGACAACGGCGACTACCCGCTGTCGCTGTCGGTGGACGACTACCCGCAGCACATGAAGCTCACCCTGCAAAGCGTGCCGCTCATCGGTGTCCAGCGCATCGCCGACATGACCCTCAAAGCCTTGAATCTGCTGGTTCAGGCAATGGAAAACAGCCCAGACACCGAACTGAGAGATCTGCTGAGCTACCTGGCCGACGACAGCCTGGCGCTCATGGGGCGTAACGACCTCAAGGTCAAGGTGCCGCGCTCGGCACAGGTTGCCCCTCGAACCTATGAAGCGCCCAACGGCGAAACCGAACAATTGCTGGCGAACATCTGGGCCGACCTGCTCGGCTTCGAGCGAATCGGTCGCAACGACTCGTTCTTCGAGTTGGGTGGACATTCGCTGACAGCGGTGCAACTGACCCTGCGGATCCGTGAAGAAACCGGCGTCGAGATCCCCCTGCGGGCACTGTTCGAACAGAACTCGCTGAAGGCTCTGGCCGACCACATCAACACCTTGCAACTGGCGCTGTACGACGCCGACGACCTGCTCGCGCTCGAACAGGAACTGGCTTTGCTCTCTGAAAGCGACCTGCTCGCTATTGTCTCCAAGGATGCCTGAATTGAACGACCGTAACGAAAGTCTCGACCAGTTGAAACGCGCCGCCCTGCTGCGCCTGCTCCAGCAACGCGGTGCCAGCCGTACTGAAAAGGCACCTCAGGATGCAATCGAAGCGGCTGACCGCAGCGCCGCGCTGCCCCTGTCGTTCGCCCAGCAGCGTCTGTGGTTTCTCGATCAACTCGATCATGCCGCCAGCGCCGCCTATCACATGCCGGCGGCCCTGCGCCTGACCGGCACGCTGGACAGGTCGGCGCTGAAATCAGCTCTCGATCATCTGGTGGCACGCCATGAAAGCCTGCGCACGACCTTCGAGCAAAAGGGCGAGCAACCGGTGCAAGTCATCGCCGCGGCCGATAGCGGCTTTACGCTGGTGGAGCAGGATTTGCGCGATCAGTCCCCGGAACAGGCACGTCTGAGCGCAACGCGTATCAGCGAGGCCGAAGCAGCAGAGCCTTTCGATTTGCTCAAGGGGCCGCTGATCCGTGGTCGTCTGCTGCAGTTGACCGATGAAGAACACCTGCTGCTGATCACCCAGCACCACATCATTTCCGATGGCTGGTCCATTGAAGTGCTGGTCCGGGAGTTCTCGGCCCTTTATGAAGCCTTTGTCGGCAATCAGCCAAGCCCTCTACCGCCCTTGTCGATCCAGTATGCCGACTATGCCGCCTGGCAACGCCAACGCATGAATGGCGAACTTCAGGCGCAGCATGTGGAGTTCTGGCGCAATCACTTGAGCGGCGCTCCCGCCTTGCTGACGGTGCCCACCGACCGGCCGCGTCCGCCGGTGCAAAGTCATGAAGGCAGCACCCTGAAGTTCAGTCTGCCCAAGGACCTGTCCCAGGCAATCGGGGCCTTTGCGCAGTTGCGCGCCGCAACGCCCTTCATGACCCTGATGGCCGCCTGGGCTGTGCTGTTGACCCGCATCAGCGGCCAGCAGGACGTGGTGATCGGCACAGTCGCCGCCAATCGTGACCGACAGGACGTACAAGGACTGATCGGCTTCTTTGCCAATACCCTGGCCCTGCGCGTCCGCTTGCAGGCCGATCCGAGCCTTGATGAAGTCATGGCCCAGGTGCGCAACCTGATGCTGGAGTCGTCCAGCTATCAGGACACACCTTTCGATCTGGTGGTCGAAGCGCTCAAGCCACCGCGCAGCGCCAGCCACAGCCCGATCTTCCAGACCATGCTCTACACCAATGCCGGCAACGACGCAGAACAACTGCGTCTGCCGGGCCTGACGCTGGAGTTCCTGTCTTCGCGCCAGGAAGACACCCAGCACGATCTGTCCCTGCACATCGATGAGGGCGGTGAGCAACTGGTGTGCAGCCTGTCCTATTCCACGGCCCTGTTCGATGCATCGACCATCGAGCGGCTTGCACGGCGCTTCGAGCGGGTACTGCGCTATTTCACCGAGGCACCCGAAACCCGGGTAGGCGCGCTGGATCTGGACCCGGCTCTCGATCTGCCACAGGTGCAACCGACCGGCCACGATGCCCTGGAAACACCTCTGTCCTGGCACCAGGAACGTATCTGGTTCGTCGACACCTTTGAAACCGGCTATCTGTATGCTGCCAACCCGATCTACCACAACATCCCGCTGTTGCTGGAGCTTAGCGGCGAGATCGACAACAGCGCCCTGCAAACGGCCCTCAATGGCCTGATGGCTCGCCATGAAATCCTCCGCTGCCGGGTACTCAGCGACGGAGCCAGGGCGTGGCAGCGTTTTGAAAAGAACGCCGCACTGCCCCTGAACCGCCTGCAAGCCGCCACCGGTCAATGCGCTGCCATTGCTCTGGAAGACTCGGCGCAGCCGCTGCACATGGATGGCGGCGGTCTGGTGCGTGCGACTCTGGTGCAGGACGACACCCGGGAGTCGGTGCTGGCCATTACGGTTCATCATTTGCTGGCCGACCGGGCCTCAATGCAGATCATCAAGCGCGACTTGCTGGAGCTCTATGACGCAGCCTGTTCGGGGCGCGAGCCGCAACTGCCCGACCTGCCGGTGACCTATCGCGATTTCGCCCAGTGGCAGCGCCAGTTGCCTGCGGCCACCCGTGAATCCCTGCGTTCGTTCTGGGCCTACCAGTTGCGCGGCAAGCTACAACCCATGGAGCTGCCTCTCAACCGCCCGCGTGCAGCGGTTCATGTCTTTACCCCGGCCACTCATGCCTTCGAACTCACGGCAAGGCAGGTCAAGGCGCTCGAAGCCGTTGCGCGCCGCGCCGGGGTTTCAACCCAGAGCCTGGCCCTGAGTGCATTCACCGCCCTGCTGCGCCGTTATGCCGGGCATGACGAGCTGGTGGTCGGCACCACCGCTGCCTGCCGCGAAGACCAGGCCCTGCAAGACATGGTCGGCCCGGTCGGCAACCTGCTGGTGCTGCGCGGTGCCTGTGATGAAAACACTTCGCTGCAAGGCTTGCTGACCCAGACCGCGACAAAGCTGGCCCAGGCCCACAAGCACCGCTACATGCAGTTTGACCAACTGGTACTGGCCCTCAATCCCGACAAGGATATGAGCCGCACGGCGCTGTTCGATGTGCTGTTCAACTTCGAGCAGGCCCGGCAGACACCCGATCAGGTGGCGGGCCTCGGGGTACGCACCCTGGAAACCAGCCTGGGTTACGGCAAGAACGACCTGCATCTGCTGATCGTTGCCAGCGAAGCCCAGTGGCAGGGTCATATGACCTATAACGCCGACTTCTTCGACGCGGACTTCATCGCGCAGCTGATGCAGCATTTCGTCCGTCTGCTGGACGCCTTTGCCGAACATGCCGAACAGCCGGTGGATGACATTCCGCTACTGGATAAGCAGGAAAAACTCGTTCAGGCCTTGCACTGGAACGATACAGAGGCCGCTTACCCGACCGATGCGACGCTGCATCAGTTGTTCGAGGCCCAGGTTCTGGCCACACCAGAGCATATTGCGGTCAATAGCGACGAAGGTCAGCTGACCTACAAGGCGCTCAACGAGCGTGCCAACCATCTGGCCCATCGCCTGCGTGCCAGCGGGGTCGCAGCTCAGGAACTGATCGCCATTCTGCTGGACCGCTCGCTGGACATGATTGTCAGCACCCTGGCCGTACTCAAGGCCGGTGCGGCCTATGTACCCATCGATCCGGCCTCGCCTGCCGATCGCATGGCCTACATTCTGCAAGACAGCGGCGTGCGCAAGATCATCGCCCGGGCAGAGACAGCCCGATCGCTGGCAGACACGGCGCTTGAAGTCTTCGATCCCGTCTCGTCGGACAAGGAGCGCAGCACCGCCGCCAACCTGGAAAACCTCTCGGCCCCGGAACACCTGTGCTACGTGATCTACACCTCGGGCTCCACCGGTCAGCCCAAGGGCACCTTGCTGGAGCACCGTAACGTGGTGCGCCTGCTGCACAACAGCCGCAGCCCGTTCACCTTCGGTAGCGACGATGTCTGGACCCTGTTCCACTCCAACGCCTTCGATTTCTCGGTATGGGAAATGTTCGGTGCCTTGCTGCACGGCGGGCGTCTGGTGCTGGTGCCGGAACCCGAGCGTCGCGATCCGGCGCTGTTCCTCGATTTCCTCGAGCGCGAACAGGTCACCGTTCTCAACCAGACACCCTCGGCCTTCCTGCCCTTGAGCGAAGCGGCACTGGGCCGCAAGGAAACCGCTCTGCGCGCCCTGAAATACGTGATCTTCGGTGGCGAAAGCCTGGAAGTGAACCGCCTGGCGGCGTTCCACGGTGCCTTCCCCGAGGTGGCGCTGGTCAATATGTACGGCATCACCGAAACCTGCGTGCATGTGACCTTCAAGCACATCGAGGCCGAAGACATCAAAGTCGGCATTTCCAATGTGGGACGACCGATTCCGACTACCGTGACCTACGTCATGGACAGCAAACAGCGCCTGCTGCCGGTGGGCGTACCAGGTGAAATCTGTGTCGGTGGCCTGGGGGTCGGGCGCGGTTATCTGAACCGTCCTGAACTCACCGCAGAGCGCTTCATCGACGACCCTCTGCGTCCGGGCGAGCGCCTGTACCGCTCGGGTGATCTGGGCAAACTGCTGAGCAATGGCGAAATCGTGCACCTGGGGCGCATGGACGCTCAGGTCAAGATTCGTGGCTTCCGTATCGAACTGGGCGAGATCGAGGCCAAACTGCTGGCCTGCGAAGGCGTGCATGAAGTGCGTGTGCTGGCCCGCGACGATGCCCGTCAGGGCAAACGCCTGATTGCCTACCTGATTCCCGAGCCGGGCGCGGCTATTGAAGTGGCGGCCCTGCGCAAGCAGTTGGGTGCGACCTTGCCGGACTACATGGTGCCCAGCGCCTTTGTCAGCCTGAACGCCTACCCGCTGACCGCCAACGGCAAACTGGATCAGGACGCCCTGCCCGCTGCGGGTGTGGACTCCATGTCCGAGCGCGGCTATGAAGCGCCGCAGGGTGCTACCGAACAGGCTCTGGCACAGATCTATCAGGAACTGCTGGGGGTCGAGCGCGTAGGTCGTCGCGACGGTTTCTTCGAGCTGGGCGGCCATTCGCTGCTGGCGGCACAACTGGTGTCCCGCGTCCGTCAGATGCTGGGCGGTGAACTGATGCTGCGTGAGCTGTTTAGCCACCCCACCGTCGAAGAGCTGGCCAGAGTCATCGGCACCCTGGAACAGACCACGGTTGCGGATATCCAGCCTGTCAACCGTGAAACCCCGCTGGCCCTGTCCTTCTCGCAACAGCGCCTGTGGTTCCTCGATCAACTGGACCCAAATGCCAGCATCGCCTACCACATGCCGGCCTCGCTGCAATTGCACGGCGAACTGAACACCCGGGCCTTGAAAGAGGCTCTCGATCATCTGGTGGCTCGTCACGAAGGGCTGCGCACCACCTTCAAACGCATCGGTGAGCAGCCAGTGCAGGTGATTGCCGCCCCCGACAGCGGTTTCAGTCTGACCGAACACGATCTGCGCGCTCTGCCTTTCGCGGAGGCGCAATCCAGCGCGGCACGTATCGCCCAGCGCGAAGCGGCAGCACCTTTCGACCTGCAGCAAGGACCGCTGATTCGCGGCAGCCTGGTACACCTGGCCGATGATGAATACCGCTTGCATATCACCCAGCACCACATCATTTCCGATGGCTGGTCCGTGGGTGTGCTGGTCAGGGAATTCGCACAGCTCTATGAAAGCTTCAGCCAGGGCAATACCCCCTCGCTGAAACCGCTGGCGATCCAGTACGCCGACTATGCCGCCTGGCAGCGTGAAACCCTGTCAGGCCCGCAACTGGCCAGTCAGCTTGAACAATGGCGCGAACACCTCAGTGGCGCGCCAACCCTCTTGACCCTGCCTGCCGACCGTCCAAGACCGGCGCTGCAAAGCTATCGCGGTGCCGATGTGCCACTAGCCCTGAGCCCGCAACTGCTCGCCCAGATAGAACGCTGCTGCAAACAGCACGACGTCACGCTGTTCATGGTCTTGCTCAGCGCGTGGTCGGTGCTGATGGCACGGCTGGGCAACGAGCGCGATGTGGTGATCGGTGTGCCGACTGCCAACCGTGGCAATGCGCAGGTCGAATCGCTGATCGGCTTTTTCGTCAACACGCTGCCGGTAAGGGTGCAATTGCAGGACAGTCCGAGCGTCGGGCAACTGCTGACGCAGGTCCGGGACACGCTGCTGGCCGTTCATGAACGCCAGGAAGTGCCTTTCGAGCATGTGATCGAAGCCCTGCAACCGCCTCGTTCCCTGAGCCATAACCCGCTGTGTCAGGTTGCCCTGTCCTTGAACAACACCCCGGACGATGGCCCGCTGAACCTGCCGGGCCTGACCCTCACGGCACTGAATCAGGCTCAGGAAACCTCGCAGTTCGACCTGATGCTGTCCCTGGCGGAAAACGCCGGAGAACTGGGGGGTGCCATTCAATACGCCACCGACCTGTTCGACCGTGCAACCGTGGAGCGCTTCGCGCAATCCTTCCAGGTCTTGCTGGAAGCCTTTGTCCGTGACAGCGAGCAGCCGGTCATGGCCTTGCCGCTGCTGACGCCTGCCCAGCTAGAAGCGCATCCATCACTGCGCCCTCCTGTGGCGAGCTTCAATACCCATACCCTGATTCATCAGCGCTTCGAGCAAATGGCGGAGCAACAGCCACACGCCATTGCACTGCAATTCGCCGAGCGTCAGGTCAGCTATCAGGAACTCAACCGCCGGGCCAACCGCATCGCCGGGCAATTGCTGGAGCTGAACGTCAAACCCGACGACCGGGTCGGTATTCTCGCCGAACGTGGCGTGGACATGTTGTGCGCCATACTCGGCGTGCTGAAAGCCGGCGCAGCGTATGTCCCGCTCGACCCGGCCTATCCGCAGGCGCGCCTGAATTATCTGCTGGAAGACAGCCAGCCGGTGGCCCTGCTGGCCCAGCCCGCCAGCCTGGATGCCCTGGGCGCTCTTCCCGAGATTGCGCTGATTGAGCTCAACCCGCAGACCAGTCCCGGAACGGCTACGGACGCCACTCTGGATCGCAACCCGACGCCGGATCTTGGCCCGCAGCACCTCGCCTACGTGATTTACACCTCCGGCTCGACCGGGCTGCCAAAAGGCGTGCTGGTGGAACATGGCAATGTGGCGCGGCTGTTCGATGCCACGCAAGCCAGCTTCAGTTTCGGCAGCGACGATGTCTGGACGCTGTTCCACTCCTTCGCCTTCGACTTCTCGGTCTGGGAAATCTGGGGAGCCCTGGTCTACGGCGGCAAACTGGTGATCGTGCCCACCGAACTGGCACGCTCGCCGGACGACTTCCATGCGCTGGTCTGCCGTGAGCAGGTGACTGTGCTGAACCAGACGCCAAGCGCCTTCCGCCAGTTCATCGAAGCCGCCGGACGCAGCAATGAGGCCCACAGCCTCAAAGAGGTGATTTTCGGTGGTGAAGCTCTGGATGTTCGTACCCTGCGCCCCTGGACACAGCACACACCGCTGGCCCGCACCCGGCTGGTGAACATGTACGGGATTACCGAAATCACCGTGCACGCCACCTTTCATGCCGTCAGTCAGGCTGAAATCGATGCAGGCGATAACGGCCTGATCGGCGAACCGCTGCAGGACCTGTGCCTGCGTATTCTGGATGCCTTCGGGCAGCCGGTGCCGGTCGGTGTCGAAGGTGAAATCTACATTGGTGGCGCAGGTGTCGCTCGCCACTACCTCAATCGCCCTGAACTCAATGCCGAACGCTTTATCGCCGACCAGTTTTCCGCCAGTCCCGAAGCACGCCTCTACCGCACCGGTGACGTGGCGCGTTACCGGGGCGATGGCGAGGTTGTTTACGTGGGCCGCAACGACTCACAGATCAAGATCCGCGGTTTCCGTATCGAACTGGGCGAGATCGAAGCCCGCCTGCAAGCCTGCGACGGTGTGCGTGAAGCGGTAGTGATCGTGCGTGAAGATACGCCCGGTGACAAACGTCTGGTGGCTTACCTGATCGCCCATGAACAGGCGATGCTGGAATCATCGGCCCTGCGCGCGCAACTGGCCAGCACCCTGGCCGAACACATGATTCCAAGCGCTTTCGTGCCCCTGTCGGCCTGGCCGCTGACCACCAATGGCAAACTGGATCGCAACGCACTGCCCGCGCCTGATCGCACCGCAACGGCAACCCGCGACTACGAAGCCCCTCAGGGCGCGCTGGAAATGGCCCTGGCCTCGGCCTGGCAGGAACTGCTGGGTATCGAGCGAGTCGGTCGCGAAGACCACTTCTTCGAGCTGGGCGGACATTCGTTCCTGGTGATCAGCCTGATCGAGCGCCTGCGCCAGAACGGCATTGTGCTGGATGTGCGCAGCGTGTTTGCCGCACCGACACTCAAGGCCATGGCTGCGGTGCTGTCCACCGATACCGGGACTGTCAGCGCTTCCATCCCGCCGAACCTGATTCCTGAAGGCTGCACGGAAATCACCCCGGACATGCTGCCGCTGGTCGCGCTCACCCAGGCGGAGATCGAGCAGATTGTGGCCGATGTGCCCGGTGGTGCCGGCAATGTCCAGGACATCTACCCGCTGTCGTCACTGCAGGAAGGGATTCTCTTCCACCACCTGCTGCAGAACCAGGGCGATGCGTACCTGATGCGCACCGTGGTGAAGTTCGATCAGCGCGAGCGTCTGGACGAGTTTCTGGCGGCGCTGCAAAGCGTGATCGATCGCCATGACATCCTGCGCACGGCCCTGCGCTGGTCCGGACTGCCGAAACCGGTGCAGATCGTACAGCGCCAGGCAACGCTGCCGGTGACCCTGCTCGACAGCAGTCAGGCTGCCGATCCGCTGCAGATGCTGCATGAACACACCGACACCCAGACGCTGAGTCTGGATCTGCAACAGGCACCGCTGATCGCGGCGTACATGACCTGGGACAGAACCCGTGAGCAATGGCTGCTGGCGCTGCTGGACCACCACCTGATCAGCGATAACGTGACCCTGCGCCTGATCATGTCGGAGATCTACACCATCCTGCATGGCGAAGGCCACAGCCTGCCGCCTTCCCATCCTTACCGGAACTTCATTGCCAAAGCGGCCATGGTTTCCCAGGAAGAGCACGAAGCCTATTTCCGCAAACTGCTGGGCGACGTCGACGAAACCACTGCCCCTTATGGCGTACTGGATGTTCAGAGCAGCGGTGCCGGCAACACCAAGGCCATCCGTTATCTGAGCGATGAGGTCAGTGCAGCCGTTCACCGCGTGGCCAAAATCCGTGGCGTACCCAATTCCGTGCTGTTCCATGCGGCATGGGGATTGGTGGTCGCGGCAACCAGCGGACGCGACGATGCGGTATTCGGTACCGTATTGTCAGGCCGCTCCCAGGGTGCCAGCGGTGCCGACCAGGCACTGGGCATGTTCATCAACACCCTGCCGATGCGCATTCGCCTGGAGCAGAGAAGCGTCAGCGACATTGTCCAGGATGCCTATGAGCAATTGAGCGAACTGCTGACCCATGAACAGGCATCACTGGCCCTGGCTCAGCGTTGCAGTGCGGTCGATGCTTCGATGCCGTTGTTCACCGTCATCCTCAACTGCCGTCATGGTGAGATGATCACCGCCGATGGCAGCAATATCGCGGAAATCGACAAGTGGGACGGTATCCAGTTCGAGGCCTCGGAAACCCATACCAACTACCCGATCGAAATTGCCGTGGCGACTGAAAACGGTGCGATCTCGCTGACCTCGCAGACGGTAGTCGGCATCGACCCGCAGCGGATTGCCGATTATCTGGCACAAGCGGTGACCGTTCTGGTGCAAGCGCTGGAACATACCCCGCAACGCCTGGCCGACACCCTCGACATTCTGCCCGAGCCAGAGCGCCAACTGGTGCTGGACGGTTTCAACCGGACTGCCAGCGACTTCGGTAGCCCTCGTCCTCTGCAGACCTTGTTCGAGGCGCAGGTTCAGGCGCAACCGGACGCCATCGCTCTGGTTCACGAGCAACAGCAGCTCACCTACGCCCAGCTCAACCGTCGGGCCAACCAGTTGGCCCAGCGGCTGCTGGTACACGGCATTCAGCCGGAACAGCGGGTCGCCATCTGCGCCGAACGCGGTATCGAGATGATCGTGGCCCTGCTCGCCGTGCTCAAGGCCGGCGGCGCTTATGTGCCCATCGACCCTGATCACCCGACCGAGCGTATCGCCTTTATCCTCAAGGACAGCAACGCTCAGGCTCTGCTCTGCCAGCAGGCTCTGATCCCTCACCTGCCTGCCGAGTCCTGCCGTCCGACGCTGATCCTGCTCGACGAGCATGACCTGACAGCGGTCGATAACGATCCGCAGTACGACAGGAACATCGATCCTGCAGATCTCGGCCTGACCGCCGAAAACCTGGCTTATGTGATCTACACCTCCGGTTCCACCGGGCAGTCCAAAGGCGTGATGGTCGAACATCGTTCGGTGTTCAACTTCAGCCAGGTCATGGCGCGCACGACCCATGAGCATTGCCCTCCACAAGCCAATGTGGCGCTCAATGCCGGCTTCTACTTCGACATGTCCATCAAGGGCATCGCCCAACTGTTCTTCGGCCATCGTCTGATCATCATCCCGCCATTGATCCGTGCCAGTGGCCATGAACTGCTGGATTTCCTCGAGAAGCATCAAGTGCATGCTTTCGACTCCACACCGTCGCAACTGGATACCCTGCTGGCCGCCGGTTTGCTGGAACGTCGCAGCTATCAGCCGGTCAGCGTCCTGCTGGGTGGCGAAGCTCTCAATGCCGCAACCTGGGACAAGCTGCGCCAGAGCCGCAACATCCATTTCTACAACATGTACGGCCCGACCGAATGCACGGTCGATGCCTCGCTGGGCCTGATCAGCGAACTGGGCGACCGTCCGAGCATCGGCAAGCCACTGTCCAACATGCAGGTGCTGGTCCTCGACAAGCGTGGTCAGCCGGCACCGGTGGGTGTGATCGGAGAACTGCATATCGGCGGTGCCGGTGTGGCCCGCGGTTACCTGAACAATCCACACATGACCGCCGAGCGCTTCTTCAGCAACCCGTTTTCCAGTGATCCACACGCCCGCCTGTACAAAACCGGCGACCTGGGCCGCTGGAAAGCCGACGGCAGCCTGGAATACGCCGGACGCAACGACTTCCAGGTCAAGATTCGCGGCTTCCGTATCGAACTGGGTGAAATCGAAAGCGCATTGCTGACCTCGCCGGCAGTGCGCGAAGCGGTGGTCATCGCTCGCGAGGACAATCCGGGCGAAGCCAGCAGCAGCCGGTTGGTGGCCTACGTCTGTGGCGAACCGACTTCTGCCGAGGAGTTACGCGCCCTGCTGCTCAAACGCCTGCCGGAATACATGGTGCCCAGCGCCTTCGTGCAACTGGACACCATGCCGCTGACCGCCAACGGCAAGCTCGACCGTCGCGCCCTGCCCGCTCCGGGACAGGAGTCGCTGGCCAGCCGTGCCTATGAAGCACCACAGGGCGAGGTCGAAGAGGCCATTGCCAAAATCTGGCAGGACTTGCTGCATGTGGAGCGGGTCGGCCGCAACGATGGCTTCCTGGAACTGGGCGGTCACTCGCTGCTGGCGGTGCAATTGCTCTCCAGGCTGCGCCGCAAGCTCGGCACCCGGCTGACCCTGCGTGAGCTGTTCGACGCCCCGACCGTGCGCGGCCTTGCTGCAAGGGTGGAATCGGCATCGTCCGAGCAAAGCCAGACCATTCCGCTGGCCAACCGCAAGGAAAAGCTTGCCCTGTCGTTCTCGCAGCAACGGCTGTGGTTCCTGGATCATCTGGACCCGGCAGCCGGTGCCGCCTACCACCTGCCCGTGGCTCTGCGCCTGAGTGGAGAACTGAACCCCGATGCCTTGCAGGCAGCCCTTGACCGCCTGGTAGCCCGCCATGAAAACCTGCGCACTTCGTTTGCACTGGTCGATGGTCAGCCGGAACAGAAAATCGCGCCTGCAGACCGTGGCTTTGCACTGACGCGGCACGACCTGCGTCCGTTGTCGGCTGCGGAACGTCAGCAGAGCATCGAGCAACTGGGCGAAACCAATGCCAGCACGCTGTTCGACCTCGGCAACGGACCGCTGCTCAGAGGTTCTCTGGTGCGGACTGGCGACCATGAACATCTGCTGTTCATCACCTTGCACCACATCATCTCGGACGGCTGGTCCAACAGTGTTCTGGCCCATGAGATCAGCGTGCTTTACAGCGCCTATAGCCAGGGCCAGAAGGACCCGCTACCGGCCTTGCCGCTGCAATACGCCGATTACGCCGTCTGGCAACGGCAGTGGTTGCAGGGTGCAGCACTGCAGGCTCAGACGGACTTCTGGCACAAGCACCTGCATGGTGCCCCTGCGTTGCTGAACCTGCCCCTGGACCGGCCTCGTCCGGCAGTGCAGAGCTATGCCGGCGGCATCATCGACTTCGCTCTGCCCGCCGGACTGAGCGAGCAGTTGCGGGCCTTCAGCCAGGCACAGGGCACCACCCTGTTCATGACCCTGCTCGCGGGCTGGTCGACCCTGATGACCCATCTCAGCGGCCAGGACGACGTGGTGGTCGGTACACCGGTCGCCAACCGGCAGCGTACCGAGCTGGAGCCTCTGATCGGATTCTTCGCCAATACCCTGGCCCTGCGGGTCAAGGCCGAGCGTGAGACGAGCGTTTCCCGGTTGCTGGTCGGTATCAGAGACCTGACCCTGGCGGCCTTCAATCACCAGGACCTGCCTTTCGAACAAGTGGTCAGCGCGTTGCAGCCAACCCGAAGCATGAGCCACAGCCCGCTGTTCCAGGTGATGCTCAGCCTCAACAACACACCTCCCGCGCCACTGACGCTGCCGGGCCTTGAGATCGAGTCGCTGGAAAGTGCTCACAGCACCACCCAGTTCGACCTGTCGCTGTCCCTCACCGAAGACCAGGGCACGCTGTACGGCAGCATGCAGTACGCCAGCGACCTGTTCGATACAGCCACGGTGCAGAACATTCTCGATCTGTTCACCCTGAACCTGGAGCATCTGATCGCTGATGCCCGGCAACCAGTCGGCAAGCTGCTGGAGCAGTTGCCAGCCCTGGTGCGTGCCGATTCCGCGCCGCATCTGCCGGCCTCGGAATCAGAAGCACAGGAAGCAGAAGCCTTGCCTTATGAGGCCCCTCATGGCGATACGGAACAGGCCATTGCACGCATCTGGCAGGAACTGTTCAAGACCGAGCAGATCAGTCGCCACGATGATTTCTTCAAACTGGGCGGCATCTCGCTGATGGCCGTGCAAATGACCTCAAGGCTGCGCAAGGTGCTGGGCAAGGCCATCGCGGTCCGTGATCTGTTTGTCGAACCCACCGTGGCCGGTTTCGCCCGGACGCTGGATCAGCAGTCTGGCCAGGGTACGCGAAGCAATCTGGTGCCGATCCGTCGCAGTGGCAGCCAGCGGCCATTGTTCCTGGTCCACCCGCTGGGCGGCGAAGTGCAATATGCCCGGGACCTGGCACCGGAGCTGGACGCCGAGGTGCCGGTCTACGGGCTGGCGGCCAGTGGCTTCGCAGCCGGTGAAAAGACGCCGACCACGATCCAGGCCCTTGCTGCCAGCTACCTGACAGCGATTCGCGCCGTGCAGCCCAAGGGGCCTTATCGGATTGCGGGTTGGTCCGCCGGTGGTCTGATCGCCCACGAAATGGCGCATCAGGTCATTGCCGCAGGGGAAACCGTCGAGTTCCTGGGGATTATCGACACCTCGGTCCACAAGACTGCGCCTGCCGAGCATCCAATCAGCGAAACGCAGTTCCTGCTGGAGTGGTTGCCCGAAAGGATCGCGCCGGGCATCAGAAGTGAACTGGATGCCCATGCGGCCGCCAACCGGATCGAGCAGATGCTTGCGCTTTGCCTGGCCAACGACCTGTTGCCGCAGGAACTGAGCAAAGACATCGACGCCCAGTCACTGCGCACTCACCTGAAGGTTGCCCATGCCATTCGCCAGGCGGTCGATGCCTATGTCAGCCCGGTGACGGCGGTGAACGTATCGCTGTTTACCGCCAGGGATCAGGAGCGTGTCGATGCGGCACTGGGCTGGAGCGAGCTGCAGGGTGAGCGTCTGCAGATCACCCCGCTGCGCGGCGAGCACAATACGCTGGTGAAGGCCCCCTACGTCGGCGCATTGGGCGAGGCCATCACTCTGGCCCTGAAGCGTCTATAACTTCCAGCAGCAACGGCGGCCAGGCGCAACGAACGCCAGGCCGCCACTCTCTGGATCGAAGCGAGGATTTTTTGTGAATGGAGCATCTGCAACGGCCATCAACTTTGCCGACAAGTTTTCCCTGTTCTCCGAGCAATGGACTCCCAAGGTCATCGCGCAGATGAACGACTACCAGTTCAAGCTGGTGAAGGTCGAAGGCGAGTTTATCTGGCATAGCCATGCCGATACGGATGAAGTCTTTATCGTCATTGAAGGCGAACTGGAGATTCACCTGCGCGATGGCAAGGTCACTCTGGGAGCAGGAGAAATGTATGTGGTCGGCAAAGGTGTCGAGCACAAACCCTGTGCGGCACGGGAAACCCGGATTCTGCTGGTGGAGCCTCGCGGCGTCATCAATACCGGCGAGCATACGGGAGAGATGACCGCCGAGAACGATCGCTGGATCTGAGCGTGCTCCCGCACACTGCGCGGGAGCCTTCAGCCCCGGGTCAGGAAACCACCGCCTTGACGGGCGGCTGGGTACGACGTCCCAGTACACCGGCACCTGCTGCCACCAGACCGGAAATCACCATGCTGATCAACAGCATCCAGGCCGCCTGGGAAACCCGTCTGGCCGTCACTTCGGCGGCTTCACGGGCTTTCTGCTCGGCCTGGGCCTTCAACTCCTCATACCTGGCATATGCCTCGCGATAGCTGGCCTGAGCCTGATCGACGATCTGGTTGGCTTCTTCATCGGTCTTGTTGCCACGGGCCTTGATCAGATTGACCATGGCCTGACGGTCGGCTGCATCCCAGACCTGATTGCCTTTGTCCTTGATGCGATCCATCAGGCCGCCCAATTGATCATCGGCCTGCCGAGGGTTCTGCGCACCTTGCCGGGCAGTATCCTGCGCATCCTGCTGAGCGGACTCGACGTCCTGGCGGACATTGTCAGGGTTCAGTTCCGGCTTGCCGGTCTGGCGCATGGCCGTTTCGATTTCCCCCTGAATATCGTTGAGGTTGAAGTCGATACCTTGCGCACGCAGTTGTTCCTGAATCCTGTCACCCAGCGCAGGTGCGACCTGAGCGATGCCACTGCCCAGTGCCGACATGCCGCTGCCCGCCAGATTCAGGCCACCGCGCACCACGCCCGTGACAGCACTGGAAACCAGATAGACCGTGATCAGAGAAACGCTGGCCCATACCATCAGACCATGAAGCGCGCCCTCACGCTGGGCCAGGCGCCCTGCTGCCCAGCCGCCGACGAACAGCGAGATCATGGAACTGGCGACCAGCCAGATACCGGCCCCGGTGCCGATCCCGGACATGGGGTTGGCTTCCTCGATCGGATCGATGCTGGCAGTGCCGATAGCCGTACCCAGCAGGTTCAGCAGCAATGAAACGACCATGGCCAGCACGACACCGGCCAGTATCGCACTCCAGGAAATACGCTTGAGCACTGGCGCAATGGTAGGGGTGTCCTGACGGACATAGGCGGGATCGGTGCCCGGAGTAATACGGTCATCGCGAATCATGGTGATAGTCCTTGAAGTCAGTGGCAGAACACGCAACAAGTCTGCGTTAGTCCAGTGACCCGAAGGCAAGTCAGGAAGTTTAATACTTCCGTCGAATATTTCCCGGGAAGTTATAACATGTGTTTCATATAAGCGCAGCGAGACGACTCATTTATATTACAACCTGAACCACCCCATCAAAACGCTGCATACGACTATTGATGTCCGATAATATAAAAACCATCCAGTTATATCTTATTGTGGTTGTACCTGCGCAAAACTCGATACCAGAAAGTTCCTGTTATTCAATAGCACATGCGTACTATTTTTATCGGGCCTGTCCCTGAACAAGACTAACCTTCAAGAGAAAGCGCCAATACAAGAGCAACCATGGCCATATCATTCAAATCTGTATCAGTTCTTGCATCAGGTGCAGTGCTTTGCGCCTGTTCATCCCTGGCACAGGCCAGCGGTCAATTACCACCGTCATCCATCGAAAACCGCATGCTGCCCGACTTCGCTTCCTGCCGGGCCTTCCTCGACGCCACCTGGCGCGAGGATCAGGGCAAGGCCGATCCGCAGCCGATCCCCACCGAAGACGGCAACCGGCAGACGCTGATCTATTCAAAAGGTGTGGTAGTCATCGACACCAACCATGCCACCTATGAAGTGGAGCAAGGCTGGCAGTTTCGCACTCCGCTCCTGGACATTCGCCAGATCCGGACCAGCTACAGCTACGAACGTCGCACTTATAGCTGTAACGGTCGCCATCTTTCCGGGACAAGTATCAGCGGTTATGCACTGGAGGGGTATGAGGCAATGCCGGAGGGAAGATCACCGCAGTAGAACAGATGTGTTATCAAAGCCAGATATCCAATTGTCGCTCTTCAAAAACCAACGGCTGTCCATGCTCCAGCAACCGCCGGATACCCGGACCGAGCAGATCCTGCGGACCATCCAGCGGCACGGCAGGAGACGCCTGGAAACGTCGTTGATTGACGCTGACCTGCTGCAGAATCTGGCGGTCCTGGCGCAGGATGACCCGAAACGCCTTTTGCAGAACGAGGCGTTTGAGCGCAGACGGCCACCAGCCTTGTGCCGTGGCAATCCGGGCAAAGACTCGAAGTTGTCCATCACCGCACGGGGTCAGCCAGGCGCTGGCCAGCAGGTTGAGGCCGTCGCGACGGTCGCGATATTCGATTTCCGCCAGCCCCGGCAACCGGAAGCGCCCCATGCTGCTGCCCCGCTCGCCTTCGAACAGGCGCGAAATCAGCCCTGACTGCTTGCCCTCCTCGCTGTACTGCGCCTCGATGCCATCGGCCAGCGGCCGGACCCGGGCGCTGATTTTCTGCCGTTTCCGATCGTGGCGTATCCAACCGGCGTGGACGAAATGGGTATGAAACCCGTCGAGGAAGTTTTCCGCAGCGTCCTGCAGCGAGCACTGCACATGGTCCGTGATCCAGAACGTATCGAGTTGCTGTCTTTGTTCGGCAGGAGCAACCGGCGGCATGGCAGGAGGTTGCCCGCTCAGACAGACCCACACCAGACCATGGGCTTCGCAACAGGCCAGACTGTCGAGCAGCGGCTTGTTGCCTGGCGCCTGTTCGGTGCCGGGCACGCGGGTGCAACGTCCGTCAGCGGCAAATCGCCAACCGTGATAAGGGCATTCGATCTGCCCGTCGCGGACCTTGCCCGCGCTCAAGGGCGCAAAACGATGCGGACAGCGATCCGGCAGCGCAGCGGCGCGTCCGTCTTCAGCCCGGAAAAGCACCAGCGGCGAGTCGTATAACTGGCACGCCAGGGGCACATTCTTCAATTCGTGACTGAGCGCGACCGGCCACCATTGGGCAAGAGGATTCATAGCTTGAACCTCCTCATCAGTGGCACGCCAATGCCATGCAACAGACCACTGAGCAAAGTCCACACCAGTCGACGGCCCCAGGACAGATGAGCAACGTGAATCAGACTGTATTCGATCTGCGGCTGACCACCGCGCAAACGCTTGAACCCGGCGGCTCCGGAACTGAAATTCAGGACCTGACGCCGTTTGGCGGCTTCCAGCAGACACAGGCAGGTCAGTTGCCGATACAACCCCGTTTTTTGCGGCAGTGCCGTGTCATAACCCACGATGGGAGTGCTCAGGGTCGTGTCATTGGCGAACCAGCCCAACGCGCCGTCGATCTGTCCGTCAGGCCTGCGCAGAGCGCGGATGTCGAGCCAGCCTTCGCGTTGGCCGCGTTGCATCCAGCGGGCGCTGTAATGCGGATTCAGGATGCAATACTTCTCAAGGTAAAGCAGGTTGTAGAGGTGTTCGATGCGCTGAAAATCGGCATCGCTCAGCACAGAACCGGACACGACTTCATAGGGCGCGCGCCGCAAGAGCGTGGTGTCCATGCGCACGTTGTGGTGTTTGAGAAACCCGGCCTCGTCCCCTGCCCGACCATCGAACAGATAGACCTGACGACTGGGAATGCTCAGGTAGCCGAGGGTTTGCAGATGCTTGCGCAACTCCCGGTTGCTGAAGTCGTTGATGGAGCGAAAACACAAAGCGTGATCGGGGAAAGCCTGCTGCAGAAAAGCAGTGATCGCCGGCAGTTCGGCGACATTCCATTGGGCCGGGTAGAGATTGGTGGACAGCAGCCAGTTGTTGACCTGCACCAGCCTGTCGACCCTGGCCGACCGCAGCAAAAGGTCAACGCTTCGGGTCAGCCACTTCAATGGCCAGGTCAGCCAGGGTCGGCCAAGACGCGAAAGCTCTTCACGGGCATAGCCGCTGTAGGCAGTCCGGGGCGATACCACGTAGCAGTTATCTTCAGGTTCAGTGCCGTCGTTGATGCTGACCGGAAACTCCTGAGTCCCGGTGTCGAGCAGTGCCATGCGGGTACTGACATTGCCGATCAGGCCCGCGTTGGCACAGGCGCGGACATAGTGCCGGGCCTGGCTGTCGTCGGGACTGGCCTGCTCGCTGAGGAGTTGTTCCGGCAACAACAGCCTCATGGCGAACGCTCACTCAACGCCTGGCCATTCCACTCGATATCCGCCGTGGAAGCTGCCAGCAAGCCACAGCGCCGGGAAACGGAGCGGGAGATGATTTCTGCCAGGCTCAGCACTTGCGCGCCCAGCGGCCAGAAGTCGCCTTTCTGTACAACCACATCCCTGGCAGCGCTGTAGTCACGCCAGAACGTCGGGCTCAAAAGCCGCGGCGGGGCTGCCAGCAAGAGCATGGCCAAGGCGATCATGCGCGGATCATCTGTCGGCTCCAGCACTTTCTCACAGGTTTCGCCCAGACTGCTTACCAGCGACTTGCGCTGATCGTCGAACAGGTGCACGCCACTGGTCGCCCGTGGATTGCACTCCAGTACATGGAAGCGCCCCTCGCGGTCCTCGATAAAGTCAAAGCCCACCTGCCCGGTGTAGCCGGTTTCCTGACCGAACCGCTCCAGAAACTGGCGCACGGCTTGCGGCACGGCTGGCTGAAAGTAGATCCCGGAACCACGTCCCACCCGATAGCGCGGCTGGTAGCAGCTGTGGGCACGCAATTCGCCATCGATCAGTACGCTGAAGCTGCAGAACTCTTGCCCGTCGATAAAGCGCTGTGCCACCCAGGGGGATGCATGGTCGGGATGGACCTCGCTCAACTGACGGGCCGAGGGACGAATCAGGGTCTGCGAGGCAAAGCGCGAGTACGCCGGTTTGAATACCCATTGCTCTGCTTCATCGACAAGGGCCAGCACAGCCTGACGATCGATCAGCAGTCGGGTTTCGGGAGCCGTCAGCGCCCAGCCCTGAGTCATGGCAGCGAACTGCCCCTTGTGATGCAGGCGGTGCAACAGGGAAAAATCACTGGTCAGAACACGACACAGCGGTGCCAGCCGCTCGAGGCCGTGGGACAGATAGAACACTTCTTCGCAGGTGGGCAGCAGCAAGTCGATACGCTGGGTTTCGATCAGCTTCGCAAGGGCTTCGATCCAGACCGCCGGGTTCTGTCTGGGCTCCGGCAGGCGCACGAAATGGTGTGCCGAACGACTGAAACGACTGAGTGGTTGCCCCAGAGAATCACCGACGATGACGTGCCATCCGGCCTCGTCAAAAGCCCGTACCCATTCCAGGCAGGCTGGCGCGCGCGCGCCGAGAATCAGTACACGCATGGCAGGCCCTCGGGTAATTGCAGCAGCTTGAGGCGTCGGCGTTTGGCATCTGGCGGCGGAGCCTGCCAATGGCCAAAGCTCAACACCGGTGGCTGCAAGGCGTGATCGGCGCACAGTGCGTGGAGGCTGTCGGTCAGGGCCTGGCACAGGCTGGCGTGATCGTCGCGGGCCAGAAGGTTGATCTGCCAGTGCAGGCCTCGTTGATGGATCTCATATTCCTCAAGCGCCGTGCCATGCATCAGCAAGGCACGACGCATGACATCGGGATAAAGCGCCTGTAACCGGTCGCCTGCAAGGCTGGGCAGCCAGAGGATGTCATCGGCACGACCTTCGACAGCCTCGATCGCCCGCTCGACCCGCCCACAGGCGCAAGGCGTTTGGGCGACCCGCAAAATATCGTTGAGCCGGTAACGAACGATCATCTGCGTACGCCGGGAGAAGTCGGTGATGATCGGCTGAAAGCGCGTGTGCCCGGCATCCAGCCATTGCGGTTCGATATGCAGATGACTTTCGTTCAGATGCAAGGTGCCCTGCTCGCAGGTGTAACCCAGAAACCCTTCACTGGCCTGATAGATCTGCTGCGGTGCGACACCGAAGGCCATGAGCACGGCATCGGCATCGCCGTTTTCGAGCACTTCGGCCACCGACAGGATATGCGTGGGCCGTATCGTCAGCCGCCCGCTCAACATGGCCTCGGCCAGCCCTCTCAGCACCGTGGCCGGGGCCACCAGTACATCGGGGTTCTGCGCGTTGAGACGTGCAAACGATGCCTCAAGGCCCAGTGTCAGGTCGTGAAAGGCAAAGTCGATACGGCGGCTGGACAAGGTGGTGTAGAGACGGCTGTTGGCACGCAGGAAAAAGGCGATCCGCAAGGGTGCGCGCCAGAAGCACAACAGCCGTGGCAGAAAGCGGCGCGGCAGGGTTCGCGCCAGCAGGATGCCAGCCCAGCGCTGACGCTCCAGTGCACTGACCAGAAACACCCCCTGATTGCCGGAAGTGCCGCTGGAAAGCCCCACGGTCATATCGCCCAGGGTCGGACTGAAATCACGTGACTCTTCTGCCTGACGTGCCACGGGCAAGACCTGCTCCAGGCTCAGGCCGCGGGTGTTGAACCCGGCGAAGTCGCCCATCAGAGTGGCCTTGTCCATCAGCGGCAGGTCCGCCAGATCGGTGACGTTCAAGCCTTTGAAACGCTGCGCCCGGGGCAGCACATGCTGCAGGAAATGTTGCAACTGCCGGGCCTGCCAGGCTTCCAGTTGCTCACGCCGGGTGAAGCGCAGCCGGTAGCGACTGTTGATGAAACTCAGGGCACTACGCAGAGCCCCCATCAGTCTTTCACTGCTCATGACCGAATGCCTCCCAGGCCTGGGTGCAATGGGATGGCAGCACAGCCACGGCAGGCTCTCGGCGAATCAGCGTACCGAGATCACTGTAGGTCTGGCGGTACTGCCTGGCATCGTGGCTGACAAAGTGCAGCGCGGGCCAGGCTGGCAGGCGCTCGGCGCGGCAGGCCGGAACCGACCAGCAGGCATCGGCCACCAGAAACACCGGACGTCCATCGGCATCGGGGATAAACAGGCCAAGCTGGCCTTCGCTGTGCCCCGGCAGCGGCACGCCGATCAGGCTGCCATCGCCCAGCAGATCGAGGCCCTGACTGAAAGGTGCCATCCATTGGGGCAGCGCAACCTTCCTGCTGTGATCGGCAAGCGTCACCCGCGAGCCGAAATCGTCCGGCAACAATCCGGGCAAATGACCGCCAAGCGTGGCGCGCCAGCGGGAGCCGCGCAGGCTTTCGATCTGTCGGCGGTCGGCATCCAGGGCAATGAACGATGCGTTGGGAAAATCCCGCAGGCCAGCGATGTGGTCGCTGTGGAAGTGGGAAATGATCAGGGTGCGGATATCATCCGGGCGGATACCGAACTCGTGCAATTGGGCGAGCAGTTGTTCCTGTACCGGCAGCTGCACCGGCACCGCACTGCGATACAGGCGCTCGGGCAGCGCCTGGGTCGCCTTGAAAAAGTGTTCGGCGTAACCGGTGTCATAGAGTATCCAGCCCGCATCGGGGTGGCGAATCAGACCGCACAAGGCTGGGAAACGGGTCGGCGCGATGCGCCCGCCACGATCGGCCATGCATTCCAGGTGTCGGCACCAACCGGCGCGCAATACGTTGAGGCTGACGGTACGGCTCAACCTTGTGCTCCTTGCCGGGCCAGCCACCACTGCGCGTGCCGGCCAATGCCCTCTTCCTGAGTCATGACGGGGCGGTATCCCAGTTCGTTGCGGATGGCATCGAGGTTGAGGGTCTGACTGAATGCCAGTAAGCCAGCGCCATACCGGGTCAATAGCGGCTCGCCGCTGCCCGTCAGCCGGGCTCGGGTTTCCAGCACCCGCGCTACAGCGTCCACCAGTCGCCACGGCAAGTGCCGGGTACGCAGGTTCAGGCGGAACTGCTCGGCGATACGCTGCAGCAAGTCCTCGAAAGCCAGCGGCGTGCCGTTACTGACGTTATAGGTGCACACGGCCCGGGGCAGCGGCTGGCTCAGGCTCAGTTCCACGGCATGCACCAGATTGTCGACGCACGTCAGGTCCAGCTGCGCCTGGCCACCACGCATCAACGGAATCCGTCCCCGCTGCATGACCCGCAGCAAGCGCGGCAACAACGTGCCGTCCCAAGGACCGAAGACCGCACGCGGGCGCAGGATCACGGCTTCGGCGAGCCCGGCTGCATGCACTCGTGTTTCAGCCAGTGCCTTGCTGCGGGCGTATTCGTTGACCGCCGGTGGCAGCGGATCGCTTTCGCGGATATCGAGACGATCGCGAAAGGCAAAATACAGGCTGGGCGTCGAAAGATGCACCAGACGCCTCACATCGTTGATGCGGCAGGCCCGGAGCACTTCATCGGTGGAATCCAGATTGGCCTGGGCAAAGGCTTGCGGCGTGCCCCAGGGTGAAGACAATGCCGCGCAGTGGACGATGGCGTCACACCCGCGGGCAGCTTCGCCCAGTGTATCGGCAGCCCCCGGCGTGCCGTGTTGCAAGGGAAGCCAGCTCACAGCACCGGGGCTGTGGCGAATGACCTCGGCAGCCGCCGCTGGATTGCGACCACTGAACTGTACCTCGAAGGCACGGGATGCCAGTCGCCAGACAATATGCCGACCAATGAACCCGGTGCCGCCGGTAACCAGAACTTTCATCAGTACTCCAGAATCATGCCGCCAAGCGAAAGGCCCGCGCCGGTGCCGATCAACATCAGCGTCTGGCCGCGCAGGATACGCTGGTCGCGGATAGCGATGTCCAGCGCAGTGGGCAACGAAGCAGCCACCTGATTGCCGTGCCGGGCAAAGATATCGATGACCTGGTCTGCAGCGAAGCCCAACCGTCTGGCCGCATGCTGCAGCGCTTGCTGGCTGGCCTGATGAGGGATGACCCAGCGGATCTGCTCCTGGGTCAGTCCGGCCTGGGTCAGCAGTTCATCCATCAGGGCGGGCAAGTGCCTGGCTGCCAGGCGGTACACGTCCTTGCCCTGCATGGCAAAACTGGTCAGCGGTTCGAACGGCGTGTCGATACGACGCGGGTGAAAGCGCGAGCCGCCGGCCGGGATCTGGCACAGATGCGCGCCCTCGGAGAAGGTCTTGAGGCTGGAGGCAAGAATCTTCGATCCGCCATCGCTGACGCCCAGCACCACGGCGGCCGCGCCATCGCCGAAAATCCCGCTGACTTCGACTTGCTGCCAGTCCAGACCGCACGAAGCGATATCCGAACACACCAGAAGAATGCGCCTGTAACGCCCGGCCATCAGGGGCCAGGACAAGGTGTCGACGGCGGCGAGAAAGCCCAGGCAACTGGCATTGATATCCATGGCAGGAATGCCGGACTGCCCCAGCCCCAGTTCGCGATGCAGCAAGGCGGCATTGCACGGCAGGCCTTGATCCATGGTGCCGCTGGCGCAGGCGATCAGGTCGATCTGTTCCAGTGCTACGCCAGCTGCATGCAAGGCATGGCGCGCAGCAATGGCGCCGAGACTGGCAGCGGTTTCAGTGCGGCTGGCGACATGCCGTTGAACCACCCCGCTGATGCGCTCCACACTTCCCGCAGCCAACCCCAGTTCGACATCAAGTTCGGCACTGGTAACAATCCGTTCCGGCAGAGCGTGTCCGGAACCCAGGATGGCCACAGGCCTTGAAGGAAGTGGCAAAAGCGGTGAAGTCTGCATTCAAATTCCGTTTGGCGAGGATAAAGCATCGTCGGGTGAAGCGGCGGAATAGGCTAACAGGTTACCGATGAATATACGCTCTGAAATAACCTGTCAGAGTGTCGGTTTAGGAACGGGCGTGTCTGGAATCGATTTGGCATTCTTGGGTTGTTTCGGACAACCTCCGGATATACCCCATTTGGTAATAATGCCCCCTTCGACAAGGAAGCGTTGAACACATCTGGAATATCTGGGGTTATCTCCGCTCGCGCCTGCAAGCCAGACATATTCATAAGAAATCATGCTTGCCGCACCTCCCGCCATTGGAAAGCTGTTTTGCGGCGTCCCCCAAGACATGATCAGATCGTCCAGGGATGAACCTACCCAGGATGCCTGCACATCATCGGTTGTCTGAAAACGCTGGTTATTCAACAGGTTTCCCAAGGGTGTATTGGCACAACCGCCAAGCGTCAGAGCTGACAAAATGACTATCAGGAACCGCATATCCCAAACTCCAAATCAGTTGATATGACAGACTGGCCGTCCATCTTTTCGATGAGGCGCTATAAAGTGCGCAGGCCGTTATACGGTCTGGCTGGCGTTCGGGAAAATAGTACAGGTGTACTATTCAAGCAGACTCTCAAACACTCTAAGTTAGTCAATACAATGACTGACTTCACAACTCGCCCATTCATATCGGTTTGTTCAGTACTACCATTTCGATTACCGCCAAACGCTCAATAGTGAGCCGCTCCTGGCCTGAAAGGATGTCGCCGCGTGCTGCCGATTTTTCTGGAAACCGGGCTGGAAATCTTTGAATACCTTGCCGAGAATCCGCCTTATGCCTGGCTTTTCGGCCTGTCCCTTGTTCTTCTGGCACTGGGCCTGTGGCTGAAGCGGCAAGTTGCAAGACTGCGCATGGAGTCCGTCAGCCAGAGAGAGCAGATCGAAGTCCTTCAGCAGCGCATTGCCAATCTGGAATCGCCACCCGCCAGGCCTGAAGCGGCGCAGGCCACAATCCCCTTGCCTGACGATGCAATCATTGTGACGACCCGGGACAGCGGGCCGGAACTGGTCTGGGACCTGCCGGAAGAACTGGCCGCCGCTGCGCAACCTGAAGTTGACACCAAACCGACCACTCAACCTGTTGCACGACCTGACCCGTTGAACGCTGCGTTCGAGGCTGCGCGAAACTGGCTGCTGGGCGGCAATACCGTGCTGCGGGTTGGCGCAGTCGTACTGTTCATGGGGCTGGCGTTTCTGCTGCGCTATGCAACCGAAGGCGTAGTGGTGCCGATCGAGGCACGCTATGCAGGCGTCGCCGCCAGTGCCATGGCATTGCTCGGCCTGGGCTGGTGGCTGCGCCAACGCAACGCCACCTTCGCCTTGATGATGCAAGGCACCGGGGTCGGCGTGCTGTACCTGACGGTCCTTGGTGCCATGCGGGTGCATGAACTGCTGGACCCGGGCCTGGGTTTTGTCCTGCTGGTCGGCGTCATGCTGTTCTCGACAATGCTGGCCGTCACGCAAAACTCGCTGGCCCTGGCCTGCGCCGCCACCATTGGTGGTTTCGCCGCGCCCATCCTGTCGTCTACCGGCCAGGGCAGCCATATCACGCTGTTCAGTTACTTTGTCCTGCTCAATGCCGGAATTTTCGCCATTGCCTGGTTCAAGGCCTGGCGCCTGCTTAACCTGATCGGCTTTATCGGGACATTCGGCATCGGCTTTGCCTGGGGCTTGCGCTCGTACAGGCCGGAACTGTTCTGGAGCGTCGAGCCGTTCCTGGTCCTGTTCTTCCTGATGTACCTGGCCATCGGCCTGCTGTTCGCCCGGCACAAACTGCAGCAGCGCAGTGATGCACCCGAAGATGACAGTCGCGAAGCGATGCTGCGCTGGTCCAGACGTCAGGGCGACCATGTCGATGGCACGCTGCTGTTCGGTACGCCCCTCATAGGCTTCGGCCTGCAATATGCACTGACTGCCGACATGGAGTTCGGCACCGCTTTCAGCGCACTGGCGCTGGGTCTGCTATACATGGGCATCGCTCGCCTGCTCTCGGGCCGGGCTCCGGGTCGCGCGTTGTTGCTGGTAGAAACCTGCCTGGCACTGGGCGTGGTCTTCGCCACACTGGCAATCCCGCTGGGGCTTGGCGCTAAATGGACCACCAGTGCATGGGCCATCGAGGGCGCGGCGATTTTCTGGCTGGGCCTGCGTCAGCAGCGCGTGCTGGCACGTGGTTTTGGCTTGCTGTTGCAGGTTGCTGCGGGACTGGCGTTCATCCAGCAGATGCTCCAGTGGTATTCCCTGACACTGCAAGGCGATTTCTGGACGCCCATGATCATCGCCCTGGCCGCCCTGCTCAGTGCCTTGTTCGTGCATCGCATCAAGACTCTGCGCTACCTCAAGGACAGTGTGCTCTCAGGCATGTTGCTGGTGTGGGGCAGCCTGTGGTGGGGGCTGGCCTTTATCATCGCGCTCATGCGCTTCTCGTCGCACACCCTGTTCCCGACCTGGTTGCTGCTGTCGGTGGCCGCAAGCATAGGCGTGTGGACCTTGCTGGCCCTGCGTTGGCGCTGGAGCGGGCTGGCGGCGCTGAGCCTGTGGCTGACACCCGTCAGCCTGATCCTGCTGGTCGGCGCGATGACCGACACTCAGCACCTTTTTGCCGATTGGGCCTGGGTGGGCTGGGGCGCATTGCTGGCCGTGCATCTGTTTTCCCTGCGTCGCCTGACAGATCTCCTGCCCCGCCAGGCACTGTCACTGGCGCACATCCTGGGTTGCTGGCTGACCCTCTTCATACTGAGTGTGGAGTTGTTCTACGGCGTAGACACCCTGATCAGATCGAACGCCCCCAACAGCGCGTGGAACACGATGGCAGGCACATTGCTGCCAAGTCTGTATCTGCTGGGCATGGCCTCCAGCCGGACATGGAGCTGGCCGGTCAATACCCATGCCAGGGCTTATCGCGTGTGGGCCGCACTGCCCGTCGCGTTGTTCATGCTGGCGTGGTTCTGGCTGACCAACTATTACAGCCGTGGCTACACCGAACCTCTGCCTTACGTGCCCTTGCTGAACCCTCTCGATCTGGGCCTGGCGTTCGCCCTGCTGGGGATCGTGAGCTGGACCCACCATAACCTGCCACGCCTCGGCATCACCGTACCGCGCGCAGAACGATTGGCGGTGATCATTGCAGGCGCTTCGTTGTTCGCCCTGATCACCGCCACGGTGCTGCGCACTGCCCGGCATTGGGACTGGTACCAGATCGACCCCATGCTGGATCAGGCGGTGTTGTCCATCGTCTGGACCCTGATGGCACTGGCCTTGATGGTCGGCGGCCATATTCGCGGCCAGCGTGAAATCTGGATCACCGGCGCGCTGCTGATCGGTGTCGTGGTCGCCAAACTGTTCCTGGTCGAATTGAGCGACCGGGGAGGAATGGCACGCATCGTGTCCTTCATCGGCGTTGGCGTCCTGCTGTTGGTGGTGGGGTATTTCGCCCCGCTTCCACCGAAAAAACCGGCAAACACTACAGAGACCTATTGATCATGAGGATTGCCTGCTTGAGTCATCCGCCGCTATTCAGGATCGTGCTGTGCAACCTGGCCCTGCTGGGTTCGACATTCGTCAGTGCTCAGGACAACCCGGCCGACTTTGCCAGCCACACGCCCTTGAAACTCAATGGCGGCGGCCCCTGGTATCGCATCGAACTGCCGCTGACCGTGCAGCTCAACTCGCGCCAAAGCGCTCTGGGCGACTTGCGGGTCTTCAACAGCGAAGGCCAGGCCCAGGCGTATGCTCTGGCCTATGACCCGGTTCAGTCCCGACAGGAGCCGACGCCGGTTTCGGTCAAATGGTTTCCGTTGTACAGCGCAGCAGACGCTCCCGACAGCGCGCCCCGAATCCGCGTTGAGCGCAGTGCCAGCGGCACGCTGGTCGAGGTGCAGCCGCAAGGTGCCATCGAAGCCGGCAACGAAGTGCTGCGCGGCTGGTTGCTGGACACCAGCGCCATAAAGCAGCCACTGAAACAATTGATCCTGGACTGGAGTACCGGGCGTGAAGGCTTCCAGCGTTTCAGCATCGAGGCCAGCGATGATCTGCAGCACTGGCAAGTCTGGGGTGAGGGCCAGGTGGCGCGTCTGTCGTTTGCCAGCGATGTGGTGCAGCAGCGTCAGGTCAATCTGCCTGGCCGCACCGCACGTTATCTGCGCCTGTTGTGGAAGACGCCAGAGAGCGCGCCAACACTGACTGCGGCGCAACTGCTCATCGCCAGCAGTGACACACCGCAAGTGCCTCTCACCTGGTCACAACCGCTGGCAGGCAGCCTCGAAAAACCGGGCAGTTACCTCTGGCAATTGCCCGCCGCCCTGCCCGTCGAACGCCTCAAATTCGATATCGCCCAGGCCAACAGCCTGGCACCCGGCACCGTGTACGGGCGACCGGACAGCAAGAGCCCCTGGCAGACGCTTGGCAGCGGCCTGGTGTACCGTCTGACGCAAAATGGCCAGGACGTGACTCAGGATGAAATACAGGCATCCGGCACAATCGTGCGTCAGTTGAAACTTGAAGTGGATGAGCGTGGTGGCGGTCTGGGTAGCCAGCCACCTTCCCTGCGGTTTGCCGTGCGAGCGCCTCAGGTGGTATTTCTGGCACGCGGCAACGGCCCGTACTCACTGGCTATCGGCAACCCGACCGCCAGACCTGCCAACCTGCCCCTGGCCACCCTGATCCCGGATTACGACGCCCGGAAGATGAACAACCTGAGCAGCGCCGAACCGCTGAGCGAACCGGTCAGGCTGCCCCAGACAGCCGAAAGCAGCATCGACTGGAAACGTATTGGCTTGTGGGCCGTACTGGTATCGGGCGTGGTCCTGCTCGGCTGGATGGCCATGAGCACCTTGCGCGCTCCGTCCTCCGGGTCCCGGACCCACAGAATGAAATCAGGACATCCCGTCCAGTTCAGGAAAACCGCATCCGGCACCTATGAAACCTCCGACGGGCAGTACCAGATCGATCTTGAAGGACGACGGACAGGCCAGGTCGTGACCCTCAGGGTGAACGGCAAACCTGACTCATCGTTCTTCGCCTGGCCAGAACGATGTTTTGAAGAGGGAGGCCCGGAGGTTATCTGGACGCTGGGGGCTGCGCCTGAAACGGCCGACAGGCCGGTAGGCGACGAAACCTGTGGGACTCTCTTGCAGGCTTTCTTCCAGGCACTTCATGAATCGACAGGGCGAGTTGCGGTGGTCTTCGATCCCTCTATCGAGAATGTCGTTCTGGAGAGATGGGGACCTTAGGCGCTGCCCACGACTGCACGCCGATTCGTGCTACAACGCCAAGGCACTTGCAGACCCCGACTATCGCGTTCCCATTTGCAGGAATGAAATCCGACAATGAATAAATTCGCCGCCATGGCGCTGCTGTTCTTCCCTCTGCTGGCCTCAGCCGACTGCACGGAGCAGTTGCAGAACTGGGCCAGGACCCTGAAGCCCGATCTGAAATTCGACAGCGAACGCGCTGTATGCAAGGTCAATCCAGCCAATCCCGGACAGATACTGGCGGCCCTGCCCTTTGCCGAGACGGTGGATGAAGATGCTCAGGGTGACTATGGCCTTGGCGTGATCATGGCCGACGCTGCCAGTGGCCAGATCGTTGCCCGGCACTACCAGAGTGCTGCAATCACCTCGGACGCCATATCGTTTGAAAACCTCAGCCTGGATACCGCCCGCTATCAGCTGACGCCGCGTCTCAGAGCTTTCGGCGTACGGATCTCTTACGACGGCGCATCCAGAGTCAACCCTTTTGCCAGCACGACCCTGAACCTCTATGTGCTCGACGGCGCAAAGTTGCGCCCGGTCATGAACACAGTGGAAGTCAGCAGAAGCAGCGGCGAATGGGATGGTATGTGCAACGGCGACTTCACCCGGACACTGCGCACCCTGTCCATCGCAGAGAAACAAAGCCATGGCTTTGCCAGCCTGAATATCGAGGAAAAAGTCATCGACACGCAAAACCGGCGCAAGGGTGAGGATTGCCAACGGACCGAAGGCAAACCTGTCAGCTCCAGACGCACCCTCGACTATGACGGCAGCCAATATGTCGTGCCCGGTGGCCTGTCATACCCGTAATGAAGTCGCCAGCAAGCTGCCTCTGATCAAACAGACGCGTGGGGTAAAACGCGCTCCGGTGGACATATCCATTATCGGTATGGGCTGGTTATACCGGTTCCGCCTTTACGGCGGCTCCCTTTGTTTCGGCAAAGGGGGGAAACCATGGGCTCCGGTTCGGCCCCGGCATTGCTCCGTGGGTACGCGCCGAAGGGCCGTCCCTGGCCCTGCGGCGCTTGCTCGGCGTCCTGCCTTGCAACCCACTACGCAATACCTCCACTCGGCCTTCCCTTACGTCGCAATCGGCGGCGTCTGTGCCATCTCGGTTCATAAAAGCACAAGCAAAAGCAGAAAACTCTTTGCCGCAGTCGTGAGAGCACCGCAGAACGCGACGTTGGTGAAGGCTGAGTGGAGGCACTGATCCGGTGGTAACTCTGCAAGGATGCAGAGTTAGCCGCACCGGGCCATGGATGACCCATTGCCGCGACCGCCGGATCAGTGCCGGAGCGCAGGGAACCCCGCCGTCAGGCGGGGCCGGCCCCTCAATCAGTAACCACACCGCACCTGTTTGCTGGGCGACAGCGCGCCGGGCGAACTCCCACCACGTGATACATCACGGCTGGAAGATCACCTTGACCGGTGTGTTCCGCTTGTAAGTCCAGGTTCGGGGTCCTTCAACCGGTTTGAAACCCGGATACCAGGCTCTGAGTTGAGTATCACTCGCCCATTCGAGTTGTAACAGGTCGAGTTTCGGAGGCTCGGGGGTCGTGATATCAAATTGTGCCCAGGGTTCCACAGCGGACTGGCACGCTGCCGATACACCCGCATCAAGAACGGAAACCTGTAGCTTTTCACCCCATGTTATGGAACCGCTCTCGGGACATCTGCGAACCTCGACATGATGCTTTCCATCTGGCGAAGGCAGACTGGAAACCAGTTCATTGGGACCACATGCCGCCAGGGCAAAGGACAGCAAAATCAGGCATGGAATCGTTTTCTGCATGACAGCACTCCGGGATCTATTCCAGCAAAAGACGCCGGGCCAGACCTTCGATATAGGTTTCATCCTGGCCGACAGGGTGCGCTTCAAACGCCAGGTGAAGGTATTCATGGGTAAGGTCGAGACGGTCCTGAAGTGACAGCACGCCACGCACGTAGATGCGCTTGCGCTCGCGGTCGACGTAAGGGTTGCCGAAAGCCAGCTGGCAGACGGTAAATGTGCCGACTTCGTTATAGCCCGCTTCGCTTTCGAGTCGTTGACGCCAGCCCCGGCGCTGATTCTGCAACCAGTCCTGGGCGGCCGGAAGCGGTCTGCAGGATGCGACCGGGTTGTCCCAGCGACTGAGGCTGGTGCGCGGATAAGCGTGCAACAGGATCGCGTCGTAACGCTGACCGGCTTCGGCCTGCTCCACAGCCTGCTGCCAGGAAAGCTTGTCGGAACCGGGTTGAGTGGAGTGGTAAGTGATGTTGCTACCCGCCAGTACCAGGTCGCTGGTCCAGGCGGCGATCTGACGGGCCTCCGCAGAGGCCGGGCGTGGGGCAACGCGCTGACGATTGCTGCTGTCGTCGATGGCCAGACACTCGCCGTTACGGCTGGCATTCTGCAGCAGGTAAGTGCGAATCGCGATGGCCAGGGCCTTGGCCGCTTCGGGAGGATTGGCCGAGGCTTCACGTTGCAGCACACGGGCGACATATTCCTCACGGTCCAGACGCGCGACCAGCTTGTCCTGCATCAGGAAGAGTTCGCCGTCGCTGTGTATATCCAGTTGATTGCCATTGGCAAACTCGACGCGATAATCCCCCAGCAAAGGCCCCGACTCCACAATACGGCCTGCCGCAAGAACGCGCGCCACCGGATAGCGTGAGAACAGATCCACTTCGACGCAACGCCCCGGCTCCGCGGGCCACCCGGCAGGCAGCACCGATGCGATGGCCTGGCCATAATTGCGCAGTACCGTCTGGCTGGTGCCCCGCCCTCTGGCCCAGACAGGCGTGCCATCCACCGTCCAGCCGGCGAACCCGCCCTGCCGCAACCCGCTGTCGCGCTCCTCGAACCAGCTCCAGGTTTTCACCCGCAATCGACCACCCAGTTCGCCCACGACATTACCGTCAGCCGCGCTCAACACCACATCCAGCAATACTCGCCGCGCCTGATCCTGAGCAGGCAACACGGCCAGCATCCCGAGCAGTTCCGCGACAGGCACCTGTGTAGCGGGCTGCAACGACTGAAGGCCGAGCAACCATTGCGGGGCCTTGCGTGCTTGCCAGTACGAACGCCAGTCGGCTTCGGAAATGGCCAGGCGTTGCGGCTCGAAGTACAGGCCACAGGATTTCACCAAGGCCTGATCCCGCTCGACCTTGCCACCCGCCGTGCAGCAATACACCTCCTCTTTCGACTGGCCACGGCACTCATAGGCCGGTTCATGGGCACCGGTATCCACCAGCCATGCGTAGACAAAGAGTTTCCAGAGGCTGCCCAGATGCGTCTGCAAATCCGCAGGTAAAGGCTCTCGCGACAGCAGTCGGGTCTGGTTCAAAGACAGCAGTTCGCCCTTGAACCCAATCAGCACAGGGTCTTCCTGCGCTGTCGCCAGCGCAGGGAGCAAAAGCAGTACCAGCCATGACAGACGCCGGATCATCTCAGTCGACCTTGACCTGACCATAGGCAGGCTTTGTTTCCATAGCCTGATTCTGCGGCGCATAGACCTGAGTGAAACGCACCGGCGGCAGCTTGAACTGGCCTTTTTGCGAGAAACGCACCAGATGGCGTACCCGCAATTCGCCGCTCAAGGCATCCACTGGAATGGCGTAAGCCATTTGCCCCGGCTCAAAACGGGCCTTTTCCAGCGCCGTCGGTTCAGTGCCGACCTTGCCCTGCAACCTGATACCCCAGGTGGTGCGCTCGACATCCGCGCCCGGTGGCAGTGGCACTTCGATCATGCCGTAGCGCAGCGGTTTGGCGGCTTTGCTGGTGACGATCACCTCGTCAAGATAAAGGCTGTCACTGGACAAGGGCTTGCCATCGACCGCTTCGAGACTGAACTTGAACGCTTCGTCTCCCGGTACAAGGCGCGACAGGCGACGGGTGACGGTCACAGCCATCGGATCGATTGCCGGCTGCCGGGTCTGATAGCTCAGCAAGGCCCGCAGCGGGCGTTCCTGGGTCCCGGACAACGACAATACCGCTGGCACGGGAGTAGCCCCCTGCCAGATCCAGTACATTTCACCGCTGTCGCCGTATCGTTTCTTCCAGCCTTCACCCGGTGCCAGAGCGATGGTAGGCGAAGCCTGCTCGATGCTGCGTTGCAACCAGCTCAAGGCCAGGGCGCGCTCCAGCGTCGATTGCTGTGGCAGCAGACGTTGCAGCAACGCATGGGCACGGCCCTGATCGAAGCCTTGCAGCGACAGGTTCAAGGCTTCGACAAAGGGCTGGGAGCTGACAGCCAGACGTTGCTGGGCATCCGGAAGTTGACGGCTGAAAGCCTCCGGCAACGTCACTTTCGACTGCCGGGCCAGGGAAGCGGTCAGTGCACGCGCTGCGGCCAGTCCCAATGCAGAATCCGGGGCGCTCATGACCATGCTGTCTTCACCACTGTCCAACAGGTTCGCCTGAGGCCCCTCACCGGCCTTCGCCAGATCATCCATCAAGCCACTGAGCAAGGTGTTGACCGGCAATTGCATTTGTCTGGCAAACGACAGGATCAGCGCCCGTTGCAGCAGAGGCGTGTTTCTGGCCTGTTTCGCATACACCTCCAGCACCCGTTGCCAATGCTCCGGCGGCAGATGCAGCTCCAGAGCCTTGCTGGCGTGCCAGTCGGCGTAATAGGCGTAGGCCGTCAGGAACGCATCCGGCTCAACGTCATAGCCCCACCATGTAAAGCTCGCCGAAGGACCGGCCATTTGCACCAGCCGCAAACGGCTGTTCTGCATGATCAGGCGCAGACGGTCCCTGACCTGAGGATTCGACGACAGGATCGGATAGGCCATGCTCAGCGGCAACAGCCCGCTGGCCGTGTGCTCGACGCCGCCATAGGGGTAGCTCAGCAAATCGTCGAGAGCCGAACGGAACAGCGCTTGCGGGCTGTCGTCCAGACGCAGGCGGATACCCGTTGCATCGCTCGGCAAGGCCAGCGGATTGTCGCCGCTGACGGCGTCCAGGCTCCGGTTTTGCGTCACCTGCCAGCCTTCCCCGGTCGCGGTCAGATTCACGGCCAGTGCATCGGCGACTTTTCCGTCCTGAATCAGTTGCGCCGTCCACTCGCCACTGGCCAGTGCAAACCCTGGCAACGCAATGTAGTTGATGCCCTTGTTCAGGGTGACGGGCACACGCTGCCCGGTGCCGGCGTACTGCGTCACCAGTTCGGCCTTGATCGGTTTATCCGCCTGACTGAAAGCAAACACACCCAGATCAGGCTGGTCGCCTGTACGGAATCGGGTCGGGCCGCTCCATTTCAGGTAAAGCGGTTTTTCCGAACGTACAAACTGCTTTTTCTGCCCGACCTGACCGTTCTGATCGATGGCGCGGGCCGTGATGCGCCAGCGGGTCAGCGAGTCCGGCATTTTGAAGGTAAAGCGCGTCTTGCCATTGGCGTCGGTCACCAGCTCGGGTTCCCATGCAGCGGTGTCGACGTCCTCACGTCTCGGCCGCTCCAGCACTTTCACCCCCCGCTCGCTGCGGTTGGCCTTGCCCGGCGCACTCGGACTGCCCGGCAATGCCACGTCGTAGCTGATGAACGACAGACTGGCACTGGTGCGCACGTTATTGCGGCGTGGGTGATAGAAGAACTGGTCGATGGTCGGTGCGATTTCCGGTTGCAGCGCGTAGATCATTTCGTCCACCACACTGACCGTCAGATGTGCCGGGACCGGTTTGCCAGCGAAGTGTGTGGTCAGTTCCACCGAGACGATATCACCCGGTTGGTAATCTTCCTTGTCCGTGGCAATGGCCACGTCTATCTGCGGCGCAACTACCTTGATACCCGCATTCTGGAAGCTGTACTGGCCGCCTTTGGTGTACAGGACCGAGAAGGTCAGGTTCGGCGCAAAGGCGTCCTTTACCGTAATCCGGGCCCGGTATTGGGTGTCGTTGAGTTTCTCCATCTTCAGCCAGTCGCCGCCCCTGGACAGCAAGGCTGTGGCCTCGACCTTGTCGCGCTCCAGAGACAGCAGCGCATCGCTGACCGGCTCGGGGAAAGTGATCAACGCCAGGGCTTCGTCGCCCACCTTGTACTCGGGCTTGTCGAAGATGATTTCCACGGTGCCCGGCACGGCCTTGACGCCGTCACCGGTCACGGAATGCCCGGTGGCGCCCAGCAGGCGGCCATGCTCATCCAGCAGGGTCAGGTTGTAGGTACCCGGACGCTCGAAGGTCAGGCTGAAATCCTTTGCTGTAACCGCGAGCTTGTCGCCGCCACTGGTCTGGTCTTCCAGACGAACCCACTTGTAGCTGCTCGGCGTCACGGACTTGAGCGGCTCGCTGCTGCCTTCATTCTGATAGCTGAACGCAACCTTCTCGCCCACGGCACTGAAACGCCGGGGCGCAGTGAGGCGGAAACTGGCCGCGCCGCGGTCGATAAGGATTTCCCGGGTGGTCTTGACCCGATACGCCGCACCATCACTGGCGAACACGGTAAGCATGTAACGGCTGGGCTTGTCGGCAGCAGGCAGATCAAGGGGCGCATTGCCCTTGGCATCGGTGGTCAGTTCGGTGCTGGTCAGCTCCACCGGAAATTGCCCGAGGTATTGCAGCTCGTTATCGACCGTGGACAGTTGCTGGGCGCGCAGACTCAGGGTCACCTTGGCATTGGCCACCGGCTTGCCGTCCGGATACAGCAACACCAGATTGCCTTTTACCGGCTCGCCGGTGCCGTAGTCCTGTCTGGCCAGGTTCAGCGACACTTCAAAATGCGGCTTGATGTATTCCGCCACCCGGAAGGCACTGCTGTAGGCCTGGTCCCTGTAGCTGAAACGCAATTCATAGCCGCCCGCCACGGCGTTATCCGGCAACTGGAAACGCCCTTGGGCACCGGACACGGCGTCAAACTTCAATGGCAGCGATTGCAGTGCAGTTCCTGTGGCATCGAGCACCGTGACCTCCACATCGGCAGCGGTCGGCGCAACCGAATCACGGGCATTCTTGAACTCGCGACCGACGATCTTCAGCGACACCCAGTCCCCGGGCCGGTACATGGGCCGGTCGGTAAAGGCATAAAGCTTGGTGTCGTAGATTTCGCTGTCGTAATAGAAGTTTTCCGAAACGAAGACACCGCCCTCTTCGTCTTCACCGATCACGAACGAGCGCTCGGGGCTGACGTGTTTCAGTCTCAGCAAGCCATCGTTGTCGGTCGCCCCGCTGCTCATTACGCCCAGGCCATCGGTCCACAGCACATTGACCTTGGGTGCCGAACTGCCGTCATGCTTGCGGGCGGCCCATACCAGAAGCTCGTCACCGGAAATCTTGCTCACTGCCACGGTATTGGAAACGAAGACCATGGTCGTGGCGCGGTACTTGCCGATCAGCGCCTCCACCAGATACAGGCCTGGCTTCAACTGGCCCAGCGGGATATAGACGTTGCCCGGCACCACAGTGACGAACTTGCTGGACGAACCGCTCAGATCCACGCCGGCCGGTGGCTGGATAGGTTTGGCTTCCCACAGCGGGTAACGGAACTGGCTGACAACCGGCAGGCCGGGGATCAGGGCGAATTGGGGCTGAGACTCGAAAGGTGTCGGCGCAGCGATGGCGTTGCCCATCTTCAGTTCAGGCACTTCCTCGGTCACCTGCTTACGGGACTCGTAGGAAAACGCTCTCTGCATCACGCGACGTGAGGTGCGGTACCAGTTGTCCCACAGATAAGCCAGGGTGTTGGACAAGCCTTCGCCCTTGAACTGGCCCTCACTGACCACGCGGTGCAGGTTCTTCTGCCGCTTGAGGAAATCCAGCGGTTTTTCTATGCGATATACGCGAATGTCTGCGCCACCGTAAGGCTCCATGCGAAACCGGCGATAGTCACGCCCCGGCGCTTCCAGGCGGACCAGCGCCTGTTCGTTGCTGGAAAAGCTGCTGTCCGCCAGCAGGAAAAAGCTTTCGCCGGACACCGGGCTATAACCGCTGGGTGCAACGCTGTCTTCGGCGTGGGTACTGGCCACGGGGATCAGCAACGCCAGAAGCAATGAAATCAGAGAACAGATACGCGGCATGCGGGCACCGATCATTGGGAGAGAAAGTTGAGTCGATAGACGCCGATGAAATTGGGGTTGGCAGCGTCGGGTATCCATCGGGTGTCCTTCCATGTCATGAGTTGCTGCAGGCTCGCGGAGCGCATGCCGTTGTCAGTGGGGGTTGTGGTGCCGGTGTGATAGGCGATGTAGCGCCCCATCCAGATCATCAGGTGCTGGTCGTCGCCCTGATCGAAAAACAGCAGGTCGCCGGGGCGAGCCTGGGTCACGTCGCGTCCCACCAGATGGCTGTTGAACTGGATAAGCTTGATGGCATTCACGTACGGGCCGACCTTGCCTCCCCCCTGCTGCCATTGCTGGGCGAGCCCTCGCTGAGCCTCGCTCAATTGCAGTTCTGGTGGCAGATAACGGTTCGACAGGCCATTGCTGCGCAGCCATTTATCGTCATGAACCTTCAGCGCCTCATTACTGGCAAAACGCACAAGTCCCGCGCAGTCCTGCTGATACCAGCGCGGGCTGGGTCCCTGGGCCAGCTGTTCCTGGGCGATACGCACGAACCAGGCACGAAACACCTGGGATTGCTGCGCATCGAGCGGCGGCACCTCACTGGCAAACGCCCGGCTGCCCAGCAGCATTGCCAACAGGACAAATCCTCGAACAAGCGTGATCACAGGGCTTTCCACTCCAGCGGCAGCCATTGCCAATGGCCGTCGGGCTCGGTGCCTTGCGGCAGCGTGAGTGCGTACTTGCCGTAACCGCCCAGCTTGCGCAGCTTGGGAATCAGATGGGTCTGCGCGGCGTTATAGAACACCGGTTCCATGTCTTTCGGCAGGCTGCCCAGGGTTTCCTGTTGCATCAGTTGCGCCATGGAGCCGGGATTGAAGTAGATCGGCACCAGCGAGTCCTTGGGCAATACATCGGCCAGCGGCGGGAATCGCTTGTCGAGGGTGCCGAGGGCCTTGTCCACGAGCTTGTCGTCGAGGGAAAACAGCAGCGTCGAGCCATGACGCGCCAGACTGACCTTCATGAAGGCCTTGCCGGTGATGGCGTCCGGATTCTCGGCATTGCGAGCCAGATACGGCCCGAAGTTGGTACTGACCTGCCGTTGCCATTGGTGGGTTTGGCCCTCCTGCTTCTCGATCACAGGAAACACTTTTTCCGCGACATTGGCCTCATAGGCACCGACCATGGAGCCGAACAGGCTGCCCAGATCTGCGTCGAGGCCGGTTTTTTCCTGGTGCTTGAGGCTGGCAACCAGAAGCGGCGTGTACAGGCGCGAGTCGGCGTACCAGCACAGGCCTGCCGAATCGGAGATGTGCTCAGTCAGTGCCTGAGCCACAGCATCCTGTGCACCCAGTTTGACCAGCAGCGGCTTCTGCTGGGCGGCAGCCAGCGGCAAGGCCACGCAGGCGCTGGCCCCTATAGGCATGGCCTGCCAGATCGGCTTGAAGTTCAGATCCGGCTGATTCTCCAGTTCGTCCATGGCCAGGAAACTGTGCCAGCCCTTGTCATCCATCTCGAAACGCAGGCCGGCGAAGTTCGGGATAAAGCGCTGATACCCCATGGCCAGTACACTGGAGTTGACCGACAGGCGTTGCTTGACCTCAGGTGCCCGTGGCTCCAGACCGAAGGCTTCGGTAAACAGTTTGTCGCCCTTGAGCAAAGCGGCCATGGCTTCGGTGGAAACGCTGCCGGGTGCGGGCGAGGAACCGTTTTCCTGCTCGTCAGCCGGGCTCATGCCGGAAGATGTCGGTTCATGGGTTGCGGTGTCCGGCCCCACAAGCCTGGCCGGGTTGGACAGCACCACCAGCTTGTCGCCGTGGGATGCGAATACCAGTGACTTGCTGGCGTTGTAACTGAGTTGATAGAGCGGCACCTCATCGGCACCCACTTTCAGTACGCCAATATTGTTCAACTGGGTGTCGTACAACACTTTGAGCAGCGGCTCCAGAGTCTTGGCCAGGCCTCCGCGGTCCATGACCAGCAGAAAATCCTTGAGCCGCCCATCCTTGCCACGCCACAGGGCAATATCCGCCGGTTGATCGAGAAGCTGTTCGATCAGGGTGTCCTGCAACTTCAGGTCGTATTCGTAGATGATTCTGCGCAGGCTGCCGATCAAGCCGAGTCGATCGGCATGGGTTTCGTAATAGAAGACGAAATCTTCGGTCAGGGTTTCCTTGAGGAACGGCACGGCCAGCAGGTCCCTGGGCAACTGGCTCAGGGATCGGGTTTCCAGCAGGCCGTCCGGGCGGCTCATGCCCAGTCTGTCACTGGCAATGGCGGCCACCTGCACCTTGGGTTTGTGCATGAACCAGCCCATTGCCCCGGCAACACCGGCCACCAGAAACAACCCGGCCAGCAGCACCGGACGGCGTTTGACAACAGGTGTTTCGGCAGACTGGGAAGCCGCTGTTGCAGTCGAGTTATCGCTCATGTTCACAAAACCCAATTCATCCATGGGACGGGATGATCAATAGTTGAATGTCTTGACCAGCAGCAGGTCACCGATGGCACGCAGAGGCACGATGAAGGTTTCGCGTTTTTCATCGACGGTGTTTTCGTTGAGCACCAGGCTTATCTGCGAAGTAATGACTTCCTGTTTGTTGCTGGCTTCATCGAAGTTGTAACCGCCGTTGCCGAAGTTGCCCCAGTAGTTCACGTAAATCAGGTAAGTGCCCTTCATGGGAGCTGTCATGGTGAACATTTCCGGGCCTGGCCCGTCGACCCCGTCCGGGTCCAGGCCGCCGCCGTTGGTCAAGGCCGTATGCCCGAAGAACGCATGCTGACCGTCGGGGGTCACGATGTGCAGATCGAGTTCGGCCTGGGGATCGTCCCAGCCCAGCACAACGCGAATCCGCGCCGGGGTTCGCTGGCTGTTGGCTTCATAGAACTGAACGCGCTTGAGCGACTTGCCTTCGGCACTGCGCACTTCGACGCTGTTGGAGCCGGCACCAAATGCATAAGGCCGGGCAAAACGCCCTTCTTCGTCGGTATACAGATTCAACGGGTTGCCATTGACCGAAAGCACATGCGGCCCACGCTGTTTGCCGATCGCCTTGAGCTGGCCTTCGATCATGGTGCGATTGCGCTCCACGCCCCGATCGATGGGCGGCGTGGGATAAGCGACGCGAGGGTTTTCACTGCGGTCCAGAAGACCGTTGTAGCGCCAGCCACCTACAGGCTCCGAAAGCGTGGCCGATGTCTCGGCTCCTGCGGCGGTTGCCCAGGCAAGCGTGGCCATGAGCGTTATCAAACTACCTTTCAAGGTAAGCTCTCCAGGAAAATCATGACGTCTGCAAGGCAGACGAAAACCCCGGTATTCAATTGACCACGGCACCCGACGGCACAGGCTCGTCATATATAAGCTCATCAGGAACAGGGCCTATCGGAAATGTGCCCATGTCGGCGATGTCACCCGCTTCTGACGGGCAGCCGCTGCCATCCGTGGTCGTAACGACGATCTCGCCATCGACATACCAGTACGCCATGTTGTTGTCGTATTCTTCGTAGTAACACAGCGCCATGCGGCTGCCATCCAGCGCCGCAAGAATAGCCCAGTTCACTGAACCACCACTGCGACGATCCCAACCCGATGCCAGCAAACGGTCATCGACCTTGAGGATCGGACTGATCATGTCCTCACCCAGCACCGCATCGCTGACCATGGCCGAAGGTGCCGCCTTGATCACGGCGGCCCGCACGTCAGGATCTTCGATAAAGGCGATGCCATTGACCTTTTCCCATGGGTACTTGCCGATATAGGTCTCCAGGGGAATGCGCCCATCTGTCTTCGCGGCGAGGGCCATGCAGGCCACCGCTGAAAACACCCCCAGAACGGCTCCTGCAAGCAAGCGTTTCATGGCACTTCCTGATTACTGATTCTGTCCGGGCAAAGTCATCTTCAGCCTTCATGCAAAGCATCGGGCTGCCCGGAATCTACCTCCACGGAAGATCCCGGCCAATAGTACGGATGTGCTATCTCCGGGACTCAATATTTTTCATTCGATATCAATGGCTTGGATGCAATCCTGCGGAGTTTTCACTGCACGGACGAGTCACCTGCCTGCAAACAGGGCGGATTTGCCATTTCAAAAATGCCAATTAAGCATAATAAAAAAACCATAGATCATAAAAACGTATATTAGCTTACAACCAAAAAGACTTTCACAACTCCTCCTCAGACGAATAAGGTCTTAAAAACCAGCCTGAAGCGCTGTTCGACTTGAAGAGGATTTCTCATGCACCGCATTCAATCTCAGGCATTGCCAGGCAACCCCGCGGACCAGGGGACGCAGCAATGATCAAAAGCCCTCTTCTGCCACGCCTGTTATTCGCCGCCGTCGCGGCCAGCACTTTGCTGGGCTGCTCACCGGCCAGTCAGGACAGCCAGGCAACCAAGACACTCAAAGTCGCTTTTTTCAGGGATAACACCACGCTGGTCAGCCTCGACCCTTTCCAGGTCTACTGGCTGGAACACCGGGTCGTATTGCGCAATGTCGCCGAATCATTGACCGATCAGGACCCACAAACCGGCAATATCATTCCCTGGCTGGCGGAGCGCTGGGAAGTGAGCGACAACGCGCTGGAATACACCTTTCACCTGCGCAAGGACGTCACCTTCAGCAACGGCACACGCTTCGATGCCCAGGCGGTGAAGGCCGCTTATGATTCCAACAAGGCTTTTGCCACCCAGTTGCCGACCACCTTCGGTGCGACGTATCTGGCGGGCTACGATCATGCCGAAGTGCTGGACGACTTTACCGTCAAGCTGGTGCTGGCCAGACCCAATGCCGGTTTCCTGCAGGCCACGTCCACCACCAACCTCTCGATTCTGGCTCCGGAGTCCTACAAGCTCAGTGCCAAGGAACGCTCGCTGGGCGCGATCATTGGCACCGGGCCTTTCGTGCTGGAGCGCTACACCCCGGAAAGCGGTCTGCGCCTGACCAAACGCAAGGGCTACGCCTGGCCATCGGCCAATGCCCAGAACAAGGGCGAAGCGCATCTGGATACCGTCGAAGTCAGTTACGTGCCGGAAGAAAGCGTACGCAACGGCCAGTTCGTACAAGGTCAGGTAGATATTCTCTGGCCGCGCAATCCGTTTTCGGAAGTGGACCTGAACCTGTTCAAATCCAAGGGTGCCACCATCCAGAGCCGTTCTCTGCCAGGCCCGGCCCTGAACATGTACCCCAATACCCGTGGTACGCGCATCCTGGCCGATCGCAATGTACGTATGGCGCTGCAGAAAGGCATCGACCGCAAGACTTACGCCGCGACTGTCTATAACGCGCAATTCCCGGTGGTTTCCAGCATCTACGACATCACCACGCCCTATTACAGAAATCTGGGCGACAAGCTTGCCTATGACCCTCAGGGTGCCGAACGCCTGCTTGAAGAATCCGGCTGGCAGAAAAATGCCGACGGCTATCGCTACAAGGACGGCAAACGCCTGAGGCTGGCGTACAACCTGTCGCCTGCCGAAAGCGCTGGCGACGTGCTGATCCAGGATCAACTGCGCAAGATCGGTATCGAGTTCAAGCTCAACGTCGTGACCACTGCCGAATGGGCAGCGGCCAACGCCGCAGGCAACTACGACCTGACATCGACCTACATGACCCGCGCCGACCCGATTGTCCTGCAAACCATCATCGATCCGCGCACTGCAAACAGTTCGACCCTGGCCACCAACCTCTACGAACCGCAAACGCTGCCCAAGGCGCTGGAACTGTTCGATGCCGGGCTGACCGCCACTCGCCCCGAACAACGGGCACAGGCCTATGGCGACCTGCAGAACCTGCTGATCGACGAAGGTTCGGCATTCCCGGTCTATGAGCGGGTATGGCAAGCCGCGACGGCCAAGAAGGTGCGTAACTTCCACTGGACCGCCGAAGGCTTTGCGCTGTTCAACGACATCGAGATCGCAACGCCATGAGCCGTTACGTCCTTGGCCGGATTGCCCAGGCGCTGCTGGTACTCTGGGGTGCCTACAGCATCACCTATTTCATCCTGTATCTGCTGCCCGGCGACACCCTGTCCATCATGCTCAGTGCCTCCGGTGTCGAGATCGATGCCCTGTCCGAACAGGACATCGCTCAGGCCAAACAGTATTACGGGCTGGATCGTGGCGTCTTCGAGCAGTACATCGATCTGCTGTGGGGCGCGATCCACGGTGACTTCGGCCATTCGCTGACGCTCAACCGCCCCGTTTCGGAACTGCTGGTCGAGCGTCTGCCGCAGACCCTGTCGCTGGCAGGCCTGGCCATTCTCCTGTCGCTGATCGGCGGGGTCGGCCTGGCTTACCTCACCGCTTACGTGCGCTGGAAACCGTTGCAAGTGGCTCTGTCGCGCTTGCCATCGCTGGGTTTCTCGGTGCCGGTATTCTGGATGGGGTTGTTGCTGATCCAGTTGTTCGCTTTCAGCCTCGGCTGGTTTCCGGCCACCGGCAATCAGGGCTTTTCCAGCCTGATATTGCCTGCGGTCACCCTGGCGATTCCCAGCGCTGCGGTTTATGCGCAGGTTCTGCTGCGCGGCTTTCAGGGGGTGTGGAAAGAACCCTACATCATCACCGCCTACGCCAAAGGCCTGAGTCGCGCACAGGTTCAGGCACGCCATGCCTTCAAGAACTCAGCCTTGCCACTGCTGACGCTGATCGGCCTGCAGGTGGGCAACACCGTTTCCGGCGCAGTGCTGGTGGAAACCATCTTCGCCCGTGCCGGCGTCGGTCGCCTTGCCCAGGAGGCGGTGCTGCGCCAGGACATTCCGGTGGTACTCGCCATCGTCGCCGTCTCGGCTGCCGCTTTCGTCGTGGTCAATCTGATCGTCGACCTGCTCTACCCCGCGCTGGATCCGCGCATCGCCCACACGCCAAAGGTCTCCTGACGCCATGACCATTTTCGATACTCGCCTTGCACGTCTGGCACGCGCTGTCAGCCGCAGTGAAACACCACCTGCACCTCAGTGGCAGCGGCGCAGCAGTCTGAGTCGGGCTTTCGATGCGGTCAGACCACTGCTGCGTCGCCCCGGATTTCTGCTGGCACTGGCCATCGTGGCTTTTGCGTTGCTGGCAGCCGTCGCACCGACCCTGCTCAGCAGCTACGCCCCCTACGCCACGTCGCCCGCCGACAAGCTGACGCCGCCCAATGCCGTCCACTGGTTCGGTACCGACGAACTGGGGCGCGACCTCTATACCCGCGTGGTGCATGGCTCCAGCCTGTCGGTGCAGGCCGCCTTGCTGGCCGTCGGCATCGCCATGGCCGGCGGGCTCAGCCTCGGAGTGATTTCCGGTTTTGCAGGCGGTCGCATCGATGCCGTGATCATGCGTTTCATTGACGTCTTGCTGGCCCTGCCCGGCCTGTTGCTGGCTCTGGCCATCGTCACGGCCATCGGCTTCGGCACCATTCCGGTGGCAATCGCGGTGGGCGTCGGGATCATTCCTGGCTTCGCCCGCACCACCCGTGCGGAAGTGCTGCGCGTCAAGACCTTGCCTTACGTCGAAGCGGCCAGGCTGGGCGGCGCAAGCTGGACCCGGACCTTGCTGCGACACATCCTGCCCAATGCCTGGGGCCCGGTTGCGGTGCTGGCCACCCTGGATTTCGGCGCGGCCATTCTGGCCACCGCCGGCCTGAGTTTTCTCGGCTTTGGCGCAGAGCCACCAGCCGCCGAATGGGGCACGCTCATTGCCAATGGCCGTCACTTCCTGATGACCGCGCCCTGGGTGTCGCTGTTGCCCGGCCTGTTTCTGGTTGCCGTGGTGTTCAGCTTCAACCATATCGCTCGCACTCTGGAAGAGACTCAACGATGACCGACGCCCCGCAACTGATCGATCTCCAGAACCTGAATGTGACCTATCGTTTCAACGGGCAGCTCACCCAGGCCGTGCGCAACGTTTCCTTTCAGGTGGCCAGAGGCGAGACCGTGGCGATTGTCGGCGAGTCCGGTTCGGGCAAGTCCACCATCGCCAACTCGATCCTCGGTCTGCTGCCGGATAACGCGACCATCACCAGCGGTGAGCTTCGGATCGACGGCAACGACCTGAGCCACGCGTCTGAACGCGAGAAGCGGCGGATTCGCGGCAGCATCATCGGTCTGGTGCCACAGGACCCGATGGTCAGCCTCAACCCGACCTTGCGTATCGGCCAGCAGATTGCCGAAGCATTGATCCAGGCTCACGGTCGCCGCTACCCGGCCATCGACGCCGACGTGGTGGAATTGCTGGAACAGGTCGGCCTCGACAAGCCGGTGCTGCGCGCCCGGCAATACCCCCATGAGCTGTCCGGCGGCATGCGCCAGCGGGTGCTGATCGCCATCGCGCTGGCAGGCAATCCGCGCCTGATCATCGCCGATGAGCCTACAAGTGCTCTGGATGTCACGGTACAACGCAAGATTCTCGACCACCTGCAACGTCTGGTGGGCGAGCGTGGCATTTCCCTGCTGATCATCACCCACGACCTTGGCGTGGCTGCCGACCGCGCAGACCGGGTCCTGGTGATGAAAAGCGGTGAACTGGTGGAGCAAGGTCCGCCACGGCAGATCCTTGTCCATCCCGGACACAGCTATACACGCGCCTTGATTGCGGCCGCGCCGGCGTTCGGCCAGAGAAAAAGCCCGGCAGCGCACCGCCCTGTCGCGCCAGACGCTACACCGCTGCTGACCCTGAGCAATATCGGCAAGACCTATCGTCTGCCCCATGTAAAGGGTGAAGACGCCGACTTCCAGGCCTTGCAGGACGTCAATTTCAAGGTTTATCCGGGACAGACGCTGGCCATCGTCGGCGAGTCCGGCTCCGGCAAAAGCACTGCACTACGCATCGCACTGGGTCTGGAAAAGCCGACTCACGGGCGAGTTCTGTTCGAGGACCGCGATGTCACGGACCTCGGCTGGAACGAGTTCAGGCCGTTGCGGCGGCGTATCCAGCTGGTCCAGCAAAATCCGTTCGGTGCTCTCGATCCACGCTTCACCCTGTTTGAAAGCATCGTCGAGCCGCTGGTTTCCTTTGGCCTGCTCAAGGGCCGGGAACTTGAGCAGGCGGCACGCCAGTTGATTGAGCGGGTTCATTTGCCGACGGCATACTTGGACCGACTGCCTCGCGAGTTGTCAGGTGGACAGCGGCAGCGGGTGGCGATTGCCAGAGCCCTGGCCCTGCAACCGGACCTGCTGTTGCTCGATGAACCGGTCTCGGCACTGGATGTTTCGGTGCAGGCGCAGATCCTCGACCTGCTCGTCGAGCTGCAAAGCGAACTGGGCATCGCTTATGTGCTGGTATCCCATGACCTGGCGGTAGTCGCCAGCGTCGCCCATCAGGTACTGGTACTCCAGAACGGCAAGACCGTCGAACAAGGCCTGGCCAGCGACGTCTTCGAACGGCCAGAGGCGGCTTACACCCAGGAGCTTATTGCCGCGATACCGGGTCGCAGCCTGGAGTTACAGGCTGCGATATAGGACCAGCCTCATAAAATAATTTATGGGGTTCGGAAAATAACCTTGTTGGCTGCCAACCGGCCTGATCTCTAGGATGCCTTATCGCTCATCGCCTCAAGGAAAGACCATGATAAGGCTGCATCATCTGAACCAGTCTCGCTCCATCCGCATTCTCTGGCTGCTGGAGGAGATTGGCGCGCCGTACGACATTGAATTCTACCGTCGCGACAGCAAGACCCATTTTGCCCCCGAGTCCTTGAAGGCGATCCATCCGCTGGGCAAATCCCCGGTTATCGAACTCGATGGCAAGGTCGTTGCCGAGTCAGGCGCCATCACCGAAATCCTTATCGAACGCTTCGCGCCGCACCTCGCTCCTGAAAAGCACACCGCAGACTACCTGGACTATCTGCAATGGCTGCACTTCTCCGAAAGCTCGGCCATGCTGCCGCCGCTGCTGAAGATCTTTGCCCAGCGCGAAACAGCCACTCTCTCCTTTCTGCCCGGTTATGCGCAGCTGGAATGCGAAAAGGTCTTTGGCTACCTGGATCAGCAACTGGAAAACAGGACGTTTCTGGTCGGGGAAAAGCTCAGTGGTGCGGACTTCATGATGCTGTTCGTTGCCGAACTGGTCGAGCGCCTGGAGAAACCAGAGACTTACGCCAATATCCAGCGCTATCTGGCCACCCTGAAGAACCTTGATAGCTGGAAAAGTGCGCAGGCGCGTGAGGCTGCGGTTTACGGGTAAGGCAGGCTAGCCAACGTGCGGGAGGCAGCTTGCTGGCGACTTCAGTTCTGGCCCGGGATATCTGCCGATTTTCAGTTTTTTTCGTCAGCAAGCCGCTTCCTGCACGTTTGTTAACTGATCGGTAACACGACTACAACGTCAGTATTGCAAGGACAGTAACTGCCAGGACTGCAATACCCATCAAAGACGTCAGATTCGCCTGCAGGGTTTCGGAAAACCAGGAACCTTTCACGGGATACTTTCCGAGAGTGAGAGCTTTCATCACAGGCCAGCCGACAAAGTAGCAAATGGCTCGAAAAACGACTTCAACCAATATATCAATCACAGCCGACGATCCTTGATCTGCCTGAAAAGAGAACGGCTTCGTAAGTTACCACCCCATCGCCGATTGCCGAAGACCTGCCTGGCTGAATCTTGAATGTCAACGGTCCGCCTTGCGTCCCTCCCAGCGCTGAACCACCACACAAATACACATCAATACAATGCCCGATGCCGCAAGGATGCTTCCGACCCATCCAGTAGATGCCCACCCGAAGCCCGAAGCAATGGAGAACCCTCCAAGACTTGCACCCACAGCATTGGAGATGTTGAAGGCGCTGTGATTGAGAGCAGCGGCAAGGGTCTGTGCCTCACCTGCAACGTTCATCAGACGCACTTGCAGCGCCGGCACGAGCGCAAAGCCACAACCGATGAAAAACAGAATCGCCAGTGAGCCCCAGGACGAAGACGCGCAGACGGAAAAGAGTCCGAGAAACACAAGGTTCCAGATCATGATGTAGAAAATGGCCGGTATCAGTGCGCGGTCCGCCAGCCAGCCTCCCGCCAGATTGCCGACAATCATGCCGAGGCCCCACAGCGCCAGTATCATGGGCACCTGATCGATGCCAAAGCCGCTCACTTCAGTGAGGGTCGGCGTGATATAGCTGTACACCGCAAACATGCCGCCGAAACCGATCGAGGCCGTCGCCAGCGTCAGCCAGATCTGGGGCCTCTTCAGCCCGCTCAACTCGGCCCTGGGGCTGGCTTTTTCATCCTTGGGAATGGCTGGCACGAAGTACCAGAACAATGCCATCGAAACTACTCCGGCAATGGCAAGCGCAGCAAAAGTCGCACGCCAGCCCCAGAGCTGTCCGATCCAGGTCGCGACCGGTACACCGATCACATTGGCTGCCGCCAGGCCTGCCATCACATACCCGGCCGCCTGGGCCTTGCGGTTTTCGGCCACCATGGCTGCCGCTACCAGGCAGGCGACGCCGTAATAGGCGCCATGGGGCAAACCTGCCATGAACCGGGCCGCGAGCAGCGACAGGTGATCCCAGGCCACTGCACTTGCGGCATACCCCAGTGCGAACAGTGCCAGCAGAGAGATCAGCAAAAGCTTTCTGGGCCAGCGCGCGGCCATGATCGCAATGGCAGGTGCACCGATCACCACGCCAAGCGCGTAGGCACTGATGTAGCCACCGGCCGTTGGCACCGAGACATCCGTGCCGGTCGCAAGGTCCGGAAGAAGACTCATGGAAACAAACTCGCCCGTACCGATGAAAAGCCCGCCCAGGCCAAGCGTCACGATAGCTGCGCTGACGCCATGGGGAACAGGGGTTGCCGATGGATCGCTGAGCGCAATTCCGTCTGATTGACTCATGAAAATATCCTGCCGTCGGGTTAACGGGCCGCAGCACTATGCCGCTGCTACCCCAACCATTAATGAATTTTTCTAATGGTACACTTGGATCAAATCAGCTTTGTTTAGGTATTCCGCACAAAGCATTGAATAGAAATCAACAATAGGGATCGATGATGCCGGTACTCCCGACTACCAGGCTGTCACGAGCGGATCTGGCCGATCTGAATGCGTTCCTGGCGGTAGAAAGCCATCGAAGCTTTTCCAGAGCGGCTATCGAACTGGGTATCACAACCTCGGCTCTCAGCCATTCCATCCGCAATCTGGAAACCCGCCTTGGCGTACGTCTGCTCAATCGCACCAGCCGCACGGTTTCTCCTACGGATGCCGGTGCCACTCTGGCTAAACGGCTTTCAATCGGTTTTCAGGAAATCGGCGGCGCACTGGCTGAAGTGGACAGGCACCGTGACAGACCTTCGGGGCGATTGCGCATCAACGTTCTCAATGACGGCGCGCGTCTGTTGCTCACAAGATGGCTGCCTCCGTTTCTGGACGCTTACCCCGACGTGTCGGTCGAAATAGCCGTGGACGACCGCATGATGGATATCATCGCGGCAGGTTTCGATGCAGGTATCCGCTATGGGGGAACCATCCCGGAAGACTTCATCGCCGTGCCCATCAGCGGCCCGTTGAGGTGGGTGGCAACGGCTTCTGCGCGGTATATCAATCGATCGCCGCGGCTTGTGCATCCCGAAGACCTCAGGCATCACAACTGCATCCAGATCCGCACCGGCAACGGGACGATCTACCGCTGGGATTTCGAGAAGGATGGAGAACACCGGACGATTGATGTAACCGGGCAGCTATGCGTCAATGAGACCGGGCTCGGTATTGAAATGGCTCTGGCAGACAGAGGAATCACATATTGCCTGGAGGATCGTATACGCGGTCATCTGGATCGGGGTGAACTGCAAGTGGTGCTGCCCGACTGGGCTCCAATCGAACCACCCTTTCATATCTACTACCCGGACCGCAGACAAATGACGCCAGGCCTTCGCGAACTGGTCGATATGCTGCGAACCGAGGCCGGTTCATGGTCAAGTCAGCCTAACGGAAGGCATCGGCGCTGAGCCCGAATCGGTTCATCTTGTTGTACAGCCCGCCGCGTGACACTTTCAGGTGCCTTGCAGCCAGCCGGATATTTCCGTTGGTGTGCTTCAGCGCATCGATGATCGCGTTCATTTCATGGGCTCCCAGGTCAGGGGCATCATTGTATTCAGGCCGTGATGGAGGTTGCGGCCGGAGCGATGCCTGGATGATTTCCAGGGGCAGGTCGGCTGGCTGGAGCGATGCCGTCGCCGCCAGATTGGTGGCGCGCTCGATGATGTTTTCCAGTTCTCGTACATTACCCGGCCATGGATACGCCATGAGCGCGTCCAGCGCCGGGCTGGAGATGCCCGACACGGGCTTGCGCAGCGACTGCGCACAACGGTCGAGAAAGTGCTGAGCCAGAAGAGGGATATCCTCCTTGCGCATCCGCAGCGGCGGCACAGTGAGGTTGAGGACATTGAGCCTGTAGTAGAGATCTTCCCGGAACGCGCCTTCGGCCACCGCCTGACTGAGGTTACGGTGGGTGGCGGCGATGATCCGCACATCGACCTGACGGGACTTCCTGGCCCCGACACGGGTCACTTCGCCTTCCTGCAAGACCCGCAACAGGCTGACCTGTGCATCAAACGACATGTCACCGATTTCATCGAGAAAGATGGTCCCGCCATCGGCCAGCTCGAACTTGCCCGCCGAGCCGCCGCGAGCCGAGCCGGTAAACGCGCCTTCGACGTGACCGAACAACTCGCTTTGCACCAGTTCACGGGGAATGGCCCCGCAATTGACGGCCACAAAAGGACCGCTGCTGCGGTCACTGGCGTTATGGATGGCTTGAGCGAACAGCTCTTTGCCGGTGCCGCTTTCGCCGAGGATCAGGATGGTGGAATCGCTGCGACTCGCGATCCTGCCAAGGCGTAGCGCGTCCTGCATGACTCTGGAGTTTCCCTGAATGCTGTCGAAGGTATAACGGGCCTGAGCGCCCATGATGCGGCGGGTGATTTCGCGGATCCGGCGGTTCTCGCGCAGCGACACAATCCGCCCGCCCTGCCCGGTCAGGCACACCGAAACCAGGCACGCCAGTTGAGTGCCATCGTGAAGCTGAAAGGCACAGTCCAGGTCACGTAACGCTTCACCCTGATGCTGCATGATTTCGTCATTCAATTCGCTGTGTCCGAGTTGCGGGAACGGGCAGTCCAGCAGTTCTGGTCCGACCCGAAACAACTGGCGGGCATAGCGATTGAGTGCCTTGATGCAGCCCTTGTCATCAAGCACAACCAGGCCTTCATTGAGCACCTCCAGAACGCTGCGCTGCTCGTCCAGCAGGGTCTGCAACGCCATCTGCCGCGAAACGGCCTCGGCCGCTGCCTGCACGGTGCCCAGGGTATGGAAGTGAAACCATCCCGGTTCGGCTGTCAGGGTCAGGATTGCCAGCGTTTGCCCACCGGCATTGCGGATCGGCGCGGCAGCGCAGTGCATGCGACGTTGCCGCAAACCATTGGCAAAGTTTTCCTCGGCCAGTACATAGACCAGTCGGTCCTCGGCAATCGCAAGACCCGTGCAGTTGGTGCCCTGTACGGACTCTGACAGGCGACTGCCCACCGGCGTGATGTCCAGCCCGCAGAAACTGAGAGTCGTGCCTTGTGGATCGGTGAGGTTGATATGACCTCGTGGGTTATAGGCGAGCAGACCGCGCATCACCTCCCGAGCGGTCTCGATCAACAAGACATTACCGGTCAGCTTTTCAGCCAGATCTGTCGGCGTGACGAACCGGTATTCGCCATCTTCGGGATCGATCCCGTTTTCGACGCTACGCCGCCATGACGCCCAGATCACCGGCCTGACCAGAGGATGAGGATCGACCCTGCCTGCAAGGCACTCCCGCCAAGCCTGTTGCAGATCGAGCATCGGCCCGTCATTCAGGGCCAGCGGGCCGATGGCGGTGATGTAGTCCAACTCACTCTGGGGCAATGTCAGGAACGAATGGTCAGCCATTTGCAGCTCTCGAAGTGTTCATTTCTTTGACATGTCATTGTAGACATGTCTTTCAAATAGACACTTTCGCATGCGCAAAAAAAGATATTTCCATTACATATCAATCACTTGAGAAATGGCACAGGGCTTGCTCTACCGTCCATGGAGCGAATGACCTCGCTCCCTCCATTACAACAACAAGGAACGCATGCATATGAGCAAGATCATTCGCCTGGGTCTCATCGGCGCAGGCCGTATGGGCAGCTTTCACGGCCAGACCGCAGCCCTGCATATTCCGGGCGCCAGCCTGGTTGCGATTGCCGACCCGACACCGGGACAAGCAGCTCGCCTGGCTGAAAGACTCAATGTGCAGAAGGTCTACACCGACCCGCAGCAATTGCTGGATGATCCTGATATCGATGGGGTTCTGATTGCAGCTCCGGCCCGTAGTCATGCCGAACTGGTGATCGCCGCCGCCCGCGCCGGTAAAGGCATCTTTTGCGAAAAACCCATGGCGATCACTCTGGACGAAGCCGACCGCGCCATCGCTGCCGCCGCCGATGCACAGGTGTCGTTGCAGGTCGGCTTCAACCGGCGTTTTGCCAGAAGCTTTCGCCAGGCCCATCTGGATGTTGTCGCAGGCCGCATCGGTACACCGCAACTGCTGCGCTCGGTCACCCGTGACCCGGCATTGAACAACCCGGCCGGCATCGGCCAGTGGGTGATTTTTCTGGAAACACTGATCCACGACTTCGATGCCCTGCTCTACCTGAACCCCGGTGCCAGGGCCGTGGAAGTGAATGTCATGGCCGATGCGCTGGTCGCTCCGGACTACAAGGACAAGGGACTGCTCGATACCGCGGTGGTGACGATTCGTTTCGATAATGGTGCCATCGCCACTGCCGAGGCCAATTTCCAGGCGGTCTATGGCTACGATGTTCGAGGAGAAGTCTTCGGCAGCGCCGGCATGCTGACCATGGGCAGCGTCGCCCAGTCCGAACTGGTTCGTTATCTGGCCGATGGCATTCAGGCCGACACCCAGCGCATGGACACCGACCTGCTGCGCGATGCCTACATTGCTGAACTCAATCACTTTGCAGACTGCCTGCGCACGGGCGAAAAACCACTGGCAAGCGGTGAGGATGCCAGAGCGGCACTGGCCATTGCCCGCGCCTGCATCGAGTCGGTCCAGCAGGGCAAGACGATCCGGATTGCAGGAGAACAGCCATGAGTTTCTGCCCCTTCAAGCTGGCAGTCAGCGCCGAAATGGTGTTTCTCGAGCGGCCCTTCGCAGAGCGCGTCCGACGCATCCATGAGTTGGGTTTCAGTGCCGAAATCTGGGACTGGACCACCAAGGACATTGCGGTGTTGAGTGCCACCGGTGCCGACTTCACCTCCATGACCGGCTATATCTCGGGCAATCTGACAGATGCCGAAGATATCCAGCGTCTGCTGGAAAGTGCCCGAGAGTCATTGGCCGTTGCCGAGCGCCTGAACTGCCCCAGCCTCAACCTGCATGGCACTGGCCTGGACAACAAGGGCCTGCCGATCAAACCCGTCAGCCATGCCAATGGCCGGATGTGGCTGAGCGCCTGCAAGACTCTGGAAAAGATTGCCCGCCTGGGTGAAGAGCATGGAAAAGTATTCCTGCTGGAAAACCTCAATACTCAGGTTGACCATCCCGGCACGCCTTTCGCCAGGGCCGAAGACACGCTGGCCCTGATCGAAGCAGTGGACAGCCCGCACCTGAAAATGAATCTGGACCTTTATCACGCGCAGATCGGCGAAGGAAATCTGATCGAACTGATCCAGCGTGCCGGAACGGCCATCGGCGAGATTCAGGTGGCCGATGTGCCGGGACGCATGGAGCCGGGCACCGGCGAGATCCATTACCCGGCCATTGCCAAAGCCCTTCATCACATGGGTTATCAGGGCGTGGTGGGGCTGGAAGGCTGGGCCAGCGGCGATCCGGTCATTGCGCTGGAACGCTTCCGCCAGGCTTTTACCCTGCCGGCGTGACCACCCGAGGCATTGATCCACTGATGAATTTCAACCCATAAGAACAAGAGGAAAACCATCATGCGTCGCTACTTGTTTGCACTGGCCTCTCTGGCACTGCTGTTCAGCCACAGCGTTTTTGCCGATGCCCGGATCGGCGTCAGCATCGCCAAGGTCGACGACAACTTCATGACCTATGTGCGCAGCGGTCTGAACGATGCCGCGAAGCAGGAAAACGTACAGATCCAGTTCGAGGATGCCCAGGGCGATGTGGTTCGCCAACTCAGTCAGGTCGAGGGTTTCATCAGCCAGAAGGTGGATGCAATCATTGTCTTGCCGGTCGATACCGCCGCCGCGGTCAACATCACCCGTGCAGCTACAAAGGCCGGAATACCGCTGATCTATGTCAACCGCCGCCCCGACCAGCGCCCCCTGCCCACCGGCGTGGTCGCCGTGGCCTCGGAGGACATCCAGGCCGGGCAACTGCAAATGCAGTACCTGGCAGAAAAGATGGGTGGCAAGGGCAATCTGGCGATCATCATGGGCGATCTGGTGCAAAACGCCACCCAAGGCCGGACCGAGGGGGTCAAGCAGATTCTGAAGAACTACCCGGACATCAAGATCGTCGGCGAACAGAGCGCCATGTGGCAGCGCGACAAAGGCATGGACCTGACCAGCAACTGGCTGCTGGCCGGAGTCAGGATCGATGCCGTGGTCGCCAACAATGATGAAATGGCCATCGGTGCCGCCATGGCCTTGAAACAGGCCGGACAAGGCTCGACTCCCGTGGTCGGCATCGACGGCCTGCCCGATGGACTGGCGGCCATCAAGCGCGGCCAACTGGCAGCATCGGTGTTTCAGGACCCCAAAGCCCAGGCCAGCAGCGCCATCACTGCCGCGCTACGGATGATCAAGGGCGAAGCTGTGGAGCCCGATATCTGGGTACCTTATCAATTGATCAAGCCGGAGCAGGTAGAGGAATTCGCCCGGCACTTCAGATAGCGGCCTGCCGCGGCTCTCGATGAAGGTAGTTTTCAAGCAGGGTGACGACCTCGGCAACGAAGGCAGAATGCTCCAGCACGTCGGGCCGTTCAGCCGTCACGGTATGGATGATCGCGTGAGCCGCGACACTCATCAGGTAGATCGAAAGCTCCGGGTCAGGCACGTTTTGCATGAACGGCGTCAGGACATCCGAGAAATGCCTGCGCAGCTGGTCCTGGTCGTCTGCCATGTGCCGCACGGTACGTGGCAGCTCTTCGTGAATCGCCTTGTGCAGCGCCGGCGCGATGCGGTGCTCATGGACAATCATCTCGACCAGCAAGGTCAGTGCTTCGCGCAGAGAGGCCTGCTGCGGCACGACTTCCAGCGCTTTGAGCAAGTCGCTGCGCGTTGCCGCCGCATGACGCCGTTGCAACTCGGCAATCACCGCTTCCTTGTTGGGAAAGAACTGGTACAGCGAACCGATGTTGACGCCTGCGCGCTCCGCTATTGCATTGGTCGTCAGGCCTTCCCAGCCCACCCGGGTCAAAATGTAAGTTGCCGCCTGGACAATCGCATCCACGGTCGCCCGGGAGCGCGCCTGAGTCGGGACTTTCCGGGGTTTGACGGACGATCGGCTTCTGCTCACGGGCGGCTCCAGAACATGAGTTTTTAAAATATAAGCTTTAACTTACGATTTTGCTGCGTGAGAACACAACGTTCTTTATGTCCTTGAGAACCATTGCAGCCATGAAAACTCCAGACTTCGTGCGCACCTGGGATAGCTTCCAGGCGGCCAACCGCTTTCGCAGAGCCATCCGCAAATTCGACCCGACGCCAATTGCCGAAACCGAGATCAGTGCACTGCTCACGGAAGCGACGTATGCGCCTTCCAGCGGCAACATGCAGCCTTACCAGTTGCACTGGATTCGTGAACCGGCCTTGAAAGCCCGTCTCGCCGCGGCCTGTAACGGCCAGAAGGCAGCGACCTCGGCGGCAGACCTGATTGTGTTTGTCGCCAGCCCCGCGCTGGGGTTGCGTACCGCCAGAGCGCAACTGGAATACGTCGAAAACTCACCGGCGCTGGGCCAGAACTCCAGGACTTATTACCGCAAGCAGATCGGGATGTTTCGGAAAATCCTCCAGGTCGGATCCTGCGCATTATGGTCGCCGTTCGTGCTGCTCGCAGCACTGCTTCGCCCTGGCTTGTCGCTGTTGCCCATCGGCCATATCGGCAGTCGCCAATGGGCAGCACGCAACGCCATCTTCGCTGCCCAGACCCTGATGCTGGGCGCAGCCGCAAAAGGCATCGATTCCTGCCCCATGGAAGGTTTCTCGGCCTCCCGGGTGGCCAGTCTTCTCACATTGCCGCGCGGCTCGGTGATTCCGCTGATTGTCGCATTGGGCTATCGCGCCGATGACGCCAGGATCGAAGAGCGCTGGCGCCAGCCCCTGACCGACCTGATAGTCGCCCACTGAAAGGATGGGTGGATGGCAGCCGAAACGCTCTTTTGGCTGCCGTAATTCACGATTATTGATAACGAGTCTTATTAATAAATGAAAAAATATTTTATTAACACTCATTATCAAGTTGGTATAAGCGTTTTATATACCGCGAAACTTGCCCGGCAAATTCTGTCATTTCACATACTTGCAAAACGCTAGCACTGAACTACATTGCTATTGATTCCAAGCCTGAGCACTCAGGCGCCCTACCCGCTTGGTTGTAGAGACAGGAGTAATACCGGCCCCGGATGCAGTTTGAAATATCTGACAAGGACACTCAGTCATTACAATCAAGAGGGACGCTTGATGAAGCATAGTCAGTTGTACCGTGCACTCTCTAAAGCAGGAGTTGCCGGAAGTGGGTGGCTATCGTTACTGTGCTTTGCGATTCTGGTCATCGCCAGTTTTCTGTTGTTTGGTGAGCAGATCGAACAATTCCTGACCGGTTTGAGCCTGACGATTCCGTCAGACCCCATTCAGAAGTTAAACCTCGCTCTTCTGTTGATTGCACTGCTTGCATTCGATGTCGTGCTGCCTGTGCCCTCCAGTATCGTGGCGCTGATGGCAGTGGCGCTGCTGGGCAGTGTCGGTGGTTATCTGGTCATTTTCATCGGGCTTTGCCTGGGAGCCGGAATTGGCTATGCCCTGGGAGCCGGTTACCTGCGTCTGCTGTCCAGGCGTCTGGCGGTCAACAAGCGCAGCAGCGGGCAACTGGCCTATCGGCTCAATACCCTGTCGCTGATCTGCCTTCGGGGCGTACCGGTGCTGGCGGAAACTTCGGTGGTGGCCGCAGGCATGCAGCGCTATCCACTGCGTCAGTTCCTGGTGGTCACGACTCTGGCGAATGCGGGGCTGGCCCTGGCCTACAGCGCCATCGGCACTTACCTCATGGAGCAGGACGCCCTGCTGGTAACGGTACTGGCCAGCATGGTCCTGCCTGCTCTGTTCATTGCCGGCCGCAGCCTGGTCAAAGCCATCAGAAACCGGGCAGCCAAAGACGCTGACCGTCCTTTGCAGGGCCGCTTCGACGTCAGCTACAACTATCCGGTGGTTTTTACCGACCACCTGTTCGACCCGAAAAATGACTGCCTGCGTGCACAACTCACCGCAGATCAGGCTGGTCCAGTAACCGTGCTGATCTTTGCCGACGAACAATTGCTCAAATCGTCGCCCCATCTGCTGCCGCAGATCGATGCCTACTTTGCCACTCATGGCCGCGAGCTGCATTTGCAGACCGCGCCCATCGCAGTGCCCGCAGGTGAGTTGAGCAAGACCCCGCAAGTCTTGCATCAGCTCTATGAACACATGTTGCAGCATGGGCTGGACCGGCATTGTTATGTGCTGGCCATGGGTGGCGGTGCCGTGCTGGATGCCGTGGGTTATTCCTGTGCCACCTTCCATCGTGGCATGCGCCTGATTCGTATCCCGACCACCGTGCTTGCCCAGAACGATGCCGGTATCGGGGTCAAGAACGGCATCAATGCCTTTGGCCAGAAGAACCTGCTCGGCGCGTTCTGCCCGGCCAATGCGGTGATCAACGACTTCCAGATGCTGCTCAGCCTGTCGCAGCGTGACCGGATCGCCGGGCTGGCTGAAGCCGTGAAGGTCGCAGCCATCAAGGACGCCACGTTTTTCCAGTGGATGGAGCAGCACGCTCAGGATCTGGCCGGTTTCGAACACGCTGCCAGCCGTTACGCCATCCGCCGTTGCGCGGAGCTGCATCTGGGGCATATCACCGGTGCAGGCGATCCGTTCGAGCGAGGTAACGGCCGACCACTGGATTACGGACACTGGTCCGCCCACAAGCTGGAAAATCTGAGCCAGCACCGCTTGCGTCATGGTGAAGCGGTGGCTGTGGGCATGGCGCTGGATGCGCTGTATGCCAATGCGGTGAAACTGCTGTCGGACACTGATACCGAACGTCTGCTGCACCTGCTCGTGCAGCTCGGTTTCAGCCTCAACCCGCCGGAGCTGTTGCTCAGGGACGCCCAGGGTCGCTCGCTGATCGTGCAAGGGCTCGAAGAGTTCAGGCAGCATCTTGGAGGTCAGCTTTCCATTCCGATGCTCACCAGTCTGGGTGAGTCAACCGATCTGCACGAAATCGATTTCGCGCTGATGGAGCAGGCCTTGCAGCGCCTTTCGTCCTACAGCACGTCGCCCCTCGGCTGGACCAAGAGTTGTCCCGAATGAACCAGACTTCCCTGAAAACCTGGATGACACTGGGCCGTGTCTCCAATCTGCCGACGGTATGGACCAATGCCCTGGCAGCCGCCTTGCTGGCCAGTAGCGCTGGCGCCCTCGCCCCGCCTTCGCTTCTGGTCTGGGTACTGCTGCTGGTGGTGCTGTCGCTGCTTTATCTGTTCGGCATGCTCTTGAATGATCTGCTGGATGCCGACTGGGATCGGCAACACGATAATCCGCGCCCCATTACCCTCGGGCTGGTCAGTCGCCAGCAGGTCGCACTGGCTGTCGGCGCACTGATTCTGGTGGCGGCCGTCGCGATACTGGGTCTGAGCCAGTTGATCGAAGAACCGAACTGGCTGCTGGGCAGCGCTGCGCTGTTGCTCGGCTTCATCCTGGCCTACAACATTCTGCACAAGAAATATCCCCACAGCGTCTGGCTGATGGGTGCCTGCCGCTCGGCGCTTTACCTGACAGCGGCTGCCAGCCTCAGCATACCGCCGGAGCCCATCTGGCTTTGCGCGGCATTGCTGGGTGCCTATATCAGCGGCCTGACCTACCTGGCCCGCCAGGAACATCGCAACCAGTTGCTCAGCCGTTTCCCGCTGATTCTGATGCTCAGCCCGCTGATTCTGGTCAGCTACGCCAGCAACGGCGTGTTCTGGCTGGTGCTGCTGATCTGGCTCGTCTGGCTGGGACGCAATTACTGGCGCCATCTGGCCAACCCGCAGCAGCGTCAGGTGCGCGCTTTCATCGGCGCCGGTCTGGCAGCACTGCCGCTGTTCGACGCCATGGTTCTGGCCCTGGCGGATCAGCCCTGGGGCAGCTTGCTGTGTGTCCTGGTGTTCTTTCTGCTCCCTCGCTTTCAACGCTGGATCAAGCCGACATGATCGAAATCGCCCCGAATGGACTTGCGGCACTTGAACTCAGAGACGAGATCCTGACCGAGCAGTTGCAGCGTTTCACCCGCCACCTGCCCATTTCCGAGTTGCAGTGGTGGGAAAGTGCGCTGCCACAGCTTGCGCAGAACCCGAGTGCCGATACGCTGGTGCTTCTGAGCAGTCAGTGCAAACGTCAACTGACCGAACAGCCTCAGGCCGACAGCGCTGTCTGGACCAAGGTGCAGCAAGCCCGCGTGCTGCTTCTGGCCCAGGCCCTCAAGCATCAAGAACCGGACAAGCGCTCACCTTTGCTGCGTCAGTTCTATGCCTGGGGGGACGATCAGGAAAAGATTGCCATCCTCAAGGCACTGGACTGGTTCGATGCCGGCGGGCAGTGCCTGGACCTGGCACTTCAGGCCGGCCGCACCCACAACAGTCAGGTGTTCGCCGCCATTGCCCTGGACAACCCCTTTCCGTCGAGCCACTACAACGAACGCGCCTTCCATCAACTGATCTTGAAAGCGCTGAGTCTGGGCCTCGACATCCAGCGCCTGCTGGGCCTTCCCGAAAGACGCAGCAGTTCGCTGAACCAGCTTGCCCTGGACCTGCTGGAAGAACAGCTTGCCGCCGAGCGCCCGGTGTCAATCGGCCTGGTTCACGTCATTGCTTTTGCGCTGCTCACCCCCCCCCAGCACCAGAGGCTTGCCCAACTGCATCAGGCCCAACGCCTGCCCGCAGAATGGGCCGGGCACTTCCGGTAACACCAATCCCGCTTCCCCCCAACGCTTGCCCTTTGCGCATTACGAGGATGTTCCATGCCCAAGTATTTCGATCCGCACATCCACATGGTAAGCCGTACCACGGACGACTATCAGAACATGGCCGCTGCCGGGATCACCGGAGTCATCGAACCCGCTTTCTGGCAAGGCCAGGCACGCACCAGCGTCGGAAGCTTTGTCGACTACTTCGATATGCTGCTGGGCTGGGAGCGCTTCCGCGCCAGCATGTTCGGCATCCATCATTTCTGCACCATCGGGCTCAACCCCAAGGAAGCCAACGACCTGTCGATCGCCTACGAAGTACTGGATATCCTGCCTCGCTATCTGGTCAAGGATGGCGTGGTCGCAGTCGGGGAAATCGGCTATGACGATATCACTCCCGAAGAGGACCGTTTTCTCGCCGCGCAACTGGAACTGGCCAAGCAGTTCAAACTTCCGGTTCTGGTCCACACTCCGCATCGCGACAAGATTGGCGGCACCAAACGCACTCTGGCGGTGATCCGGGAAGTCGACATTCCCGAAAACCTGGTCATCATCGATCACCTGAACGAGTTGACCCTGCCGCTGGTGATGGAAACCGACTGCTGGCGCGGCCACTCGATCTACCCCAACACCAAGATGTCGGAGCAACGCATGGTGGCGCTGCTCAAGGAATACGGCACGGAAAAGATGGTGGTCAACAGCGCCGCGGACTGGGGCATCAGCGACCCGCTCAAGGTGCCGAAAACCGGACAGGCAATGCTGGCGGCCGGCTTCACCGAAGCTCAGGTCGAACAAGTGCTGTTCAATAATCCGGTGGACTTCTTCGCCCAGAGCGGGCAACTGGACAAGACTCTGGTCAGCACCCCACTGCCCATCGATCAGCGCAAGCAATGGCAGGAAAACTCGGCTCTGCGCGGCCAGGAACCGGTGGTCAAATGAGCGCCGTGTCCGGCTGGACCGCTGCCCAGATCGGCTATTGCAGCAACGTGCATCCTGCACCCGGGCTGGCTGAGCTGTGCGCCTCCATCGAGCAGCATTTCCAGGGCGTACGTCAGCAACGCAAGCTGACCGAGCAGGAAAGCGGCCTGTGGATCAGTGCCCAGGCGGCTCAGGAACTGCAGGATGCAAGGGCGCGCAAGGACTTTCTGGATGTGTTGACGCGCTCCGGCGTGCGTCTGACATCACTCAACGGCTTTCCCTACGGCCAGTTTCACAAGGGCGCGGTGAAAGCCGAGGTCTACCTGCCCAGTTGGGCGGACACCGAACGACTGACCTACAGCCAGCAACTGGCTGAAATTCTGGCCGAGGCCTTGCCTGCGGACTGCGATCAAGGCGTGATCTCCAGCGTGCCACTGGGTTACGCCGCCCACTGGAGCCCGGAGCGGCAGCAACGTGCCGAAGAACTGCTTGCGCAACTGACATCTTCCCTGGCCAGTCTGCGGCACAAGACCGGCAAGAAGATCGTGATCTGCCTGGAAATGGAACCGGACTGCGTACTGGAAAACACCACCCAGTCCATCGAGTTCTTCCAACGCCTGCAAGCTCGCGATCCCCATCACGAGCATCTGGCGCTGTGCTTCGATGTCTGCCATCAGGCCGTCGTGTTCGAGCACTGCTACCAGTCTCTTCAAAGGCTGCGCGAAGCCGGAGTTCCGGTGGGCAAGATCCAGTTATCCAATGCGATGATCTGCCATCTGCCTGCCGAAGACGAAAGTCGTCGTGAACAGGTTCTTGATGCTCTGGGCGATTTTGCCGAAGCCACCTACCTGCATCAGGTCAAGACTCTGGACACCCAGGGCCGGTTGAAGGCTTGGCACGACCTGCCTGCGGCGCTGGAAAATCCGGAGCAGAGCAGCGAACTGAGGATTCATTTCCACGTGCCGCTGTTCAGCGAGCAACTGCTGTTGCCGGAACTGAGCGGCAGCCAGCAGGCCTTGAGCCAGACCTTCGACTTCCTGGCTGACCATGCCGATTTCAGGCCTGTGCTGGAAGCGGAAACCTACAGCTGGAACGTCCTGCCTTCTGCCATACGGCCACAAACCGAACGGGCGTTGCTGCTGGGCATCGCAGCCGAACTGCAATGGGTCGAAAATCAACTGCGCCAGCGTGGTCTGCTGATTGCCGATGCCCATAAGCAAAGGGCGTATGCCGATGCGATCTGACCTGCCGCCCCTGCTGCTGATCAATGTGGTGGGCCTGACACCCGGCTTGCTGGGCGAGGCCACGCCGCAGATCAATGCCTTGCTGAAAAATGCGCAGATGGCCAGCTTGCAGCCGGTGTTTCCGGCGGTGACTTCCACTGTGCAGGCCTCCATCCTTACCGGCCAGCCACCTTCGAAGCATGGTGTCGTCGGTAATGGCTGGTATTTCCGTGACCAGGCCGAAGTACGTTTCTGGCTGCAACCCAACGACCTGATCCAGGGCGAAAAGGTCTGGCACGCTCTCAAGCGTGAGCATCCGGACTTTCGCAGCAGCCAGTTGTTCTGGTGGTTCAACATGTACGCCGATGTGGATGCGTCCATCACACCACGGCCCCACTACCCCGCTGACGGGCGCAAGATGTTCGGTCTGTATTCATCACCGGCATCGCTGCATGAGGTCATCGAGCAGCAGATTGGCGAGTTTCCCTTCCCGGGTTTCTGGGGACCCGCCGCCGGCATCGCGTCCAGCCGCTGGATCGTGGATTGCGCCATGGCCGAGTTCCGCATCAACCGGCCCAATCTGCAACTGGTCTATCTGCCGCACCTGGACTACAGCCTGCAACGCCACGGGCCGGATCATCCGTCGATTGCCGATGAAGTACGCGCCATCGACCATGAAGTCGGCCGCTTGCTGGCCTTCGCCGAACAGCACGGTGCCAAGGTCATGCTGCTGTCGGAATACGGCATAGAAGCGGTTCAGCAATCGGTATCGATCAACCGGGTGCTGCGCTCGGAGGGTTTGCTGCAGGTGCGTCAGTCGCTGTCCTGGGAACTGCTGGATCCGGGGGCCAGTGCAGCCTTTGCCGTCACCGACCACCAGATTGCCCATATCTACGTGAAACGGGCACAAGATATCCCCACAGTAAAAGCCCTGCTGCAGCGCCAGCCAGGCATCGAGCAGGTACTGGACAAGACCGAGCAGCAGGCCTGGCAACTGGATCATCCGCGCAGCGGCGAACTGGTGGCCATTGCCGAGGCCGGTTTCTGGTTCGATTACTACTACTGGTTCGATGATCGCAAGGCACCCGACTTTGCCCGCACCGTGGATATTCATCGCAAACCCGGTTACGACCCGCTGGAGTTGTTCATCGATCCGGCCATCCGTTTCCCGAAACTGAAAGTGGCGCGCCGCCTGCTGCAGAAAAAACTCGGCTTTCGCTACTACATGGACTTGATCCCTCTCGATACCCGACTGATTCGCGGCAGCCATGGACGCTTGCCCGGCGATGAACAGTCAGGCCCGTTAATCATTACAAATTGCGAACTGCAGTTGCCGGAGCGTCTTCCTGCAACCGCCGTCAAGCAACTGCTTCTGGAGTACTTCCGGGGGCACCAACACCGTGATCAGGCGAATGCCAAGGAGATTTCATGCGGCGAGCCCTTTATGTAAGCGTTCTGAGCGCCATGGCCGGTCTGGCTCAGGCGCAGACACCCAGCCCGGCCTCTTTCGATTGCACCAGTTTCCTCAAGTTCGGTGCCAATCCCGCCACTACCTGGACGCAGTTCCAGCAGAGCCCTGAAACCATGGCCTGGAACTGGTTTGCCTGCCTCAACCAGCCAGCGGCTCAAGGCGACCCCAATCGGGTCTGGGAAACCCTCAAGCCCAGCGATCAGGTTTATCTGCCCAATGGTGCCAAGCCTCTGCCCTATGCCCAGCGCGAACCGCTGCCGGATCCGGTAAAAAAACAGGCCCAGGCCTCGAACATGAACATGCAGCGAGCCTTCCAGAACCTGGACAGCGTGCAGCAGGTGGACGGCCTGATCCTGCAAATGGGTAATCAGGTGCCTGCGGCGCAGTTGGGCAAGCCGGTACGTTTTCACCTGCAGATGAGTGAAGACACCTTCAATTACATCGTTGAAAAGAACGTCTACAACATCAACGGTCAGGCAGCCCTGACCAGCAACCTGAACTTTCCCTCGACAGCCTGGGAGCTGAAAACCTCCTGGCTGTGGATCGGTACCGACCAGACGTTCATGCAGCAACTGACCAATGATGGTTATTACATCATTCAGGCCTATTACCTGGAGGACGACGAGAAAACCTACAACGTGGGTTATGCCGCCCTCAGCGGTATGCATGTCATCAACAAGCTGTCGCCAAGCTGGGTCTGGACCACCTTCGAGAACAAGAACAACAGCAAGTACAGCGTGACCAATGACACGCCGGCAAAACCGATGATCAACGTCACCGGACCAACAGCAGCGGCCAAACCGGTCAACACGGCCTTCCAGGCCCAATACCCGGCGCTGGCGCAGTACGAACTGATCGGCGTTCAGTATCAGAACGACGGGCAACTGCTGGCCAACTCGCAACTGGAGTCGGCTTTCCAGAGCAATTCCGATTGCCTGGCCTGCCACAGCACAGCGGCCTACTCAAAGACAAAACACTATTTCAACTTCGCGCTCCCCAAAAACGACGGCATCGTCTATCCGGTCAAGGAACTGCCGGACTCGGTCTATGCCGGCTACCAGAAACTGGACTTCGTCTGGTCGCTGAAGCGTGCCCAGTGGCAACGACCTGCACCTAAAGGAGAGTGACCCCATGAGCGTGTTGAATTTCCCTCGTATCTATTTCAACGGCCATATGTTCTGGAACCCTCCAACGGCCAATAACAACGACATGTTTCCGCTGTACGACGCAGTCAAGATGCAGATGAACTGGCCGTTTCTGAAGGACTACGGCATCACGCCTGAAAACGCTGCCAGCACTCTGATGCCCTGGACCATCGCGCCGATTCCGAAGGTGCCTGATTACGTCCTGGAAGTACCGGGCAATTACGGCGCAGGCGGCACTCCCGGCGAATGGAACCTGTTTGGTGACAATGGCTGCGGTACAGTGGGCTACAAGGATATTCAGTCCTTGGTCATTGGCGGAGAACTGCAGAACAACAGCTATATCAGCCAGGATGATTTGGTCAACAAAAGCTACCAACTGGTAGGCAATCCTTTTGGCAGCACTGCCCAGACACCAGCCCGTTTCGTTGATGTAAGCCCTTGGCAGAACACCTTCACAGCGCTGTACTTCGACAAGCTGATCATAGGCGATAGCCAGTGTGGCCTGACCCTAAATCGCCAGCACCGTATGCTTGATCGTTTTCTGAATTTCAACTGGGCGGGAATATTCCGAGGCCTGAGTTATGCCACTACTACTTGGCAAACTTGTTTTCCCAAAGAAAACCTGGAATGGGTAACAGGTAGCTCGGTACTGTTGCAGACCCTCAAACAACAGATGGAACAGCAAAACGCCAAAGGCTTGATGTTCCGATTCTCGACCTATCTGACTTACTACGACAAGAACGGCATTTTCAACGATTACCCGCCCTTTATCACACATCCTACGGGCGATGAGGATCCGGCAAAAATACTGACAGAAATGCAGGCCATGTATCAGAAAGGCCTGGATAACGTTGCAGATATCTTCTTCAACCCGGCTTATAGCCGTACGGCTGGTACCTTGGGGCTATGGTTCGAGGATGAATTCCCGACTGCACCTGCCGGGCGTCGTCTGGTTCCGGCATCACCCATCAGCGTTTACAAGACTACGCCGGGCGATACATCTCCTCTAGTACAACTGGGGGTGATTTCGGCTCAGGTACAGCCTGAGAGCAACATTCTTTCTCTGGATCTGGGAACAGGCTTCCCCTTCTATCCGAAAGATAAAGCAGCACCAGTTCCTGTTGCGGAAAAATTTCATGCAGGCGACGTTCAGGTGGGGGTGCGAACCAACGGACAATTCAGCCAAGTCGCAAGTTTCGGATTCGATCAATATCAACAGTCCGCTTTCGACAAGCGTTCCGGGATTCTCGACCTTACCCTGACGCCCGATGCCATCAGCAAACTGCAAAGCGGGCCGCTGGAACTGCAGTTGCCAGGCTCGTCACCCACGACCGCCGCCACACAGCAAATGTGGACCGCCGAAGTCGTGGAAAGCGCCAGCTTCATCGATGTGGGCGATACCAAGACGCTGAACATCATGGTTCAGTACGATGGCAAACCGGCGGCGAATGCCGAGGTCTGGGTAGCGGAATACAACAACGCCTTTTCAGTGACCACCAGCAGCTATTATCTGGCCTTCAGTAATGCAGCAGATTTCACTCTATTCAGCAATTACCCACCTACTTATGAGCAGAACGTATCCGTGCTGCCGCAATTTCTCAATACTCCTCCCGTATTGAGCCTGGCCGCCGATGGTAGCGGTCGCCAGCTAACGGAGTTTTTACCTCCCCTGACTGCAAGCGTAGCGAAGAACGACTCACCGGGAGAGGTCACCTATCAGACCTACCTGAGCAACCCGACAGCACTGGCACTTACGCCTTGTCTATCGCTGGCCAATGCCATTCCACAGCAAGGCACTCTGGAAGGAAAAAACGGCAGTACCGTGAACTACAGCGTGGCGAAGATCAAGACAGATGCCAACGGTGTCGCTCAATTGACCTTTACCGCACAGGCTCCGGGTTTCCCAACCCTGCGTTTCTTCGTGCAAGAAGGCGAAGAGTCTCCCCAGGTTCCTTTCAGCTTCAACTACCTGTCAGCCTATACCGACTTCCTGGCACCACTGCGGGTTCTTCCTCTGGAACCGGAACTGCAACAGGACTTCATCAGCTACTGGAACAGCATCTGCGAACAGCAGGAGGCCCGTGTATTGATCTGGGAGAAGTTCATCTACCCACGAATCCTGGAGCCCTTCTATTACCTGTATCCGATCATGGCCAAGTACATGCCGCTCAACTCTCTGAAGCGCATAGAAGGCGCGGTCGATCAGTTGATTGTGCTGATCAGCAAGCCATACCAGGAAGAAAGCACCCTGGCGATGCCCATCACCCGTGACATGCCACAAAGCCGACGCGCCGTGCTGGAGCTTTGGGCGCAATCCCTCGTCAAGGGCAACTATCCGCCCATGCCCCTGAGCATGAGCGACTTCCCGCAAAGCTGTTAAAACCCGGCAGGAAAGCGCGGATGGCAAACATGCCATCCGCCATTTCAAAGGAGTGTGGTATGAAATCCAGCGTTCTGATTCGGTTGTTCGTGTTGTCGAGTCTGCTGTTCTGCAATTCCCTGTTTGCGCAGGGCGACGGCGATATCTACCCGACCATGGGCGTACACAACACCGCAGGCTGCAATGAAAAGAACGGCAACTGCATTGCCAAACGAAACCCGACCGACCCCAGCGATCCGTTCTTCCCGGCATTCTGGGTCAGTGACTGGACCATGTATCGGGTCACTACTGACAGCTACAAGAAAAACCCGCCGCCTTACAGCAACCCACCCGCCACTTTGAAGCCCAGTGACTACAGCGTTTCCAAGGGCACCAGCTATTACGACACCACTTACATTCCCGCCGACGGCGATGGCTACGGCGCGATGATGGAGCACTACGAGAAATACTGCCTGCCGATCTTCCCGATCAAGGACAACAATTACACCTGCTCCTTCGTATCGCTGGGCAACAAGGCGTACTTCCTGACCTACGAGCAGGACCGCCCCAAGGGCATGCCCGCCTGTTGCATGTTCTCGCCCATGAACCACCCGCCTCGCCAGGACTTCATCCAGCACCTGCCCTACAGCGTCGAGCGCAGCAAAAACCTCAATGCCAGCGTGCAGGCCTACTCCATCGATGTACCGGGGCCGGATGGTCCGATCCTGTTCGGTTATTCATTCTTCAAGGACGCCACCAGCGACCAGAAAGGCCAGGCTCCTTATCGGCATCCGCAATCCTTCTTCTTTTCAGGCGATGTCTCCACCGCCAATGCTCCCATCGTCAGCCAGAACTACACCAACTTTCGCGTGAGCAAACCTGACCCGGCCACCACTTGGGCACAAGTGGCGAAGATGTGTCCGACAAACCCCGAGCCCTGCCAGCTGTTCAACCCGCCAGCCACGCTGAGCAATGGCAAAAAGGCGCAATGGAACAACCTGATGCCCAACAAGCCCTGACAGACAAGGACGTATGCCATGAATTCTCGATATCGTCTTGCCCTGGCACTGCTTGGCAGTGTCAGCCTGCCTGCCCTGGCTCTGGAACAACCGATGCCTGATGTGTCGGTGACGAGCCTCAACTGCCAGCTTCCCGGCAGCGCCCCAGCCGCCAAAAGCGGCCAGGACCTGTTCGATCTGTACAGCTGGCAGATGTTCATCGCCCTGAACTGGCCCGTAACGGATGGTCAGCGCGGAGTCCCCGACTGCAGCAAGAAGCCTGGCGATGCGGGCTACACCGTCTGGCAGAGCTACAAGAACGTCAGTGAAATATTCCCGGCGGACGGCAGTAATCCAGGCCCCTGGAATACTCCGTTGACCGGCCGGAATCTGGGCATGATCAATATTTCGGCCCTGAAAAATACCGGCGTACTTCAGGCGGTCGATCAGGCCGTGGGGGGCTGGCTGATCGATCAGCGCGGCAATCCGACCTATTACGACATCTCGGCCAACGAGGTTTCGTACAACTACATCGTGGCCAACAACTTCTACAACGCCAATGTGGTTTCCAAGGCCAGCAATATTTCCTTCCCGAACGGGGTCATCGAGGTCAAGTCCAGCTGGCGTATCCTCACGCCAGCCGATAATGCCAGTCGTTACCTGACGGTTCATTCGCAGGTCGATCTGTTCGATGATCAGGGCAAGCCCACCGGTGCTGTGGCAGATGCCTACCTGGGGCTGGTGGGTCTGCATATCATCACCAAGGTGCAGGGCTACCCACAGTGGATCTGGTCCACCTTCGAGCAGGTCGACAATGTGCCACCCAAGAAGGAGTCGGGAGGCCAATGGGTAGACAATCCGACCTCCGGCATCAATTACTCCTACTTCAACCCGCATGCCGAGCCTGCCAGCCTCAATCAGTCCCCGTGCGACTGGCAGACGCAAGATAACAAGATGGTGTGCGTGCCCAAGGCCGGCACCACCTTCCAGACCCCGAACCCGCTGAACCGGGTAACGCCGATTGCTCTCTCCACCGAACTGATCAACAAGGGATTCCAGCTCAATCCCGGCCTGCAGCAGAGCGCTCTGAAGTACTACCAGCTCGTCACGACCCAGCGCCCGTTCAATCCGAACAACCCGGGTAATCCGTTGGGCCAGCCGACTCCGGCACTCTCGGCCAACGTCACGATGGAAAGCTATATCCAGGAAAACAGCAGTTGCATGACCTGCCACTCCATGGCGACACCGGTCGGCAGCCCTTACAAGGCCGACTTTTCCTACATGTTCAAATTTGCACAACCCGCCGCCCAAGGCGCCAAGGACGAGAAATAGATCATGAGCATTCTCAATGGACCACGATTGAATTTCTGGGGTGGCATCAGCACGGATGTGAGTGTGCCGAACAATTCGGCGACTCTCGATGAGAACAACAATACAAAGTTCAATCTGTTCGACGTGACCACCTCCACCATTGCTCCAGAGGCACAGCCTTACACCGATGAGCAATTGAATGAAAAGATCAACGCGCCCTCCAGCTCTCCTCCAACCACCGGTTATACCAAAGGCGGCTGGAATCACTATGGCCAGCATCTCGTGACCATGGACACGCAGATCAGTTCGCAAGGCAATCCAGGGGCCATCAACACCAGTGGCGATCAGATAGGGCAACCGGTCTATCTGCTCGGCTCGCTGGATCCGGCAACCGGCCAGAGCGGCTCATCCGGACCGATGATGGTGGATCTGGACCCGACCTCAATGTACACCACCCAAATATTTGTCGGTGGCTTGCAGATCGGTAACAGCGACGATGTACAGCTGTTGATTCGGTGCAATAGCGTATGCAGCAGCATGGATGTGAAGCAGAGGCTCCTGGGACCAGAGAGCATGGATGCGCCCGGATCCTGTTACTTCAGCGGCACATTCCAGCTGACCTTTCCGTTAAACAGTATCGTCAGTTACAACCAGAACAGCGAAATCCTGCAGTCGATCATAAAGGCACCCGGTGCAACCGGTATCGTCTTGCGCTTTGTCATGTTCGAGATGTGCCCGACCATGACCACGCCACAACTGGACGCAGATTATGCCGCCAGGAAGTTCTCCTCCAACCCTAGTATCGGCAGGGTCATAGGCACCCTGGCACCGGCTTTTGCCGACGAACCGGTCACCTGCCCGGCGGGTCGACAATTGGTCAACCAATACACCCAAAACACCGGTTTCGCGACCCTCAATGACAACGGTCTATTGAGTATCGATATGGTGAACCTCATTCCCAAGCAGACGTTCAGGGCAGATCGTGTGGGTATCACCAGCCCTATAGGTCCCAACGCCGATTACGGACCTATCAGTTTCTGCGTCGGCACTACGCCCCTGACAACCTTGGCAATCTTGCCGGCGGACAGTGAATATGCGCTGAACTACTACCTGTACGGTGGCATCGTGGATTTGCTTCTGGATGCCAGCCAGACGTCCCAGGTAAAAACCCAGCCCCTCTCCATAACGGCTCCCAATCAGGTGCTCGACACCTGGAAAGGCCAGGAAACAAAACTGAATATTACCGAGTCGGTTTATCGACTATATACCGACCAGCGAAATATCTATCTGGAAGACCACCCCACTGGCCTGACTATTCCATTGCAGGTCAGGTATCTGGGTGGGCCTGTTCCCTCCGACACCGCTATTGGAGTCTCGATTGGCAAAACCCTCGACTGCCTGAACTATCTCCCATCGGTATCAGTACCCGCCCATCAGCTTGCGGTCGATATCGATATCACTCTTAAAACCGGGACCGAAGCCTTGGCGGGTTTCAGCGTATTGACCTACACCGTCGTCGATAAGGCGAGCCATAGTATCTCGTCGTACTTCACCAACTTCCGCAAATACTCCCAGACAGACTTCGGCATCGCCAAAGGCAGCATCATCACCTGGGATCAGGTATACCCCAACGTGCTGCGCTTTCACTATCTGGCCTTCCCTGCCATGTCCCGTTATGTACCGCTTAACCAGCCAAATGCAGTCATGGGGGCCAAGGACGCCATTCTCAGACGTATATCGGACAATTACAAAGGCACCACCCTGTACATGCCAGTGGTTCGCTCGATGTCGCCCAGTCAGCGCGCCTTGTTGAGCGCCTACCTGACAGGCACGCCCTGGCAGCCGTTGCCATGAGTGCCCAACCCATGGCTATGGAGAGCCTGATGACTGTGCCCATTGAAATTCCCGCCCGTCCCGTTGAGCGTCTGTGCGCCAGTACTTTCATTGCCGAAGGTTTGCTGAACCCGCGAGGCCTGTGTACCGGGCCGGATGGCAACCTGCTGCTGACCGAAGCCGGATCGGGGCTGCCCGATGCGCCTTTGAGCGGTCGCATCAGCGTGCTGCGCCCTGATCCGAAAAACCCGGGGGCTTATCTGCCTGCCGAACCTCTGGCCCAAGGCTTTCGCGCCATGAACATGCAGCCTCGCATGCTGCGGGACGAAATCATGGGCGTTTCGGATATCGCCTGGGGTGACGGGCGCTTTCTGGTCAGCCAGACCGACTATGTGCAGGGCTCGAAGATCCTGGATATCCAGTACTCGCCGCCCGAGCCGGTATTCCGCAGCCAGGGCAACCTGAACTCCCTGTGCTATCACCCCACCCGTCATAGCTGGCTGGCAGTCAAGCCCGATACCAACCAGCTGGTGGAGTTCAGGCACGGCAACGAAAACGAACTCATCCTGACCCAATTGCCCGATCTGGCTCAGGGGCAGGAAGCGGTGCCCGTGACTCTGGTTTATGAACCGAAGACCGGAGCCGTCCTGATCAGCCTGTTTTCCGGAGAGTTGCGCGCCGACCCCGAGCGTCAGGGCATCGACTTTGTCGACAGGGCCGGCCAGGTCATCCGGGTCTGGCCCGACACCGGCAAGATCGAACTGCTGATCAGCGGACTGCAACTGCCCACCGGCCTGGCCATTCGCCCGGATGGCAGCGTACTGGTGCTGGAACTGTGCGACCGGCTGCTGCAACCTTTGCGCCCCGAATGGGCCGGCGAACCCTTGCATGGAGGTTTCGAGCGGTTCAGCGGCAGATTATTGAGCTGCGATTTGCAAACCCGGGACATCACCGTCCTCGCCACAGGGCTGGATACCCCTTCCAACCTGTGCCTTGTGGAGAATGCCGTGATCGTCAGTGAAGGCATGGGGCTCACCGGGCGTCTGCTGCCCGGTCGGGAAAATACAGTGGTGCCACTGACCGGGAGATTGCGGCGAGTGCATGTATTGTAGAAACATAAGGATTCTCTAGTTCAGCACAGCGCCGTCTGCTGTGCTGAAATAGTCCACCACTACCGCCAAAATCAGCAACCAGTCCCATGAGTCAGATGAGCTTTTTAGGCTCTGTATGAAAACCTTTGAAACCCCGTCGCAGCCACTAGTGGCCTGATTTTCCGTAGAGTTCTCGCCTTTTAAGCGAGGGATTCTGCCATGCCCAAGCGATACGAACTTTCCGACGCAGATTGGGAACTAGTCGCTGATCTTTTTACTGCTCATCGTCGTACTGGGCGCCCAAGAGCCGAGGATCGCTTGATGCTCAATGGCGTGTTGTGGGTGCTTTGCTCGGGGGCAGCCTGGAGGGACATGCCTGAGCGGTTCGGGCCATGGTCGACGGTCTATCAGCGCTTTCGAGATTGGCGCAACCAGGGCACCTTCAACAAAATGCTCAAACGATTGCACGTCAAGCTCAATGCCCAAGGACTGATTGACTTGAACACCTGGTGCATCGACTCAACGGCCGTTAGGGCCACCCGAGCCTCTTCTGGGGCAGGTCAAAAAGGTGGCCGCAAGAACCGAGGGACCACGCGCTTGGACGAAGTCGGGGTGGGTTAACGACGAAAATTCACATGGTCAGTGACGCCTGCGGCGTACCGCTGCACTTCAGGCTCTCAGGCGGGCAAGTCAGCGACATTTCACAGGCTCAGCCACTGCTGGATGGTGTGCACATTCTCTCTAATCGAGGTCGGCCACGTAAGAGATGCCGTTGGCTATTGGCCGATAAGGGCTATGACGCGGAGTCCTTGCGGCAGTATTGCGACCGCTATCGAATGCAGCCGGTGATTCCGCTGCGTGACATGAAACGCAAACCCAAACCGGGTTTACCACGGCTGTTTAACAGGCCCAAGTATCGATAGCGCAACGCTATTGAGCGGCTATTTGGCTGGCTAAAGGAGCACCGTCGCCTGGCGACACGCTACTGCAAACTGGCGGAAAGCTTTGCAGCGATGGTCACACTCGCTTGCTGGCGGCGGTGTCTACGACATTACTTTTCGTACACTGCCTAGGGTTGAAAGTACGCTTATAAAGACGTGAAAGGATCGAATCTGCCCACTCCACTATGGTCCTGTGATGCCCCTGATTGTTAGCTTCTGAGCGGCAAAAGCTAATTTCGGAGATCCTTGACTCCCAGAAAACCCTCCGTGCAATACGGGAAGACACGTACCTATCTCACCTCAGAAGATATTTGCAATCCACCATTACTGGCCGAGAGCGCTAGGCTAGAAAGACCAATATGCTGCGATGACCATTGACTTTTTAGACCATAAAAATGCATTTTAGTCGACTCACGCACCAAAAGGCATTATCGACATGGAACAACCTTCAGAGCCTATAATTGTCGGCACAGAGTTCAAATCTCCGTATCAATGGGCAGCGAAGATCGCACCAAACAACCTACTGATACCCTATAAAAATGCGTTATTATGGCTTGAGGGCATGGCCTTCAACTCCATTGAGGATCTAGAAGAAAAAATAAAAGAGGTAATATATTACCAAGAGCATGGAAGCATGCCCTACGAAACAACTCCAGCGCCTTTTACCACAAACAACAACAACACACCCCAAACCTCCTCACCGGACACAAACACAACGGAATGGAACACCGTAAAAGCCTCCTCCCGTAAAAAAACCGTCCACAAACCCAAAATCACAGATGATGAATTGGCAACCCAAATAATGCGTCGAGCACATAATATATTTAAAAATTCCTGGAACTACGCCGGACCAACATTAAGAATTAGCGACGTTTACGAGCATTTCAACAAATACAAATCAAGCTACAACTCCAACACCTTAAAAAACAAAATAAGACTTGAGATGATTAAAAGCACATACACAATAAAAGCTGGCTACCACTACGAAGTTGGCAGCAGTTTCGGAAAAGGCAACGGCTTCAACATAAAGATCAAAAAAACATTCAAAGACCAGTCAAAGCAAGCAGAAGAAAAAGCTTTCGCTCAGGTACATATAACTTGGGAGTAGCTCCATGGTGAGACTGATGAATAACTCCCTCAGTCGTAAACTGCATATCAATATTTTTCCCAAATGGATTATTGCAGTGAATGCCGCAAGTGACGCCATCCCTCTGTCCGGCATCGAATACCTATTCTGCGGCACAGTGGTCGTTCTCAAGGAACAAGGCATATGCACTTGCAACACTCCCTCCCTTTCCCTCTCTCGCGTCTGAACACGGCCAGGCTGCTCGGGTTCAGCGCTGCTCTCGCCTGCGCCAATCTCGTTCAGGCTCAGAATGGCGATGCCAATACCGTCAACCTGGCCGATATCGAGGTGTCGGCCGGTACGGTCAGCGCAGCCGAGGCGTCACGGGAGCAAGGGAAGAAAGTACCGGGAGCCACCAATGTCGTGGACCTGAACGATGTCGAGCAAGGCCGTGTGGCCAACAATGAAGATGTCTTCAGGTATCAGCCCGGCATCTATGCCAAGGCCGCCAACAACGAAGGCGCGAAGATTTCCATTCGCGGCTCGGGCATCAACCGGGCACCGGGCGCACATGCTTCCGGACTGTTTGAAATGCTCGACGGTCTGCCGCTGACCGGCCCTGGCGGTACACCGTATGAACTGAAGGAACCTCTGTGGCTGAGCCATGTGGACGTGCGCCGCGGTGCCAACGGCTTCGATCAGGGTTCTCTGGCGCTGGGCGGCTCGATCAATTACCTGACCCGCACCGGCCATGACGCACCAAAACTGCAACTGCGTTACGAAGCCGGTAGCCACGGCTACGCCAAGCGTCAGATCAGTTCCGGGCAGGTTCTGGGGGATCTGGATTACTACGTCAGCCTGACCGACTCGAACTATGACGGTTTTCAGGATCAGAGTTCCGGCGGCAGCAAAGGCATTGCCGCCAATGTCGGCTACCGCTTCAACCCGAATATCGAGACCCGCTTTTACTTCCGCTACCGGGAAACCGATAACGACACACCGGGTCGACTCACCAAAGACCAGATCCGGCACGACCCGCGTGCCGCAAACTCGCTCAATGTGGCCCGCGACTCCAAACGCCTGCAACCGGGCAGCACCTGGCTGGCCAACAAGACCACGTTTTACCTGGATGACGACTCCAGAGTGGAAGCCGGTCTGGTCTATCACGACTATCCCATGGACCTGCGCGAAGGCACCAACCGCCTGAAAGTCGCCTACACCGATATCAGTGGCACGCTGAACTACATTCGTCAGGACCAGTTGGCCGGGCATCAAAGCATCACCACCATCGGCCTGCGTACCACCAAAGGTCTGCCGAACAATGGTGCCTCCGAATACGTGCGGATTCCCACAGGCAACACCGCCGGTTTTGCCGTTGGCACCAAGACTCGGGATTACAGCTACCTGGGTTCCGACACGGCGCTGCACCTTGGCAACGATCTGGAGCTGGTCCCGGACTTGTGGCTGACCACCGGTATCGCAGCCATCTATACCCGCCGCGAGACGGAAGTGACTTACCCTGAGGTCAACGACCCGGTCAGCACCCATGACTGGGATTACGCCGCCCGCCTCGGCCTTCGCTACGAGTTCACGCCGCAATTGCAGGTGTACGGCAACCTCAGCCGTTCGGTGGAGCCGCCTCATGCATGGTCGATGATCTGGGGCTCGAACAAATTCTTCCCAGCCGGAAGTGGAGCCGCGACCGGTCTGCAACGGGCAGGCGTGAAACTGGAAAACCAGACCGCCACCACCCTGGAACTGGGCGGACGCGGGGAAAGCGAAATCGGACGCTGGGACCTTGCCTGGTATTACTCGCAGGTACGCCATGAGTTGCTGAGCATCGAAACCCAGGCCGCCACCCTGACCACTTCGCAGATCATTGCGGAATCCAATGCCAGCCCGACCATTCACCAAGGGGTCGAAGCCAGCCTGGACAGTACGCTGTGGCAAGGCGGCGCGGCCGGCAAGCTGGCCTTGCTCCAGGCTTATACCTACAGCGACTTCCATTACCGTGATGACGACCGATTCGGTGACAACCAGTTGGCCGGCATCCCGAAACACTACTATCAGGCTCAACTGCGCTACAGCCATCCCACCGGCTTCTACGTCGGGCTGAACACCGAGCATGCGTCAAGAATTGCCGTGGACTATGCCAATTCCTTCTACGCAGACGCCTACACCTTGCTGGGGGCAACACTGGGTTATGCCTCGCCCAAGGATGACTGGCAGACCTGGCTGGATCTGCGCAACCTGACCAACAAGCGCTATGCCAGTACCGTGACACCGGGTTATGACGACCGAGGACAGGATGTGGCGCGCTCGACGCCGGGCGATGGCCTGGGTGTCTATGCCGGGGTTTCCTGGAGTCTGCGCTGAGATGACATGCTCCCCATCGGCTTGCCCTGTGCAAGCGATGGGGACCGGTCAGAAGTTTGCAGGCGTGTTGGCGCTGATGATTTCGGCCTCGTCCTGGCCGATATTGCGGAAACGATGGGGCAAGGTGGTGGGGAAATAATAGCCATCCCCGGCAGTCAGGATATTGATCTGTCCATCGATGGTCAGCTCGATTGTCCCGCGAGTGACCAGACCGCACTCCTCGCCTTCGGCATGCACGATGGGTTCGTCACCGGAACTGGCACCCGGCGCGTATTGCTCACGCAGAAAACGCATCTGCCGGCTCGGCAGCGTCGCGCCGACCAGCAAGAGGCGCAGTCCGTTACGCCCCAGATCGGGCTGATCACTGGCGCGAAACACATACTGGTCCTGTCCGGGCGGCTGATCGAAGGTGAAGAAATCCGCCAGGGTCATGGGAATGCCCTCGAGCAGTTTCTTGAGAGAACTGACCGAAGGACTTACCCGATTCTGCTCGATCAGAGAGATCGTGGCATTGGTCACACCGCTGCGTCTGGCCAGCTCGCGCTGAGACAACTTGTAGCTTTCGCGTACCAGCTTGAGTCGTGCTCCCGTGTCCATAGCCGCCTTACATGAGAAATATCCGGTGAATTAGGCGCGGTTGATGGCAGACACCACACCCCCACAAAAGCCGCGTATTAAATCACGTTTGCCAGCGTACGGAACATCGTCCGGCTATCGCTGGCTGCGGCGTTGCGCATAAACCTGACAGGCTTCACGAAATGCCTCGAACAGGCGCAACGACACCGGATTGTCCAGAAACTGCCACTCGGGATGCCACTGCACGCCCAGCACGAATCCGGGCGCTGAAGGCATGGAAACCGCTTCGACCAGACCATCCGGTGCCAGGGCTTCTGCACGCAACTCTCCCGCCAGCCGGTCGATGCCCTGGCTATGCAGGCTGTTGACCTCAAAACCGGGAGCCAGCCCAAGCGAATCCAGAACGCCGCCAGGCCGCACCTGTACAGCATGCTGCGGGGCATATTGCTCTTCCAGCAGCTCGCTTTTCGGCTCGCGATGGTCCATGTAGTCCGGCAGTTCATGGACACGCTGGTGCAGGCTGCCCCCCAGGGCCACGTTCAGTTCCTGAAAGCCCCGGCAGATACAGAAAACCGGCACCCCCCTGGCAATGGCCTGCCGCAGCAGCGGCAAGGTATTGCGATCACGAAACACATCATGTTGGGTACCTTCGGCGCTGGGCGCGCCCTGATAGTGGCGCGGCTCGACATTGGAGGGCGAACCGGTAAACAGCAGGCCATCCAGATGCGCCAGCAACTGCACAGGATCGGTTGGCGTGGTCAACGCAGGCAAGACCACAGGAATACCGGCAAACGCGGCTGCTTCGACATATTTGTCACCTGCCGTATGGGACGAATATTTGCCCAGTTGTTGACGACACGCGGTAACGCCAATCATGGGAAGGTTCGACATGATTCAACCTCTTCGACGATGTGCGAGGGCCTGTAAAGCCGCTATCGCGTTCAATGGCATGAGTCTAAGATAGTCATTACTGCAATTGGCATGGGCATTCTGGCAATGGAAATATGCAGCGATGCAATATGAGATCAATCACGCCGACCTGGCTCTGGTGCTGGCATTGGTGCGCGGACGCACTCTGGCGCGGGCGGCAGAATTGCTGCAGGTGGATATATCCACGGTATTCCGCTCCATCAGAAGGCTCGAAGCGGCATTGGGCACGGCGCTGTTCGAGAAGAACCGTCGCGGCTACATTCCCACCGACACGGCTCAGGCCATGTCCGAGCAGGCCGAACGAGCGGAGCTGGCTCTCAATGCCGCGCGCGTGGCCCTGCAACAAGGAGAAAATGTGGTCAGCGGCACGGTGCGCCTGACCTGCACCGACGCCGTCCTGCACAGTCTGCTGCTACCCGCCCTCGCCCGCTTCATGGCGGCCTACCCGGCACTGACCCTGGAGCTGGCGACCTCCAATACCTTTGCCAACCTGAGCCGCCGCGATGCAGACATTGCCCTGCGCCTGACCAATACGCCGCCCGAGCATCTGATCGGCCGTCAGCTGGGCACTGCTCACTACGTCATTTGCGGCCACCCGGATTATCGCGAGCCACTGCAGGAGTCCGCGAATTCAGTACCCTGGATCAGCCCGGACGATTCAATGCCGGACCATACCTCGGTGATCTGGCGCAGACAGGCATTTCCTGCCGTCGTGCCACGCTATCGATGCAGCAGCATGTCGGCCGTCTCGCAACTGGTGGCTGCCGGACTGGGTGTGGCGGCCATGCCCGACTTCACCGCCCGCAACCTGCCGGGCAGCGAGGTGCTGAGCCCTCCCCTGGAAGGCTGCAGCACCGACCTGTGGCTACTGACACGTCCCGATTGCCGGGCATTGCGTTCGGTTCAGGTACTGATGGACGAACTGACACCGCTGCTGCGCAGCGCGCTGGAGTGAAAAAGCAGCCATAAGCTTCAAGCTGCAAGCGTCAAACCCTTTCAGATCGATAGTTCAACAATTGCCGCCCTGGCCTGCTCGATCCCCTTGTTGCGCACTTCTTCGGTTTTCGATGCGCCTTCGGCTCTGACCACCTGCACATCGGTGACGCCCAGAAAACCGAAGAAGGCCTTTAGATAGCTTTCCTGAAAGTCCATATGCCCCGCCGGTCCCTGCGCATAAAAACCGCCACGAGCCGAGACGATAATGACCCGCTTGCCGACGGTCAGGCCGACAGGACCTTTATCCGTGTATTTGAAGGTACGCCCCATCTGCGCAATACGGTCCAGCCAGGCTTTCAGATGACTCGACACAGAAAAGTTGTACATGGGCGCGCCGATCACCAGCACATCGCTGGCCAGAAACTCGTTTACCAGCGCTTCCGATACCAGATGTTCCTGCCGGGCGCTGTCATCGACAGCGCTGCTACCGCCCGGACGGAATCCGGCTGCAATGGCACCATTAAGGTGTCTGATTTCGTTGAGAGCCAGATCGCGGTACTCAACCTGAGCATCGGGATGGCTGGCCTTGATGTGAGCCACAGTGGCGGCAGACAGATCACGGGTTACAGAACTATTGCCCAGAATGCTGGAGTCGATATGCAGGATTTTCATTTCAGCCTCACGTTTACGGGGGTTATCGGTTAGAGGATTCCTGGCCTGTTTCCCTGGCGGCCCGGTCAATCAGCGCAGCCACTTCTTCGGGGTGAGAAAGCAGAGACAGATGACTGGAGCGGATGGAGGTGATTTGTGCGCCAATCTGCCGGGCAATGACCTTCTGCACGTCGGGAGGCAGAGCCTTGTCACTTTCCGTCTGCAGATACCAGCTGGGCTTTTCATGCCAGGCCGCATGCCGGACCTTTCCGGCAAAACTGTCCGCCGATATGGGCTGCTGGACCGCGGCCAGTTCCTGTACCTTTTTCATGGGCAGATCCGCTGCCATGACCTGCTGAAATGCCTGGGGATCGTCCAGCCAGATCAGGCCTTGATCATCGGGTACCAGCCCCTCCATGGGGGCATCGAGCCTGTGCAACAGATCGGCCACCGACTCACCGCTGTCGGGAACCAGCGCGCTGAGATAGACCAGGCCTTTGACATTGTCTTCATTACCCGCCTGGCTGATCACGGCCCCGGCCCAGGAGTGGCCCACCAGCAGCACATCGCCCTTCTGGCGTTTCAGCACTCTTTCGGTGGCAAGGACATCATCGTCCAGTGAAGTCAGCGGGTTCTGTACCGCGGTGACGCGATAGCCCCTGGCCTGAAGTCTGGCAATGACAGGAGACCAGCTGGAACCATCGGCAAATGCGCCATGCACCAGCACGATACTGCGCACGCCCTGCTCTGCAGGGGCGGCCATGCTCTGCCCGGCACTGAACAGCATCGTCAATCCGAGCGCCGCAGCGAGTTGGCCAGATTTGAGAAACTTCATGGGGAAACGCCTGAATGACTTGATGGAGAAAAGTCTATAGAGGCTCTCGAAAAGGCATCAGATGGCAAACCAGACATGTTTCATGCAAAACTCGCCAATGCGTGACATTCATCAGGAGTCCCTATGCGCATTGCGATCGTTGCCGTGGATGGCAGCCTGCTGTCGGCGATTGCCGGTCTGTCGGATATGTTCTGGATCACCAATCAGGCATTGCGCAGCCCGCCGCAAGGGGCTGCAAAAAGCCTCATCAATCAGGCCGGTCTCGAATTCGAAACCACCATCGTCAGCGCCGATGGCAAGGTCATGCGCGACCCTCAGGGTCGGCAGATTCCGGTGGACGGCTCGTTTCATGACCTGACCGATTGCGATGTCGCCCTTGTCACCGGGATGGCCCTCGGGCCGGACGGGCTGCCGCCGTTATCCGACTCGATCCGTCAGGCCGCGGACTGGCTCAAGAGCAGCCACGAAAAAGGCATGCTGATTGGCGCAGCCTGTGCCGGTGGGTTTGTGCTGGGGGAGTCCGGCCTGCTGAACGGCAGACGCTGCACCACCACATGGTGGCTGCATCACGCCTTCAAGCAACGCTTTCCGAGGGCACTTCCCGTCTGGGGCACGGCCGTGGAAGAACAGGACGGAATCATCACCACAGGAGGTCCGCTGTCCTGGGTCGACCTGGCCCTGCATGTGATCAGACGTCAGGCCGGGGCCGAAGTCGCCAGGCTGGCCGCGGACATTTCCGTTGCCGACAGCCTGCCGCTGCCACAACTGGTGTATGCGCCTCGGGGGTTCGTCAATGCAGCCGATCCGTTATTGCTGCAGGCAGAACAGATCATCCGCCATATCAATCCCGAACTGACAGCAGGAGGCTTGGCAAAAGCCCTGAACATGAGCGAGCGAACCCTGCATCGCCGGCTCAAGGAACTGACCAATGAATCCCCCAAGACGTTCATCACTCGGGTCAGGATAGAAACCGCCTGCGTGCTTCTGGAAACGCCGGGCAGCAGCGTCAAGCAAGTGGCTCTCAAGTGCGGCTACAGCGAAGAAACCGCATTCCGCCGCGCCTTTATCCAGTCGACCGGCATGACACCCGCCGATTACAAACGCTGGTCGAACGGGCGCAATTGAACGGCCTTTCGGATACATCCGGTCCTGCGCTCAACTGCTGTGCAGCCGCACTTCAAACCGGCAGCCATTGGGCTCACGGCTGGTCAGCAGCACCTGCCACTGCTGGTTGGCACAGATGCGTTGTACCAGTGAAAGCCCCAGGCCCAGACCATTGCCTCGTTGTTCATCGCCCCTGACAAAGGGTTGAAACATTTCCTGCTGCTTCTCGACGGGAATCCCTATGCCGCTATCTTCGACAACAAAGCTGTCCGCCCTCAGGGTCAGGCGAATGAAACCCTGGTCGGTGTAGTGCCAGGCATTACGCAGCAGGTTGCCCATGACCGAATGCAGAAGTGTCGCGTTGTAGAGGGTGTCGGATGTTTCGAGAGGTTCATGGATCAGCTCCAGGCCTTTCTGTCCGATGGGCTCCCTCCAGAATTCGACCAGTTCCCTGGCCACCATCGACAGTGTCGAACGCGGTCCCTGACTGGGTTGATTGCTTTCGGCACGCGCCAGCAGCAGAAAGGTTTCCACCAGTTGCTGCATGGCGGCACTGGCTCTGGCAATGCGCACCACCTGTGAATGAGAGCGCGGGTCCAGGCTCGGATTTTCCAGCAGCAGTTCACTGGAGCTGATCAGAATCATCAAGGGCGTGCGCAGCTCATGGCTGACGTCACTGGTAAACAGCTTCTCGCGCCCCAGTGCGGCACGTAGCTGGTCCATGGTCTTGTCGAACGCCAAGGCCAGGGTGCCCACTTCGTCCTGGGCATATTCGGGGGCCAGTGCAGGGGCCAGGCCCATGAACTGTTCACGCTGCCGGACCTGGCGAGACAGGCTTACCACCGGCGCAATCACGCGATGGGCCAGCAAACGCCCCAACAGAATGGCCAGCAGCACGCTCAACACAAAGCTGATGAAGACCACGACCAGCAGGATTCTTTCACGCTTGATGGAGCTGTACAGGTCGCGCAACAGCACATACTTGCGGCCGCTCACGGATTCGACCATCGCGTGATAAGGGCGGTTTTCCCAGGTCAGCTCATGAAAACCTTCGCCAAGCTCCTCAAGAGAGGGCGTCATCGCCAGGTCCCCCGCTCCGCCCTGAACGTAGAACAGCGAACGCTTATAAGGCCGATGCCGCCAGTCATCTGCGTTCTCCATCATCAATAGCCGGTGCAAGTCACTGCCGAGTGTGATGATGGCCAGCCTCTTCTCGACAACATGGACTGTAGCAACGACACCTATCGCAAAAACTCCGGCAATCAGTGCGCTCATCAACGCAAAAACCGTGACGATACGTTGCTTCAGGCTGTGCTTGTTTTCCATGGACTTTCCGACAACAGGACAATGCTCGACGACCCGAAATCACTCAAGCCTTCAGGCGTGAGTGATTATCGGGGAGCGGATGTCATGATTTCGTCAAGAAATGGTGCTGACCACGCGCAATGCCAGTCCCTCGTAGGCATCCAGAGTAATGGTGAATTCGCCCTCGGACGTCAGATCCCCTTCCACTCGCTCATTGATGATGTCAACCACAAGACCGGCAGCGATGTCCGGCAGGTGCAGGGTTTCGACAATGGTCTGAGAACTGAAGTTGAGAGCCGTTATCTGAATGCCCTTGTCGGCGGGCAACTCATGGACCATCACCAACAGGCCGGGATGCTCCACATCGGGGATCAATATCTGGCGACTGGCGGCAATGTCGTAGGCTCGACGCACGGCGAGTATTTTCTTGAGCTGCGAGGCGAACGAGTCCGGACGCTGCAACTGGCTGATCAGGCTGCCGTACAGGGTTTTGGGGCGAGGCATATTGCCGGCGGAAAACTCTGCCTCCGGGTCAAGATCCACCAGATCATAGGCCCCGCGATGAATCCAGCGTGTATCGCCGTCCTGCATCAAATGCTGGACCTGCTCGGCAGGCAATGGCAATGCCCCCACCAGATCCCAGCCGGACAGGGCGAAAACCCCGGGCTGCATGGCGTTGTACATCACCAGCAGCAAGTGGATGTGCTGGATCTGCCTGATATCTGCCTCGGTGATGGTATCGAGATCACGAATCCCCAAGGCTGCCGTAATGATACTGGCCGTGGTGCAGGACACACCATTGGTGACGAATTTGAGGTTGTAGGGGGCATGCTCTCCCGCCAGGTGCTCGTACATCTCTTCGCGGATATGCTCGCGCAGGATATTTCCGGGAAAGGTCTGCCCCTGATAGTGGTACGTGTCATGGGCATGCAGGGTCCAGAAATGCACCAGTTCCAGGGTCAGTTCATCATGGTTCTGCAACGCATGGATCAAGGACGCCGGATCGATGCCGAACGCATGCACCTGACGCAGCATGAGACGCAGAAACTCGGTGGTGCCGGTCACCAGTGCATGCTGATAGGCAGGCCGAGTAATGAAGTCATAGGACAGATCGGCACCGCCATGGGACATGGCTGCGATATCGTCCAGGGTCAGGTTCAGCTCCTGAAAGCTGAAACCGCCCGCCTTGCGGATCGCGCCACCCAGCAACTGGTTGCCGGTAATCGACAGCGGATGGCTTTCCGACCAGGCGGTACCTTCGGCCTTGCGTTCCACGCCCAGAAAACCGTTGGCATCCAGCCGCAGAACTCTGGCGCCCATGGCATCGATGGCATGCAGTGCATCGCCGATGATCATCTGCTGCGCGGCAAAACTGGGGTCCAGCCAGTTGAGCGAGGGTTGACCTTCCTTGAAGTAATGCAGGTAAACCCAGCGCCGGGCCTTGCCATCCACACCATGAACGACGGCTGTGGCACTCCAGTCGGTTTCCTTGACACCCGGCTCGAAGAAAATGACCCGCTGCAATTGTCCGACGATGTAATGCTTGTCCCGGAGCTGATCGACCACCTCGGGCATCAGGTTGATTGCATCCCTTCCAGCAGGCACATCCGGCAACAGTGACCAGTCCTCCTCGCGGATCTCCACCATGTGGTAGAGGCCGGGGTAATCCTCATAGGCCATTTCCGCCAGGCGGAAATCGGCGCCTTTGCCGGTATGTGACGGAATCACATCATCAATGATGACCGCATTGTGCGCAGCAGCGATACGACTGAGATTCAGTAACTGGGCTTCGGTACCCAGTTGCGGGTCGATACCGAAACTGATCCGGTCGAAATTGCCGTCGATGCTGGGGGTGAGACTGCGACCTTGCAGGCCACCGGAAAGCTTGAGCGGTCCGTTATGGATACCCTGGATGCCGATCTCGGACAATGAGTGCCAAAGCGCTTCATCCCCCAGAGCCTCCAGAACCGAACCGCCTTCACGGGTGATGATCGACGCCGGATAAGCTGTGAACCAGACAGAAGCTATCGCCGAAGCATCTCTGGGACGGGCCTGGGCAAAGGGGCGCTGCCATAACCTGCCCTGTCCGCCATAGGATTTGGCCCGCTGCCTTGCGGTATTGAGCATCGATTGTTCAACCAGCCAGTCCAGATACTGCTTGTCCGGTGTCGTCATAGGTTCAGTCATCCACGTCCATTAGCTCAAAACAGACCGCAGGCGACCTGTCCCGAATTCACTACCTATGGGTATGAGCGCCGGCGATGGAAAACGTTGCATCCGGTTTACGTGGCCAGACGCTGAACCGGAACAAGGGACGGTTTTTTCAGGGTCTGCAGCACGGCATTGGACGCATTGGACAGCAGCGATGTGGGCCGAGCAATGACGCTGATATTGCGCATGATCACCGTAGGTAACGGAACGGGCTCAAGGTCGCGGAAACGACCGGTCAGCAAGGCGCTGGGCAGGATCGAAATGCAATGTCCCTTGACTACCAGGTCCAGCAGAGTTTCCACGCAGCTGAGTTCGCCCCGATGGCTGAAGCGCAACTGGGCCGAGGCCAGATGATTGTGCAGTCGCTCCAGACCCGGATGACGCCAGGCGACATAGCGCACGGTTTGCGAGAGCTCGGTAAAGCTGCGCATCGAAGGTTGTCGGCTCTTGGCGCAGGCCAGCACGTAATAGTCGGACCAGTGATGATGCTCGATATAGTGCTCGCTCAACACTGTGCTGGGCAGAATCAGGATATCGGCCAGCTCTTTTCTCAAGGGATCCAGGGAAGGGTTCTGTTCGTTGCTGTGCACAACGCTCAAATGGATATCCGGGTAAAACCGGGCCAGGAAATCCAGTGATGTATCCAGACTCGTTTCGAGAATATGGGTGAAATAGTGGATGGTGACGGTACCGCTGGCCCCATTTTTTTTAGTTGCTCAAGCGTCGCCATGATGTTTCCCAGGGTCTGGGTAATGACTTTTCCTTCCGGGGTCAGGGTGCAGCCTGTGCGGCTGCGGATGAACAGGCGTTTTTCGAAGAAATCCTCAACCTCCTTGATGGCGTAGCTGATATTGGACTGACTGCAACCCAGAATGGCCGCAGCCTCCGAGAAAGAACCATGCAATGCAACGGCTTGAACGACTTTGAAGAAATGGGTTTTCATATTTCCTGCACTCTGGACGTGGCGAAATGGGCGCGGGCCTGCAATTGAGCAGGTTGGTGAAGGGAATACAAGAAGCCCCGCAAACGCAATCCCGCTGCCTGCCAAAGGACAGTTCAGAGGGATGATTCAGGCGAGGTAAAGCGACCGCTGCATTTTTCGAGAAAAAGATGCGTTACGCACAAGTACGCAACGGTCATCAGTGATGCCCCCGCATGGCTGACTGACTGTCAGCCAGAGGTAATATCGGCACCGAGGCTTGCGAAAAAGCAGAAAACAAACGTAACGGCAGGATGGCTCAGGTTTTGTACGAAAACTCGGCGAGCGGTACTCAGGCAGGCGAAACAGGCAAGGAACGGTCGGAGTCGCGCCCGACTTTACTGGGTGTAAATAAGCATTCCGAGCCCGGTTTCAACGCAGCATGAGCGACGCGCAGCCAGTTTACGTGCAAAGCCTAGTCGTTTTCGGTCCAGTCGAAGTCTAGTTGCAGTGCGGTACGTTCCGCCAGTTCGCGGCTGTGCAGGCGTTCGACCAAGTGCAGACTCATGTCGATACCGGCGGAAATGCCTGCTGAAGTCACGAAGGCCCCTTCGTCGACCCAGCGCAGGGTGCTCAGCACATCGATGGAGGGGAACATTTCCTTGAGATCGGCGATGTCTTCCCAATGAGTGGTGACCTGCTTGCCCGCCAGCTTGCCGGTCTTGGCCAGCATGAAGGCACCGGTGCAGACGGCGGCAACCACACGACCGGGTACGGACTGGTCGCTGATCCAGTGGATGACATCCGGCTTTTCCAGTTCGGCATTCACCACGCCGCCCGGCACAATCAGGCAGTCCATGGCCGGGTGATCGTGGATCGAATAGTCCGGGTCGACCTTCAGGCCGGCCCTGGCGCGTACCGAAGCGGTGCTTCGGCCGATGGTGAATACGTTGAACAGTGGCCGTTCGTCGCGGCTCTTGCGTGCGTGCATGCGTGTGGCAGTGGTGAACACTTCATAGGGCCCTGCGAAGTCAAGGACTTCGACGTCGTCATAGACATAGATACCGATATTGAGTGACATGAAGGGGCTCCAGAGTACTTGGTGACAGCCGTCAGATTACCCAGTAGCATCACACCGAACTACTGTCGGTAATGCCAATATCCGGTAACATCGCGCCATGAAAAACCATCTCGTCGTTGCCCTCATCTACAACCAGCTCTGCACCTTCGAATTTGGCTGCACGGTGGAAGTCTTTGCTCTGAAACGACCTGAACTGGGCGTCAACTGGTATGAGTTCGCAACCTTCCCGGTGGATGATGGCCCGATCACTGCAGCCGGCGGCATTACCATCGTGCCGACGCCCGGTGACGTGCTGCTGGAAAACGCCGACACCATCATCGTTCCCGGCTGGCGCGGGGTAGAATCCGCAATCCCGCAGCGGCTTATCGAACAGCTTCAGGCAGCCCATGCACGCGGGGCACGTATCTGCTCGATCTGCACCGGAGCCTTTGTACTGGCGGCGGCTGGCTTGCTCGATGGGCACAAGGTGACCACCCACTGGCGTTATACCGACCTGCTGGCGACCATGTATCCGGGCCTGACCATTCAGCCCAACGAGTTGTATGTCGACCAGGGCAATATCGTCACCGCTGCCGGCTCTGCCGCGGGCCTGGACATGATGCTGCATCTGGTGCGCAACGATCACGGCTCCCGGGTCGCCAACATGGTGGCGCAACGCATGGTGATCCCGCCCCATCGCGAAGGCGGACAATCCCAGTACGCCTCACGGCAACTGGTAGCCGCCGCCGATGGGCCGATATCCAACCTGATGGACTGGATCCGCAGCGACCTGCAACGCCCGCACACCATCAAGGAAATGGCCTCCCGTGCCGCCGTCAGCACCCGCACCCTGCACCGCAGCTTCATGGAAAGCACCGGGCTGACACCTTATGACTGGCTGCTGGGCGAGCGCATCGCATACGCCAAGGAATTGCTGGAATCTTCGCGAATCCGCCTCAATGAGGTGGTAGACAGAGCAGGGTTTGGCTCGGAAGAGTCCTTCCGCCGACATTTCCGCAATCTGGTGGGTATCAGCCCCAGCAGCTACCGCAAGCAGTTTGCCAGGGCCTGACCCTCAGGGTGGCCAGGATCGCGGGAAGGGTCTTGGCCGCGACAACCCGTTTCAGACACTGAAAATGCCCAGCCCTTCAACGTGAAGTCGCCAGCAAGCTGCCTCCCACCAGTGGCAGATACTGATACTGGCCCGTTCTAACCGTAGATCGCCTCGACCAGCCCATCGGCCAACGCACCCCATGCTCCAGCCACGGCGGTATTGGTCAGGACAACCAGGCTGATCCCGTCCTGCGGATCGACCCAGTAATGACAGCCGTATAAACCACACCACGACCAGGTGCCCGCGCCCTGAGGATGTCGGGCCAGATCGGGATCGGTCAGGAGCACCGGACCAAGGCCGAACTTCCAGCCTGCACCCCTGCCCGCCAGCCTCGTTTCGCCAATGGCGTTGCCCAACAGGCTGGCGGTACTCGCGGCGTTCAATATCGGTGAACCGCCCAGACGCAGGCACTCCAGCAGACGCAGATAATCATCGGCAGTACCCAGCATCCCTGCTCCACCAGAAGCATAAGCCTGCGACTCAAAGGCACGGTTCGACGACAGCCAGGCATGACCGCTGTCGAGCGCCAGCAGATCATGCTTCACTACCCGCTCGGGACCGCGAATCCCGTCCTTGTAAGCGCAGGCCAACGGTTGATCGTCATCGAAACGGAAACCTGTCGCCTTCATGCCCAATGGCTGCGTCACCCAACGTGCTACCGCTTGCGGCAATCCATGGCCGGTCGCCTGTTCGATAACAGCCCCCATCACATCCGTGGCCAGCGAATAGCCCCAGGCAGTCCCCGGCTCGAACAACAGCGGCACACTGGCCAGACGTTGCAGGTTCTGCTGCAGGTCCATGGCGACAAGATCCAGCCCGTCCGACACACCGGCCAGGTCATAGGGATTACCTGGCGGTTGCTCGAAGCCATAGCTCAGGCCGGCAGTGTGCGACAGCAAATGCCTCAAAGTGATGACCGGCTCTCGCCCATCGTCCATCCGGGGACGAAAGTCCTTGAGCCAGTTCGTCACCGGATCCTCCAGCGACAGGATTCCCAGCTCACAGAGCCGCAAAGCCGTGACCGAGGTCAGCAGTTTGCTCAGAGAAGCCAGACGAAACCGGGTATCGCGCGTGACCGTTGTACGTCTTTCACGATCGGCCCAGCCACGGGCAGAGGCATAGCGAAGCTCGCCCTCTTGGGCCACCAACAGCACGCCTCCCACAATCGAGCCCCGGTCGACAAAGCCCTGCCAGACTTCGGCCAGCCGCTCCATGCTCCGCGCATCGACAGACGGCATGCGTTACTGCCCTCTGACCGCATGACTGAATATCTGCGAATAGACCTGGGCCGAATGAGGGATCGGATTGGTATGCGAGCAACCATCGGCAAAGGCCATACGCCCGACCAGTTCCGCATCCCGCTCATCGAGACCAATCGCACCCAAGGTGTGAGGGATGCCGATCTCTTCCCGCAGTTGCAGCAGCCATTGCATGACGCCCTCGAAACCCGGTCTGGGCAAACGCAGGTAAACCGCCAGGTCATCCATTTGTGTGGTCAAGGCCGATTGGTTGGCTTGCAGGACATAGGGCAACAGAATGGCATTGAGCAAACCATGGTGCAGGTCATACAAGGCCCCCAGACTCTGGGCGATGGCATGCACACCGCCCAGCCCTCGCTGGAAGGCGGCTGCCCCCAGGCTTGAAGCCACCAGCATTTGCTGACGGGCCTCGAGATCGTGACCGTCAGCCACGACTCTGGGCAGGTAGGCCTTGATCAATTGCATGCCCTTGACCGCCACAGCCTCGGCCATCGGGTGATAGACCGGTGAGCAGTAGGCTTCCATACAGTGAGTCAGCGCGTCAGCGCCAGTGGCTGCGGTCAGCTGTGCAGGCAGATCAAGGGTAAGGTTGGCATCGAGAATGGCAATGCGCGGCAGCATGCGGATATGCAGGATGGTGCGCTTGACCCGCGCCTCTTCGTCGGTGATGACCGACGCCCGCCCCACTTCCGACCCCGTTCCCGCCGTGGTAGGCAGGGCAATGACCGGCGCAATCCCCAGAGGATCGGCCCGCAAATGGTTCTGCCCGATATCCTCGAAATCCCAGAGCGGGCGGGTCTGACCCGACATCAGCGCCACCGCCTTGGCCGCATCCAGTGCCGAACCGCCACCAAAGGCGATGACACCGTCATGCCCTCCCGACTTGTATGCCAGCAGGCCATTGGCGACATTGTCGCCGGTGGGATTACCCTTGACCTGATCGAACAGGCCGCAGTGCCCCAGCGCTTCGCGGCAGTCGGCCACAGCGTTGTGAATCATGTCGGTGCTGCCCAGAAACGTATCGGTAATCAGCAACGGGCGCTTGATCCCCGTGACGCGACAGGCGTCGGCCAACTCGCTGACACGCCCCGCGCCCACCCGGATCGAAGTGGGATAGTTCCAGTCGTTAGTGTGCATGTGTCCATTCCTTATCGAGGCGATAGTTGTTTCAACCGATAACACCGGCAGGCAATAAACCGATCAGCAGCCGCAGACCGAAAACGATCATGAACAGCCCGGTAATGATGTCGATGGCCTTCTTCATGCGCTGATAGCGCGCCTGCACAGCGGGAATCGAAAACAGTGTCGCCAGCAAGACAAACCAGGAAATAGCCAGAATCGCGATGATCGAAACTCCGGCAGTACGCACCCACATCGGCATGCCCGGCGTGGTGACGGTGGTAAATACGCTGGTGTAGAAAGCCAGCGCCTTGGGGTTGGTCATATTGGTCAGCAGGCCAAAGCGATAGGCACGGCTCAGACTACCGATGCCCAGAGCCTGGATATCACGCGGCTTGGGCTGACTGCCCGCGCTGCGCAGACTCTTGCTGCCCAGCCAGGTCAGGTAAGCGCCCCCGAGCAATTGCAGAGCCGGCTGCAACCAGGGCAATTGCTGAAAGATCAGCCCCAGACCGGTGGCCGCCAACAATGCCCAGATGATGCTGCCCGACGCAACGCCCAGCCCGGCGCAAATTCCTTGTTGCCTGGACTGACTGAATGAAAGTTGGGTAATGACCAGAAAGTTGGGACCGGGGCTGATAATCAAAACGATGAAAGCACCGGCGAGCGCGGTCAACAACGTGATTTCGTACATGAAAAACTATCCTGTTCAATTCAATAAGTAATGTTGCGGATTACAGCCCGACGGCTGTTGAAGCGTTCACGCCCAATGCACCCATGCAGGACTCGACCGCCAGTCGCGCTTCGATAAGCGCCCGGCAGCCCGGGTCCGGCGTGGGAACATAGTGGTTATAGAAAGTGCAGCCCTCGACGGCAGGCCCCAGAACCCAGAGCCTTTGCTGGACCGAACCATCGACGCTCAACGCCCGACCGACGCTGTCCGTCTCGATGCCGTCGGCGGGATAGGCATGGGCAGCGCGGACCAGCCCCTGACGCTGCAAGTCACCAATCACCCCCTGATGGCTACGGGACAGGCCGCTATGGGGGACCCGGGCCTTGATGACCCTGCCGAATCCCGAACAGTCCATGTCTTCCATCGGCGGCAGGACTGTGACCACACCGGCATCCATCAAGGCCAGCAGGTCTTCGTAACGCTCCTTTTGCGGACCGCCGACCAGCCGGTTGGAAAGCCCGGCCCAGGTGCCATAGAACTCAAGGGTCGAGGCTGACGTCAGCCCGTTTCGATCCACCAGCATTCGTAGCAGATCCCGATAATCGCGCCAGACTTCCAGTGCCTGCTTCAGCGGGCTCAGCGCAGTGCCTCGACGGCTGAGCGCCAGGTCATGTTCGATCCAGTCGCGATACCACTGACTGTAATCGCTGGCCTGCCCCGTCCAGCGCCGGGTTGGCAGCCACCGTGCAGGCTCGAACTCGCCCCACTCTCCGGCCAGACGGGCGAACAGGGACTCTCGCGCCTCGGCACTTTGAGCCTCCCGAAGCCATTGCTGAACAGACGCCAGTTGCTCGGGGGATTCGAGCCGGACCCTGGCCTGATAGAACACCCCACGCATCTCGTCCTTGATCAGCGGCAGGATGTCCTGCTCGAAATCCAGTTGCCCGGTCGCACTCTGTTGCCGCAAGACCTCGATGGCCCGGGCCGTGAAAAACAGTCTGGGCAATCTGGCAGTGCTGGCCGGGCTCCATTGCGGTCGGGCATGGAACGCCAGCCCGGAACGGGAAAACAGACTGATGTGCGGCTCGCGTCCCGAAGCAATGTAACGCCAGCCAGCAAAGCCAGCGTCGCGCTCATAGCGCCCGCCTCGCCCCTCGGTCAATGAAGCAAGGGTATCCATGGCCGTCAGCCCGAGACCTTCGATGGCGACCCGCTCACCCACGGCCTGTTCAGCAAGAACTTCAGGCACATGCCCGCTGGTGAGAAATACCGCTTCGGTCGTGAACGGTCTGCCATTGGCGGTCTGCAGACAAAAGCCCGACATCCCCGACAAGGGCTGACAACCGGTCACTTCCTCAGGGTAATGGCGCACCTGAACATGGGCCGGACACTGCTCCAGCAAAAACCGATAACTGTCCTGCAGGTAGCGACCCAGCAGCTTGCGCGGCACAAAATCGCCAAACCCGATGGGCCGAGCGTTCTCGTCGTCACTGGTGTGGCCACGCTCATCCAGACGCACGCCACGGGCTGTACACCATTGCAGAAAGGTCATGCCCACCGGCTCGCAGACCGGAAACGCACTGGAAAACGCCGAAAGCTGGCCGGCCATGGTGTTGAGCATCAGGTAGTCCGGCTGCTCGGCCAGGTGCAAGCCACCGCCGGGCAATTGCGGATCGAAGACTTCGATCAGCCAGCGCCAGCTCCGGTCATCGCGAGCCATGCCAATCAACTGCTCCAGGATACTCAGTCCTCTGGAGCCCATGCCGATAATGGCGACCTTGCGTGTTTCAGGTTCGATTACCGGAACCGGCTCATCAATAAAACGTTCGATGGAAAGAGTCTGCATAGCCATCACCACCGGTTCGACTCAAAGAAGAACCGGGGCACGGACAACGCCGTGCAGTCGGTAATCGCCTGCTGATACACCCGCTGCCCCACCGCCAGATCCAGCACTCCAAGCCCGAACGGCGAGAAGATCGTCGCTCGGTCCGGCTTCAACTCGATCTGCCCCAGCATCAGTTGCGCCAGGGTGCCGTTGATGAACGAGCGGTCCTGGTAATGCTGCACCGCAAGATCCGGCGAGGTCTGGGCCTTGAGGCAGTGCTCCACGTCATCAAGGATATTGTTGGAACCGGCAATGACCTTTGGCCCCAGATCACGCAATGAGATATTGAGAATCACCTGCTCGGGTCGGAACGGATAATCTTCCACGTAAGGGCTTGGCGCGGTGGTCGCAAACACCACCACATCGGCCTGCAGGCTGCTTTCCAGATCCGCAGGGTGACTGGTCAATTGATGGCGGGTCGAAGCGTGTTCGATCAAGGCAAGGGCCGACTCCACATGCTTGTCGAATACACTCACGTCATCCATCGTCCAGCCATCACTGACGAACATGTCCAGAATCGTGCGGGCAATGAACCCCGCGCCGATAAAGGCGATTCGACGGACACTGCGTTGCTGCCGGTTCAACCAGCGCGCCCCCAGCACGGCCGAAGCCGCCGTCCGCATGGCACTGATGCGCGAAGCTTCCAGGCACGCAAAGGCATAGCCGGTCAGCGGATCGTTGAGGATCAGCACCGCCGAGGCACGCTGCAACCCTGTGTCGATATTGCCGGGAAAGCTGGAAATCCACTTGATGCCACTGACCGGCTGTTCACCCGACAGGCTGGCCGGCAAAGCGATGATTCGATTGGCCGGGGCCTGGGGAAAGCGCAGAAAGTAACTGTCGGGATTGATGGAACGCCCTGCTTCATGCTCCAGATACGCACGCTGCACATCGTCGATGCAGGCCTGCGGATCGTCGGCCAGAATCCTCGCTACAGCCTCGCCATCCACCACATGAAACGGCGTCTGGCGCAGGCGTTCGGCGGCCAGGTAGGTGGTCCACTCGGGCACGATCGGCATGTCCGCCAGGGTCATGTTCAGCACTTCATTGCCAAAGCGCTGCTCGACCCATGAATCGTCATAGAGAGTGTCCAGATAGCGCTCACCCCAGTCCGGGGATAACGCCACCACCACCGAGCCCGGCTCGATACGCTCGCGCCAGGCATGCACGGCCGCCACCACAGTGGCGGTCGAACCACCGACCAGCAGGCCTTTGCTGCGCGCCAATACCCGGCACATGGCAACGGTGCGCGATTCAGGCACCATTTCCAGGGCATGAATGCCTTCGGCGTTGAAGATCGGCGGTCGCTGGCTGGTGCCCAGTCCCGGAATGAAACGGCGGCTGGCGGGAGTGTTGAAAGTCACCGAGCCGACACTGTCCACGGCAATGATCCGGGTGGTGGGATGGTGACGCTGAAAATACTGCACGCAGCCCATCAGGGTTCCGGTAGTACCGGCGCCCACGAACAGATAATCCACATGCCCGAAATGTCGAGCGATGGAGCGTGCCGTCGTCCGCGCATGGGCTCGGGGGTTGGCCGCATTCTCATACTGGTTGAGCCAGACATAGCGCGAGTCACTGCTGACCTTGTCACGGATCAGGGCGATACGTGTGCCCAGAAAACCGCCATTGGCGTCCGGCGTATCGACCTGGATCACCTCGGCACCGTAAGTGCGCATCATGCGGATGTTGTGATTGGAACTGTTGGGATCGACCACACAGGTAAATCTGATCGAACGCTCGGCGCAGATCATCGCCAGGGCCACGCCCAGGTTGCCGGACGAGGACTCGATGAGAATGGTGTCCGGGCCGATCAGGCCACGGGCCTGCAAGTCATCGACCAGGCCGACGGCAGTCTTGAGCTTGATGGAACCTGCCGGGTTGAGCGATTCCATTTTCAGGAAAAACTCATGCCCCAGGCCCGCGACCTTGAGAAAGGTCTGGTCGTGAACGATATCGCAGATATTGTCGTACATGAGGATCACTTCACTGTGTCAGGAGCTGGGCATCGGCCAGGGAGTCGAGGGTGTGTCCAAGGGCATTGGCGATACGCTCGGCGCGCAATGCCATCAGGGAAAACGACTGGCTGTCACTGATGCCATGGGTCCGTTCGGACAGGCCGTTGACCCAGATACCCACGTCGCACTCGCCCTGAGTGGCGACGTTGTAATTCCTGTCGATGACCAGACCGCCATCCAGATCGGCCTTGAGCCAGGGCTGCAGGTTGCTCAGCAACGGCGGGATCAGATACTGCTGGTAACCCGTGCCCAGCACGATCACATCCACTTCCAGCACTTCGGTGCGCTGGCTGAAGGTGTCGGTCAAGGCCACGCGATAGCCCTGATCGATCTTTTCCACGTGGGAAATGACTCGGTAACCATAGGTCTGCAGGCGCTTGCGACCGGCAATGGTGTCTTCGTAGATCATCGAGAACAGTTTCTGACTCTCATCCGGATCGATGCCGGCGTAGTTGGTCGACCGGCTCCAGTCGAGGAATCGGTGGCGTGCGGCAGGGCTCAGGTCATGGAAGTAATCGACATGATCCGGGGCGAAAACCCGGTTGGGGAACTGGCCCAGTTGGGTCAGCTTGAAACCTGCGGAACGATGCACCGAATGCACCTCGATGCTGCTGTCGCGTCCGATCAGCTCCAGCACCGACTCGCTGGCGCTCTGCCCGGAGCCCAGCACCAGCCAGCGCTTGGGCAGCTGCTCGCCAAAGGCCTTGAGGCGCGTCAGGAATTGCGAGGTATGGAACAAGGTCGGGCCAAGCAGCGCCTGGAACTCCACCGGCACTCTTGGCGCACTGCCACTGGAGAGCACGATATTGCGCGTGTTGAAACTGGCATCCGGTGTCTTGACCCGCACCTCGCACAACCGGCCGTCACGAATGACCGGCAGGATTTCAGTGACGGGCGCATTGAAGCGGGTGTGGCTGTCGACCTGTCGGGCAACCCAGGCAACGTAGTCCGACCATTCATGACGGCTGGCAGGACGGCCCAGCAGACCGAAGTCGAACATGCGGCCCTGGCTTTTCAGGTACATGGCGAACGAGAAACGGCTGCGGGGGTTGCGCGGCGTTACCAGGTCGCGAAAGACATGGTGATTGATATCGGTTCCGGCCAGCAGCAACTCGCGATGCCATTGCGTATCCGGCGCGGCTTCAAGATAACGAACCGTCAGGCGAGACAGTGGGTCATCGACTTCCCGCGCATCTTCAAACACACAGGAAAGTGCAATACCTGCCGGTCCGAAACCAATACAGACCGCATCGGTATTAAACATGTGTGGTGCTAAGTTACCCATTGAATAACCATCCTTAGAACTGGAGTAAATGGCAGTAAGCAGATAGAGGTGTTGCGCTATTCGGTAACGGGGACGAGCCCTCCCTCGCCCAGTTTCCAGACACTGTTGAACGCACCCCGACATTCGCCCCGGTCGAAACCGACGAGGCCCAGCGGAGTGTCGAAAGTGGTGTTGCTCAAGGCATCCAACAGCTCGGCCTTGCGCCCGTTGCTGTTGGCCAGTACCGCCAGCACGTAAAACATCAGCAGGCTTTCGCGGTAATAGGTTTGCGGCATTGCGCCGTACAGCTGTCGATGAAGATCCGTTGCGTGACACGAAGAGCCTTCCGACTCTTCAGCCGGACCAGCCACACCGAAACCGATGACATAGGTGTCGCAATCATCGGCCTGTGCAGAGCCCAGGTAAGGCGATGCGGCGTCGTCGGTCAGCACCAGAGGTCGTTTGCTGCCTGAGCGGCGTCGTGCAAGCCAGTGCTCGCGACTGGCCTGCAAGCGCCCGGCGAAGACTTCCACCTGAGCCTGCCCGGGCTCGTGAACCTGGCGCAGCCCCGCCTGTTGCGCCGCCACGGCAATAGATCTGGCCAAGGCCTGGCCGTGTGCGCTGTCGTCAGCAGCGATATGCAGGACTCGCCAGTCACGGTTTTTCAGCCAGGCCAGCAAATCATTGGCCAGTTGCCGATCCGACGGGCAAAAGCGAAAGACGTTGGAGTGCTCCAGCGTCAGGCAGTCGATGGTCGCAGCAGGCGTCAACAAGGCGATTCCCGCTTGCCGATAAACTGCCGCGGCACTCAGCGCCGCATCGGAAGAGAAGTGCCCGACCACCAGATCGACTTCCCGGTCGATCATCTGGCGTGCGACTTCTGCGCCGCGTGCGGCATTGGCACCATCGTCGAGAAAACACCATTCCACACGGTCCAGCCCGGGAATGAAGTTGCGGGCCACAGCCAGCGCACGCAGAAAGGTTCGGGCATGGGGCGTGTCATGGGGATCGAACAACGCACTGACGCCAACCCGCAGGAGGCGCGACTTCTGCACTAGGGTCATGGCTGTATGCTCGACTCGGCGGAACCATTGCAGGTGCGGGTCGGTGAGAGGAGCGACCATTCACTGCCCAGCTCCTGACCTGCCAGATGACTGCGCAACTGGTCGAAAGCAATTTGTGCAATCGCCGGGGCAAACTTGAAGCCAAGCCCGGACATCCCGGTAGCCAGATAAACCGGGCTGTGCTTGCCGCAGAACCCCACCAGCGGCCTGCCATCGGGGCTGTAGCTGTCAAAGCCCGGCAGTACATCCAGCACGCTGATCAGGCCGGTGGATGCCGACAGTTGCTGCAGTCGCTGACGAGCATCCAGGGCATGACGCTCATCAGGCAGGGCAAGGCTCTGCGGCCAGGCACCCGCCTCTCGCAAGCCACAGCCGGTCTGCACGATATTGCGAGTCAGAGGGATTGCGTAAGCCTGGGTGACGGCGTCGATCACCGGCATGAACCAGGTACTTTCGGTCATCACTCGTGCCAGGGGAATGGAACGGGTTTCAAGCCCGAAGTCCATGCCCGGCAGCAGATCCGGACTCCAGGCACCGGCGGCGATAACCACAGCCCGGCAGCGCAAGGTGGCACTGCCCAGTTCGATACGCACATCGTGACTGGAACGGCAGTCGATGGCTCTGACTTCGCTGTGCTCCAGCAACAATCCGTACTGGCGAACCACATTGCTCAACAAGGCCACGGCCTGACGCACATTGCCCACACTGGCACGCGGCTCGAACAGATTGACCCGCGCGTCCTTGTGACAGTGCGGATAATGCACGCCGTCAAGCTCATGAGTGCCGACCAGATGCATCGGGTAGCGCACTTTGGCGTGCTGACGAATCGCGCTCCAGATATTCTCCAGTTGATCCGGCGCGGCGCGATAAATCACGCCGGTACGGCGCAATGCATTGGAATAGGTCGTGGCGAAAACGCCCTCATCCATCAAACCAATGGAATAGGCCGCCAGCTCCATCAGCAGCGGGTCGGCGTCATACAGCCGCACCAGCCCGCCGGAATAGCTGCTGGAACCCAGGGCTCCTGCCGCGCCCTTGTCGATCAGTGCCACGGAAACACCCGTACTGCTCAGTTTTGCGGCAATGCTGGCTCCCACGATGCCAGCGCCGATCACCGCAATTTCATAATCGATGAACATCGGGATGTTCCTGCTCAGATGGAGTATTCAGCGGCCGAGCCGGACATGACCGTGGCATTGACCCGCGCTTCGGGCAGCCGGAATGCCGTGACGATGCGCGCCGACATCTGCGGGATCAGCGGTTTGCCGATGACCGCCAGAAATGCCGCCAGATGAATCACCGGTCGCCCTTCGGCAAGGCGTGCAGCAGTGATGGCAATCACATCCAGCAGCACCTGAGCCATGCCCTTCATCGAGAAATGTTCGGGGTCTGAAGCCTTGATCCATTGCAGACGCAGGGCTTCAAGCAGACCGGCATCCTGGCCGCAGACGCCACTCCACCAGCAGTCATCGCAGCGCTGCCCGGCGTCCAGCAAGGCCGGGAAGAATTCGTTGAATACGCTTTGGCGCCATTGCTGGAAGTGCTGCAGACGGAAATCGCCTTCGCTTTCTTCAGGAGCAATACTGGCCAGATACAAACGAGCGCTGTCGGCGCAGGCTTCACGGGCCAGATCACCGACCCAGATGGCATGGTTGCGGCTGGTGGACAGGTTCAGGCCATCGAGCTTGAGAAACTGGTTGGGAATGAAGCGCTGGCTGACCTTGATATCATCCAGGGTCGACAGTTGCGCCGGATACACGATGGCGTGGCTGAACACGCAGTCGAAACCCAGAAAATGCACCAGCGTCCCCTGCCCCGATTGCCAGTACTGACGGAACAGCTCGGGGCGTCCGGCCCGATCCGCATACTCCCGAAAAGCCGCCATGTAACCGGCCAGCCCCATGAACCAGGTATGCACCCGGCATGAACCGTCGGCCTCCAGATCCAGCCCGCCATCTTCAGGGCGCGTAACACCCCAGTCATGCAGATGCTCCACGGTCTCGCGCAGCCAGTTGTCCAGCGGCCTGCGCCATTTGCGGAGCAACAGCCTTTCTTGCAGGACCGGCTTGAACGCCGCCAGCTTCATGAAGGCACGATGGGTGGACTTCCATTGCGACGGTTGCTTGCACAGCTTGCAATGCAGGTCGGTCATCAAGGCAGCGTCGGGAGCCTGGGCACAGTTTTCGCACTGGCTGGCATCGGACTCGGCACCGCAATAATTGCAGTTGCCCCTGGCGAAAGCTTCATAACCCCATACCCGGCAGTCCGGGCAGTACGGTTCCTCGGCATCGCGAAACTCGATGAAACCGGATTGGCGGACCTTGCCGAATACCTCGCCAACCGATTGCTCGAACCATGGATTCCGGTAAGGACGCATCCAGTTGTCGGGCTTGATGTTGATCGCAGCCAGCGAAGCCTCGATGCGGTCCGAGTTGCGATTGGCCAGTTCCACCGGATCGACATTCAGCTCCATGCCTTTGCGCAACATGTAGGACTGATAGTCGTCCGAGTAGGAAACCAGCACGCAATCATGGCCGCGCTGGCGTTGAACACGAGTGAAGACATCGGCTGCCAGAAACGGCCCGGCGATATGACCGATGTGCAGATCACCGTTGGGCGTGGGCGGGGTGATGGTCACAATGAACTTAGCCATTGAGGCACCCCGTCGTCTCGTTGTGCTGTGCGACGAAGGCATTCACGTAGTTCATGTCCCACCAGACCACGTAGAAATGAAAGTCCTCATCGGAATCATTGATGACGTAGTGATTGGTGTGTTTGGGGATTGCCGCGATGTCCCCTACGGCAAACTCCATTTCCCGTTCACCGACTACCAGCCTGGAGCGCCCCTTGATGGCAATGAAGATTTCCTGATCGATCTGGGTGTGGGCTTCACTGCTGGTACCGGGGCGAACGACACACCAGCCACCGGCAAATGGCATCGGATAACCCTCCCATGGCAGCAGACGACTGCCATCGAGCCCGTACTCATTGACCAGAGCGTCGAAGTTGGTTTTACGGTGAATGTCGAACTTTTCCATGCTCAAATCCGTGCGTTGTAGACGGACAAAGCATGAATTCGGAGGAAATCGTTGGCTATCGGATCGCCTGATAAGTCAGGTGTGCCGTATCGATTTTCTGGATGGATGTCTATGAAACTTCGTCTCTCCGGAAGCCCGCTTATCTGAAAGGGAAACGTCTTACAAACATCCGAGAATGTAATTCAAGGCATTTCATTACAAATAAAAGACAACTGAATGACAGGCGCTGCAAGGCATTGGCGCGCAATGCGCCAACAATGATAATCACTATCATTGTTGCTGATGATTGAATATGCACGGTCAGTGTTACTGTGCCCGCGATGACAGAACACGTGGATAGCCTTGCGAAACCGCATCGCAGGGCCTGAATACCTGCTCTACTTCATCAGTCCTTTGGTTAGATCTTTAAGCCATCACACGTGAGTGCGGTGGCTTTTTTTTGGCTTGAATGTTCGAGCGTGATTTCGGGCAATCGGCAGTAACAACTTTCGTCTTGATGAGCAGCCTGTTTGCGATAGTTTTTGGCCGTTTTCCAACGGTAGAAACAGGCACTTCGATGTCCACCCCAGCAGTTCCCCCTCGCAGCACCGAGTCCGGTGCCGAATTCTGGCTTCTTGCCAATCAAGTTAGCAGACGCACCGAAAATGAACGTCTGATGAATATCCAGGCAGGATTTGCTCCAGGCTGGATCCGCTCGGTCCGGGAAGCATTCAGGCTCAATCATGAACACCTTGAAGAATTGCTCAATGCCTCGACCTCCACTCTGGAGCGACGCCAACGCCAGCAGCAGCCTCTGGATCGGGTGACCTCGGAACGCCTTGACCGGATCGCCATGATTGCCACTCAGGCCATGGATATCTTTGAAACACCGGAGCGCGCCAGCCAGTGGATGCTGACCGCCAATGCGGCCTTGAGGGATCAGTGCCCTTTACGCTTGTGTGAAACGGAGATCGGGGCCTGGCAGGTACGCCGGACCCTGGCAGCCATCGCCCATGGCGGGGTTGTCTGATGGAGGTCTGGAGAATCGCCAGGGCACCGTTCGCCACCGACCTGAGCGGCCAGGGTGCCGCGTTATATGGCGGGCGCTGGAATCATCAGGAACACAAGGCCCTGTACTTCGGCATGACAGCGACAATCTGTGCGCTGGAAACGGTTATTCATTGCACAGAAGTCCCGCGTATCGCGCTGAAACTGGTGAGAGTGAAATTGCCGGACGAACCGCAGCTTTACTGCGAGCCCGACCTGCAATCACTTGGCGAAGGCTGGGCCAGCAACCCGGCCGATGTTCCGGGTATGGATTTCGGCACGGCCTGGCTGCGGCGTTGCCAGCAACTTGGCCTGATCGTCCCCTCTGCGGCACTGCCCCAGGCCCGCAATATCATGCTCAATCCGCGGCACCCGGCAGCGAAGCGGATCGAGATCATGGAAATCACCGACTTCGCTCTGGGTCAGCGATTGATATCCACCACCAGCCTGCCACGCACCTGACCGGCAATCAGTTGTGGCGCAATATCGATGACTTCGCTCAAACCGATTTCACGACTGATCAGCGGCAGCAGCGAGATATCCAGATCACTGGCCAGTCGCGCCCAGGCTTCAAGACGGTCGGCGCGCGGGCGATTGACGCTGTCGATACCGGCCAGGGTGACTCCGCGCAGGATGAACGGCGCGACCGATCCCGGAAACTCCATGCCCTGAGCCAGGCCGCAGGCTGCGACGATGCCGCGATAACGAATCCCGGCGCAGATATTGGCCAGCGTATGGCTGCCGACCGAATCGATGGCTGCCGCCCACTGCTCTTTGGCCAGTGGACGACCGGGTTCGGACAAGGTCGCTCGATCAATGATCTGTGCAGCGCCCAGTTGCTGCAGGTACTCGCTTTGTGCAGGACGCCCGGTCGAAGCCACCACCCGGTAACCGAGCCTGGCCAGAATGGCCACCGCAAAACTGCCCACGCCACCGTTGGCACCGGTCACAAGCACATCGCCGCTGTCGGGCGTCAGACCATGTTTCTGCAAAGCGATAACCGCCAGCATTGCGGTATATCCGGCCGTACCTATGGCCATGGCCTGGGCTGGCGTGAAAGCCTCGGGCAGCGGAATCAGCCACTGGCTCTTGAGCCGTGCCCTGGCAGCCAGACCGCCCCAATGTGCTTCGCCCACGCCCCAGCCATTGAGCAGAACCTGATCACCCTCCTTGAATTCCGGGGTATCGCTGCTCTCGACCGTTCCTGCCAGATCGATCCCGGGCACCATGGGAAAACTGCGCACCACAGGGCTGGCGCCGGTGATAGCCAGGGCATCCTTGTAGTTGAGGGTGCTGCTGGACACCTGCACCGTAACATCGCCCGGCGGCAGCGAAGATTCATCGATATCTGCCAGGCTGGCGCGATATCCCTGCTCGTCCTTGTCGATCAAAATGCCTTTGAACATATGCACCTCCAATTTAGACCGATCGTCTTTAAATAGACCCGAGCAATCATTGCGGCAAGCCGCGAAGAAAGCCCGCAATAAAGGTATTCAAGGGTTGTTCGCTCTTGACCAGCCGCGCACGCAGTACCGCGCCTTCCCAGCCGATCCAGAAAAAAGCCGCCAGCTCATTGCAGTCCGCCTCCCTGGCCAGCTCGCCGGCCTGCTGGGCAGACCTCAGGCAATGGGCAAGTTTCGCCTGCCAATCCTGCAAAATATCTTCAAGTTCAACACGAAAAACCTCAGGTAAAACACTGATTTCCTGAGTAAAATTACCCACCATGCAACCGCGTCGAAAACCATGGCGCGCCATCCCGTGCTTGGCACTCTGTACGAACCCTACCAGCCGCTCCAGCGGTGAAAGCGACTCATCCAGCAGCCAGCGATCCAGACGGCGGGCAAAGTAACCGGCATAACTCTCCAGCACTGCACGGCCAAAGACTTCCTTGCTGGCAAAATAGTGATAGAAGGAGCCTTTGGGTACACCCACTTCCTTGAGGATGTAATCGATACCCGTGGCCATGTAGCCCTGCTCGGTCAGGACCTCAAGGCCTCGGCGAATCAAGGCTTCGCGGGTTTCCAGATTTTCGCGATCCACCTTGGGCGGGCGACCGGGGCGTCTGGGCTTTTCGGGTAATGTCGTCATGGCGACAATATTAGACCGACCGTCTCCAAAGTCAAATCCCTGTCAGAAGACATCAGCCTGAAGGGTTGCCAAAGACGATGGCTGCGCGCTCAATAGCGATTTCACTGCCTTCGATAAGGAGCCCGTGGCATGAGCGCATGGCCTGACAACCGCATCCTTGATCTGTTTTCCATCACCCTGCCCATCCTGCAAGCCCCCATGGCCGGGGCCACAGGCTCGGCCATGGCGATTGCTGTCGGGAATGTCGGCGGACTGGCTTCGCTGCCCTGCGCCATGCTGAGCCCGGAGCAGATCCGCGAAGAAGTGGCGCTGATTCGCCAACATAGCCAGGCACCACTGAACCTGAACTTCTTCTGCCATATGCCGCCTGCCGACGATCCTGAGCGGGCCGCACGCTGGAAAGAGTCGTTACAGCCTTACTATCGGGAACTGGGTGCCGATTACGATGCACCCACACCGGTTTCAAGCCGGGCACCTTTCGATGCCGATAGCTGCGCCTTGGTCGAAGACTTGAAACCTGAAATGGTGAGCTTCCATTTCGGTCTTCCCGAGCGCGCCTTGCTGGACAGAGTTCGGGCGACAGGCGCAAGGATCCTGTCCTCGGCCACCACAGTTGAAGAAGCGGTATGGCTTGAGAAAAATGGCTGCGACGCAATTATCGCCATGGGCTACGAAGCGGGCGGCCACCGAGGCATGTTCCTCAGCGACCAGCTTCACACTCAGGTCGGCACTTTTGCCCTGGTCCCGCAGATTGCCAATGCCGTCAGCGTGCCGGTGATTGCCGCAGGCGGTATTGCAGAAGGTCGAAGTGTCGCAGCGGCCTTCATCCTGGGCGCATCGGCCGTGCAAGTGGGTACGGCTTATCTGTTCTGCCCCGAAGCCAAGGTCAGCAAGCCGCATCATCGGGCATTGCGCAGCGCCACGGACAGCCAGACGGCATTGACCAACATCTTCACCGGCCGCCCGGCGCGGGGCATCGTCAACCGGATCATGAGCGAAATCGGCCCCATGAGCGCCCTTGCGCCCGCCTTTCCGCTGGCAGGCGGCGCGTTGATTCCCCTTCGCGCCAAGGCCGAGCCACAGGGTAACGGCGACTTCATGAACCTGTGGGCAGGCCAGGCCGTGGGCATCAAGCATGAACTGTCGGCAGCCGAACTGACCCGGCAACTGGCTGATAATGCGTTGAAAATACTCTCCGGGAAGTGATACAGCGCTTCCATACGGATGCGCCATCGCTATATATTTAAATATATAGCGAATGGCCGCCAGCCGCTTTCGCGCCGACTTCCCTGCCCCCCACGTATCCCGGAGCCGTTTCATGCGAGCGTTCCCGCCACGCATTACACTCAAATCTCTTGTCGTTGCCATCGCAGCACTGGGCATGACCTCTGCCTTTGCCGATGAAGTCCAGGTCGCTGTGGCTGCCAACTTCACGGCACCGATCCAGGCCATCGCCAAGGACTTCGAGAAAGACACCGGCCACAAGCTGGTCGCCGCCTTTGGCTCGACAGGCCAGTTCTACACCCAGATCAAGAACGGCGCGCCTTTCGAGGTGTTCCTCAGCGCCGACGACACCACAGCGGCCAGACTTGAGCAGGAAGGCGATAGCGTCAAAGGTTCACGCTTTACCTATGCCATCGGCACCCTGGCACTCTGGTCGGCCAAAGAGGGTTATGTAGACAGCAAGGGCGACGTACTCAAGACCGGTCAGTATCAGCACCTGTCCATCGCCAATCCCAAGACTGCGCCCTACGGCCTGGCTGCCACGCAAGTGCTGGGCAAGCTGGGGCTGACCGAAGCGACAAAGACCAGGATCGTCGAAGGCCAGAACATCACCCAGGCCTATCAGTTCGCGTCCACCGGCAATGCCGAGCTGGGTTTCGTTGCACTGTCGCAGATCTACAAGGATGGCAAACTCACCAGCGGTTCGGCCTGGATCGTTCCTGCCGAACTGCATGATCCGATCAGGCAGGACGCGGTAATCCTCAACAAAGGCAAGGACAACCCGGCCGCCAGGGCTCTGGTGGAATACCTCAAAGGTCCGCAGGCTGCCAGCGTGATCAAGTCTTTCGGGTATCAACTGTAAATGTCGCTGGGAAGTGCCGACCTCGCGGCGATCTGGTTGACGCTGAAACTGGCGTCGCTGACAACCCTCATCCTGCTGGTGATCGGCACGCCCATCGCACTCTGGCTGGCCAGGACCGACTCCTGGCTCAAAGGCCCGGTCGGCGCAGTGGTGGCCTTGCCTCTGGTGCTGCCGCCGACCGTCATCGGCTTCTACCTGCTGATACTGCTGGGGCCCAACGGTGTTGTCGGCCAGCTGACCCAGAGCCTTGGCATGGGCACCCTGACCTTCAGCTTCACCGGGCTGGTGATCGGCTCGGTTGTGTACTCGATGCCCTTTGTCGTGCAGCCATTGCAAAATGCTTTCGCGGCCATAGGCACACGCCCGCTGGAGGTGGCTGCCACCTTGAGAGCCGGCCCATGGGACACCTTTTTCCATGTGATTCTGCCACTGGCCAGACCTGGCTTCATCACCGGTGCGATTCTGGGCTTTGCCCATACCGTGGGCGAGTTCGGCGTGGTGCTGATGATTGGCGGCAATATCCCCGAGAAAACCCGCGTGGTATCGGTACAGATATTCGATCACGTCGAGTCGATGGAGTACCTGCAAGCCCACTGGCTGGCGGGTGCCATGCTGGTGTTTTCATTTCTGGTTCTTCTGGTGCTCTACTCAAGCGGCAAGTCCAGAGCAGGTTGGAGTTGATTCATGGCATCACCCATCGCCGTTAGCCTGCAGATGGCTTTTCCCTCCTTCAAGGTGGATGTTGACCTGAGCTTGCCGGGCACAGGTGTGACCGCGCTGTCTGGCCCCTCGGGCTCAGGCAAGACCACCTGCCTGCGCTGCATCGCTGGCCTGGAGAAGGCACAACAGGGATTTATCCAGGTCAATGGCGAGATCTGGCAGGACTCGGCCAACGGCATATTCGTAGCACCTCACAAGCGTTCGATCGGCTATGTCTTTCAGGAAGCCAGTCTGTTCCCGCATCTGTCGGTCCGCGGCAATCTGGAATTCGGCCTGAGCCGTACACCCAAAAACCAGCGCAGCATTCAGATGCATCATGCGACCGTTCTGTTGGGCATCGACCACCTGCTCGATCGCCTGCCGGACAAACTCTCCGGCGGCGAGCGCCAGAGAGTCGGCATCGCCCGCGCCCTGCTGACCAGCCCACGCCTGATGCTGCTCGACGAACCACTTGCCGCACTGGATACCCGGCGCAAGAACGAGATCCTGCCGTACCTGGAACGCCTGCATAACGAACTGGAAATCCCCATGCTCTACGTCAGCCATTCACAGGATGAAGTGGCACGGCTGGCAGATCATCTGGTCCTGCTTGAGGAAGGCCGCGTTCTGGCCTGCGGCCCCATCGAAGAAACCCTCGCCAGACTCGATCTGCCACTGGCCATGGGCGACGATGCCGGCGTAGTGATCGAGGGCGCGGTGAGCGCTTACGACAGTCACTACCAGCTACTGACCATCACTCTGCCCGACAGCGACCTGCGCCTGACCGTCGCCCATACCGAACTGGCCAAGGGCAAGACATTGCGGGTCAAGGTACAGGCACGCGATGTCAGCCTCAACCTGCGAGCGGATGACCAAAGCAGCATACTCAACCGATTGCCTGTAACCGTGATCAGCGAAGTCGCTGCTGACAACACGGCGCATATGCTGGTGCGACTGGATGCTGGCGGCACACCCTTGCTCGCCCGTATCACCCGTTACTCCTACGACAACCTGAGACTGTATCCGGGGCAACAACTCTGGGCGCAGATCAAGGCCGTTGCGGTACTGGCATGAAATAATTGGCACCCGTTCGAACAGGCGTGGTCAGTGTCATTAACCGACCTGGAAACATGACCATGCCCTCTCCGACCGCCAGTTCATCCGCAGCACCTGAACTTCATTACGTCGACGATTCTCAGCCAGGGTTCACCCGCAAGATACTGCGAGGCAAGTTCGCTTACTTCGATACCGAGGGCCAACGCATTCGCGACGAGGCCGAGATCCAGCGCATCAACGCACTGGTCATTCCACCCGCCTACACAGATGTCTGGATCTGCGCCGATCCGGCCGGACACCTGCAAGCCACAGGCCGCGATGCCCGAGGCCGCAAACAATATCGCTACCATCCGCAATGGCGGGAAATCCGCGATCAGGACAAATACTCGCGCCTGATCGAATTCGGCCAGGCGCTGCCCAAGGTCCGCAAACAGATCGAGGCGCAACTGGCACAACCCGGCATCGGTCGCGAAAAAGTCATGGCTACGGTCATTTCCCTGCTGGATGCCACCCTGATCCGCATCGGCAACAGCCGCTACGCCAAGGAAAACCGCTCCTACGGCCTGACCACCCTGCGCAACAAGCATGTGGAAGTGCATGGCACGCAAATCGTCTTCGAGTTTCGCGGCAAAAGCGGAATAGAACATCGCGTCAGCGTGAGAGACCGACGCCTGGCCAATGTAATCAAGCGCTGCATGGAATTACCGGGGCAAAACCTGTTCCAGTACCTGGACGACAACGGCGAACGCCACACCGTCACCTCTTCGGATATCAATGCCTACCTGCAAGACCTGACCGGTGCCGACTTCACTGCCAAGGACTATCGAACCTGGGCCGCCAGCGCGCTGGCTCTGGCAACCCTGCGCAAGCTGCACTGGGAGCCGGAAGCCGATGCCAAAAAACACATCGTCGAAATGGTAAAGGCCGTCTCACGACAACTGGGTAACACCCCCGCCATCTGCCGCAAGTGCTACATCCACCCCGCCGTGCTGGAAGGCTTCATGCTCGGCAACCTGGCGAAACTGCCCCGCAGCCGGCAACGCAAAGGCCTGCACCTGGAAGAAGTCGCACTGGCTCATTACCTGCGCAGCCTGGCGAAAAGCATGGAAGACGTCGCGTCCACGAAGAAATCGTGAGTTGAGTACCTGCCAGAGAGGCAGACCGTGAACCTCCACCTGCATCACAAGCAGGTTTCGTAGCCTCATGATTTACAGAGATTTTTCTTTTCACGGAAAAAGTAACATCTTGTGCCATCTGAAGGACTTGCGTGCTTGCTTCATGGGAACGGGATGTATATATTCCCTGCCTTGGCGCTACCGCCCCGATGGCGAAATTGGTAGACGCAAGGGACTTAAAATCCCTCGTCCTCTGGACGTGCCGGTTCGACCCCGGCTCGGGGCACCATATATCAATCAAGGGCTTGCACGGGGTGACTCGGCAGGCCTTTGGTGTTTTTTGGGGTTGTGAAAGTTGCGGTGCTCCGCAATTGCGCTATAGCAGATATATCAGCCCGGCCTAGTGCCGGGCTTTTCATTTCAGGCCCTAAGCCAACCGCCTCATGGACAATTCCATCTTCGCCATCAGATCTCTCTGCTCTCGCAAAGAAAGCACCAGATGCGCGATGGACCTGCTGGATGACAGATCGGACAAAGGCATGCCCGTCACATACAGCTCGATCTCACCTGATTCGGCATTGGTAAGCTTTACCGAAAAGCTGTCGTTCGCCGAGATGACACATTCGCATTTACTAGGCAGAAAGGCCGTTTCAAGGACTCGCTGAAGCTCGGGCTTTGAATACATGGTTTGCTCGCTACTGATCAGATCTTTCCGACAATACTAGACAAGTATTACGCCAACTTGTTGCCGATCGTCGGCATATTCTGTCAGTTCAAGTGGCTGCGAGCGTAGTCGATAAGCTCATCCACATACATTTCCGCCCGAGCAAGCCTGGTGCTCAGGGAAATGCTTGAACCGTGAGTCGTCGTTCGTTGATACAAACAGCTTCCTGTAAAGGGAGGTAGCCGGTCATGTGGAACCACCCCGGATAACTCAGGATGCTCCTTCAGAAACAGTAAAAGCCTCTCGACTGCCCGATTACATGCCTCCACCATAAGGCGGCTGGCTTTACCGGCGTTTCTGTTCACATAGTCAACAAAATACTCGCTCTTGTAGCAGTCCGGTGACGCCAGATGGCACTCGGCACAGAGCAGGAAACGGTTCTCTACCGTATCCGCTCCGCCCAGAGAATGCGGAACGATATGCGCGACTTCCTGATATCCCTGATCGCCGCAGCACCAGCAAATACGCAGTTCTTCGTCGTCATCGAACACTGCTTCGAGCGCATATTCAGAAAAGCCGTACTGCTTGATCCAGTGCGAATTGTCTTGCCAGGCCTTGCGGACAACTTCGCGTCTGATCACTTTTCTCTTTGGTGACAGTCCCATTGAAGACTCCTGCCCGATCAACTCTGATGCTGGTATGGCCCGGATCGTACGACCGAGCTAGCGTCTTGGTATACGTTGGCTATCAGGAATGTCCAGGTTGATGCGCTTCAACTGACTCGTGATATTCCCATGCAACCCTGTGCTCGTTGGTGCACGTCTTTTCAATGCATCCTTGATCAGTTGCCCCGGACCGTTATAGATCTCTTCAAAGGTCCCATCACGATTGAGCTTGATGCCGAGGTAATAATCAGGAACATGCCCTACAGGAAATGTAAGGTTCTTGGAAAAAGTAGTCTTGATCTGAACATTTCGACCATCATCGCAGACGGCATCATGACGCTTGGTCAGCCCTTCATTCAACTTGATCCGATAATGCAAACTGGCAACCACTTCTCCAATATCTCCGACGAGTCTTCCGTCGAGAGTGAAAGGCTTGCCTGGATAAGCCGTTTGAAGTTTCGATACCGCACCAAACAACTCTTCAAAAGCGCCGGCAATTTGCTCCTGGATTTCCTCTTTCATCAGTCTGTTTGATCCCTTGAAAAAGCAGACTTCGACTACCTGCCTGGCGGAAATCGGCAGTTGTATCAACTTCAGAGAGCAGGCCCGACATCCGCCGAACCTGCCGGGCGACTTACCTTATGGACATACGCAGGTAGTCGGACCAAACACCGGGCCGCTGCATGGGTCTGGGGATGGGCCGAATACCGGGCATGCAGCCTGGGCATTCAGGGAGAAACCACACAGCAGCACTACAGCAAACATCACTTTCTTCATTTGCAACCTCCTGGTCGAAACATCGATAACAGTCCGTGCTTTCCCCCGCAGTCAGGGCACCTGCCCGCAGAGGTGCCGAATATTCGCCCATCACAGGATGCACCGCAAGATCTGTCAGCAATGACCGCCGAGCCCTTCACAGGAAATCCGGTTGAACCAACGGACTGCAACGCCATCCACTTTCAAGCAGCCTGAATCTAATTCGGATGGACAGCCAAGGCTGGGAGGCAGTCATGAAAAAGAACACCGACACCAAGAACAAAGCAGTGCCGCCGTCAGATCAATCAGGCGAAGTCGAGCGCGATAACGATGCACATCGTCCAGACGGGTCTTCTGGAACAGGGCATGATTCAACAGCACAGAAAACCGCTCGCAAAGAAGGCAAGCATTCAAAGTGAAGTGACGACGATGCTGCATATTTGACAGGGCGAAACTGCGAACAGCTGCAGTTGCTCTGGACCAACAACACCCTTCAGGTACATTGCTGCCGGTCATAGCATATTGCTTCATACTGGCGGGCAAAGTCATACGTACGAGAGTTGCCACTTGCTCGATTTCATAAGCGATGCATTGAATATATTTGCGAACTGGCCCACCTATGAACGCCCTCGTCGTGTATTTACCAGAGGTTTCGTCATTTTTTGCATCGTGACGGCAGTGGCAGAACTGCTCATTCTAAATGAGCTGTTCGGCAGTTGATGATGAGAGGCAAGCCCGCTCATGACGGGTAAATGGATCGACGCAAATGGCGAATACCGATCCCCTGTACTACCTTCAAGGTGCTTGAATCCCCCGGCGCATGAAACACAGATCCGGGCATATAACTGCGAAAAGGACTTGATCTGGAGCTTTCATGAAAAAAATCATACTGCTGGTGTTTTTTGCCCTTTCGGTGTCTGGCTGTAGCTATTTTTCATTTCAGGAAGACAACTGCACAGACAACCCACAGATGGCGGGATGCGATGGGGAACACTCCGGTCATCGACGCTAAACATTGCCGCACGTCGAAACGCGGGCCTGATTGACCTCATGAGCGACTGCAGGCCCGCCCCCGCCATTACCCTCTGACCATCTGCCTGCGTTGTCTGCGATCAGTCGCTCTGGAAACCATATAGGTCCAACTCAGAAATCCCATACCCGCCACAATGAACACTGCCGGGCTACGCATCAGAACAATCCCACCGATCAGCATACCCAGACCCAACGCACCCACGAGCAAGGCAGATAGTGCAATCAGATTCATACAACCCTCCTTTGTCATAAATAAATTGGTCGCACCGTCGGCATTGCCGTGCGTATGAGTTTTCAGTTGCGAGATAGGTGTGCAGACCGGCTTGGAGGGTGAGTGGGTGTTACAGAGAATACAGTTCCATACTCCTGACATTACTTGCGAGCAATCGACACAAAGCCAAAGAGCTTTAGCCTGAACTCCTCATGATCAAGCATAAGCGCATGCCTCCGGCACGCTCAGGCAATCCTCACTGATTATAATGTTGAGATCACATCTGAATCAGAAAAACATACCTGCTTCACTTTAAATGTAGAGAGGCCCAATAACGATCACGACACGTCATCAAGGGAAGCATCCCCCGAAAGTGCGAATTTGCAATGACGTTCAAGAAGTCAATGTCCTTGCGCAGCAGACTTATAGCCTGGTCAACTTCCTCCAGGTGTCGCCTCTCATAATCTATCCTGTTACTGACTAAATCCCTGTAGTTACGATATTGGGCCAACCTGGTTTTATCCAGATTCAACCCCAGACTCCTGGCTGCATAATCTTCGCCATGAGGCGTACAGAAACCCAGAATCCGGCCGCGCTCCTCGGTGCAGGATACGTAGCCAAGCAGAGCAACCAGAGCATCCTCCTCACGCTGCAAACTTTCAAGCTCACGACTCACGGCATGGTGCTCTGACTCATACACGCCCAAAAGCTCTTTTGCCTTGCCAAGCTGAGCATTTATATGAGCAGTATTTATATTTGGCGGCACAGCCAACGACTCCGCTGGATCCTGAGCTGTAAAATCATTCATTTGGCCACCCAATCAGCTCGATTAAAGCCCCATATTCATTGAGCGCGCTGCAATTGTCGACAACACTCACAATAGTTTTTCAGAGTGTCCGCGCGCCTTCAATTCCAAGTAAAAATTTTCAGCACAAATAAAAAACCCCGTAGACGTTAATCTACGGGGTTTTCAATAGTGGAGGCCGAGGTCGGAATCGAACCGGCATAGACGGATTTGCAATCCGCAGCATAACCATTTTGCTACTCGGCCTCAGACGCCCGATGCTCTACAACCACATCAACCGTTTTGAACTCTTTGGAATAAAGCCTTGGCTTTATCCTCAACCCTTTGAATCTTAAGGGTTTTTCTCGTTCCCTAATCAGGAATGGACGCAATTCTGGACTGGTTGACCGGGCATGTCAAGAACGTGAGTGAAATAATTCCATACATACCCGCTCAACGAACCGGAGCCTATTCTTTGCTCAGGTCTACCAGCGGCTCCTTGCGTACTTCGGTTGCCCGGCCGTTCTGGATGGTTTTGATCTGGCCCAGTGCGGTGTCGACTGCGCCTTTGTCTGCCAGCAGGCTGTAGCTGATCTGGAACTGGCGCTGTTCTTTCGGAGCGATGGTCGGCACGAGTTTCAGAGGGCGCTGGTAGCGGCGGTTGTAGGAGAAGCTGGTGCCTGGCTCAAGGCCGGTGACATAGCCCTGACCACGGGTGTCGGTGTTTTTCCACAAGGAGAACACGGGCAGTTGCCGGGTGTTGAAGCCCACCGCGACTCCGAGGCTGCCGGCCTTGTTGTGCAGCACGGTGAGGGTATCGCCCTTGGCATCGCCGTAAGGCACTACGTTATAGACGGTTTCGTCGTAGTCCGGTGTAGGCCCGCGATAGGTTTGCCAGTCAGGCAAGTCGCCCTTGGCCTTTTCGTTGAAGGGAGAGACCTGCTGCACCGGTGCTTCGAAGCGAGCGCCCTCCTCCAGGAATGGCGTACTGAAGTTGCTGTGGTACAGCGCCTGGTATTCCTTCGGATAATCGCCGTTGTTGGTCAGGGTATCGTTGAGGGTAAAGCGGGTGCTGCCCGGATCGGTGACCAGTTCGGTCTGGACCGAGAAGTCGACTTTCTTGAACGCCTGCTCTTTCAATTCACCCTTGAGGCGAATGGCATAAGGCGGTTTTTCGTCGATATGCAGAGTGACTTTGTTGGCCGGGATATTCGCCGCACGGCCATGCAGAGTCAGCAGTTCGCCGTTATCGATACCCGGATGGCCAACCCATTCATAGCCGCAACGGGTCACCAGTTCGTTGAAACCTTCCAGCCAGCCCAGCCCGCCGCGACCGTTCAGTTCGATAAAGGCCGGGTTGACGACCTCTTTGACCGGCGAGTCCCAGCCCATGCGCACATCACCGACCGAGGCCTGCAGTACGTTCATGCCGCGAGTGGGCACAACCGAAAGTTTCATGGTGCCGTTGTCGATCTCGATGATACTCACGCCTTCCTGTCGGCCGCCGTGCAGGGTGCGCATGGTGACGGAAAAGGGTTTGTCGGTCTTGATCCCGAGCTGGGCACTGGTGATCTGCTGGTTCTGGGCGGCCTTGTCGGTATCGAGCAGCACATAGTCCCAGGCGAAGGCATTGGTAGCCGAGACGATGGCAGTGGCACCGAGAAGCCAGGCGAGCGATTTCATGAGGGTGGTCCTTATTGGAATTATGGGGACAACTGAAGCTGATTAAACGATTCAGCGACCCGATAAGTCTAGTCAAAATCGCCGAATTCATGAAAAGAGAATTTCACGTCCCTACCGGTTCGCCCTTTTCCACAAGTCGACGCCCCCAGCATCACTGGTATGATCCGCTTTTCGCTCTGCACCGCTGAAATCGTTTAAGGACCCTTCATGGCCAGCCATCCGCAACGTGTCGCCATTGTCATTCCGGCAAGATACGCATCCACCCGCCTCCCCGGTAAGCCGCTTGCCGATATCGCGGGCAAACCCATGGTGCAGCATGTGTATGAGCGCGCTCTGGAAGCCGCCATTGCCGATACGGTGGTGATTGCCACCGACGACCAGCGTGTGGCCGACGCGGCGCGCAGCTTTGGCGCAGCATGTGTCATGACCTCCCCCGACCATCCTTCGGGCACGGACCGTCTGGCCGAAGTGATGAGCCAGGTCGAGGCCGATATCTACGTCAACCTGCAAGGCGACGAGCCTCTGGTCAGACCTGCGGATATCGTCACGCTGGTCAAGGGCATGCTTGCCGATCAGTCCGTGCAGGTCGGCACGCTCTGCCATCCGATAGACTCGGGCGAAGCAGGCAACCCCAATACCGTCAAAGTCGTGCTGGCCACCAACGGCAATGCACTGTATTTCAGTCGCTCGCCGATTCCTTACCCCCGCGAAGCTGAAACCGCTACCTACCTCAAACATGTCGGGGTCTATGCCTATCGTCGCGAGGTGCTGGCCAGTTACTCCGGCTTGTCCCAGCCAATGATCGAGCACGCGGAAAAGCTGGAGCAACTGCGCCTGCTGACTGCCGGTTACTGCATTCGCGCCTGGGTGGTGGAGCCCACCGGCCCTGGCGTCGATACACCTGAATGTCTGGAAAAGGTCCGCGCCCTGATCGAAGGCCGCTCGCTGCCAGGTTTGCCTGCACTGGCCGATATTCGTCTGGTGATCACTGATGTCGACGGCGTCCTGACCGATGGCGGCATTTTCTACGATGCCAGCGGCGAATGCCTGAAGCGCTTTCACGTTCGCGATGGCATGGGCATGCGCATGCTCGAAGAAAACGGCGTGCGCGTGGCCGTATTGTCGGGCCGCGACTCGGCCACGTTGCGCAAGCGCGTGGCAGATCTGGGCGTCGAGCTTTGCCAGTTCGGTATCAAGGACAAGAAGGCAGCCTGCGAGCAGTTGATGGCCGCTGCCGGCGTTACGGCCAGGCAAACAGCCTGTATCGGTGATGACTCCATCGACCTGCCAGCCTTTGCTGCCTGCGGCCTGTCGTTCGCCGTGGCCGATGCACCGGTCTATGTGCAGCAGCAAGCCAGCCATGTGCTGCAACGCCCAGGTGGCACCGGTGCATTCCGTGAGGTTTCCGACTCCATTCTGATTGCTCAGGGCAAAGCCGATGTACTGGGTTCTGCCACCGGTTATGCATCGGTCATGGCAAAGATGGCCCAGTAAAAGCCGAGGCTCCCGGCCGCCAGAGGGACGGGAGCCTTTACATCCGCATCAGCATTTCCCCTTCTGCATGGAACAACTCCCGCACATCGGCCACTCAGGTTCAAACGAACCTAAGACTGCGGGAGAGAATTCATGGGCATTCAGTCCGCCAGGGCTTTCAAATACGTACAAGATTTTTCATGCATTGCCGAGCGTTGCGAAGACAACTGCTGCAAGGGTAACTGGCGCATTGCAGTCAGCAATCGCAGCCACGACCTGTACAGCCGGGAATTTCCCGAACTCTTGAATCTGATCGTCAAGGACGATTCGGGCTACCAGATGGACAAGGCCGGCGGCCAGTGCGGCGCGCTGCAGGGCGGACGCTGCCAGATCCATGCCCAACAGGGTGAAGCAGTCCTCACCGATACCTGTGCCAATTACCCTCGCATGTATCGCCGCATCAACAACTCGCTGGTGAAATCCGCAACCATGAGCTGTCCCGAAGTTGCCCGTATCGGGCTGTTTGGCGAATCGCCGTTCCAGATCGAAGAAGGTCCGCAGGACGATCATCATCTCTACGCTGCCGCCAATCAGGAGTTTCCCGGGATAGATCCGACCCAGTGGCGTTCGGTGATGGAATCCCTGCTGCAGATCACCCTGTCGAAGAAGCTGCCGGTCAGCCAGGTTCTGTTGCGTCTGTACGATATTTCCACGCAACTGTCGGAGCTGCCCCACGCCCGCTGGATCGAGGAAATCCCGCTGCTGGCCGACAACACCAGTAATCTTCAGGAAGATACCAGCGAGCCGATTCTTGCCGATCCGCTGCTGATCGTGCTGATCAATGTCTTGAACTCGCCGGGCGCCCCCTCCTCCTTGCGCCAGCAGTTACTCACCTCTTCACTCATCGTGCCCGGCGCAACCCCGGCGCAGGCGCAATGGACCCTGCGCAGCGAATATCGCCGCCTGTACACGGAAAAACTGCAACACAGCCTGGATCTGATCCTGAAGCGCTTCATTGCCGCCGAAATGACCCGCACCGGCTTCCCGTTCATTTCCAACACCAGCGCCGGACAGGATTACGGCTTGAGCCTGACAGAGTGGGCAACCACCCTGGCGATCCGCACCCTGACCCTGCGCAACCTGTTGATTGCGCATTGCGATGTAAACAACCAGTTGGCACCGGACAAGCAACAGACCGTGGACCTTGTCTACCGCTTCTGCCGGGCCGCCAGCCATAACGCAGTGACCGCCGCCGAAAGAACCCTGCGCAACGCGATCACCCAAAGAGGCCTTGCGTATCTGAAGACGCTGATCAATCAAGTGGATGCCTGACCTTATCCGCTGCCGCCTGCCTGAGCCCATGACCGGGCTCAGGCATCAGAAACTACCGCACCGACCGTTTCATAGATCCAGATCAATAAATCCGGCAGGCAAGGCGATTACTGTTCGCGACTTTTTGCGACCGACACCGCCATGACACCCTTTGCCCCGGAACTGCTCGCCCCTGCCGGCACCCTGAAAAACATGCGCTATGCCTTCGCCTACGGTGCCGATGCGGTCTATGCTGGCCAGCCTCGCTACAGCTTGCGGGTGCGCAACAACGAATTCGATCATGCCAATCTGGAACGCGGCATTCGCGAGGCTCAGGCCCAGGGCAAGCGCTTCTATGTCGTGGTAAACATCGCGCCGCACAACGCCAAGCTCAAGACCTTCCTCAAGGACCTTGAGCCCGTGATTGCGATGGCACCGGATGCGCTGATCATGTCCGACCCTGGCCTGATCATGTTGGTGCGCAAGCACTTCCCGCAGATGCCGATTCATCTGTCGGTGCAGGCCAACACCGTAAACTGGGCCAGTGTCGAGTTCTGGCAGCAACAGGGCCTGAGCCGCATCATCCTGTCTCGCGAACTGTCTCTGGAAGAAATCGACGAAATCCGCCAGCAGGTTCCTACCATGGAACTGGAAGTATTCGTCCATGGCGCACTGTGCATGGCCTACTCCGGCCGTTGCCTGCTGTCGGGCTATATCAACAAGCGTGACGCCAACCAGGGCAGTTGCACCAATGCCTGCCGCTGGAAATATTCCGCCCGGGAAGCCACGCAAAACCAGCTTGGCGATATCGTGCAGACCTGTGAGCCCGAGCCGACCCTGGGTGCTGGCGCACCGACCGATCAGGTATTCCTGTTGCAGGAAGCCAATCGACCGGATGAACTGATGCCCGCCTTCGAGGATGAGCACGGCACTTACATCATGAACTCCAAGGACCTGCGCGCCGTTCAACATGTCGAGCGTCTGACCCGTATGGGCGTGCACTCACTGAAGATCGAAGGCCGGACCAAATCCCACTTCTATTGCGCACGCACCACCCAGGTTTACCGCCGGGCAATCGACGACGCCGTGGCAGGCCGTGGATTCGACCGCAGCCTGATGACCGATCTGGAATCCCTGGCCCAGCGCGGCTACACCGAAGGTTTTCTGCGTCGCCATGTGCATGACGAATACCAGAACTACCAGAACGGCAGCTCGATGTCGGAGCAACAACAGTTCGTCGGTGAGCTGACCGGCGAACGTCGCGACGGTCTGGCCGAAGTCCGGGTCAAGAACCGCTTCGGCCTGGGCGACCATATGGAACTGATGACACCCCGAGGCAACTTTCACTTTGATCTGCAGCAATTGCAGAATGCCAAGAGAGAAGCCATAGAAGTCGCGCCCGGGGACGGACATACCGTGTACGTGCCGATCCCCGCCGAGGTGGATTTGGAGTTCGGGTTGTTGATGCGGGATGTAAGGCAGGACTCAGCCCAAAGCACAACCCAGTAGGAGCGAATCGGGCGGCGCTCCACTCATTCGCGAAACGGCATTTCAAACGACACGTTTCTGTCGGATGTCATACCGCTTTCGCGGATAAGTCCATTCCTGCTGGCAGCTAAAGGGTTTTCATGTACTCGATCAACGCATAGCGCTGGTCATCGTTGAACGATGATGCACCATAGTCATGACCTGCCTTCGAGTTCCCCGGCAAGGAGGTATCGAAAGTGAACGGGGCGCCAGGCCCATTGGCATCGATAAAACCGACAGCCTTCGGATCGAACACAATCGAGCCTGTCTTGAAACTCGAAGGACGTGCATCAGGGGGAAGCAGCAGATCATACAGCGTGCGTACCGAGCCGTTGTGCAGGTAAGGCGCTGTTGCCCAGATACCCGTCAACGGACGTGCCTTGTAGGCAAGTGTCGGGTACTCGTTGATATCCAGCGCATAGCAGGCCTGGAGCCGCTTGTTCTTTTCGGACGAGGCAAAGCTCAGAAAGGAGAAAGTGCTCTTGTGTACGACTCGTGGCGGTGACGATTTGACATTCATGTAATCCTTGAACGCCAGTGCAATAAGCTCTTTCTTCTGATTCAGCAATATTTCCCGTGCAGTAACGCCCAACTGCGTGACCAGAGTCGTCTCATCGGTGACAACACCGTCGAATGTGTTGAGGAGCGCTCCCTTCAGCTTGCCAGGATTACTGATGAACTGAACGGCATTACAGGCCATCCAGGGATCGGTATTGATGGCTTGAAGGCTTTCGGGGCCGGCGCTGATAGGCGTCATCTGCGCAACGATCGTGCTTTTCAGATCGTCGCGTGACAACGGTAAATGGCAGCCTGAGCAATTGGTGTCGAACAGTTTGGCACCTTGCTGCACCTTCACAGGGTCGATAGCCCCGAGTCTTTCAGGCCATTTCGGTGGTTTCAGACGCTGTAACGTGCGCTCGAGCTGATCGAGGTTATCGATGCGCACGCTTGAAACAAAGCCCTTGAAAAGCGAATTGGAGCGAAAAGCCACATCACCGAAGACACCCACGACTTCCGAGGCGTTGCGCGCAAGAGCCCCCACATCCAGGCCATCGGAGCCCAGTTTCTTGTTTGGAGCGACACCATTCCATTGCACTTTATCGTGCTGGGAAGTGTTCCACAGAAACGGATAGCTGACGGGAGCATCCGCGGGGTTGGGAGTCGGGTTCGGGGCACCATTGAGCTGGGCCACACGGTTGAGAATATGCCCCACCGCATCAACCCGGCCGGGGCCATACACCAGATCCGTCTGATAGAGCGATGCGCTTTTCTCAAGGAAAAGGTTCAACTCATTCAGGGAACTGGACAGAAGCTGACGATTACCTTCGGTGTCGGCATCTGCAAGGACCTTTGTCGCAAAGCGATCAAATTTTTCAGTATCGTTCTGGGTGTCGATCAATGCTTCGCGGAAGGCATCAACAAACTTCTGGAAATCTGCATTGGTGGGGCCGCCCTGAACCTCCCAGGTATGACCACCATAGGAAATGTTGGCCGTATGACAGGCCGCGCAGTTCATTCCCACCCAGGGTTCCCGGTCAGACTGGTTACTCATCCAGCGCAGGCGGGAAAAAGTCATGGACTTGTCACTGCCTTGATCGACCACAAACCCCAGGGGCAACCGATAACTCTTGTAGTCAAACTCCAGAGTGCGCGGTGTATAACCATACTTTTCGATATTCGCATCGGACATGAAAGGCACTTTCGAACCTTTTATTTCCAATGCCATCATCCAGCTCAGAGGAACCAGGCGCGACCCTTGGGAGGTGTCCTGCCAGACTGCGAGATCTTTCGCACTCCAGTTCTGATCCAGACTGTACTCATCTGCCAGTACCACTGCCGATGTCAGGCTTGCGACCCCGATGCTTACCGCTGCCAGCACAGACTTCACTGTCATTTTTCTCGATCCTTCGTAACTGTCTCCGGGAACCGCACTCAATGCGCACATCGCCCGAATTTTCGATGGGCTGCACCCTGATTGGCAGTGTAGATCGGTTTTTGGCGAATGCTGGCCTTTTGTCATAACCCTCAGAATTGGGCCGCCAATCCTGCTCTCCACCCCTTGCGGACTCAGCGCCCAATCGCAAAACACTTTGATGTCAATCATAATCAAATCAATTGACCAAAAAGATTACGACCATCATCATAAATAGGCATTCATACCCCGTCAGCCTGACGAGAAAAGCAGGCTTCCCGGATCGCCCGATTTCCAATCCACAGAGCCAAATCAACATGAAGGCATTTTTCATTGAGCGCTACGGCAAGCACAGCGGACGTTTTGCCGAGTTACCCGACCCGCAAGTGGGGCCCAACGACGTATTGGTTCAAGTGCATGCCACAAGCGTCAATCTTCTGGATTCCAAGATCAGGAAAGGTGAATTCAAGCTGATCCTGCCGTATTCCTTTCCACTGGTGCTGGGTAACGATCTGGCTGGCGTTGTGGTTCGTACAGGGGCTGGTGTGCGGCACTTCAAGCCAGGTGATGAGGTTTATGCGCGTCCTCCTCAGGAGCGAATCGGCACCTTCGCCGAGCTTATCTGCGTCAAGGAAGACTCACTGGCTCTGAAACCCAAGAACATAAGCATGGAGGAAGCAGCATCTATCCCTTTGGTCGCTCTGACGGCCTGGCAGGTACTGGTCGAGACAGCCAGGGTAAAGAAAGGACAGAAAGTACTTATACATGCCGGTTCAGGCGGCGTTGGAACCATCGCCATTCAGCTTGCCAAGCACCTTGGAGCCTTTGTTGCCACAACGACCAGTACGAGCAATGTCCAGTGGGTGAAAGAGCTGGGGGCGGACGTTGTCATCGATTACAAGCAGCAAAGTTTCGAGAGCGAGCTGCACGATTATGACGTCGTACTCAATAGTCTGGGAGCCGACGTTCTGGATAAATCGCTCAAGGTTCTGAAGCCCGGTGGCCAGCTCATTTCCATCTCCGGGCCACCGACGCCTCTGTTCGCTGACGAGCAGAAATTGTCTTGGGGACTAAAGCAGATCATGCGCCTCCTGAGCTATGGCATCAGGAGGAAAGCACGCCAATTCGACGTCAGCTATGCATTCGTTTTCATGCAGGCAAATGGTGCCCAACTGCGTGAAATCAGCACACTGATCGAATCCGGTGCAATCAAGCCGGTGATAGATAGATCCTTCCCGTTCGAGTCGGCAGCAGAGGCTCTGAGTTATGTGGAACAGGGGCGTTCAAAAGGCAAGGTGGTCATTAAAGTCAGGTAAACGCACGACCGACATCAATCGTCCTGATTGGCCAGGACAGCCTCAGCGTTGTCCTTGGCTTTCACCTCGGGCACATACGAAAAACCTGCAGCCTCCCAGTCACGCCAATCGGGGGTGAAGTCTGGTCGCCAAGGTGATGTGATAAGCCCTCTGGGGACGCATCGCCACATCCCTTTATCAAGCTCCACTTGCTTACACCAGAAGAGATGCACCGCTTCACCCTGCTCAATGGCCAGAGGCAAAAGGTTTTCCTCTTGCTCGCCCGGTGCCGGATCCTGCTTCCAGTCCGCAAGCATGTTCTCTCGCACGAGTCTCAAACGCTCGGTCTGCAACTTCAACAGGACGCCTGCCAGTTCCTCAAACCGGCATCCAGGACGTTTGCTTTCATCACCTACAAATCTGTTGAAGCCAATTGATTGGTTAGTCCCGGTCAAGGCATCCAGCTCACGTCCTGTGCGGACATGAAAAGTCACCGCTCCCAGATCAAGGTCGTTTTCATTGAAACTTGAGTCGGAGTTGATATGCGCCAGGATGTAGAACTGTGCGGGGAAAACCTGCTCGGAAAGGTTCTTGTCTTCCATGATGTTCCACCGACAAGTCTTTTTGAGACTCCAGTTCTGGGGAGACGCCGTGCTCTTGATCTCCAGGGTCACGCCCCAGGTCAATTGCAGGTCAAACACATCACCATGGGGCTGTACTTGATAGTGTTTTTCAATGCTTCGAGTCAGATCGCCTTCTTTGGGGTTATCAGTCGTCAGGGTTCTTACCGTATCCCCAACAATGTCGCCACACTTCGCGATCAGGCTCTTGGCAACCAGATACTCGATCAAAACACCGCGCAAGACCGGCACATTCATATTGGAAAATGCCCAGCCCCAGAAATCACTGGCCGTGTAGGGAGTCGTAGCATCACCAAATGAAAACGTGGTTTTCGCTTCAAGAAATTTCTTCAGTTGCTCGGCCTGCATAAAACTCCTTTGCTGTCAGGGATAAAGCATCTGCTTTTGGTAATCCTGAATATAGGGCCATGAGCCATATTTCCAAGTGCTTGGCATTATCCAATCCGGCTCATGTCCGCATGCAGATTGACGCAATTTATCGATGGGTTCTGCGCCTCTAGACTGTTCTTCTCAGCCCGCAAAGGGCTCATGCACTCATGAAAAGGAGAACCCATGACGGTCAAAGCCTACGGCGCCTACGCTGGCGACAAGCCTCTTGAATCACTGGAAATCACTCGTCGCGCTCCGGGTGCTCATGACGTTCAGGTCGATATCGCCTATTGCGGTATTTGCCATTCCGACCTACATCAGGTGCGGGGCGAATGGGCCGGGACTCAGTTTCCTTGCGTGCCGGGCCACGAGATTGTCGGGCGTGTATCCGCAATCGGCGAGCACGTGAAAGGCTTCCAGTTGGGCGATCTGGTCGGTATCGGCTGCATTGTCGACAGTTGCAAGCATTGCGAAGAATGCGATTCGGGCCTCGAAAACTACTGCGACGGCATGATCGGCACTTATAACTTCCCGACTCCAGACGCCCCCGGCTGGACACTCGGAGGTTACTCGGAACAGATCGTGGTACACGAGCGCTACCTGTTGCATATCCGTCACCCGGCAGAACAACTCGCCGCCGTTGCACCGCTACTGTGTGCAGGGATCACCACCTATTCGCCGCTGCGCCACTGGCAGGCCGGCCCCGACAAGAAAGTCGGGATTGTCGGTATCGGTGGCCTTGGTCACATGGGCATCAAGCTGGCTCATGCCATGGGCGCACAGGTGGTAGCGTTCACCACATCGGAATCCAAGCGTGAAGCGGCGAAAGCACTGGGCGCCGACGAAGTTGTGGTCTCTCTCAACGCCGCAGAAATGGCTGCCCATGCCAGAAGCTTCGACCTGATCATCAACACCGTGGCCGCACCGCACAGCCTTGATGACTTTCTGGCGCTATTGAAACGTGACGGCACCCTGACGCTGGTCGGCGCCCCCGCCTCACCGCATCCATCGCCAGAGGTGTTCAACCTGATCTTCAAGCGCCGCTCGATCACCGGTTCCATGATCGGTGGTATCCCCGAAACCCAGGAAATGCTGGATTTCTGTGCCAGACACAACATCGTCTCGGACATCGAGCTGATACGTGCCGAGCAGATCAACGAGGCCTATGAGCGCATGCTAAAGGGCGACGTCAAATACCGCTTCGTGATCGACAACACCACCCTGGCCAGCGCCTGATTCTGGGGTTCAAGGCAACTGCTGTGGCCAGCACCTGGCCTCAGCATGTGCGTAATCGAAGCCTATTAATCAATCCCGCTCATATGGCCTAGAAACCATACGCAATTGAGGGTGCTCAATAGCGTGCTACCGTTTCAGCAGTATTGTGCAAGTGAAACGCTTGCTCCCTGGCCCGCAGATAACACCCCAGGGCATTCCCTCACGAGATGGCTGGATAATCATGGAATTGCAGATTAACGATAAGACCTATCAGGTCCAGTCCGAAGGCGATACCCCGTTGCTGTGGGTCATTCGCGACGAACTCGGGTTGACCGGAACCAAGTACGGCTGTGGCCTCGCTCAATGCGGAGCCTGTTCCGTACTGATCGACGGCGTGGCCGCACGCTCATGCGTCGTGCCGGTCCAGGGTGTGATCGGACGCAAGATCACCACGATCGAAGCCATCGAAGAAGATGACGTGGGCAAGCGAGTGGTCGCTGCCTGGGTCAAGCATCAGGTCCCGCAATGCGGCTACTGCCAGTCCGGCCAGGTCATGGCCGCGACCTCATTGCTCAAGCAGGTCGCCCATCCTTCGGATGCCGAGATCGGTGCCGCGATGATCAACCTGTGCCGTTGCGGCACCTACAACTTCATCAATGCAGCGGTGCATGAAGTGGCTGGAGAAAAGGTCGCGCTGTTCGAACCGGCAGCGACTCCCGGCAAGTCTTGAGCACTGCACGAGGCGCAGACCTCGGCATCGAGCTTCAACAATCGTGATCAGAACCTGAGCGTGGATGCGTCTTGAAAGGGATGGAATCCAGAGGAAATCATAATGACAAAGTTGGCGGACAGTCCCGACACAAGCGAGGCGTTTCCGACAGGGGAAGCGGTCAACATTTCTCGGCGGCGTTTTCTGGTGGCATCGGCCGGCACCATGGCAGGTGCCCTGGTTCTCGGCTTCGGTCTGCCGATGGGCCAGGCCCGTGCCCAGGCCCGAGTGGCAGCAGAGGTTCCGGGTACACGGGTCCCCGCCTTTCTGGAAATTCGTCCGGACAACACGATCCGGTTGCAGAGTCCGTTCATCGAAGGTGGCCAGGGCATTTTTACCGCCATGGCGCAGATTGTCGGTGAAGAACTGGACGCAGATCCGGCCACCTTCATCGTGGAGAACGCCTCTCCCGGCAGCGAGTATGTGGTCCTGAGCAACGGCATGCGGATCACTGGCGGCAGCATGTCGGTACGCATGAGCTATCCCACCATGCGCCGGCTCGGTGCCTTGACGCGGGCAATGTTATTGCAGGCAGGTTCGGAACGACTGGGGGTACCGGTCAGCGAATTGACCACCCAGCCCGGACAGGTCGTTCATGCGGCCTCGGGCAGGACGCTGAGTTACGGCGAACTGGCCTCCCGCGCCATGGACCTGCCGGTCCCCGACCCGGACAGTGTCAAACTCAAGGATCCGAGCCAGTTCCGCTGGATCGGCAAGTCGGTAAAACGTCTGGACGGCTACGAAAAGTCTACAGGCAAGACCCTCTACACCATCGATTGCAGTGTCGATGACATGCTCCACGCGGCCGTACAGCACGCGCCGCGACTCGGCCTGACGGTCGGTTCCATCCGCAACGAAGACCAGATCAAAGCCATGAAAGGCGTTCACTCCGTGCATCGTCTGCCGGGTGCCGTCGCCGTCGTGGCCGAGCGCTGGTGGACGGCCAAACGCGCGGTGGAAGCGGTACAGGTCGACTGGAAGGAACCAGGACCAGACTCGGATCTGCGCTACATGCCGGCGGATTTCTCCACCGCGGCGTTCAGCGAGCGACTGGCCAATGAGCCCGGTGCCGGCAAGGACGACGAGGTTGTAGGCGAAGCCGGCAAGGCTCTGGACAGTGCTCATACCGTTGTCAGCGCCACCTATTACAGCCAGTTTGTTCATCATGCACAGCTGGAGCCGCCTTCCGCGCTGGCGCGCTTCAACCCGGACAGCACACTGGACCTGTGGCTGCCCAACCAGGCACCGGACATGTTCCTGGCCGATGTGGCCAAGAGAACAGGCCTTGAGCCCTCGCAGATCAAGCTGCATTCCCCGGTACTGGGTGGCTTCTTCGGCAGACACTTCCTCTACAACAGTGCCTCGCCCTACCCTCAGGCCATCCAGTTGGCCAAGGAAGTCGGGCGTCCGATCAAACTGATCTGGAGTCGCGAAGAAGAATTCCTGCGCGATGTGCTACGCCCCATGGCCGTCGTTCGTTTCCGTGGCGGACTCGATGCCAAGGGCATGCCTGTCGCACTGGAAGCGGTCAGCGCAACCGAAGGCCCAACCGAAGGCATCAGTAACAAACAGGGAGAAAAAATCGACCCTACCGCCCTGGAAGGACTGGCAGGCAAGGTCTATTCGATCCCCAATCGCAGGATTGCCCAACTGTATGTAAAGAGTCCGGTCATGCTGGGTTACTGGCGCTCGGTCGGCAACTCGATGAACGACTTTCTGTATGAAACCTTCCTTGACGAACTGGCGGACAAGGGCGGTCAGGACCCTTACGAGCTGCGACTGCACTTGCTCAAAGACAACGAGCGGTTGACCAACCTGCTGCGCGCGGTCGGCGATCTGGCCGGTGGCTGGAAGCGCGGTCCGTTCAAGGCCGAGGATGGCACTCTCCGAGCCCGTGGCGTGGCCATGGCATCGCCTTTCGGCACAGAAGCGGCGGTCATTGCGGAAGTCTCGATCAAGAATGGCCAAGTCAAGGTGCACGACATCTGGCAGGCCATCGATCCGGGCAGCATCGTCAATCCGGGCATTATCGAGGCCCAGGTCAATGGTGCCGTTGCGCTGGGTCTTTCGCAGGTCCTGCTTGAAGAAGCGGTCTACGAGAACGGTATCCCCGCAGCCCGCAACTACGACATGTACCCGATCCTGCCACCTGATCGCATGCCTCGCGTGCATGTGAAGATCATCGAGAGCGGCGCGAAAATGGGTGGCATCGGCGAACCGCCGCTGCCCGCCGTTCCGCCAGCAGTGGCCAATGCCGTCGCCCGGCTGACCGGCCAGCGGATTCGCAGCATGCCGCTGTCTCGGTACACCTTCAAAGACCAACAAGCATGACTCGGGCCCAGGGATCACAGATGACAACAAGCAGATTCAAGAAAGTTGCTGCCGTCCTGGTGCCGGTGTGTGTCGTGGCGGCAGCAGGTGTCGCATGGTTCGTGACCCGCACACCCGCCTCACCCTTCGACGGCGTGGCCAGCCCTCAGGCAGCGCCGACGGAGCTGATTCAGCGTGGCGAATACGTGGCCCGGCTCAGCGATTGCGTGGCTTGCCATAGCACACCGGACAGCGCGCCTTTTGCGGGCGGTCTGGAAATGGCCACGCCCCTGGGCTCGATCTTTGCCACCAACATTACCCCCGACAAGGAAACCGGCATCGGCAACTACAGCCTGGCGGAGTTCGACCGGGCACTGCGGCTGGGCGTGGCCCGTGATGGCCATCGGCTTTACCCGGCAATGCCTTATCCGTCTTATGAAAAGCTCAGCCAGGATGATATTCGTGCGCTCTATGCCTACTTCATGCAAGGCGTGAAACCCGTCAGGCAGGAAAACCAGCCAAGCGAAATCCCGTGGCCGCTGAACATGCGCTGGCCCCTGGCGTTGTGGAACGCGGTCTTTACCGACTCCGGAAGCTATATCAAGGCTGAAACCGCAAAAGACCCGTTGTGGCTGCGCGGTGCCTACATTGTGCAAGGTCCCGGACATTGCGGCAGTTGCCACACGCCGCGTGGCCTTGCCATGAACGAGAAAGCCCTGGACGAGCGCAGCCCGGCATTTGTTTCCGGCGCGCTTCTGGATGGCTGGTATGCACCCAGCCTGCGCAACGATCCAAACACCGGGCTTGGCCGCTGGAGCGAGGAAGACATCACACGCTTCCTCAAGACAGGTCGCAATCAGCATGCTGTGGTCTTCGGCTCGATGACCGACGTGTTCAACAACTCCACGCAGTTCATGACCGATGAAGACCTCAAGGCCGTTGCCCACTACCTCAAGTCACTGCCAGGAGATGCCAGGCGTGACGGCGAACCATGGCAATACGATGCAAAATCCAATGCCAACCTGACGGTCAGCGAACAGTTGAAGGTCCCGGGCGCACGCACCTACATGGCCAAGTGCAGCTCCTGCCACGGTTCGGACGGGCGTGGCCAGGGAGAATGGGTCCCGCCTCTGGCCGGAGCCTCATCCTCACTGGCGAAGGAACATGCCTCGTCGATCAACGTCACCCTGAACGGGTCGGGACGTATCGTGGCCAATGGCGTACCGGATGCCTACCGCATGCCTCCGTTCCGCAATCAGCTTTCCGATCAGGAAACTGCAGATGTGCTGACCTTTATCCGCACTTCATGGGGTAACAAGGGCGGGCCGGTCGGCGTGAAGGATGTGCAGGACCTTCGCGAACGGACCAATCCGGCCAGCAGCAATGTGATCATTCTGCAGATGCGCTAAAGCCTGTGTTGCGGGATCAACCTCGATCCGCGCAATCCTCACAAGCAGCGGGTGGCCTGGAGGGGATGGCTGACTTGAATCAATCATGTCCATCCCCTCCTCGATCAAAACTGCTGGCAGGAATCGCATTGTGCTCGTAGTGCCCCGAGCACAACTTTAGCCCCGGCCTGCACGAGATGCCGTGCCGTCTCGGCGCCCAGGCCACTGCTGGCCCCGGTGATGACAACCGCCTTGTTGCTGATGTCTTGCAGCATGGTTTTCTCCTTTCAGTCAGATCAGCCGCTCGGTATTGCCTGGTTCAAAAAGCATTTCCCAAGAAGTGAAAGGACCCAGCGGGATGATTTCCCAATCGATAAGCCCGGCCTCAGCCAACGGAAACTCACACAGTGCTTGTCGTGCCGCGTCAATCGATTCGCATTCGACAATCAGCGCAACACCGGGGCGATCTTGGCGAAAGTAGAAGTCGCGCACGATGCCGTTCTTGTAGAGCTGCCAGGCGTGACGCACTTCATCCAGCAGGTGGGGCTGGTACTTTTCCGGGCTGGCACCAGGTTGTGGAACATCGAGACAAAGTAATTTCATTGGAAAGCTCGCTTGTTGAAGTACCAGATCAGAGCGGTTGAAGGCGGAGCACGGTTTCAGCAACGCGCTGCCCAAGATAGGCAGCGGTTTCCAGATCACTCTTGAGCGGTGTGTCATCCGGCCCTTGATCGCTATTGGATTGCGCCATCGCGCCCAGCCAGCTACCCAGCCTGTTGAGTCCCTGCTCGCCGCCTTTGCTGGTGCTGTTACCTGGCTTCAGGTCGAGCCCTACCCACAGCATCCCGTGCTGAGCAGCAAACAACGCCATGGAAATAAGCGAATGCAGCTTGTCGCCGTTTTGCGCACCCGAATTCGTAAAACCGGCGGCAACCTTGTTGCCCCACTTCAAGTCATTCCAGGCATGCCGGGTGGAGTCCTCGCAAAACTGTTTGAAGCGGGCACTGGGCGAACCGTTGTAGGTGGGAGAACCAAAAACGATTGCATCGCTTGCCTCAAGGACATCCCAGGCTATCGAACCTTCGGATAACGCGATCAAGCGGGCCTCGGCACCCTCAATCCGGCGCACGCCCTCGGCCACATATTGAGCCTGCCTGGCGGTGTGGCCCCAGCCACTGTCATAAACGATAGAAATCAACATGATTCATGAGTCCTTCTTAAGCCATGGATAGAAAGGAAAGCGACGCTGACAGGTCGCAGCACTGGCTCCGTAAAGGCACCAATAGCTCAGGAAGGAAGTTTATAGTAGAGTAATAATCACCATTGCCGATATTTATTCTCCTTAAAGTAGAACCACAGGCACCAATTGAGAGACGAGAATTCATGAGAGATCCTCTGGATGGCGTTGCCCTGTTCGTCGAGGTCGTCAATGCAGGCGGTTTTGCTCGTGCTGCCGAGCAGTTATCGCTGACGCGCTCAGCGGTGGGCAAAGCGATTGCCCGAGTGGAGGAGCGGCTGGGGGTGCGGCTGTTCCATCGCACCACTCGAACCCAGAGTCTGACCGAGGATGGGCAGCTCTATTACGAACACTGCCTGCGTGCACTGGACGAAGTCCGTTCAGCCCAATCCCTGATCGAATCAGGCCTGCACGAGATTGCCGGTCGCATGCGCATCACCATGCCCATCCTGTTCGGGCAACACTGTGCGACCCCGTTGTTGATGGAACAGGCACGCGAGCACTCAAAGCTGGAACTTGATCTGCATCTGTCCGATCAGTCGATGGATCTGATCGCTGAAGGCTTCGACCTGGCGATTCGTTTTGGCCCACTGTCGCAGTTGAACGGCCTGCAAGCCCAGCACTTGGCCGTACAACAAAAACTGTTGTGTGCCTCGCCGGCTTATCTGGCGGAAAAAGGACATCCACGCACCATCGCGCAGTTGATGGATCACAAGGCGGTTCTGTATCACCGACGCGATTACACCCAGACCTGGCCGGTTTTCGACATGGATGGGCAACTCAAGAACTTGTCCCCTGCACCGCGCATCCGGCTGAACGATCTGTCTTCAATCGCCGATGCGGTCGAGGCCGGCATGGGTATCGGCTGGCTGCCTTCCTGGCTGATACGTGATCGTCTACGGTCGGGCGCAATCGTCCAGCTTCTGGAAAACCATCCTCCCACCACCATGGATTGTCACGCTGTCTGGCCGCAGATGCGGCAGATGCCCAAGCGGCTTCGCCATTTCATCGACGTGCTGGCGAACCGACTGCCGGAAATGATGCTCTTTTGAATCGCCCAATCCATAACCCCAGCCATGACATCAAGGATCGACCATGAAACTTCGCCGTCTGTTTTCCACCTGCTCCATGACGCTTTGCCTGCTCGCATCGGGCTGGGCCAGCGCCCAACAGCTTCCGCCTTCGGTGGTGGTCCGCGTCGCACAGCTTGAGATCGACCCGCAGCAACTGGAACGCTACTCGCAGATCGTCAAGGAAGAGATGGACATTTCCGCACGGGACGAACCGGGCGTGATCGCCATTTATTCAGTGGCCGAGAAAGAACAGTCCAACAAGCTCCACTTCTTTGAAATCTACGCCGACGAGCAGGCCTACAAGGCCCATATCGCCTCAGCACATTTCAAACACTATGTAGAAGCAACCAGAACGATGATTGTCTCGCGCAAGCTGATCGAGACGACACCGGTCCAATTGAGCGTGAAATAAACCATCGTGCGGATTATCACTGGGAGAACATCATGAAAAAGCTTGCCTGTCTGATGCTGGCCGCTGCCAGTCTTGCCATGAGTGCAGCATTCGCTCAAACGCCTGGATCTATGGCGTACTACGTCGCCGAATTCGAGCCCACCATACCGGGAGCCATCAAACCTTATAGCGATCGGGTAGAAGACACTTTCAAACCCTTTGGCGGACGCTTCATCGTGCGCGGTGGAGAAATCGATGCTCTGGAGGGTGAAAAACCCATGGGAAGAATGATCGTCATCGCGTTCGACAACATTGAGCAGGCCCGAGCATGGTACAGCTCGCCAGCCTATGAAGAGCTCAAGCCGATCCGCCACAAGGCAGGAAAAACCAACGTTTACATCGTGCAGGGAATACAGCCGCCCCTACCCCAGTGAATTCGCTCCCATCCAAAATGCAACATCATGAATTACAGAGCTTTTCTGTAGGAGCGCGCTTGCCCTGAGCGGCACTCCGACGATCGACTGCGTAGCAGTCGTAGATTTTACGAGCGCAGCGCACTCGATCGCGGGCAAGCACGCTCCTACACCGTCCCCTGTTTGCGGCGCGATAGCGCAGTGTCAGGGACACGCCAGAGCCTCCTATGCCGACAGGTTGAGCCCTTTAACAGATCAAGGATTCTGCGTCACCGCATCAGCCGCAGGCAGTACGAAACCTGTAGCGAAGGTCGGCTTGACGTCCAGTGGCTTGGCGATCAGGCCATGGGCCTGGTAGAAATCGGCAGTTTCCTGTTGTTCGGCGATGGTCTTGGCATCCACGGATTGCCAGCGCAGTTTGCGACGCTCGAATTGCAGGCGCGCTGCCTCCTGGGGAAAGCCGATAATCTGCGCCAGGGTTTTTGAATAGCTGTCGAGGTTCTGGTACGCCCAGACCTGTGCATCGGCCAGTCGTACCAGATAATCCTGCAACGCTTCGCGACGGGCCGGGTCGGCCAGTGCCTTGTCGGTAGCGGCCAGGAAACTGTTGCCGCTGGACAGCCCGCGACCATTGACCAGCACCCTGCCCTGACCACTGAGTTCAGCCAGCGCGGTGTAGGGTTCCCATGTCGCCCAGGCATCGACAGAACCATTGGCCAGCGCAACCTTGGCATCCACCGGACCAAGGAAACGGAACTCCACGTCCTTCTCACTCAAACCGGCGCTGGCCAGAGCCTTGAGGGCGATGTAGTGACCAATCGAGCCGCGCCCCGTGGCGATGCGCTTGCCTTTGAGGTCCGCCGCCATTTGCAGCGACGACCTGGGCTCGACCAGCACTGCCGTGCCGTAGGCGTCGGACTTGTCTACAGCGATGGCCTTGACCTGTGCCCCGGAAGCCAGTGCGAACAACAGCGGCGCATCACCGATGATGCCAGCGTCAACCGCCCCGGCATTCAAGGCTTCAGCCAGCGGTGCAGCGGCCGGGAACTCCGCCCAGCGAATGTCATAAGGCAGATCACGCAGAGCATCAGCGGCTTCCAACTGAGCGCGCATGTTGCCTTTCTGGTCGCCGATGCGCAGTTCGATACGTTGCTCGGCCAGGGTGGGGCCTGCCAGCAGCAGGGCGGCGCCAAGCGCCAGGATTCTTGCAAAAGGGGGCATCGCGGACATTCTCCGTGGCTGAGGCAGCCTGTGGTCAGGTTCTGGAGAATGACTGTACCGGCAAGTCAATAATCAGTGAAATGCATTTTAGTCATATCCTAATATGCGTAATTTTTTAATTATTGCCATTAGCTTATACCAAAAAAGAATTTTACAGCAGGAATTACCAAGAATACGGTCATAAGCATCGCCCCCACCTGGGCGGGATAACAGCGCCCGGATCGGGCGCTCTCCGTGTTTCCTGTGATGAGTACCCGATGAATCAACCTCCTGCTAGCACTGTCAGCGTGATCGCCAGCCAACTGGATGCCCAGACCAACGAATCGATCCGTCGACTGTTACCCGGCCACCGGATACTGGACCTGACGCCCGATCAGTTCAATGCCGAGCGTGCCGATGTGGTGATCCTGCGTCCGGTCAATGTGCGTGGTCGACGCGTGGATGAACCGCCGCGTGGCTGGCCGTGGTCGTTGCGCTGGGTACAACTGGTGTCTTCGGGTATCGACTTCTATCCCGACTGGCTGTTTCAGGGACCACCGGTCACCAGCGGCAAGGGCAGCAATGCCGAACAGGTCGCCGAGTTCGCACTGGCAGCCATTTTTTGCGCAGCCAAGCGACTGCCGGACATCTGGGTCAAGGATGACGACTGGAACTTCAGCCAGTTGCAACCGGTGCGTGGCCGTACCCTGGGGATTCTCGGGCTGGGCAGCATCGGCCATAGCCTGGCGGCCAAAGCTGCGGCGCTGGGCATGCGTGTCATTGCCCTTGGCCGGCCCGATCAGCCATTGAAAGAACTGCCCCATGTAGAAGCAGCCGAAAACCTCCATCATCTGTTTGCCGAATCCGACCATCTGGTGCTGGCTGCGCCCCTGACAGCACAGACCCGTGGCCTGATCAATCGTGAAGTACTGGCCAGTTCCAGGCCCGGCCTGCATTTGATCAATATTGCCCGTGGCGGACTGCTCGACCAGCAGGCACTGCTCGAAGCACTCGAAGCAGGATGGATTGGCCGCGCCACACTGGATGTGACCGAGCCCGAGCCACTGCCGGCAGGCCACCCGCTGTACAGCGACCCGCGGGTCTTGATCTCGCCGCATACCTGCGCACTGTCCACCGACGGCATTCGCGGCTTCGTCGACGATTTCGTCGAGAACTTCAAGCGCTACCGCCAGGGCTTGCCCCTGAACAATCTGGTGGATCACCAGCGCGGCTACTGAATTCGCTACAACCCCGACCACCCCCTGAAAAAGCACTGCCCCTTTACAGACTGACCGACCCCGACCCGGCGGAGGCACAGGACTCCTGCACCCTCCCCGGCTCTCGTGCGTTTGCGTGGACGGCTGCAGGTTGAACACACCAACCGAGCATATTGACTGTCAGGTACTCCGTCCATGGCCCAACCGACCTTGCGTTACCGCATTTCCCCGATCCTGCTGTCCTTGCCCCTGAGTGCTTTCGCCGCCAGCGACCCGCTGCCGGAAGAGCGCCTGCCCAGCGTCACTGTCACGGCCGAACACCGTCAGGAAAACCTGCAGAAAACCCCGCTGGCGATCAGCGCCTTCGACGAAAACACTCTGCGCGACCAGCAGATCAACAATATCCGCGACCTCTCCGGCCGGGTGCCGAACCTGACCCTCAATCGACAGTCGATCTCCTACAGTGCGCAGACCTACGGTATTCGCGGCATCGGTGAAACCGATCCGATCCAGGAAGCGGCCGTCGCGGTGTATGCCGACGATCTGTATATCCCCCGGGCGATTTCCTCGATGCTTGATTTCAACGATGTCGAGCGCGTCGAAGTGTTGCGCGGCCCCCAGGGCACGCTCTATGGCCGCAACAGCGCAGCCGGGGCGATTCGTGTGATCACCCGCGACCCGAACCAGGAAACCCGTGGTTTCGTCGAGCTCGGTGCAGGGACTTACAACGCGCAAAGCAGCCGCCTGCTGATCAGCGGCCCCTTGGTGGATAACACCCTGTTCGGCAGTTTTTCCGCGTTGCGCCTGAGTCGCGACGGCACGGTGCGCAACCGGACCCGGGATACCGATGTGAACAATGTCGACATCCAGTCCTATCGCGGCAAGTTGCGCCTGGCCCCGCTGGACTCGCCATGGGACACGCAACTGACCCTGGCGGGTACCTTTGACCGTGGCGACACCACCAGCTACACGCCTTTCGATCCGGCCACCGGTCGTTTCGACAAGTTCAAGACCTACAGCAGCCTCGACCCGAAGAACCGCCTCGATCAGGGCAGCGCCGTGCTGCGGGCGATCTATACCTTCGACGAACACCTGAATTTCAAGTCGGTCACCGGCTGGTCGGCCTTCGATCAACCGGTGGACTACGACAACTCCGGCGAAGCCAACAGCGGTAACGCCGCGCCAGTGCAAAACAACCTGATCCACTACAAGCAGCGCTACGCCACCCAGGAATTCCAGCTCAATGGCGACTACGAGCGTTTCAACTACACCCTCGGTGTCTACCTGTATAAAGAGCGCTTCCGCGCCGAACGCGACAGCCTGACCTATTCGGTCGCTGCCGACCGGGTCAATGCCAGCGGCCAGTACAGCACCACCGACACCGAAAGCTACGCGCTCTATGGCCAGGGCAACTACAAACTGACACCGCGCCTGTCATTGACCGCCGGCCTGCGCTACACCAGCGAACACAAGAACTTCGATTACAAGAATTACCGGATCACCACTGCACGTGAGATCACCGGCCTCAACTTCGATGCCGAAACCAGCGACAGTTGGGCTTCACTGAGTCCGAAAGTGGGCCTGGAATACGCCTGGAGCGACAGCCTGACCCAATACGGTTACGTGGCCAAAGGCTTCAAGGCGGGCGGTTTCGACAACCGCGCACCGACCCAGGCCGCTGCTCTGCAAGGTTTCGAACCGGAAAACGTGATTACCTATGAAACCGGCTTCAAGGGCGATTACCTCGGGGGTCGCCTGCGCAGCAATATCGCGGTGTTCTATAACGATTATCGCGACCTGCAGACCAACGCCTGGGATCCGGCCATCAGCGCCAACCTGCGCACCAATGTCGGCAGCGCCCACAGTTACGGTGTCGAGCTGGAAAACACCGCGCTGCTCAACCGCGACCTGACCCTGACCGCCAATCTGGGTTACCTCAAGGCCCAGTACGACGACTTCAAGAACGCCGCCGGTGCGGGCGTGGATGCCGATGGCAACTGGATGGTCTTCGCACCCCGCTGGAACGCCTCGCTGGGTCTGAACTGGACAGTGCCGGTCAATGTGCCTGGCGCTCTGGTGGCGGGCACCGACTGGCAGTTCCAGACCAAGTCCTACGCCAACGCCGTGAATGGCGATATCTACGAAGTCCCCCAGCAGAGTTTCTGGAACGCCAACACCAGTTACAGCAGTGGCGACGGTCACTGGACCACCACCCTGGCGGTAAAAAACCTGCTCAACCGCGCCTACCCGCAAAGCATCGCCTATTCGGCGGCCAGCAGCACTGCGTACTACGCAGTCAACGACCCGCGCACCATCACCCTGAGCGTGCGTTACGACCTGTAATCGAAAGCGTGATCGGCCTGCATCGATATGCAAAGTATCGATGCAGGCAGCGCTGAAATTTCTTATTCCAGAAACGAATCAACACATGAAAACAAAGTATTTATCGTTCTATAAAAAAGCCCTTAGTCTCAACCCATGCCCAGCTTCGCAAACAAGGATTTCCCCATGAGCCACTCAGAACAGATCATCGACTTGAGCCTGTATCGCAAACGCAGGCACGCACAGCAGCTGGGCCGTCTGATGTGGGCGATGTACGCGCATCAGGCAGGGATTGCGATACAACCGGGAAGCGAAGGTCTCGCGTCGCCGAAAACACCTCGCCAAGCCTGACGCCATGACGACATCGGACCGTTTTCTGGCGACATCGATTGATACACCTCTGGACCTTGCCCAAGAGACGGCCACCAACGAAGACGACCTCATCGGCTCCCGTGTCGCTCAGAACCTGCAACGCCTGCGCAGCAAACGCCAGTTGTCACTGGATGCTCTGGCAAGATTGAGCGGGGTCAGCCGGGCGATGCTGGCACAGATCGAGTCCGGGCGCAGCGTGCCCTCGATCAAGGTACTGTTCAAGATTGCCAAGGGTGTCAGGGTTTCGGTTGCAGCCTTTCTGGAAAACCGCGAATGCGAAGGTGTGACCGTCCTGCCGGCGCGCGACAGCAAACGCCTGGTCAGTGCCAGCGGCGACTTTGTCAGCCGGGCGCTCTACCCGTACGACACATCGCGTCACGTTGAATTCTATGAGTTACGGATCAGCCCGCTGGGCGAGGAATATTCCGCCGAGCACGGTCCGGGCGTGCAGGAGAATCTGGTGGTCGCGCAAGGTGCGCTGGAGATCAGTGTGAATGAGGAACGTTTCCTGCTTTCCACTGGCGATTCGATCATGTTCTATGCCGACCAGCCCCACCGCTACCGCAATCCGGTAGACAGTGAGGCGGTGGCCTACCTGGTGGTGACCCACCCCGAGCGCCGCGACTGAGGTTCGCGGCACCCGGCATCGGATCAGCAGGTGCAGCACATCATTGGCATGCCATTGCAGCTCATCATCATCGGCATGCTGCAGTCGTTCATCATTTTCATCATCAGCATGCAGCAGTTGTTCATCATGTCCATGCTCATGCCAGGCATCGGCATCATCTTGCAGGTCATGCCGTCAGCCATCATGGTGCACTCCATCATGCACTTCATCATCGGCATGCCCATCATTGGCATCGACATCCCCATCATCGGCATGTTCATGGACATTGCCATGGCCGCTTCGGACATGCACATCATCGACATGTTCGCGCACTGCATCATGACCGGCATGCCGCAGTTCATCATCATCTGCATCATTTCGGCGTTGTTCTTGAACATGGCCATGTCCATGCCAGCCGCCGGCTTCATGGTGCACATCATTCCGTCTTCGACCATGGTGCAAGTCATGGTTGCCATCATCATCGGCATGCCCATCATTGGCATCATCGGCATGTTGGCGCTCATTGGCATCTGCATCGCGTTCATCATGGTGAAAGTCCTCTTCAATTTGACGATAGGGTGTGGAGCTGATGGGGGCCGATTCTAGGCTCAAGCGTACACACGGCAAGATGCTGGCAAAACAGCACCGGATGCTGTCGGGACAAACGGTTTTGCGCCAATTACCCGCACCTGAACTGCAATAAAAGACAAATGACTGTTATTGCATCCGTTGATTACTTTTCAGCAACAGATATAGCGCAATGGATATCGCCACAGGTTTTATGCTCATAACCCAAATGAATATTTGATCTAAACGCTTCGCAAATAAACCGGCAGCCAGTGCCTTGCATAAACTCCACTCAACGTCAGTTGACTCTTCACCCGGCATCCGATCACGGCTAACCTTGGCGACCGGTCAGGCCAGCATGTCGCGCCTGCCGATCAAAATGCTCTCGGAAAACACTGCCACGATGGATATCTCTTCGACTCACCCCGCACTCAACGGCAGCAAGGAAAACGCTGGCGGCGGGCGCGTTCAGGTCATCGACCGCTCGATTGTTCTGCTACGAACCCTGGCCGGCCTCAAGAACGGTGCCAGTGCGCTGGATCTGGCACGCCTGACCGGCATCGACCGCTCCACCATCCATCGTCTGCTCAAGACCCTGACCCACTGGAGCCTGATCGAGTCCCAGGGGGCGACCTATCGCATAGGTCCCGAGAGCCTGATCTACTCGGCGGCCTATCTGAACCGCATGAACCTGCGCAAGATCGCCCTGCCCTATGCCATCGAACTGCAGCGGGTGATCGGCGAGCGTCAGGCAATCGTTTCTCTATCGATACCGGTGGGCGATCAGGTGGTGCTGATCGAGCGGATGTGGACACCGACCACACCGCTTAACGTCATCGTCGACCTGGCCGATCAGTACCCCATCGATGGCAGCCCCAGCGGGCGGGCCGTGCTGTCCACTTACAGTGAAAAAGCGGCGCTGAACATTCTGGGCCAGGAGCGTTATGCCAAAGTGCTTCGCGCACTGGAGCAGATCCGCAACCAGCAGGATTTTGCTTTCGGCCATGGCGAGTTCAAGCCGGGCCTGTCGTCCGTGGCCTTTCCGATCCGCCTCGAAAAAGGCATGGCCCTGGGAGCAGTGGTGGTGGCAGGCCTGGCGATGGAGGATGAAACCCATCCCGCCTCGCCACTGGCCAGCCATGTGCGTCGCGCCTGTGAAGGCATTGCCGCGCAACTGGGCAACCTTTAAACCGGCAACTGCGGCCCCAGCGCCGCAAGCAGGCGATTTTTCTGCACCTTGCCGTAGTGCGAACGCGGCAACTCATCGATGAAATAGATCTGTCGCGGAACCTTGTGCCGCGACAGACTGGCGCGACAATGCTCGGTCAGTTGCGGCAACGAGGGGGCATTGGCCGGATCGACCACCACTGCCGCACACACCTGCTCGCCCCATTCGATATCCGCCAGCCCGAATACATGGGCCTCCTTGACGCCGGGGTAGCTCAGCAGGCTTTGCTCGACTTCGCCGGGCTGCACCGACTTGCCGCCACTGCGGATGATGTCCTTGCAGCGGCCAAGCACCACCAATTGCCCGTCTTCACGAATCCGGCCCAGGTCGCCGCTGCGCAACCAGCCGTCAGCCAGCACTTCGGCACTGCGGACTTGCTGCTGCCAGTAGCCGCTCATCAATTGCGGCCCGCCCAGCAGAATCTCGCCCACACCGTTGGCATCGGGCTGATGGATACGGATGGCCGCAGAAAACAACGGGCGCCCCACCACGCCTTCGGCGCTTTCTCCGGCATTACGTAACGCAGTCATTTGCGCAGCCGCAAGGTAACAACTCCAGGGCGCCTCGGTCATGCCGTAAAGCACACTGATTCGCCCGCTGAACAACCTGAAAGAGCCTTCAAGCACTTCACCGGTCAAGGCCGCTGCGCCGATATCCAGACTCTTGAAAGCAGGCAATTGCGCAGGCTCGCTGCCGTTTTCCCGCAGCAGACGCAACAACTGAGTCGGCACCAGAGAACTGAAGGCGACCCGCTGCTCTCGCAATTGATGCAGAAAGGTCGTGCTGTCGAAACGACCACCCAGCACCACGTGCCCGCCACTGAGCAGATGCGCCAATACCGCCACTGCCGCAATGGGCCACAACGGACGGACATTGAGCAGCACATCGCCGACAACAGCGCCACGCCCCATCACGATGTTCTGCAACACCGCACAAAGACTGGCATGCCGGTGCATGACGGCCTTGGGCACGCCGGTGGTGCCGCCGGTATAGTTCAGAGAAGCCAGGGCCTGGGCCGCTTGGGCGGCGCGTAGCCCGATATCGGCAGGCGCTGTTTCGATAACCGAATCCAGAGCCCGGCATGAGATGCCTGCCAGCGTCAGGTCTTCGGCAACCGCTGCGTACTGACTGGAAAACAACAGCAAGGCCGCACCGGCATCGCGCAATTGAGCCAGAAGTTCATCGAGGGCCAGCGCTGGATCAAGTGGCACGCGGACACGTCCGTTGGCCATGCAGCCATAGTCGGCGATCAGGTAATCGATACTGGCATCAGCCAGCAATGCCACCCGGGCACCGGGCTCGATAGCCAGCCGCTCCAGCACCTGACCGAATGCTGTAACGGCACGGTCAAGCTCCAGAAAGCTCAGACTGCGGGCGCTGGCCGGTTCGCTCAGTGCAGGCAGGTCTGGCCATTTTCGGGCTGCCTGTTCCAGCAGAGTACTGATATCCATGGCTACCACCCGCTCAGGACGATGCGTCCATTGACCTGGCGCGACTCCAGCAGCGCATGGGCCTCGCTCACCTGTTGAAACGGCAATACCCGGTCAATCAACGGTCGGACCTGCCCGCCATGAATCAGCGCCAGAGCAACCCGCAGCTCTTCCACGGTGGCACTGCCCGAACCCTGAACCTTGAGCCGCCGACCGATCAGCAAGCCAGGCGGAATCGGCACGCTCCCCGGCTGGACATTGCCCAGCACCACCACACGACCGCCAAGGGTCATGCTGCGCAAGGTGTCTTCAAGGGTGTGACCGAGATTTTCCATCGCCACATCCACACCGCGCTTGCCGGTCAGCTTCCAGACCTCGGCACTGTAACTACCGTTGGAAACCACTACTTCATGGGCACCCAGCTCGTGGAGAAAATCGCGCTTCGCGGCGCTGCCGGTGACGGCAATCACTCGCGCACCCAGCGCCCGTGCCAGTTGGATCTGATGCGCACCCAAGCCACCGCTGGCACCGTTGATCAATACGGTTTCGCCCGGTTTGAGTGCCGCCTCGCCGTGCAAGGCACGCACGCTGGTGGCAATCGGGCAGGAGGCCAACGCTGCCAGGGTGTAATCCAGGCCGTCAGGCAGTTCGATGGCCGAAATCGCCGGAATCCGCAGGTATTGCGCGTAGGCCCCTTCGGTGTCCACCGATGGCAGGCCCAGTGCGCGACACAAATCCTGGCGTCCGCGCAGGCAGTCGCGGCACTGGCCGCAGAAACGTCGCTGATAGACCACAACCCTGGAGCCGACCACCAACTGCAAAACGCCTGCACCGACTTCCACCACCTCGCCGGCCACTTCATGGCCCAGTACCACGCCGGTATGCGCACCCGGCAAATGCCCGGCACGGTGCAGCAAATCGTGATGACAGACGCCCGCCGCATGAACCTTGACCAGCACTTCACCCGGACCGATCTGCGGCGTAGGCACTTCTTCGACTTGCAGTTGCTCAGGCCCGCCGAAGGCTTTCAGGACTATCGCTTTCATTTTTTATAACCATTAGTGACTCACTAAGAATATGTTCATATAACAAACATATTGTTTGCATTATGAACATCAATTAAGTTTTCCCCACTTTGACGCGGACCTCAAGAGGCAATGCGTCTTTCTTTCACACTCAGCGAAATCGAAGTCATGACAGTCGAGTATCAACACCTTGGGGAAGGCGTCCTGCAGGTCACTCTCAACCGCCCCGAGCGTCTGAATGCCCTGGACAGCCAGGCCAAACGCGAACTGGGCGAGATCTGGCAGCGCGCCGCAGACGACCAGAGCGTGCGAGCAATCGTGCTGCGAGGTGCGGGCGAGCGAGCGTTCTGTGCCGGCTCCGATCTCAAGGAAATCGAGGCCACCGGCGAAGCCGTGAGCAGCGCATTGCTCGCCCGTGCCCTGCCAGGCGTCGGCTTTGATCTGAACAAACCGGTGATCGCGGCACTGCACGGCCACACATTGGGCCTGGGCATCAGCCTGGCGATTCATTGCGACTTTCGCATTGCCCGGCATGACACCCGTTTCAGCTTCCCGGAAGTCCAGCACGGCATGCTGTCGGGTTTCAGCGCCATCACCCTGCCGGGGCTGATCGGCGAAGCGGCGGCTCTGGACATCATGCTCAGTGCCCGCAAGTTCGATGCTTCCCAGGCACTGGCCATGGGACTGGTCAACCAGCTCGCGGACGACGCCCATGCCAGCGCGCTGGAGCTGGCATCACGTCTGGCCGCCCACTCCCCCAAGGCGGTGGAATGGACCAAGGCTTTGCTGCTGGCCCAGAGAAAGAGCCGACTTCAGCAGCACATGGCGCTGGTCGATCAGGCCCGTCAGGACGTCATGCTTTACCGATAACCACAATAACCAACACTTTTCGCCTCGCCAGTACTGTCAGGAACACCCACCACCAGGAATGGAAAGCGGCACCCGAATCGGAGCCACACCATGTCTCGCCCCAAGACTTTCCAGCCCAGGCTGAACCTGCTGACCGCAGCGACACTGGGTCTTTGCGCCAACCAGTTGGCGTTCGCCGCCCAAAGCCCTACTGATACAGCCCTGCAGACCCTGGTCGTGACCGGTGCCCGCGATGAAGGCCGTACCGTGGCCAAGAGCCTTGCGCCCATCGACGTGATCAGCGCCGACGACCTGGCCCGCTCGGGCAAGCAAAACCTGCGCGACGCCCTGGCCGCCAGCGTGCCGTCCTATACCAATGCCGCCGGCTTTACCGGTGGCACGGGGCTGTCGGTCAAATCGGCGACCCTGCGCGGCCTGGGCGGTAACCATGTGCTGGTACTGGTCAACGGCAAACGCCGTCATAACACTTCGCTGATCTTCGTGCAGACCGCCGCCACCTCAAGCGGCCAGTCGCCCGCCGACCTGGACCTGATCCCGGTCAGCGCAGTGGACCATGTCGAAGTGCTGCGCGACGGTGCAGCTGCGCAGTACGGCTCGGATGCCATCGCCGGAGTGATCAACATCATCCTCAAGACCAACCGTTCCGGCGGCAGTGCCAGCGCGCTGTATGGGCAATACAAGGAGCGGGTCGGCGGCAAGGGTAATTTCGGTGCCCGCGGCCAGGGCCAGATCAATCAGGGCTTCGAGTTGCCCAATGACGGTTTCTTCAGCCTCAGCGCCGATATCGGTATCCAGGAAAGCTCCAACGTCGCAGGCGCAGTGCCCGATCGTACCCGCATCTACTTTCCGCAGAACGGCAGCGCCGACCCACGGGAAACCAGCGAAAGCCGCTATCGCCAGCAACTCGGCCAGCCGCGCTCGCAGACCTACAACTTCGGTTACAACGCCGAACTTCCTCTGAACGATGACATCAGCCTGTACTCGTTCTCGACCCTCAGCCACCGCAACTCCACCAGTTGGGGGACTTACCGCACCGCCAACTCGCCACAGAACATTGTTTCGGTGTACCCGGACGGTTTTTCGCCGCGCTTTGTGGTGGAAGAAGATGACTTCCAGACCGTGTTCGGCGCTCGCCATGAAAATCTGCTGGGCTGGCGCTGGGACCTGAGCACCAGTTATGGCCGCAACGATGCCAACACCCGCAACGAGCGTTCGTTGAATCCTTCCCTGGGCCCGGACAGTCCGCGTGACATGGATGGCGGTCATCTGATTGCCAGCCAGTGGACCAATAACCTCGACCTGACCCGTGGCTTCGATACCGGCCTGTTCGCCAAGCCGTTGAACATTTCCACCGGGCTGGAATTCCGCCGCGACGGCTTCGGTATCGAAGCGGGCGAATCTGCGTCCTATGCCGACGGCGGTTACATATTCCCCGTTGGCCATCCGCTGGCCGGGCAACGCCCGAACCCTGGCGCGCCGGGGCTGGTGGGCTTCACGCCGCAGGATGCGCACAACTACTCGCGGACCAACACCGCAGGCTATATCGACCTCAGCCAGAGTCTGACCGAGCGCTGGGATGTCAGTCTGGCCGGGCGTTTCGAGCATTACAGCGACTTTGGCGATACCGGCAGCGGCAAGTTCTCGACACGCTATGCCTTCACACCGCAGTTTGCCGTGCGCGGCACCATCAGCAACGGCTTCCGGGCACCGTCGCTGCAACAACAGTATTACTCCTCATCGCTGACCGCCTGGCGCACCAGCCCGCTGACCGGCCAACTGGAACAAGCCATCACCCGCTATGTGACGGTGGACGATGCTGCCGGCCAGGCACTCGGTGCCAAGGATCTGAAACCCGAACGTTCGACCAACTACAGCCTGGGTTTTGTCGCCACGCCGACGGAAAACCTCGACGTGACCGTCGATCTTTATCAGATCGATATCAAGGACCGCATCCTGCAGACCAGCAACCTGCAAGGCACTGCAGTTTCCAACCTGCTGGCCGCCAACGGTCTGGATCCGAACCAGATCGTGTCCTACTTCGGCAACCTGGCCGACACCCGCACCCGTGGCATCGATCTGGTGGCCGACTATCGCTATGACCTGGGGCGTTACGGCAAGACCAAATGGACCCTGCTGAGCAACCAGAGTCTGCAGACCATCGAAAAGATCAAGGAACCCGAAGCTCTGGCCGGGACCGGCGTCAGCGCCGTGGGGCGTGATCGCCAGGGCAACCTGACCACGGCCTATCCGAAGAACGTCACCTCCCTGACTGCCGCCTGGCAACTGGGCGACTTCGACGTGACGCTCAAGGGCACCCGCTACTCGAAAGTCACCGGTCGCAATCAGGTTTCCGCCAGCCGCGACGAGGAAATCCGTCCGGCGCTCATCACCGACCTGAGCCTGGGTTACTGGTTGAGCGATGCGGTGAAAGTGACCGTCGGCGGCGAAAACATCTTTGATCGCAGGCCCCAGCAGCTCAACGAAGAAGCCAAGCGTTTCTACTTCTTCCCGACCGACAACCCGACCTATAGCTGGTACTCGCCCTACGGGCTGGAAGGTGCCTACTACTTCGCCAAACTTGACGTGAGCTGGTAAGACCGATGAGCACTCCCGGCGCTGTACCCGCTGACACGCAATCCACTGAAAACACCGAGGTGGTTTTCGACCAACGCCTGTACCGCAAACTGGCGTGGCGAATCATGCCGTTCCTGTTCCTGTGTTTTGTCCTGAACTGGCTGGACCGGGTCAACATCAGCTTTGCCCACTTGCAGTTCAAGACTGACCTGAACATCAGCGACGCCACCTTCGGCATCATCGTCGGGGTGTTCTCCATCGGTTATCTGCTGTTCGAGATCCCCAGCAACCTGCTGCTGGAGAAGTTCGGCGCAAAGAAAACCATGACTCGGATCATGATTCTCTGGGGCCTGGTGACCATTGCTACCGCCTTCGCCCAGACGCCCGCGCAGTTCTATGTACTACGGATACTGCTGGGCGCAGCCGAAGCCGGGTTCTTTCCCGGCGTGATCCTGTACCTGACGTACTGGTTTCCGGCCAGCCATCGGGCACGGATAACCTCACGTTTCATCATGGCGATTGCGGTCTGCGGGATCATCGGCGGCCCGTTGTCGACCTGGATCATGAGCCACTTCGGCGGCCTTGGCGGCTTTACCGGCTGGCAATGGCTGTTTGTGGTCACCGGCATTCCACCAGTGCTGGCCGGTTTTTTCGCCTGGTACTGGCTGGACGACAAACCGGCCAACGCCAAATGGTTGAACGATGCCGAAAAAAGAGCCATCGCCGACGCATTGGCCCATGAGCGCAAGCAGCGCCTGCCCGGTGGGCATCAACGCTTCGTCGAAGCGCTGAAAGACCGCAAGGTCTGGTTCATCACCCTGGCCTACTGCCTGACCATCATGTGTACCGGCAACGTCACCAATATCTGGGCGCCGTCGATCATCCGCGATTCGGGGGTCAGCAACCTCGGCCACCTGGGACTGCTCTCGGCCCTGCCCTATGTGATCGGAGTGTGCATGATGCTCTGGGCCTGTCGCCATTCGGACCTGCATCAGGAGCGCCGCTGGCACTTCGCGCTGGGCGGTCTGACTGCTGCACTGGCCATGGCGGTCCTGCCGCAAATGCTGTTCAGCCCATGGTCGGCCATTGCCGTACTGACCGTGATGACCAGCGGCTATCTGGTGGCCACCTCGATTTTCTGGACCATCCCCACCTATTACCTGTCGGACGGTGCCAAGGCTGCCGGTCTGGCGCTGGTCAATTGCTGCGGACAAGTCAGCAGCCTGCTGACGCCGATCATGATCGGCTCGATCAAAACCAACACAGGCAGTATCAGCCTGGCGCTCTACATAGTCGCAGCCCTGGTGGCCAGCGGCACACTGATCCTTTTGCTCGGCGTTTCACGCCAATCCTTGCGCGATGCGCCCTGATCACTTTTCGAGAGTTGCACATGACTGATTACCTGGCACTGGCCCATGAACTGGCTACCCACATTCAACCCGGCGCAGCAGATCGTGATGCCAACCGCACCCTGCCCTATGCCCAGCTCGACCTGATCCGCGAATCGGGACTGGGTGCCGCCCGCGTGCCGACGGAGTTTGGCGGCGGCGATATCAGCCAGTTGCAGGTGGCGCAGATATTCATCGCCCTGGGCAAGGCCGACCCTTGCGTGGCCCAGGCGCTGTTCCCGCATTTCGCCACCGTCGAGCACCTGCGCCTGATTGCCAACCCGGAACAGCAGCGCCGTTACCTCAGCGCCTTTGCCGACCGGCAATTGTCCTCTGGCGCGGTCGCCGAGCGCAGCGGCACCTTTCGCGGCGAAATCCATACCCGGCTCGAGCGTCGTGGCGAACAGCTGATTCTCAATGGCAGCAAGTTCTACAGCACCGGCTGCCTGTTCGCCGATCTGCTGAAGATCCAGGCCGTGGACGAAGACGGCAACGCGCTGTACGTGATGCTGCCCGCCAACACGCCGGGCATCACCATGCTCGATGACTGGGACGGCATGGGCCAGCGCAGCACCGCCAGCGGCAGCACCTTGCTGGAAAATGTCATCGTGCAACCGGAGCAGGTGATACCTCTGGCCCAGTGGTATCAGCGGCGCAACTACGTCGGTGCCAGCGCCCAGTTGATCCACTGCTCCATCGATATCGGCATTGGCCTCGCCGCACTGGACGATGCGGTGCACTGGGCGCGAAATGGCTCGCGTCCGGTGCGCGAAAGCGGCGTCGACAAGGCCCGTAACGATCCGTACATCCTGCACACCATCGGGGATCTTTCAGCGGCGATTCATGGTGCCGAAGCGCTGGTTGAAAAGGCCGCGCTCAGCGTCGATCTGGCCGCACGTACCCAGTTGCAGGGCCTGCTGAGCGGCGAAGAACTGGACGCTTTGCTGGCACGCTCCTCGATTGCCGTGGCCGAGGCCAAGATCGCTTCTACCCGTGCCTCACTGCATGTCTGCGAGCGCCTTTACGAAGTAGGCGGCGCGGCGACCACCCAATCGAGGTACAACTTCGATCGTCACTGGCGTAACGCCCGGACCCACACCACCCACGATGCCGTGGCCTACAAGTACAAGGCCATCGGTGACTACCTGCTCAATGGCAATTACCCGCCTATTGCTTTCACCTACTGACAGAACAGGTCAACCATGCAGCCGAATCACAAGCCCTGCACGCGCCTGGCAGTGGGCGCTTCATTATTGCTGACTTTGTTGGCAAGCCAGGTCCGGGCCGCCGAACCGACGGCCTGGGCCGATCTGGATGCGCAGATCGCCGCGCCCTGCCCGGCGTGATCGAATTGCGCCATGCCATCCATCAACACCCCGAGCTGGGTAATCGTGAATTCAATACCAGCAAACGTATCGCCGAGCGATTGCGAGAGCTGGGCCTTGAAGTGCAGACCGACATCGCCCATACCGGTGTGGTCGGCGTGTTGCGCGGCGGCAAGCCGGGACCGGTAGTGGCGATTCGCGCCGAGCTGGATGCCCTGCCGCTGATCGAACAGACCGGCTTGCCCTACGCTTCGACCGTGCGCGTGCAGGACCAGAGCGGCGACTTCCGCACCCGTGGCAAGGAAGTCGGCGTGATGCATGCCTGCGGTCACGATGCGCACATGGCCATGGCCCTCGGCGTGGCCGAAGTCCTCGCCGCCCACCGCAACGAACTGCCCGGCACCCTGAAGCTGATCTTCCAGCCCGCCGAAGAAGGTCCGCCGCTGGGTGAAACCGGCGGTGCGCGGTTGATGATCAAGCAAGGCGTACTGACCAACCCGGCACCCAGCGTGATCTTTGGTCTGCATGTCACCGCCGGTACTGCTGGCGCCTTCACCCTCAGCCGTACCCGCACCACAGCGGCAGCCGATACCTTCGTTGCCCGTATCAAGGGCCGTCAGACCCATGCCGCGTTTCCCTGGACCGGCATCGATCCAGTGCCGGTCGCGGCACAGACCATCCTCGCCTGGCAGACCATCCCCAGTCGCCAGTCGAACCTGAGCCTGCTGCCCGCTCCGGTGATCTCGGTAGGCCGGATCGAAGCCGGCGACCGTCACAACATCATCCCTGCCGAAGTGCGCCTGGAAGGCTCGATCCGCACCGTCAGCGACGAACAGCGCGAAGATGTGCTGATGCGCATGCGCCGCAGCGCAGAAAAAATCGCCGAAGCCTCCGGCGCCACGGCAGAGATCGACTACCTGCCGGGCAACTACCGCGCCGGGCACAACGACACCGCACTGGTCGACCGAATGCTGCCGGTGCTGAACCAGGTCTCCACCACTTCGGTGAAAATCGACAACGGCACCTACGGCGCCGACGACTTTGCCGAGTATGCGCGACAGATCCCGGGGATATTCATGCGCATGGGCGTTACGCCACCGGCACTGGAAGGCAAGGCCGTATGGCCGACTCACTCGCCGGGATTTACCGTGGATGACTCAGCGCTTGCCGTGGGAATTCGGGCGCTGAGTCGGATGACATTGAGTTATATGGCAGGTGGATAGTGATCAGGTGATCAAAGCTTTTTTGATAGATGGCAGCTTGCTTGCGTTGAGAGTTTCAGGCACCGCCGCCCACAACAGAACCAGCGCCGCAGCCGCCACCGCGGCAAGGGTCAGGAACGCCGCGCTGTAACCGGCCTCCTGAACCACAAAGCCCGCCAGACTATTGCTTAGCGCAGCGCCAAGGCCGAATACCGTCGAAAGCGCACCAAGGCTGATATTGAAATGTCCGGTGCCATACGTGAGGTCTTTGACAATCACCGGAAACAGGGCACCGAAGATACCTGCTCCGACACCGTCCAGTAGTTGCACGGCGACTAGCCAGTAAGGATCGTCCGACAGGGTATAAAGCGCACCGCGCAACGGCAGGATCAGGAAACCAATCAACAACAGCGGCTTGCGCCCCCACAAGTCAGCCTTGGCTCCCACCAGCAAGGCGGCCGGGATCATGACCAGTTGCGCCGCAACGATACAGGCGGAAGTCAGTGGCGTGGCCATCTGCAGATTGACCTGCGCCAGTTTCTGGCTCACCAGCGGCAACATCGCGGCATTTGCCAGATGAAACAGCGCGCAGCAAATGCCGAACAGCAGCAATGGTTTGTTGGTGAGCAGCACGGCAAAACCCGAGGGCGGTTCAGCATGCCTCGCGTCATGGGTATCCAGGCCACGTGCGAGATCATGGTTGATGGCATCCGCCGAAACGAAGCTGACCGCAATCACACTGCCCAGCGCCATGACCGCCATCAGATAGAAGACCGCAACAGGTCCGAACAGGTAAGAGAATCCGCCAGCCAACAAGGCCGCACAGGCATTGCCGGCATGGTTGAAGGTTTCGTTGCGTCCGGTACGGCGCGTGAAAGCTTTTGGCCCGGTGATACCCAGGGAAATTGCGGCAATGGCCGGGGCAAATACCGATGAAGCCACAGCACTGAGGGCTTGAGTCAGGGCGACCAGAGTGAATGAGGTCACGAAAGGCAGCAGCAGGCAGCTACCGGTCACCAACAGCGCCGCCACTGCAATGATCGCCCGTTTACCTCTTGCACTGTCGACCAGTGCTCCAGCCGGAGTCTGGGTAATGAGCCCTGCAATGCCAGCAATCGTCATCACCACGCCAATGCTGGCAGGATCCCAATGGTGAACGGCCAACAGGTAAATCGCCAGGTAAGGTCCGAGCCCGTCGCGTACATCCGCAAGGAAGAAATTGAGGCTATCGAGGGACAGAGCGTTACGGCGATCAGAGTGACTGGCCAAGGCGGGCATCTTCAATACTTGAGGTTTCGCGACATGACCAACCTCTGCGAGGGTAATGACCGCTCGTCACTGTTTTTAGTTTCATGAAACATCGTCGGCAGGCTCAGCCCTTAAAATACCAAAATCTGATTATATAAATTTATAAAATAACAAAAACATATAATTAGCTTAGACCTAAAAAGACTTTCACAGGCGTTTCTCGGCGGCCTATCGTCTATACCGGTCCGACCCCTTTCTTGGCGGAGGCCGCTTCCCCAAAGACCTTCGTCAGGAGCCTGTCATGAGCGAATCCCTCAACCATCTATTGGCCGAACTGCATGCCGAGCGCGTACGTACCTGGGCACCCGCAGCCCTGAAAATCAATATTGATCAACGTCAGCGCCTGGTCGATGAAGCGCGACCGGATACCTTCGTCAAGGCGGGTGACAGCATCGCGCCCTTCGAACTGTTCAAAGTCGAAGGGGGCACGCTCAGTCTTGATCAACTAGTGGCTGACGGCCCCGCAGTGCTGGTGTTCTTCCGCTTTGCCGGTTGTCCGGCCTGCAACATCGCCATCCCCTATTACGAGCGCAACCTGCAACCGGCCCTGCGACAGCGCGGGGTTCCATTGGTGGCGATCAGCCCTCAGGTTCCGGAACGTCTGGTGGAAATCAGGGACAAGCACTCGTTGAGCCTGCAAGTGGCCAGCGACAAGGACAATCGGCTGGGCCAGCGCCTCGGCATCCTCTACAGCTTCGACGAAGCATCGCGTCAGGCCTCTCTGGCCAAAGGCCAGGGAATTGGCGCAATCACCGGCACCGGAACCTGGGAACTGCCGCAACCGACCGTGGTGGTCATCGGTCGCGACCGCCGCGTGCATTTCGCCGAAGTCAGCCCCGACTGGCTGGTACGCAGCGAGGCACAAGCGATCATCGATGCCGTAGATGCAGCACTGGATGCCGACAGCCAACCGGCCCGACAAGTCAGAGCATGATCACACCGAACGCCCTCTATTCCACCGAAAGGACTTGAACCCATGAGCAAACGTCAACTGCACTTTGGTGCCATCCTGACCGGCGTCGGCACCGACCAGCAGGAATGGCTGCACCCGGATATTCCCGGCAACGCCAGCATCGATATCGGCTGGTACAAGCAGCAGGCCCGGGCGGCCGAAGCAGCACATTTCGACTTTGTATTCATCGTCGACAGCCCCTATATCACCCCGGACTCGGCACCGCACTTTCTCAACCGCCTGGAACCACTGACCCTGCTCTCGGCGCTTGCGGGTGCTACCGACAGGATCGGGCTGGTCGCAACCCTGACCACTTCCTACACCGAGCCCTTCAACGTAGCCCGGCAGTTCGCTTCACTGGACCAGATCAGCCACGGACGCGCCGGCTGGAACGTGGTTACCACCGGACTCGAAGGCGCAGCGGGCAATTTTGGCCGCGAGCAGCACATCGACCACACCGAACGCTATCGCCGGGCCAGAGAGCATGTCGAGGTGGTTCAGGGGTTGTGGGACTCCTATGAAGACGATGCCTTCCCTCGCGACAAGGCCAGCAAGCGCTTTCTGGACCCGAGCAAGCAGCACCGCCTGGACCACCGCGGTGAATTCTTCTCGGTCACAGGGCCGTTGAACATTTCCCGCTCGGCACAGGGCCAGCCGGTAATCTTCCAGGCAGGAGTCTCCGAGTCCGGTCGCAAGCTGGCAGCGGAAATCGCCGAAGGCATCTTTGCCGGTGTCGACAATTTCGAGGATGCCCGCGAGTACTACGCCGATATCAAGCGCCGTGCCGCAGCGGCAGGCCGTGATCCGGCGCAGGTGCTGCTGTTCCCGGGCATTACACCGATCATTGCCGATACCGATGAACAGGCACAGGCGATTCTGCTGGAGCGCGAAGGCGAGGTAGATCTGAACAAGGCCTTGGTGCAACTGGGCCGCCCGTTCAACTATCACGACTTCGGCCAGTATGACCTTGACGCCCCCTTCCCCGAACTCGGCGAGCTGGGCAGCAACGGCTATCGCGGCCATGCGGAGAAGATCAAGCGGGTCGCCAGGGAAAAAGGCCTGACCCTGCGCGAAACCGCTCTGCGCTTTGCCCGTCCCTTCACCGGTTTCGCCGGTTCGGCACTGACCGTCGCCAACGAGATCGAGCGCTGGTTCAACGAAGGTGCGGTGGACGGCTTCAATATCCACGTCGGCGCACCGGCCAGCTTTGCCCGCTTTACCGAGGAAGTACTGCCGATCCTGCGCGAACGCGGGCTGTTCCGCAGGGAATACCAGACCAGAACCCTGCGCGGTCATCTGGGAATCGATGTACCCCGCAATCGCCATAGTCGGCAGGTTCAGGAGCAGGATTCAGAGGTGACAGAGCTGGCGTGAGGTATTTGAAGATGCCCGGACTTAACAAAGTCCGGGCCTCATCGCAGGAATATAAGGTATTCCGACAAGCCTCGATCAGAATCAGGAAGCTTTTATTGGGATATTCGAGCTGCCTGCTGGAACCGATCCGAAACTCGTGACCACTCAGTCACATGTTTTTATCAAGATCAGAGCCATGCAATCAGATCATTTTCAGACGCTTGCACGACATGTCGTTCAAAAGTACCGAGACTCATCACAAACTCCTGACGAGGAACATCATCCGGTCTATCTACTGACGTTTGGCGTTGAAGTAGATATTCATCTGATTGGTAGCCAACCCGGATATTTAAATCTGGTAGCTACATTTCCTGCGCCCAGTCAGTGGCTTGCACCTGAAGGTATGAAGGCTCTCTTGGCGGAAAATGTCTTCAGTCTTTTCCATCCTGCGCTGATGTTCGGCCTAGAAACCATGAGTGGAAAGATGGTGATCTCATTGCGCCAGCCATTGGCAGAACTGAATGAAAACAAAGTCCTGAATCTCGTTGAAAGTTTTGCTCAAAGGGCAGTTGATTTTCACTCCGGAAAGATACTCCCGCCCGTCCAAACCCCATCCAGTTCAAAGCCGGATGCCTTGAGCAAGACCAATTTTGCAACGATGACAATCCAAAGCTCATCGCTACGTAGTTAGGAGACAGTCCATGCCAAAAATCAGCAGTTTTTTTCATGGCAGTTCATCCACTCAACATTACGACGCAACTGTCCAGAACCACGAATCTGACAAGACCGTTCACGAGACAGTCAGACCCGACAAGTTGGGCCTGCATAATTATCAGGGCAAGACGGTAACTGTTACCTCAGGCACTCTGAATGCACTGGCGGATGCCACTTGGGCCAACCGCGTAGCCAAAAGCGTGATTTCCTCTGGATCAGGCAATCAGCGCACGGACATCATAGAGTCTGGCGGAGAAAGCTGGGCTCGCTTGCATTTGGCTAATCAGAAATATCCAGCGGGCGGTACTGCTGCTCAACTCAAACGTGCACAGAAATTCCAGGGTGGCAATTGTTCGATACACGCCAGCATTGCAATTGCCGCTCTTCAGAGCCGAGGAGTGGATGCTCCCATAAACCGGGTACGCATGAAGCTACCAGACGGCAACTCCCATGAATTTGTACTACTGGGAGATCCGCGAGTCCCAAAATACGGGGAGAGAAATACTGTTGTCGTCGACCCATGGCCCAGCTACCCCAGCGCCTGTACTCTGGACCAGGCAGTACTGCACGATGCTACAAAGAATACCCATGCTCCCATAACTCAACTGATGAACAATTACAGACATGAAATCTATCATGCATCAGTAAGCACACAAGACGCACAGCGCCTGACCAAGATCGAGGTGCTCGGAACTGTAGCGCTTGAAAAGAAGCTTGAGAAAATGAAACTGCCACCTCTGGGATCCCAAGAACTAGTCAATCACGCTCTAGCAGATAATAGTTATGGGCAATTCGATGTTCGTGTTGCAACAGATCCAAGTACACGCTACAGAGATGAATCGGGGGCCATTGTACGAACATTCGACCCTCTCATGAGGTAGTGGCTTCCCCTGATGCTCTCTGGTAGTGCGTACTGTCTAGCGCTCCCGACCAGTATCTGCAGACAATGGCAGCCCCAACGTCACCACAAAGTCCTGACTGGTGCTGCTGAAGTCAATCGTGCAACCGCAACGCTGCACGATCGCCTGAACGATTGCCAGACCCAGCCCGCAACCGGTGCTTGAACTGCTGCGCCAGAAACGCTCGGTCATGTGCCGAAGGCTGTCTTCGGATATTCCATAACTCGCATTCCTGGCGCTGACAAAAGCGGATTCATTGTTGCTTGTCACACGCACGGTCACCTGCGTATCGGCAGGGCTGTGCCGCAAGGCGTTGTCCAGCAGGTTGCGCAGCGCAGCCACTGCCAGTACCGAGGGCATGTCCAGGACAGATGACGAGGTCATTGCCTGGAAACTCAACTGGATACGTTCCGTACTGTTGCCCGTATCCTGGATAGCCAGGGAAACAGCCTGCTCGACATTGCACTGGCTGCCATCTTCGAATGACAGGCTGCCTTCAACCCTGGCCAGTAACAGCAATTGCTCAAGGGTGTTGTGCAGCCGGTCAGTCCCCTGCTCGGCACGAACCAATGCCAGTTCTCTGGCTTCACCACTGGTCATCTGTGCAACCTGCAAATGGGTTTTTATCGCGGTCAGCGGGCTGCGCAGTTCGTGGGCTGCATCTCCGGTCAGGCGACGCTCGCGTTCGACTGCCTGGCCTATGCGCACCAACAGGTGGTTCTGTGTTTCCAGCAGCGGCTGCAATTCATTGGGCAGCATCCGAAGCTGCAGAGGCTCAAGAGAATCGATATTGCGCTTCTTGAGTTCGTCTCGCATGCGCTTGAGCGGTGACAGGCCTTTGCCTATCCCCAGCCAAAGCATTGCAACGCATGCCAGCAGCGCTACCAGTACAGGAACGGACGCTGACAGCAGGACAGAATGGTTGAGGGATTCGCGCTCCTGCTCACGATCCGCCGTGGTGATAAGCACATCACCCTGAACAAGGGTAAATGTTCGCCAATGCTCACCGTCGATCTCCTGATCATGAAAACCGCCATTGGCGCTGGCGATGATATTGCCGACGTTGCCATGGCTGCTGGCCAGGATTTCGCCACGCAGTGAACTCACCTCACAGGCCATGCCATCAGGAATGGCCAACTGGCTGGCGCTGAAATGGGCACCGCCCTCCTTGGTCGACAAGGGTTCGGGCAACTGATCGACCAAGGCAGCGACCATGCGTGCCGAGGCCACAAGCCGCTGATCGAGGGAGAACATCATCTGGGTGCGCAGGTCCTGATACATCCAGGTCGCCGCCAGTGTCCAGACCACGACAAAGGCAATCCCCAGAATCAGGCTCAGACGCAGGCGCAGACTCATAAGCCGGTCTCCAGCGCCCCGAGCCGATAGCCAGAGCCGCGGACCGTCTCGACAATGCCGTTACCCAGCTTGCGACGCAGATGAAAGATATGGACGTTCAAAGCGTTGCTTTCGACCTCATCAGCGAAGCCGTACACGCTGTCTTTCAACTGCTCGATGGAAAGCACCCTGCCCCGGTTGTTGAGCAACGCCAGCAGCAATGCCTGTTCACGACGCGAAAGGTCGATGGCCTCACCCGCCAACCAGGTTTCCCGGGTGCTGGGATCGTGGGTCAAGGCACCATGCTCGATGAGATTGACCGCTCGCCCGGCAACGCGGCGTACCAGCGTATGCAGGCGAGCATACAACTCCCTCAGATCGAAAGGCTTGAGCAGGTAATCATCGGCCCCCGCCTGCAGCCCCTTGACCCGGTCATCCACATCATCGCGTGCAGTCAGTATCAATACCGGTATCGTCTGACCGGCTAGCCGCAAGCGACGCAGCAGGCTGATCCCGTCCTCATCGGGCAGGCCCAGATCGAGAATCATCACATCGAACTGCGCAACATCCAGCATGGCATAAGCGGCAGAGGCCGAAGCCACGCGGTCGACGTTCAAACCCTGGGCGTTCAAGCCGGCGACGATGCCACTGGCAATGAGCTCATCATCTTCACACAGCAATACGTGCATGGCCGACTCTGTTGGAGGACAGGATTTCATGCTTGCCAGAATAACGCGCAAGCGGCATTTCGGGATCTGAAGATAACAAATGCTTATGATTTAACTGGCGGGCTTTTCATTCATCTCCTGGGATTTGGCATTATCCCGGGACGCACTTGCGGCTGCCTGACTCTTTTCGGCTTTCTCCTGAGCCTTGGCCAGATTCTCACGCGCCTGCTGACGCTCAAGCGCAAAGGCCTCCTGACGCTTCTGAATCATGTCGGCACCATCCTGGGCAAAAGCAGTGGTGCAGCACAGGGCAAGAAACGAGGTCAGAATAAATTTCCTGGTAGTCATCGGTATCACTCTCATGGGTTGGCAGGCTTGCAGCGCCAAGGGCGTCTGCTTCAAGTAGCTGCAACTTTGAGGGGGCCCGATTAAGGCATCGTTAACAGTTCAGGGCCCGAAGGGTCGATCCCCGAGAATCGTCGCACGATGCATGATGCGCCTTTGCGGGCGGTAGTCGTCGCAGGCGTAGTGCTGAGTCAGACGGTTGTCCCAGAAGGCCAAATCGCCCTTGCGCCATTGCCAGCGAACGCTGAATTCCGGTTTGGCGATCTGCTTGAACAGCATCTTCAGCACTGCATCGCTTTCATTGGGTTCCAACTCGAGAATCCGGGTGGTGAAGGATTCGCTGACAAACAGCCCTTTGCGACCTGTTTCCGGATGCACGCGCACTACGGGATGAGTCACGGGCGGATTGGCAGCGCGGGCGGCGTTCCATTTTTCCAATGCGTCGGGGGTATTACCAAAACGCTCCAGGGGAAACGAAAGAGTCAGGTCATGCACGGAGGTCAGGCCATCGAGCAAGTGCTGAATCCTGGCGGACAATCCCTCGTAAGCAGCCGAGCAACTAGCCCACAGGGTATCTCCACCGTGTGGAGGAACATGCCGCGCGCTGAGCAGCGAGCCCATCGGTGGCGACTGGATGAAGGACACGTCTGAATGCCACAGAGCGTTGTCGCGCAGGTCATTGAGGTCGGTATCCAGCAAAAGGATTTCCGGCTGGTCTTCGATCTTCGGATAGATCGGGTGTATATGCAGATCGCCGAACAGGGCTGCCGCGTCTCGCTGCTGGCGTGGCGTCAGCAACTGATCACGCATGAACAGCACCTGATGCTCCATCAGCCCCTGACGCAAAATGGTGTAGCTTTCTGCATTCAACGGGCGACTCAGGTCGACACCGCTCACGCGCGCGCCAAGGGCCTGGCCGATACGTTCAAATACGATGGTCATAGGTGTTTCTCTATATTACTGGGCCTGGCGTACGTACTCGGTGCTCACGTACTCCGAGTAGTCTGGCAACACGGCGGGAATGCGTTTCTGCTCCTTGAGGAATTCCGCGGTGCCGGCGATATTCTTGGCAGTGCCACCCCCGAGCAGGTCGGCGCTGAGCTGTTGCTGGGCGTTGGGGTATCGGGAACCGGCCAGCAGTTCGGGAACGTCGGCAGCATTGGCACCGACCAGCCGGGCAATCTTCCTGGCTTGTTCCGAGTCAGCTGTCCACTTCGCGGCATTGGCCTGATAGTCGGCGAAAGCGCCCAGGGTTACACCCGCGAATCTGGCAAGCACTTCAGGATGCTTTTCGGCGAAGTCCTTGCGGGCGACCCAGACTTCAAAAGTCGGAGCGCCCCACTTGCCTACTTCGGCAGCGTCGGTCAGCACCTTGCCATCACGCTTGATCTCACCCAGGGCCGGCGACCAGACAAAAGCACCGTCGATATCGCCACGCTTCCAGGCGGCATTGATTTCGGCCGGATTGAGGTTGACGATCTTCAACTTGGTGGGATCTATATTCCAGTGCTTCAGGGCACCGAGCAGGCTGTAATGGGAGGTGGATACGAACGGCGTGGCAATCGTCTTGCCGATCAGTTGCTCGGGCTTTTCGATGCCGCTGCTGTTGCGCACCACCAGCGCCTCGGCGGAGTTGATCTGCGCCGCCACCAGAAAAGTCACCAGCGGCAGTTTGCGCGAGGCGGCCGCTGCCAGTGGGCTTGAACCCAGATTGCCGATCTGCACATCACCGGAGGCCAGCGCGGTCACCACTTCCGGACCTGCATTGAAACGACGCCAGTCGAGCTTCTGGCCAATGGCTTTTTCGTAGGCACCGTCGGCCTGGGCGACCTTGGACGGGTCCACACCGGTCTGGTAGCCGATGACGATATCGGCACAATGCGCCTGGGCGGCGGTTGCTGCAGCGACAGCTAGCAGCAGGGCTTTGATGGTGCGTTTCAGGGTCGATTCCTCGCAAATGGCACTGCTGCGGTTTATTCCTGGTGCCTGAGCGCTACCAAGCAACTAGAGGTTAAATAATTTATGGCTATAAAAAACATAAAACCAATAACATTTAACGCTTAGCTTAGAGCGGTCAGCAATAGCCTTGGGGCAGAGCTGCGCGGTTGCTGGGGGGTATGGGACGGCGCGTAGCGCCCAGTGCCTCGCCACAACACGCAGAGCACGAACATCTCATAAGCTGATTTGAGGATAGGTATCGAGAGAAATACGAAGGTTGATTTTCCACCCTGGAAAAGCGGAAGTGCCAACACTTGGCGACCGTGGAACTCACGAAAAGAGTCAGGCCGCAGTAATCAGGAAAGTGGAACTTGCTGGAACGAAAAAAAGAGGCCTAAGCCTCTTTTTTCAATTTCTGCAGGCTTCAATTGAACCCTGCAGAAAAATATTTGGAGCGGGAAACGAGACTCGAACTCGCGACCCCGACCTTGGCAAGGTCGTGCTCTACCAACTGAGCTATTCCCGCTTGGTGATGGCCGCCATTCTATACGCTGGCGTTTATTCGTCAAGCCCTTGATTCAAAAAAGTTATTTCTTTTCGGCAGTGGTTTTCAGATGAGGCCAGGCGGCTCTCAGATATTGAACCATCGACCACAGGGTCAACCCCGCCGCAATCAGCAGCAATGCATAGCCCAGGACAACCCAGAAAGTGACCGCCGGAGGATTGGCCAGCAGGATCACTAGCGCCAGCATCTGTGCGGCGGTTTTCCATTTGCCCATGTTGGACACGGCCACCTGGGCACGTGCGCCGATTTCGGCCATCCATTCACGCAATGCCGAGATTACGATCTCGCGACCGATAATCACGGCAGCCGGCAGGGTCAGCCACAGGTTGGCATGGGTCTGCACCAGCAACACCAGTGCGACCGCAACCATCAGCTTGTCTGCCACCGGATCGAGAAAGGCACCAAATGGCGTGCTTTGTTCGAGACGGCGCGCCAGATAGCCATCGAGCCAGTCAGTCGCTGCGGCAAATGCGAACACGCTACTGGCCGCCATGTAGCTCCAGTGATAGGGCAAATAGAACAGCAGAATGAAGATCGGGATCAGTAAAACGCGCAGAACGGTAATCAGATTAGGGATATTCATCGGCACAACTGGCTACGAGGTGAGCGGGCATTCTACTCGCTGTGCAGGTTTGCATAAATCGACTCTGCCAGCTTTTTGCTGATTCCGGGTGCTTTTGCTATTTCATCGATGCTCGCACGGGCCAATTCCTGCAATCCACCGAAGTGTTTGAGCAGATCCCGACGTCGGGTCGGCCCCACTCCAGCAACGCCTTCGAGGGTCGAGGTGCGGCGTGTCTTGCCACGTCGGGCTCGGTGTCCGGTAATGGCAAAGCGGTGAGCCTCGTCGCGAATCTGCTGGATCAGGTGCAAGGCAGGCGAATCGCCCGGCAAGGTGAACTCGTGGGCGGCATCATTGAGGTAGAGAGTCTCGAAACCCGCCTTGCGGGTCGTGCCCTTGGCCACACCGAGCAGAATCAGATCGGGAATTGCCAGTTCGTTCAGTACATCGCGGGCCATGGACAACTGCCCTTTGCCACCGTCCACCAGCAGAATATCGGGTAATTTGCCCTCGCCGTCCCTGATCTTGCTGAAGCGTCGGGTCAGGGCCTGGTGCATGGCGGCATAGTCATCGCCTCCAGTGACACCTTCGATGTTGTAGCGCCGGTAATCGGACTTGATCGGCCCCTCAGGGCCAAAGACCACGCAAGACGCCACGGTCGCTTCGCCGCTGGAATGGCTGATGTCGTAACACTCCAGCCGCTGAGGCGGCTCATCAAGCTTGAGGACCGTCGCTAGCGCCTCGAATCGCGCAGCCACATGCTGACGATTGGCCAGACGTGCGCTCAGCGCCTGTTCGGCATTGGTGACAGCCAATTGCTGCCAGCGCGCCCGCGTGCCACGAACCCTGTGACTGATGGTCATCTCGCGGCCACGGGACTCTTCGATGGCATCGATCAGCGTCGGAAAGTCCTCATGGACCACATTGACGATGACCTCACTGGGCAACTCACGGTCGATGCCGCCAAGAAAGTACTGGGCCAGGAAGGCCGACATCACTTCACCGACCTCCTCTTCTATACCGACCTGCGGGAAGAAGTTCTTGCTGCCGAGCACGCGCCCGCCACGCACACTGATCAAATGCACGCAGGCACCGCCTGGGTTCACGAATGCCGCCACCACGTCCACATCACCGGTCCCGCCTTCCATGCTCTGCTGATCCTGGACCCGACGCAGCAAGGCCACCTGATCACGCAGCTCGGCGGCCCGCTCGAAATCCAGGGCCATGGCGGCCTTTTCCATCGATTCGTTCAGCTCATCGGTCAGGGCATTGCTGCGCCCTTCGAGAAACATCACCGAATGGCGTACGTCCTCGGCATAGATCTGCGGTTCTACAAGCCCGACGCACGGCCCCTTGCAACGTTTGATCTGATACTGCAGACAAGGCCGGGTACGGTTCCTGAAATAGCTGTCTTCGCACTGACGAACCAGAAACGTCTTTTGCAGCAGGCTCAGGCTTTCACGAATTGCACCGGGGCTTGGATAAGGGCCGAAATATCGCCCCTTGGCCTTCTTGGCGCCGCGATGAATGCTCAGACGCGGAAACGAGCCATCGGACAAAAAAACGTAAGGATAGGATTTATCGTCGCGCAGCAGAATGTTGTAAGGAGGCCGCCACTCCTTGATAAGGGTCTGCTCCAGCAACAGCGCTTCGGTTTCGTTGGCCGTGATAGTGGTTTCGATCTGGGCGATACGGGCAACCAGAGCACTGGTCTTGGGCGCAAGGCCCGTCTTGCGAAAATAGCTGGCCAGGCGTTTCTTGAGATTCTTGGCCTTGCCGACATAAAGAAGCTGGGCATGGATATCGAACATGCGATACACACCGGGACGGCCACTGCAGGTTGCAAGAAACGCACTTGGATCAAACGATTGGGTCATGTTCAGGCGCTGGCATCAACCATGCCGTGACGTACAGCCAGTAATGCAAGCTCGACATCACTACTGATCGAAAGCTTCTCGAAAATCCGGTAACGGTAGGTATTAACGGTCTTGGGTGACAAGCATAGCTTGTCGGAAATGGTCTGGACCTTCTGGCAGCCGACGATCATCAGGGCAATCTGGATTTCACGCTCGGAAAGCAGATCGAACGGAGAGTTGTTGACCTGAGGCTGAAAAGATTTCAATGCCAGTTGCTGAGCGATCTGCGGGCTTATATAGCGCTGACCGGCAAAAACCAGGCGAATGGCCTGCACCATTTCCGCAAGCCCTGCGCCCTTGGTCATGTAGCCAGCAGCGCCAGCTTGAAGAAGTCGCGTAGGGAAAGGATCCTCCTCGCAGACCGTCACGGCCACAACCTTGATCTCGGGATGGCTGCGCAGCAACTTGCGAGTCGCTTCAAGACCTCCGATACCCGGCATCTTGACGTCCATCAGCACGACGTCAGGTTTGAGTTCCCGTGCCTTCTTCAGGGATTCCTCACCAGAGTCAGCCTGACCGACAACCTGCAAGCCATCTATATCGGCAAGCATACGGGTGATGCCTGTGCGGACAAGATCATGGTCATCGACAACTAGCACCCTAATCAAGCAGACACCTCACGCAACAGTCATAACGAATGCCAGCCACCATAACAAAAACCATGAGTCAGACCTAGCGCATGTTGCCGTTTGAGCACAAAGCCGATCGCCCGCCCCGAGCACCTGGGTGCGCAATCATGCTGAAACGGCAACACACGGCGAGGCCCGTCTCGCACGGATACGTGGAAAGCGTTGCCAACAAACTATCACTAACCTCTTAAGACGCCAGTGTTTTTTCGCAAAAGCGCTTGATTGGCAGATCTGCCATCAATGATCGTCGGGCAACGGCTTGTTATGAATGGTGTAGGACGCCGATAACTCAGCCAGAGTGGTGGTCAATCGGCTTATTGCATCCTGATCCTCCTTGTGCAAGGTTCTGTAGCTTCCCAATACTTTTTCTTCGGCGATACTGAGGTTATCGATGGGAACAGGCGTTGGCGTCCCGGTCAACACGTAAAGGACATCGACCCCCTTGGCCGCTACCGCTGCGAGATAGTCTGCCTTGGGCGCGCGATCACCACTTTCATATTTCCCCTGGGCATTAGCCTCCACGCCACCGATCTCACCAAAGGCGCGTTGAGAGAGCCCAAGACGCTCCCTTTCTTTTCTCAATCGATACCCGATTCCACTCATTTGAATGCATAACCTTGTTGACCCCATCCTTACGAATGGTAGAATCCAGACAGAATTAAACTTATTTGAACGGTTTTGAACTATGCCCGGAATACGTACTGCTGCACAAGCCAAGGCCTGGCTCGAACAACAGGGAAAATCGGTTCAAGAATTTGCTCGGGAAAATAACATCGACCCGGCAACTACTTACCAAGTATTGGCCGGTCGCAAGAAAGGCCGTCGCGGAGAAGCCCATAAAGTGGCGGTTCTACTGGGTATGAAAATAGGTGTCATCCCTTCACAAAGCAGTGACCCAGTACAGAAGACAGAGAGTTGAGAATATCCCCCACTCAAACATCTGCAATCAATAACTCAATAATCCGACTGCCGGTGTCGACTTTTCTGACAGAACTTGTCCATGAAAAATCCGCCGTTTAAACACCGGCTGCTCCTTTGGGCTCTGCGTTTCTTCTGGTCAATATACGACCGTCAATGAAAACGATTGAACTTTCCAATTGAATCACGGCATTCGCCTACGGTAAGCTCGTGCTCAACCTTTGGAGACACATCATGTTGCCATCCGCCTCATCACAGCTTCTGCACCCTGCCAGCGTTGAACGCTCGGTGGCGACTGTTGCTGCGCGGATTGCTTCGGCTGCTGCCTGCCTGCCGGTCAACTCTTATTACGGGTACTGGTTTAGCCACTGGCGCGCCTGATACCCAAAAGGCGCCCGGAATCAGGGGACGCCAACCAGAGAATTCTCTACCCCCGGTCGGCTACCCGACCGGGGGTTTTGTTTTTTGGGGCCTTTGAAAGCCCGATTCAATCCACTTGAGGAATACGACATGAACAGCACTTTCTATTACCGCAACGACATCGACTTCGCATGGCGATTTAGCAACCTCCGTTCGGGACAGCCAGCCGCCTCCGACCGGTCACTGCCAGGTGGCAACCTCAAACGCATGGCCTGTCAGGCCAATTGTCGAACACCCCAATAGGGTCTTGAGCGGGAACATGCCCGCCAGCCCAGGAAGCCAGATCATGAATTCGTCCGTTGCCGTAAAACCGTCCGACCTGTCCAACAATGTCACTCTGCTCGACAACATCACCGCTCCAACGCGCCTGCCCAGCACCATAGAGCTGAAAAGCCGCCTGCCACTGACCACCGCCCTGAACGAACAGGTCGCAGCCCACCGCCGTGCCGTGCGCTCGATCCTGACCGGGGAAGATTCCCGCCTGCTGGTGATCGTAGGTCCCTGCTCTCTTCACGATCCGCAATCGGCCCTCGAGTACGCCGAACGCCTTGCGTGCCTGGCCAGCGAAGTCAGCGACCAGATGCTGCTGGTGATGCGCGCCTACGTCGAAAAGCCGCGCACCACCATCGGCTGGAAAGGCCTTGCCTATGATCCGCAGCTCAATGGCAGCGATGACATGGCTGCCGGCCTGGCCATGTCACGCCACCTGATGCGCGAAATGCTGTTCATGGGCCTGCCGGTTGCCACCGAAATCCTGCAACCCATGGCCGCCGGCTACTTCGATGACCTGCTCAGTTGGGTGGCCATTGGCGCACGCACCACCGAATCGCAGATACACCGGGAGATGGCCAGCGGTCTGCCCATGGCGGTCGGTTTCAAGAACGGCACCGATGGCGGCGTAGCAGTAGCCAGTGACGCAATGCGCTCGGCCGCCCACCCGCATCGGCATTTCGGCATCGATCGGCACGGTCATCCGGCGATCATCGAGACTCAAGGCAACCCGGACACTCATATCGTCCTGCGCGGCGGCCACAGCGGCCCCAACTACGACAGCCAGAGCGTGGCTCAGGTGCGCGCCAGCCTCGAGAAGAACCGGATCGCATCAAGAATCATGGTCGATTGCAGTCACGCCAACAGTGGCAAGGACCCGCTGCGTCAGCCGCAGGTGTTCAATGACGTGCTTGAGCAGCGCTTGCAGGGCGACCGCTCGCTGATCGGCATGATGCTGGAAAGTCACTTGTTCGAGGGCTGCCAGCCGTTGAGTGAAACCCTCAAGTACGGGGTTTCGGTGACCGATGGCTGCCTTGGATGGGAAGGCAGCGAGCGACTCTTGCGTGATGCAGTGGACCGGTTGCGCTACAGGTAATCGGTTGTCGGTGAACTTTTATCAGGAAATGCAGCCTTGATTCCGGTAGGCTCTTTCTTTTTTTCACAGGAGACACTTTCCCATGGCTAAAGCCACTGCCCGCCACATCCTTGTTTCGAGCGAAGAGAAATGCAACGAACTCAAGGCTCAAATCGAAGGCGGCGCTGATTTCGCTGAAATCGCCAAGGCCAACTCCAGCTGCCCGTCGAGCCGCCAGGGCGGCGACCTGGGTTCGTTCGGTCCAGGCCAGATGGTCAAGGAATTCGATACCGTCGTATTCAGCGCGCCGGTCAATGTCGTGCAAGGCCCGGTGAAAACCCAGTTCGGTTATCACCTGCTGGAAGTCACCAGCCGCCAGGACTGATCCTGACTCGCTGATGCACATGAACGGCTCATCTTCGGATGGGCCGTTTTCATTTGCGCGACCGTCACAAGCTCCCGTCTTTATTGACAATTACGGTTACAAGCCCCTTGTGATCCGGTACCTTGGCGCATGCCTTCAACCCTGATGTTCCTGTGTGAACCTCAGTCAGGATTCGAGTAATGCGTTCTGTTTTCTTATCACTGATAACTGCAATGCTGGTGCTGATCACGGGCTTTCAACAGGTGCTGGCGACGCCGCAGCATGCCTTGACCGTCTATGGCGAGCCGCCACGCTACCCTGCCGGCTTCCAGCATTTCGACTACGTGAATCCCGATGCGCCCAAAGGCGGCAGCATGCGCCGATCCGCAACGGACATAGGCCAGTTCGATCATCTGATGCCCTATATCGATAAAGGCATAGGCGTCGCACAGATCAACGGCATGCTCTATTCCCCCTTGGCCGTCAAATCCCTGGACGAGCCCTACACGGTATACGGACTCATCGCACAGAAAATGGAACGCCTGGAGGACGGCATGTCCCTGCGTTTCTATCTTGATCCGCGTGCCCGCTTTGCCGACGGCACGCCGATCACCGCCAATGACGTGAAATACACCTATGAGTTGCTGATGACTCAAGGCAGCCTGCAATATCGCACCCGCTTTGAAGCGGTAAAAGGCCTGGAAGTGGAATCCGAAAACCGGATTCGCTTTGACTTCAAGAATAACGACAGCCGCACCCTGCCCCTGGATCTGGCCTCGTTGCCGGTGTTTCCCGAGCACTGGTGGAAAACCCGCGACTTTGCCGGTGGAGCGGGTTTCGAGGTTCCACCGGGCAGTGGCCCCTACAGGATCAGCCACGTGGACCCGGGTCGCAGTATCACCTTCGAGCGCGACCCGGACTGGTGGGGCAAGGACCTGCCGGTCAACAGAGGCATGTACAACTTCGACCGATTCAGCATTGAGTACTTTGGCGATACCGATGTCGCGCGGCAAGTGCTCAAGGGCGGTGCCTATGACTACAACCGCGAATACTCGGCCACCGGTTACTCGATCCGCTATGACAGCCCTGCGCTCAGCGAAGGCCTGTTGCAAAAGGCACATCTGGCCAAGGGAGCGGTCCAGGGCACGCAAGGCTTCGCGTTCAATCTGAATCGCCCGATGTTTCAGGATCGACGCGTGCGTCAGGCGCTGTCTCTGCTCTGGGACTTCGAGTGGGCCAACCGGCAGATGATGCGCAATATGTATATCCGTCAGGACAGTTACTTCTCGAACTCGGAACTGGCCGCGACCCGGTTGCCGACACCCGCCGAGCTGAAGATTCTTGAACCCTTGCGCGGTTCGATTCCCGACGAAGCCTTTACCACGGTATTCAAGAACCCGAAAACCGATGGCACGGGGTTTATCCGCGACAAGCAACTGCAGGCGCTGGCGCTGCTGCAGGAAGCCGGCTGGACACCAAAGGGCGATCAGTTGGTCAACGCCCGGGGCGAACCGTTGAACTTTACCTTCCTCAATGGCCAGCCGGGTTTCGAGCGCCTGCTGCTGCCTTACAAACGCAATCTGGCGCAGATCGGCATCCACTTCGATGTGCGGCGAATAGACCCGGCCCAGTATCTGAACCGTGTCATGGCCCGGGATTACGACATGATCGTCACCGGCTATTCGGTTTCGACTTCACCGGGTGCGGACCTCTATAACAGCTTTGGCTCAAAGGTGGCCAACGACCCCGGTTCCAGCAACTACATGGCGCTGCAAGACCCCGCCGTGGATACCTTGATCGAGGGCCTGATCAAGGCGGGCGACAAGGCGACCATGACCGATTACGCCCATTGTCTGGATCGGGTATTGCAATGGAACTACTACTGGATTCCCAACTATTACCCACCGGGCTCCTCCACCGTCTGGTGGAATCGCTTCGGTATCCCGAAAATCCAGGCCAGCAACAGTGAGGCCATCGAAACTTGGTGGGAAGTCAGCCCCACACCGCTGACCAATGAACAGTTCGCAGCAAAACGCGGCGCTTCAGCCCTTGTTTCGGAGATGCAGTGAATGCTCGGTTATGTCCTTCGCCGTTTGCTGCTGATCATTCCCACGCTCTTGTGCATTCTGCTGGTCAATTTCTTTATCGTGCAGGCCGCTCCCGGCGGTCCGGTGGAGCAAGCCATTGCCCGACTGCAAGGCATCGGCGGTGCCAGTGCGGGTGCTGGCGCAACAGAAACAGCCAGCACCGGTCAATCAAGGGCTTCGCGCGGCCTCGATCCCAAGCTGATCAAGGAAATCGAACGCCAGTACGGCTTCGACAAACCGCTGCACGAGCGGCTATGGCTGATGCTGAAAAACTACGCACGCCTGGATTTCGGCAACAGCTTCTTTCGTGGGAGCACAGTGACCGATCTGATACTGCAAAAGATGCCGGTTTCCATTTCCCTCGGGCTCTGGGCGACGCTGCTGACCTACCTGGTCTCGATTCCGCTGGGCATTCGCAAGGCGGTCCGCCACGGTAGCCAGTTCGATATCTGGAGCAGCACCGCCATCATCATCGGCTACGCCACTCCGGCCTTTCTGTTTGCCATGTTGCTGATCGTGGTGTTCTGCGGCGGTACTTCGCTGCATTGGTTCCCGGTACGGGGTCTGGTATCGGATGATTTCGACCAGCTCTCGACATTGGGCAAGATCGCCGATTACTTCTGGCATCTGGTGCTGCCGGTATCGGCGCTGGTCATCGGCGGATTCGCTTCCTTGACCCTGCTGACCAAGAACGCCTTCCTCAATGAAGTCACCCGCCAGTACGTCACGACAGCCCGGGCCAAGGGCATGAGCGAACGGCGTGTGCTGTATGGCCATGTGTTTCGCAACGCCATGTTGCTGGTGGTATCAGGCATTCCTCAGGCCTTCATCACAGTGTTCTTTGCCGGATCACTGCTGATCGAGGTGATTTTCTCCCTGGACGGCCTGGGCCGCATGAGTTACGAAGCCGCTGTTTCGCGGGATTACCCGGTGGTGTTCGGCTCGCTGTTCATCTTTACCCTGTTCGGCCTGCTGATAAAGCTGGCAGGCGATATCTGCTACACCCTGGTTGACCCGCGAATCGACTTCAGCGCGAGGAATGCCTGATGCGCAGACTTTCTCCGCTGGCTCAACGCCGCCTGGAACGCTTTCGCGCCAACCGCCGGGGCTGGTGGTCGTTGTGGCTGTTCTGTGCGCTGTTTGCGCTGACACTGGGCGGCGAGCTGATCGCCAATGACAAGCCGCTGGTCGTGAGCTATCAGGGCTCGCTCTACTTCCCGGTTCTCAAGCGCTATACCGAGCAGGAGTTCGGCGGAGAACTGCCCTTTCAGCCCGATTACCGCAGCGAGTACGTGCACAAGCTCATCGCCAGAGGTAATGGCTGGATGGTATTCCCGCCGATTCCGTTCAGTGACGACACGCCCAATTACGACCTGGCGCTCCCGGCCCCAAGTCCACCCTCGGCCACCAACTGGCTGGGCACCGACGATCAGGCTCGCGATGTCCTGGCACGGGTCATCTTCGGGGCGCGGGTATCGATCCTGTTTGCCTTGATCCTGACTGCAATCAGCGCCCTGATCGGTATCGCGGCCGGGGCACTGCAGGGTTATTACGGCGGCTGGGTGGACCTGCTCGGCCAGCGCCTGCTGGAAGTCTGGTCAGGCTTGCCGGTGTTGTATCTGCTGATCATCCTCTCAGGCTTCGTCGAACCCGGTTTCTGGTGGCTGCTGGGCATCATGGCGCTGTTTTCCTGGCTGACCTTGGTGGACGTGGTGCGCGCCGAATTCCTGCGCGGGCGCAACCTGGAATACGTCAAGGCAGCCCGCGCCCTTGGGCTGGGTGATCGCAAGGTGATTGTGCGGCATATCCTACCCAACGCCATGACCGCGACCCTGAGCTACCTGCCGTTTATTCTGACCGGTGCCATCTCGACCCTGACCGCACTGGATTTCCTGGGCTTCGGCATGCCGGCTGGCAGCGCTTCGCTGGGTGAACTGATCGCCCAGGGCAAGCAGAACCTGCAAGCGCCGTGGCTGGGGCTGACGGCCTTTTTCGCCCTGGCGCTGATTCTGACGCTGCTGGTGTTCATCGGTGAAGCCTTGCGTGATGCGTTTGATCCCCGATCTTGATCCCCCGATTTGATTCGAGACCTTGAAATGTCAGAAAAGCTGGTCGAAATCCGCAACCTGAACATCGCCTTCGATGGGCAGAAAGTCGTCAGTAATCTGAGCCTCGATATCTGCGCGGGGGAATGTCTGGCACTGGTGGGTGAATCCGGTTCGGGCAAATCCGTCACGGCCCACTCAATCCTGCAATTGCTGCCCAAAAAAGGCACGACCAGTACCGGCAGCATCACCTATCGTGGCCAGGAACTGATCGGTGCCAGCGAGCAGACCTTGCGTGAGCTGCGAGGCAATCGGATTGCCATGATCTTTCAGGAACCCATGACGTCCCTGAACCCGTTGCACACCGTCGCCCGACAGATAGGCGAGACGCTGCTCCTGCATCGCGGCATCAGCGGGCGCGAGGCTGAGGTCCGGATCGTCGAGTTACTGGAGCTGGTGGGTATCCAGCAGCCGCAGAAGCGCCTCAAGGCCTACCCTCATGAACTGTCCGGCGGTCAGCGCCAGCGAGTCATGATCGCAATGGCCCTGGCCTGCGAACCGGAACTGCTGATTGCCGATGAGCCGACCACCGCACTGGATGTGACCGTGCAGCGCAAGATTCTGTTGCTGCTCAAGGAGCTGCAACAGCGCCTGAACATGTCGCTGCTGCTGATCAGCCATGACTTGAATCTGGTCCATAGCGTCGCCCAGCGGGTGTGCGTGATGCGCGCCGGTGAAATCGTCGAGCAGGCCGATTGCCAGTCACTGTTCAAATCGCCACAGCACCCTTACAGCCGGTTGCTGCTCGATGCAGAGCCTGCGGGCGAACCGCTGCCCCGGGACACCCGGGAAAAGGTACTGGAGGTCGAGAATCTGCGCGTCTGGTTTTCCCTGGCAGGCGGCATTCTGCGTCGACACAAGGAGTACCTGAAGGCCGTCGACGATGTCAGCTTGAGCATCGAACTTGGCAAGACACTCGGAATCGTCGGCGAATCCGGCTCTGGCAAATCGACACTTGGTCAGGCAATCCTGCGTCTGCTGGAGTCTCGTGGCAGTATCCGCTTTCGGGGACAGGCTCTGGATGGCTTGAGTCAGAAACAGATGCGCCCGTGGCGCAAAGAGATGCAGGTGGTCTTTCAGGACCCTTACGGCAGTCTCAGCCCGCGCATGTCGGTGGCGCAGATCATCAGTGAAGGCCTGGAAGTCCACCGGCAACTGGATGCACAGCAATGCGAAGCCGAAGTGATCCGGGCGCTGCAAGAAGTCGGTATCGACCCGCAAAGTCGCCATCGCTATCCCCATGAGTTTTCCGGCGGTCAGCGCCAGCGTATTGCGATTGCTCGGGCACTGGTGCTCAAGCCGGCCTTGATCCTGCTCGATGAGCCCACTTCGGCGCTGGATCGTACGGTACAGAAACAAGTCGTTGCACTCCTGCGCGACCTGCAGGAAAAACATGGCCTGACCTATCTTTTCATCAGTCATGACCTGGCCGTAGTCAAGGCGCTGGCCCATGATCTGATCGTGGTCAAGGACGGCAAAGTGGTCGAGTACGGCGCCAGCCACACTATCTTCGATTCGCCTCAGCATCCTTACACCAGGGAATTGCTGGCGGCAGCGCACCCAGGATAAAAACAGGCATTCTGTTCGGCCAGACGCCGGGGTCAAATGACGGAACACCCCCAATGAAAGAGAACACTCTCAGCGACTACCAAAACATCCAGCGTCTTGCGACCCGTTCCCTGTTCGAAATCATCGAGCAGTCCAGTGAGGGCACGGTGATCGTCGACAAAGAAGCACGCATCGTCTGGATCAATGAACGCTACGCCCGCCGCTTTGGCCTGCAGGATGCCAGTCTGGCCATCGGGCAACCTTGTGAAAGCGTGATTCCCGGCAGTCTGTTGCGTCAGGTGGCCAGCAATGGCCAGCCCATCCTTCTGGATATGATGGACACCGCCAAGGACCCGCTGGTGGTCATGCGCCTGCCGATCCATGACAACGCCGGCTCGGTGATTGGTGCTATCGGTTTTGCCCTGTTCGATCAGTTGCAGACCCTGTCACCGCTGCTCAAGCGTTACCTGAGCATGCAGCAGGAACTGGCCAGCACGCGCTCGCTGCTCAAGGCCCGGCAGGCAAAATACAGTTTTGCGCACTTTATCGGCATCAGTGAAGCAACCCTGGAAGTCAAACGCCGCGCACGGCGCAGCGCCAGTACTGAATCCCCGGTGTTGCTGCTGGGTGAAACCGGTACCGGCAAGGAACTGCTGGCCCATGCCATCCATAACGCCTCATCCCGCGCCGACAAACCTTTTGTCAGTATCAACAGCGCCGCGATCCCCGAAGCCCTTCTGGAAGCAGAGTTTTTCGGCACGGCCCCCGGTGCCTTTACCGGTGCCGTGCGCAATGGGCGTTCCGGCAAATTGAAAATTGCCCAGGGCGGCACGCTGTTTCTCGATGAAATAGGCGACATGCCACTGGCATTGCAAAGCAAATTGCTGCGAGTGCTGCAGGAAAAGGAATACGAACCCGTAGGTTCCAATCAAGTCTTCCAGAGCGATGTACGCGTGATAGCCGCCACCTCCATCGATCTGGAAGCCGCCATCAAACGAGGGGAGTTCCGCGCCGATCTTTATTATCGCCTGAGCGTCCTGCCGATTCAGGTTCCGCCCCTACGCGAGCGCCTGGAGGATTTGCCTGTCCTGAGTGAAACCATTCTCGAAGAACTGCACAGCCAGCATGAACTGGAAAGCAACGCCCTGAAACTGCTGGCTCAGCATGCCTGGCCCGGCAATATCCGGGAATTGCGCAATGTGCTGGAACGTGCGGCCCTGCTCAGCGACGACTTGCAACTCACAGCCAAGGACATCCACAGCGCTATCGGCACCCTGTTGCCGGTCAGTGCCAGCAGCAACCGCGATAACAGTCCTCATGTCCAGGAAACCTTCAGCCAGGCCCGCAGGCGCAGTGATCGGCAACTGATTGAAAACGCTTTGCTGCAATGCGCAGGAAATGTGGTGCAGGCAGCCCGGCAACTGGGACTTGGCCGCTCGACCCTCTACAAGAAGATGGCAGTGCTGGGGATTGTCGAGTCTCAATAAGTAGAGATGAGTCTCTTTTCAGAGACAAAGCCCGGCAAGAGCGAATTCATTCGCGAAGTCAGTCCTGACGCTAAAAATTTCGGGAATATTCACGGATTCTTCGCGAATGAATTCGCCCCTACGGGGGAGGAAGTCTCTGTTGCGAGACTTTCACCATCATGAAACCCAAAAATCCCCTTTATTTTCAATAACTTGAATATCTGGCACGAATCCCGCTATGGCTCTGCGGCGGTCTGACCGCACCCAAAAAACAATAACAACAGGAGATACCCATGAGCGTACTCATTGCCTTGGCAGCGCTCGCGTTGCTGATGCTCGCGGCCTACCGTGGCTATAGCGTCATACTCTTTGCCCCCATCGCCGCGCTGGGTGCGGTATTGCTGACCGATCCTTCGGCGGTGGCCCCTGCCTTTACCGGGCTGTTCATGGACAAGATGGTCGGCTTCATCAAGCTGTACTTTCCGGTATTCCTGCTCGGCGCGGTGTTCGGCAAACTCATCGAGTTGTCCGGCTTTTCCCGCTCCATCGTGGCAGCCGCCATCGGCGTGCTCGGTACGCGCCAGGCCATGCTGGTGATTGTGCTGGTCTGCGCCCTGCTCACTTACGGAGGCGTGTCGCTGTTCGTCGTGGTGTTCGCGGTCTATCCGTTTGCCGCCGAGATGTTTCGCCAGAGTGATATTCCCAAACGTCTGATTCCGGCGACCATTGCCCTGGGTGCCTTCTCGTTCACCATGGACGCCTTGCCCGGCACGCCGCAAATACAGAACATCATCCCCACCACCTTCTTCAACACCACCGCCTGGGCTGCGCCATGGCTGGGCCTGATCGGCACGGTATTCGTGTTCAGCGCCGGCATGTTGTACCTGCAGCGTCAGCGCAACAAGGCTGCGCGTGCCGGCGAGGGTTATGGTCACGACCTGCGCAATGAGCCCGAAACGGCTGCCGACCTGAAGCTGCCCAACCCGTGGATCGCGCTGTCGCCGCTGATCCTGGTGGGTGTCATGAACCTGCTGTTCACTTGGTGGATTCCCCAGTGGTATGGCAAGACTCACACCCTGGCGCTGCCGGGCCTGGCTACCCCGATTCAGACCGAAGTGACAAAGCTGACGGCAATCTGGGCGGTCGAGGCGGCACTGTTGATTGGCATTGTGATGGTGCTGATATTCGGTTTCAGCGCCATTCGTTCCCGACTGGCAGATGGCAGCAAAAGCGCGGTGAATGGCGCGCTACTGGCAGCCATGAACACTGCATCCGAATACGGCTTTGGCGCGGTGATCGCCTCGCTGCCGGGCTTTCTGGTTCTGGCCGGCGCGTTGAAAAGCATCCCGGACCCGCTGGTCAATGAAGCCATCACTGTCACCTTGCTGGCCGGTATCACAGGCTCGGCATCCGGCGGCATGAGCATCGCCCTGGCGGCGATGTCGGACAGTTTCATCGCAGCCGCCAATGCCGCGAACATTCCACTGGAAGTCCTGCACCGGGTCGCGGCCATGGCCAGCGGCGGCATGGATACCCTGCCCCATAACGGCGCGGTGATCACCTTGCTGGCCGTGACCGGTCTGACCCACCGTGAAGCCTATCTGGACATTTTCGGTATCACCCTCATCAAGACACTGGCGGTTTTCGTCGTGATCGCAGCGTTCTACGCCACTGGCATCGTTTAAGGAATCGACTATGAATCTGCAAGGAAAAACCGCACTGGTCACCGGATCCACCAGCGGTATCGGGCTGGGCATTGCTCTGGTGCTGGCAAAAGCCGGCGCAAACCTGGTGCTCAACGGTTTCGGCGATGCTTCGGCGGTGATCGCCCAGGTGCAACAGTCTGGCGGCCGCGTTGGCCATCATCCAGCGGATGTCAGCGACCCGGCTCAGATTGCCGACATGATCGCCTATGCCGAACGAGAATTCGGCGGTGTCGACATTCTGGTCAATAACGCCGGCATCCAGCACGTGGACGCTGTGGAGGACTTTGCCGTCGAGCGCTGGGACTCGATCATCGCCATTAACCTGTCATCGGTGTTCCACACTACCCGCCTGTGCCTGCCCGGCATGCGCCACAAGGACTGGGGACGCATCATCAATATCGCCTCGGTTCACGGGCTGGTGGGCTCGATCGGCAAGGCAGCCTATGTCGCAGCCAAACATGGGGTGATCGGTCTGACCAAAGTGGTGGGCCTGGAAACGGCTCGCAGCAATGTCACCTGCAATGCCATCTGCCCCGGCTGGGTCCTGACGCCCTTGGTGCAGCAACAGATCGACAATCGCCAGGGCGACCCGGATCAGGCCCGGCATGACCTGCTGGCCGAAAAACAGCCTTCGCTGGATTTCGTCACACCGCAGCAACTGGGTGAGCTGGTGCTGTTTCTATGCAGCGAGGCAGCCGTCCAGGTGCGTGGTGCAGCCTGGAATGTGGATGGCGGGTGGCTGGCGCAGTAATCAGTCAAGGTCATAAATCACTTTGTGGGAGGCAGCTTGCTGGCGACTTCACGCATGATGAAGAATACCCAACGGTTTTCAGACCTTTTTCGCCAGCAAGCTGCCTCCTACAGGTTTTGTTGCGCCTTACCTGATCGACATCACTCCTACGTACCTTCGTTTTCGTCTACCAGCCCCCAATCCGACATCTTTGTCGAATCGGTGCCCACTGGCGCGGGCGGAGGTGTCGTCAGGTTGTGGACGCCCTCGCCGTGCAACTTGAGACGCAGGCGCACGTTGTTTTGCGAGTCGGCATTCTTCAGCGCCTCCTCTTCGCTGATAGCGCCTTCCACTGCCAGATTGAACAGTGCGGTATCGAAGGTCTGCATACCCAGGCTGCCGGACTTTTCCATAATGCCTTTGAGTTCCGTCAACTGGTTGCGCTGAATCAGATCGCGAATGGTCGGCGTGCCCATCATCACTTCTACTGCCGCCCGACGCTTGCCATCCGGGGTCTTGACCAGACGCTGGGAAACGAAGGCCTTGAGGTTGTTGCCCAGATCGTGCAGCAGTTGCTCGCGCCGCTCCTCCGGGAAGAAATTGATGATCCGGTCCAGTGCCTGGTTGGCGTTGTTGGCATGCAGAGTCGAGATGGCCAGGTGGCCGGTATCGGCAAAGGCCAGCGCATGTTCCATGGTTTCCCGGTCACGAATCTCGCCGATCAGGATGACATCCGGTGCCTGACGCAAGGTGTTTTTCAGGGCCGCACGGAAACTGCGAGTATCGACCCCCACTTCACGCTGGTTAACGATGGATTTCTTGTGGCGATGGATGAACTCCACCGGATCTTCGATGGTGATGATATGACCGCTGGCATTGCGGTTACGGTAGTCGATCAGCGCCGCCAAGGAAGTGGATTTACCCGACCCCGTCGCCCCCACGAACAGCACCAGCCCGTGTTTTTCCATGATCACATCGAGCAGGATCGGCGGCAGGTACAGATCCTCGAAACGCGGAATATCCAGCTTGATATTGCGCGCAACGATGGAGACTTCGTTGCGCTGCATGAAGATATTGATCCGGAAACGCCCGATACCGGCCAGCGACACCGCCAGGTTCATCTCCAGTTCACGCTGGAATTCGAGCTTCTGCTCCTCATCCATCAGGCCCTGGGCGACAATCGCCACCTCACCGGGCTTGAGGGTTTCGGTGCCCAGCGGCTTGAGCACGCCATTGAACTTGGCGCACGGCGGCGCTCCGGTGGAAAGATAAAGGTCCGATCCGTCCTGGCTGGCCAGAATCTTCAACAACGCCGGAAAATCCATAATCAACACCGCACAAGAAAATATGAAAACGTTTGTCCACCCGCCACACTCGATGGCTTTCGACGAGCAGATTTAATCATTCAGGTCAGGACAGGCATAATGGCTGCCTTTTCTGACAGGTGATAGTGCGACATGAAAGCCCAAGCCCGCCATATTCTGGTGAAGACCGCCGAAGAAGCCGAACAGCTCAAGCTGCGTATCGCCAAGGGCGAGGCCTTCGACGTGCTGGCCAAAAAGCATTCCACCTGCCCGTCCGGCAAGCGTGGCGGCGATCTGGGTGAAGTGCGGCCCGGCCAGATGGTCGGTGCCATCGATCAGGTCATTTTCAAGAAACCGCTGCGCACCGTGCACGGCCCCATCAAAAGCAAGTTCGGCTATCACCTGGTTCAGGTGTTCTACCGCGACTGACCTGGCCCAGGCTACTCATGCCCAACGACAAGAGTAGCCCGAAACCTGCATTGTCACTTCGGTGCAATGGCTCCATCGACCAGCACCTGGGCTTCAGCCACCAGACGCTGCAGGTGATCCTCGCTCACGAAGCTTTCCGCATAGATCTTGTAGATGTCTTCGGTCCCGGATGGACGCGCGGCGAACCAGCCGTTCTCGGTCATCACTTTCAGGCCACCGATGGCCTGATCGTTGCCCGGCGCATGGCTGAGAATGCCCTGGATCTTCTCACCCGCCAGTTCCGTGGAGGTGACCTGTTCGGGCGACAGCTTGCCCAGCAGCGCCTTCTGTTGCGGGTTGGCCTTGGCATCGACGCGGGTCGAGAATGGTTCGCCCAGCTCATCGGTCATGGTCTTGTAGAGTTCGCTCGGATCACGCCCTGTACGAGCCGTGATTTCGGCGGCCAGCAAGGCCGGGATCAGGCCATCCTTGTCGGTGGTCCAGACCGTACCGTCGCGCCGCAGGAACGAAGCACCGGCGCTCTCTTCGCCACCAAAGCCCAGCGAACCCTCGAACAGCCCGTCGGCAAAGAACTTGAAGCCTACCGGGACTTCATACAGACGACGTCCCAGACGCGCCGCGACCCGGTCGATCAGGCCGCTGCTGACCACGGTCTTGCCGACCGCCGCATCGGCGCGCCAGTGCGGACGGTTCTGGAACAGATAATCGATGGAAACCGCCAGATAGCTGTTAGGGGTCATCAGCCCGCCGGTTGGGGTCACGATGCCGTGGCGATCATGATCCGGGTCGCAGGCAAAGGCGACCTGATAACGATCCTTGAGACCGATCAGGCTCTGCATCGCATGGCTGGACGATGGGTCCATGCGGATCTGGCCATCCCAGTCCACGCTCATGAAACGGAAGGTCGGATCGACGAACTTGTTCACCACATCCAGATTCAGGCCGTAATGCTCGCCAATGGCCGACCAGTAGCGCACCCCTGCTCCGCCCAGCGGATCGACGCCCAGACGCAGACCGGCGTCGCGGATCGCGTCCAGATCGATGACGCTTTTCAGGTCTGCGACGTAGGTGTTGACGTAGTCATGGCGATGGGTCGTGTCGGCACGCAAGGCTTTTTCATGGCTGATGCGCAGTACACCCTGAAGTTTATCGGCCAGCAGTTCGTTGGCCTTGTTCTCGATCCATTTGGTGATGTGGCTGTCAGCCGGGCCACCATTGGGAGGGTTGTACTTGAAGCCGCCACTTTGCGGCGGATTGTGGGACGGCGTGATCACGATCCCGTCGGCCAGACCGGAAGTACGGCCACGGTTGTAGCAGATGATCGCGTGGGATACCGCTGGAGTCGGCGTGTATTCGTCACCTTCGGAAATCATCACCTGCACGCCGTTGGCGGCCAGCACTTCCAGGGCTGTTGTGCTGGCAGGCGTCGAGAGCGCGTGAGTGTCGGCTCCCAGGAACAGCGGGCCATCGATGCCATTGGCCTGGCGGTACAGGCAGATCGCCTGGCTGATGGCCAGAACATGCCACTCGTTGAAACTCAGCTCGAAAGAGGTGCCGCGATGACCGGAGGTCCCGAAAGCCACGCGCTGGGTTGCGATCGAAGCATCCGGCTGCCCGGCGTAATAGGCCGTTACCAGTCTCGGGATATCGACCAGTAACTGCGCAGGTGCCAGCTTGCCGGCGAAAGGACTGAGACTCATACAACCTCCACGTAAATGGGGACAGGAAATTCGGTTTTGGCGAAAACGGCTATGGTGCGGCAGTTTACTGGCAGTTTGACCGGAATGCTTGGCTATCGATCCCTAAGTCTCTGAGTTTGCGAGCTGCCACCAGGTCGGAAGCAGTTGTTGCACCTGACGCTCGGCAAAACGGTCATCGATCAGCATGACTACACCGCGATCATGCTGGCTGCGGATCACTCGTCCGGCCGCCTGCACGACTTTCTGCACACCCGGATAAAGATAGGTGTAATCGTAGCCAGAGCCGAACAAGACAGCCATGCGTTGCTTGAATTGCTCATTGACCGGGTTCAACTGGGGCAAGCCAAGGGTCGCAATAAACGCGCCGATCAGCCTGTCACCCGGCAAATCGATCCCCTCGCCAAAAGCCCCGCCCAGTACGGCGAAGCCGATGCCCTGGCTGCTGAGGGTGAAACGGTCGAGAAAGGCCTGCCGCTCGCCTTCGCTCATGCCGCGTTCCTGTTGCCATAGCTCGATTTGCGGCCAGGTCTGGCGCATCAGTTCAACCACTTGCTGCAGATAATCGAAGCTGCTGAAGAACGCCAGATAATTGCCCGGCTGCGCCTGGAACTGCTCTCCCATCAAGGAAGCGATGGGGGCCAGCGAGGCCTGACGGTGGGTGAAGCGGGTCGAAATACGGCTGACGATCCGGACATTCAGTTGATCGTGATGAAACGGTGACTCCACATCGATGCAGACGGTCTTTTCCGGCAGCCCCAGCAAATCGGCATAGTAGCGTTGCGGCTTCAGCGTGGCGGAAAACAGCACCGTTCCCAGCGCAGCCCCCAGGCGCGGTGCAATGAAACGGGCAGGTACCACGTTACGCAGGGTCAGCCGGGAAAAACGGCGTTTCGCGCCCCACTCGCGCACGGCGATATCGAAGATGAAATGCTCGTCGAACAGCTCGGCAATCCGCACAAAGCCGATGGCGTCTAAATAGAAATTTTGCAGCGCCCCATCCACCGCATGGGGATGTTCGTTGAAGTAGTCGCCTATGGCTGCTACGCACAGGTTCAGACTGTTGAGGAATTTGCCCGGGACCTCGGCATAGGCCTGATAGGCACCCGCCTGTTCCTTGTGCAGGGTATTCCATTGGCGATTGAGCCGTTGCAGGTTTTTTTGCAAAGGCTGTGGAGCGCTTTGCCGCAGCGTATTGAAGTTCTGCTGGTCGAGACTGGCGCTGTACATGCTGCGGGCACGCTCGACCATGTTGTGGGCCTCATCCACCAGCACCGCCACACGCCACTGATTGAACTGGGCCAGACCGAACAACAAGGCGCTCAGGTCGAAATAGTAGTTGTAGTCGGCCACCACCACGTCCGCCCAGCGCGCCAGTTCCTGGCTGAGGTAATACGGACAGACCTGATGCTGCAAGGCGACTTCCCGCACGCCAGCCTGATCCAGCCATGGCGCATTCAAGGCGGCGCTGCGCGCAGCAGGCAGGCGATCATAGAAACCGTTGGCCAACGGGCAGGAATCGCCATTGCACGCCTTGTCCATGTACTCGCAGGCCTTGTCCCGCGCAACCAGTTCCAGCACCCGCAGCCCGAGGTCAGGCGCGCTGCGTCCGATCACTTGCAAAGCATCCAGCGCCAGTTTGCGGCCCGGCGTCTTGGCGGTCAGGAAAAACACCTTGTCGAGTTTTTGGGACGGCGTGGCCTTGAGCATCGGAAACAGCGTGCCCACGGTCTTGCCAATCCCGGTCGGTGCCTGGGCCATCAGGCAGGAACCGGTACTGACCGCCTTGTAGACCGACTCGGCCAGCATCCGTTGCCCGGTGCGAAATCCGGGGTAAGGAAACGCCAACGCCTTCAGCCCCTGATTACGCGATGCTGTGTGCGCCAGTTCCTGCTGTGCCCAGTGCAGGAAGATCTCGCACTGTCGCTCGAAAAACGCCTGTAGCGCCTCGCGACTGAAAGATTCGCGGATCACGGTTTCCTGCTCGCTGACGATGTTGAAATAGACCAGCGCCAGGGTGACGTCGCGCAGATCCAGACGCTCACAAAGCAGCCAGCCGTAGATCTTCGCCTGGGCCCAGTGCAATTGACGATGATTGGCGGGCATGGCATCGAGTTCGCCGCGGTAGGTCTTCACCTCCTCCAGTTGATTGAGCGTCGCATCGTAGCCATCGGCCCTGCCCCGGACCGTCAATTCCCGATAATCGCCGCTCAGCGACAGCTCGGCCTGATAACCCGCACCCCGCCGCGCAGCCACGGTGCGGTGACCGGCAATGCCTTCCTGAGCGGTAGGCGAAGGCGTGAAGCGCAGGTCCAGGCTGCCAACCTTGGCCGTGAACTCACACAACGCACGCACCGCCACGACATAGCGTGAGGTCGCTGCGCCGATGGATGGCGGTTCGGGATGAGGGCTCGATGGAATCGTCAGGGTCACTGCACAGGGGAACTGTTGATTGCCGATACTGGATAGGTATACAGATAACAGCCTTTGCCCGGCTCTGGCAAATACAAATGGATCAGCGGCCCCATCGAGGGCAAATAGGCTTCTGCAAAGTATCTCCACGTCTTCAATGCTGCCGCGCCTGCTTCAGGGCCTCAGCCAACGCCGTCAGCAGACGCGGAATATTCTGGGTCCAGTCGATGGCGTAACCGATACGCAGGTATTGCCGATGCAAACCCTGCAGACTGAACAATTCACCGGGGGTGACGATGATGCGCTGTTGCAGCAAACTTTCGAATACCTGACGCATGTCCACACGATAGGTACTCTGCACCCATATTCCGCAACCGCCTTCTGGCATTTCATAGCGCAACAGTTGCCCTAAATGCCGGTCCAGCAACTGCATCATCATCTTCATGCGCTCCATCAACAAACCCCGCAGCTCAAGCAGATGGGCATCCAGACGCCCGCTGCTGCAGAGTCTGGCAATTGCCTTCAGGCGAATCGGCGGCAACTCGAAGGCCCGCAGCAGGAAGTACTGCTGCCACTGCACGTCAAAGTGCTTGCACAGCAGATAGCCATAGGGCGCTTCCGGCCCCAGAGTCTTGTCGAAGCTTCCCAGTATCAGCAGGCGCTGGGGATCGATCAGGTCACGCAAGCGGGTCTGTTCCGGCGCAAAGATCAGTTCACCGTGACTGTCGTTTTCCAGCACCCAGACCCGATATCGATTGAGCAGTTGAGCGACAGCCTGAAGGTTGGCAACAGACAACTGGCTGCATTGCACCGGATTCAACAGCGAGGGTAACAACGCCAGCCCGATGTTTTCCGTCAGCAGCACCTGATCCAGCGCTGCCAGATTGATTTCACCCGTCTCATCCAGCGACACCTCGATAACCCGGATGTCGAAAGACTGCAGCAGACGCAGCAAAGTCCAGGCGCAGGGCGACGCCACCAGCACGGTTCCGCCACGCAGGTTCAGTACATCGACAACCGCTGTCAGCATGCCCGGCATGTCCGGCCCGATATAGACATTTTCCGGGTGCCAGCAGCGCTGAGCATCACGGGTATGGCGAGCTGCCAGAGCCGTGCGCAGTTCAATATCGCCAAACGGCTGAAATACGGCATTCAACGGACGCGGGTAATACCTGAGCAGTTCGCGCTCCATCGCCAGCAGCGGACTTTCCATGGATTGCAGCAACGTGGGTTCGTCATTGCCCAACATCCATACACCGGGACGACGGACATGTCGGTAAAACGTTTCCAACAGGCTGTCATTCTCGACTACCGGCTCCGGGGTTTCTTCGCTGGCCCCGCTGGGCAAGGCGTAATAGCCGGACTTGGGCATTGAACACACCCGCCCTTCCTTTTCCAGCAGTGAATAGGCACTTTGCACCGTCGAAATCGATACGCGCAGACGCCGGGACAGTTGCCGCAAGGAGGGCATTCTGGTCGTGGAATCGGTTTGCACTTCGTCAATCAGACGAACGAGATAGCGGTAGACCGCCTGATAGGCGAAATCCGTTTTGTTTTTCATGGGGAGACAATCCGGCGCAAGGCCAAAAGATTTTCCAGGCGATAGCGACATGGCTGTACCGAATCCACGGCAACAGCCATTAGCCAGACAAAAGGGCTCAGCGTCCGGAGAGCACTTCAGCCATGACACCACCGGTTTGCGGATCGACCGTCACGACACGGCACTTGTCCGGGTCGGCGGCGCGGACCTTGGCGATGATCGAGTGCTCATTGTCAAAGTTGACCCGCGACTTGCAGTACAGGCTCTGCAGCCCCTTGATACTCAGGCCGCTGATATCCACCAGCCATTGCACAACCTGCTCAGGTGCCGTGAGACCCGAGAGCACCTTGTGCAGATCCGGCAGGGCCACCAGCATGCCCGGATGACAGGAGCGCAGGAACGCTTCCAGCGCCCGCCCCCGGTCCACGAAAGGCGAGAAAATCATGCAGACCAGTTGCGACTCGTTCAGACCGAATCCATCCTGGGCATAGCTGGCGGCCAGTTCGCGACGCGACTCGATACGCTCAGGTCCTTCATAGGCATCCATGGCCAGCTTGATCAACCGCGACGGCATCTGCTTTCGGCGCATCAGCATTCGGGCCAGCGCCAGGTACTCGGCAATGCCGTCGGCATAGCGGCGGCCTTGCAGGTATTGCGCCTTAAGACCACGGATATGGGCCATCAACAATGGATTGGCACAGTCAGACTCACTGAAAGCGAACGACAGGTCATCGAAGCGAAAGCCCAGAAACTCGGTCAGCAGGTTCCAGTGCTCTTCGACCTTGCAACTGACCAGATCACAGATGCTGATGAAGGCCGGGACAATCGACTGATTGGGGTAAACGACCGCCCGTGGTGATCTGGCGGCCTCATCGCCCTCGCCATACAGCTCATGAAAGTAAGCCTGGCCGACAGTATCGATGGACCTGAGGATGCCATTGAGGTTCTGGCCGCTCCAGTTGACCCTGCCCTGCCCCGTTCGCTGAGCAAGACGCATCGCCCAGGTGACGTAATGTTTCTGCTCTTTTCGGGAGTCGCCATTGACCACGGCATCCACGCCACTGCCCCAGCTCGAAGCACGCCCCATGAACTCCGCAAGCCCCAGATAGCAACGATTGCAGAAGGTGGTGCGGCCATCGCCACCGGTCAGATGGCCGGCCAGCAACATGTCCGAGCGGTTCTGCTCGCGCCCCGCGCTGGAGAACGGCAGGTCCGGCTCGAAAACCTGGGTATATTGGTTATCGACCACCAGCATTTCCACTCGCGGGTCGTCATACAGGAACAACGCCGAATAGGTGCGATGAATGTTATCCATCACCGCCTGAGTCAGCCCCACGTGACGCATATTGGCAACGCGCAGATTGAAAGTGCCGGGGGATCTGCCTGCAATACTCAGTTGTGCCGCTCTCAGAAAAGCCAATGTATAGGCGCTATCCTTGCCGCCACCGAAAGCGATCAGCACCTTGAAACTGGAAATCCGCTCGATACCGCCTGCGGCCACGATCAGCCGCTGAATCAGTAATTGCAGAGCCGTGCGCTCAGCCCTCGTGAAATAGCCCAGCAAGCGTTGCAATACTTGCTGGTACACATAATTCATTGCCTGTTCGTGAATGGAACTCATACTTTTTCACCCACCCTGTTATCAAAACAACACAAGATGCAAGGGCGGCATTTAATATCGGGCTTATACGCGATTTTATAATCGATCATGACTCATTCCCTGAGTAAGAATTACCAAACAATTATCGGCATCCCTAAAACAATTACAAGGTACAGATCGACACCCAAAACAATACACTCCGTTTAAAAAACTCCTTTGATAAACATATTGTTGATTGCGTAATGATCAGGCTTCGATCAGACGCAGCCAGTCGTGCAAATCCATATCACCAAGACGAGCTCTCTAGAAAAGCGCTCCGCACCGACACGCTCGAAGAGGACGACAAAAAATGCATTTTGCCTCGTAGGAAACTCTTTTGACTCAAGCCAACATCCGACAGAAAGACTAAACAGGTTTATTCATCATGAATATTTTAAAATTCATGACTCCGGACAACCACTCATCCGTAAAACAGAAAAAAATCAAACAACTAAGTCAACCGCCCTGCGGACACCCCATAAACTTGCACGCACAAAAAAGCCCTCCTGAAAAGGAGGGCTTCAAGTAGAACTTACAGACAGTTAGTAAACCCAGGCCTAAGCGATTTCCAGCACGGCACGTCCACCAATCGGGCAAGCATCCATGTAGCGGTGAGCCTGAACCACTTGCTCGAACGGGAAGTTGCGGGTCTGCAGGGGCACCAGCACCCGGTCAGCTGTCAGCTGGTTGATATCGCGCAAGGCCCTTTGCAGCGCCTCGGTATCAGGAACAATGCCGAGCTCAGGCTTGCCTGTGAAGTTACCCAGGCAATGCACGAAAAACTGGATGTTCTTCTGGAAAGCTGCACAGGCCGGGAATGGTGTCTGGTTACCACCTTGCAGACCATACAGCACCAGGCTTCCACGGGGAGCCAGTACATCGCCCATCATCGACATCTGCGGCCCGCCCAAGCCATCGAACACCGCATCCACGCCGCGATTCTCGGTGTACTTGTTGACGGCCATCAGCAAGTCCTGTTCCTCGGTGACGACCACCTTGTCAGCGCCTTGGGCCAACAGATAATCACGGGCATCGTCAGTCTTGGTCGCAGCAATGACACGAGCGCCCAACGCCTTGCCAATCTGCACGAAGCACGGCCCGGAGCAATGGCTGGCATCGGTGACCAGCACGGTTTGCCCTGCCTTGATGCGAGCCAGCTCGACATAGGCAAAGTAGGCAACCAGCATCGGCGTGTAGTGCACACTGGCTTCGACGGGGGTCAGCACGTCGGGATAACGGGTCAATGCCGAACGCGGCAAGACGATGGACTCGCCATACACAGGATGCCTGTTGGCATCGGCGGCCGGAAAGCTGGCGACCTTGTCACCCACAGCCAGATCGCTGACACCTTCACCCACAGCGCTTACGATACCCGCCATCTCATAACCAAGACCGGCAGGCAGACGAGCCTGGGTGGAAGCAAGATTTTGCCGCCAGAGAACGTCATACCAACTGACACCGATTGCCTGGACACGCACCTGCACCTCTCCGGGAGCAGGCAACGCGTCGGGATGCTCTTCGACCTTGAGCACCTCGGCCGGGCCAAACTGGTGAAAACGGATCGTGCGGGACATTTAGAACCTCGCCTTGTATACCTTGATGCCGTGAACTCTATCCGGGCTCTGCCGACAACACTATCAGTGGCTATTAATAGTCGACATGCCTGTCATCGATTGTGTCACATGGGCCGGGCGACAACGCCTGCCACATCCCTGGATGTCCATGCATTCATGGGCGGCCATTGTTGGCATGTCGACGAAACATTGCAACCTGTGTGGACATTTAAGCCATCGCCACGAATTTTTTCGATGCGCACCATCAGCGTTTGCTCGTACTATCGCAACCTCTCAAAGCACCAAATCGAAAAACGGCCCGAGAAACTCCGCATGAATCGCAACGACCTGCGTCGCGTTGACCTCAATCTGCTCATCGTTTTTGAAACCCTGATGCATGAAAGAAGCGTGACCCGCGCAGCCGAGAAACTGTTTCTCGGGCAACCGGCAATCAGCGCGGCCCTCTCGCGCCTGCGAGGCCTGTTCGACGATCCGCTGTTCGTGCGTACCGGCCGCAGCATGGAGCCGACGGCCCGTGCCACGGAGATCTTCGCCCTTCTGTCCCCGGCGCTGGACTCCATTTCCACTGCGGTCAGCCGGGCATCGGAGTTCGATCCGGCCACCAGCACCAACGTCTTCCGCATCGGCCTGTCCGATGACGTGGAATTCGCCCTGCTGCCGACCCTGCTCAAACGACTGCGCTCCGAAGCTCCGGGCATCGTGCTGGTGATCCGCCGCGTCAACTACATCCTGATGCCCGCCCTGCTGGCCTCGGGCGAAATCTCCGTGGGCGTCAGCTACACCCAGGACCTGCCCGCCAACGCCAAGCGCAAGGTATTGCGCAGAAGCAAACCACAACTGCTGCGCGCCGACTCGATTCCCGGCGCACTTTCCCTGGACGACTTCTGCGCCCGCCCCCATGCCCTGGTGTCATTCGCAGGTGACCTGAGCGGCTTCATCGATGAATACCTGGAAGCAATGAACCGCAAACGCCACGTCGTCCTGGCCGTCCCCCAATTCAATGGCCTGGCCACACTCCTGACCGGCACCGACATCATCGCTACCGTGCCGGACTATGCAGCGCAGGTTCTGACAGCGGCGGGCGGAGTTCGTGCAGAGGATCTGCCTCTGGAGACACAGACCTTTGAACTGCACATGGCCTGGCGCGGGGCGCAGGATAATGATCCAGGGGAAAGGTGGTTGAGGTCGCGGATTCAGATGTTTTTTGGGGATCCGGATAGTCTTTAGGCGTTGTCGGGCAGGCTGTTTAGCTGATCATTTCTGGCTTTTCACAGACCATGGAGCTCCATTCACTTCCGGTGGATTGCTACATTGGGGGCATCTGAGGGCATGCTTTGGATGGTTTGAAAAGGATGCCCCCAGCCTAAGGCCAAGCAGACTATTGATGAGGATAGCTCTGACCGGACTCTCTGCGAGTTGCTATACCGGCCTGAGATTTTCAGCGAAACGGTGAACATGCAGCCGATAAACATTTGATGATTCTTCGCATTCACACTGAATAGATGCGTGCAAATGTAAAAAATTATGATGGCATAATGCCTCGGAAAGCGGCAGTATCCACACGTTCCCAACGGATTTTAAGGAGCGGTTCCGATGACATGGCCAGTCACGCTGAAGCTCGATATCTCAGCCTACCCGCTCAGCGTGGTGCAACGCGCCGCTTATTCACTGGCCGACACTGTCGCAATCCAGATCGGTATTGAAGCCAATCAAATTAGCCTCACGGCCCACCCCGCTGAAGCAAGATTAACTCTTTCCCCGGAGCAGACTCACTCGCTGATCCTCCAGCATCTGAACGACTTCGCCCTACGCGACCATATCAACCGCGAAACAACAGGGTTGCGCGAAGTCCTGGCCCGAGCCGCGCTCGCTGGATGTGGGGTTTCCCAGTGACACTGATTGCGACAGACGCCAAGCACTACCGCTTGCTGCCTTTTCGATTCATGCGCATGAATACGGGACAAGACCGTGACATCCTACTCACCTCCGATACCGGTGAGTACATGCACGTGAACGACGCGCAATTACGAGCCCTCAGTTACTTCGACGTTCAAGCAAGTACGCCTTTTTACAAGGACCTGCTGGCCCGCCACTTCATCTACGAACCAGGTCGCCACGACCCATTGCCGGAAATGGCCGCGCAGTATCGCAGCCGCAAGGACTTCCTCTTCCAGGGCCCTGCACTGCACTTGTTCGTGGTTACATTGCGCTGCAACCACACCTGCCAGTACTGCCAAGTGTCGCGGGCCCCTCTGGGCGGATCCGGCCACGACCTGTCGGAAGCGGATGCACAGGCTGCGGTCGATCGCCTGTTCGAATCGAACGTTCCCGCCCTGACTGTGGAATTTCAGGGTGGCGAACCGCTTCTGGCCTTCGAGCGCGTCCGCCAGATTGTCGAATGGGTCGTTGAACGGAACGTGGTCGAACAACGGGATATCCAGTTCGTCATTACCACCACGCTGCACCACCTGACGGAGGAAATACTCGACTTCGCAGAACAAAATCGCATCCAGTTTTCGACCTCGCTCGATGGACCGGCGCCCTTGCACAATGCCAATCGCCCTACCCCGTCACGAGACTCCTACGAACGCACTGTAAAAGGCATCCAGTGGGTCCGTGAGCGCCTTGGCAATGATGCAGTTTCCGCGCTGACCACGCTGACCTCAAGAAGCCTCGAACAACCTGAAGCGATCATCGACGAGTATGTAAGCCAGGGCTTCTCCAGCATCTCGCTTCGGCCTCTGAGCCCTTATGGATTTGCCACCAAGAGTGCTCATCGACTTGACTACCCTATTGAGCAATACTTGGCCTTCTACAAGAAGTCACTGGCCTATTTGCTGCATATCAACCAACAGGGTGTATACCTCTCAGAGAGTTATACGAGTCTGTTGCTGAAGAATATCCTGACACCTTTTTCCTCTGGCTATGTAGACCTGCGCTCCCCCGCAGGCGCAGGCATTGCGGCGCTGGTTTACAACTATGACGGTTACGTCTATCCCTCAGACGAAGCCCGAATGCTGCTGGAGATGGGTGAAGACGGCTTGAGGCTCGGCACCGTGCAGCAACCCTTGTCTGAATTACTCGCATCGCCCGTTATGAATGCGTTGCTCGCCAGTGGCGTAGCAGAGGCACTGCCGGGCTGCTCCGACTGCGCACTTGTCCCGTACTGTGGTGCTGACCCCGTCGAACACTATGCCCGCCAAGCTGACCCGATCGGACACCGAGTGTTCAGCAGCTTCTGCAAGAAGAACATGGGGCTGCTGAAGCATCTTTTCGGCCTGCTTTGCGATGGCGACGACAACGTGCAGAGGGTGCTGCTGTCCTGGTTGAACAGGCGCTCTTACAACGATGTCCGGTTCCCGGGTTACAGGGGCTGATGGCGATGCTGTGCAAAGATACCCACTTCGAAATCCATCACCTGAATGAGCCGAAACTGCTCAAGGTCATCACTCTGGATGAATTCATCGAACAAGGCCTGGCTGTTTGTGCCGGAAGCGCTGAGTTCGGTGACCTGCTGCTTTGGCTGCCAAACGAAGAACGACTACGGAGCCCGCACCTGCTTTCATTGCCAGTGGGTGGATTCCTGACCCCGGAGCCGTTGATCGGCGACTTAGATAGCACGCGGCTACACCTGCACACCCCCAAAGATGCGGATGTCGTGCAGTCCGGCGATGTCATTGCCATCACACCAGGCAACGCATTGGTGCGAGTGCTCTATCGACGAGGTTCAGACAGCAACCTGCTATTCATGACCGATCGTTGCAACAGCCTCTGCCTGATGTGCTCACAGCCGCCCAAAGATATCGATGACCGCTGGCACATCGAGGAGAACCTACGGCTGATCGACCTGATGGACCCGAGCGAGGAAAATCTGGGAATCAGCGGCGGAGAACCAACGCTTTATCGCGACGGTCTGCTCGAAATCCTGGCCAAGTGCAAAGCCGTTTTGCCTCAGAAATCCATTCATGTGCTCAGCAACGGGCGCCTATTCCAAGACCCGAGCTGGATCGCAGAGCTCTCTGCCATCGGCCACCCTCAGTTGAGTTGGGGCATCCCGCTGTATGCCGACAATGCCGAAGACCATGACCATGTGGTGCAGGCTCCAGGCGCGTTTAGCGAAACCCTGCAAGGTCTTTACAACCTCGCGCGCGCCAACCAGATCATCGAGATACGCGTGGTGCTTAATCGCATGACCACGCCACGCTTGCCCGAGCTCGCCCACTACGTGTTCAGGAACCTGCCCTTCGTACGACATGTTGCGCTAATGGGTATCGAAAGTACCGGCCTGGCCAGGAAGCACTACGAAGAACTGTGGATTGACCCGCTGGACTATCAAGAGTCGTTGAGCCAGGCCGTGTATTTCCTGTTCAACCGCGGAGTGCCGGTTTCGATCTATAACCTGCCCCTGTGCTTGATCCCGGCCCACCTCTCGCGCTTCGCTCGTCAGAGCATCTCGGACTGGAAGAATCTTTTCATCGATACCTGCCAGCAATGCGCTGCCGTCAAACATTGCTCAGGCTTCTTCAAATCTCACACCAACCGCTGGCAGAGCCGCGGCGTAAAACAATTATCGACCGAGGCCTTTAGCGCCTATGCAAGGAGTGCACATTGAAATTGCTCGACCGCTGGAAAGTCCTGATCAGTGGGATCAGCTTGCTGCCAATGGCAAGTACCACCCTGGCACAGGCGAACCATATGACGCTCGCCGATACGAACTGGCAACCCAACGACAAGCTACAGCCGCCGGTATTTGCCGACACACTCAATGCGCCAGACACTGTCAACATCTATGCGGCACATCGCTCGCACAGTTCTCACCGGTCCCACAGCTCGCACAGTTCTCACTACAGCGGCTCGGGTGGCTATAGCGCACCTAGCTACTACAGCCCACCCACTACCAGCACCCGAAGCTACAGCGCGCCGAGTGCTTCGAGCAGCGCCTCAAGCGGCAATAGCCTTTATCAGTCTTCTGGCACTACCAGCGGTACAAGTTCGAGCACTTCTAAGAGCCGCGCGACTAATGAGCAGAAAAGCAATTTGGTCACCCGTGTACAGACCGCGCTGATGGTGCGCCAGTATTATCAAGGCTCCATTGATGGGGTGATGGGCAAGGCGACACGTGGCGCGTTGATGGCCTTCCAGATGGACAGTGGGCTGACCGTGAATGGCCGGATGGATACGCCATCGCTGAATGCGTTGGGTATCAAGATTCCATAAGTCGCTTTAGGCTAAAGCTAGCGTCCGTTCAGCAACGAAAGAATTATCCCATGCAGCACATCATTCAAGTCGACAACACTCTCCGGGCATTGATCAGCCGCCTGCAACGCAAGTCGCGTAGCGCCCGTTTCCGTATCACAACCGTTGATGCAAATCGCGTTGTGATTGAGACCGGATCGGAAAACTCACAGTCGGCGCTGACTCGAGCAGCTTCCAGCAAACGTTGGACTACCTCGCCGGCAACAATCATTTCGGTCAAGCACACGCTGTGGAAATCAGTTCCAACCATACGTACGAAAAAGCCGGCCCACTTTGCCAGGCGGCTCGTTACAGAGCAGAAGGCAAGCCGGGCCGTACCAACATCACCTAAATTCTGCCGATTCTGGAGCAGTGCCAGGCAGTCGGCATCCGGTCAACCACCCTAAACCGCACTTGGCTGCTGCCCTGAACCGCTCCTGATATCTTTACAAGGACGCCAACATGTACTCCAAAATGGACACCTTCCGCCCCAGCAATGCCGCGTCGTTCGATCAACCCTGCAAGGTTACGATCGACATCGAGTTTATCACCGTCTCCTATGACGACGCGGGCCAGACCTGGCAATACCGAGGTTAGGCAAAAGGCCCGGGGCATTACGAACTGCAAGCAGAAGGCTTCGACGGCAGAGCAACGCTGCACCGCTTCGAAGGCTCGAATGTGCTGGAAGGCACTTGGGTCGAAGACGGCGTACGCGGGATGTGGCGAATTGTCTGCCAGCCGATTGATTCGCCATTCGTGCCCACATAAATAAGCTGAACTCGTGGGAGTTTGATGGGCCGCCACGGGGTCATCCACCTCAACTGGCAGAACAAGACGTACATCAAGGCGGCCAAGAATTGCTATCCGCATGGATTTTAGAAGCACTGAAAAGAAGTTCAAGGATGAAAATGATAGCTCTGAAAGCAAAACTGCTCGCCAAATTCCAGCAATATTCCGTATCCCAGCGGTTCTATCTCGCCTCGGTAGTTACGTACCTCATCACGATTGCAGCTTCCCTATACACGGGCATATCCACGCTTACCATCGGGACGACGGTCGCGGCTGCATTGATAATCTGCGGATTCATTGCCTGGTGCATCCCTTTCGCCTGCTGGCTCCATACAGCATGGGATAAGCCATTCGCCAAAACGCCCATCATCATTATGCATCTGCTTGCACTGCTGATATCGACAGCATGCGCGCGTTTCGCGGTTGCCGAGACGTTAGGGCTGCCCCCTCAAAGTTTTGATCTGACAGTCGGCTTTCTCGCGTTGCTATTCTACATTCCATCGTGGTTGCTTGTGGTGGCAATACTCCTTGGTCTGACAGCAGTGCTGATCATGGTCATCGCGATGATCAGCCTGCCATTCGAAGCAGCCTGGCAACATATGACCCGCTTGGCCGCGCTCGTCGGCTTTCAAGCTAAATTCAAGCAATCGCGCAGTATGATCATGTTCCATGGTGCAGGGGCACTGATCATTAGCGTGCTATTTGCCATGAGCTACGGCTACCTTACCGACAATTTCAGTCCGGCCTTCAAGGCCGTAACCAAAGTTATTGCACTACGAAGTGATTTCCACAAGACCCCTAAATATCCCGACGTGCGGGCTGGAGAATATGTGCATCCGTTGGAGAATGGCTTTATCGCTTACGCCCGCGAACAAGAAGACAAAAGTGTCATCATTGGCGTTCGTCTACAGCCTGCCGAGAATTACGATGTCGTCGTGTCGACTATTCCGCCTCTCAAGGTTGCAATGACAACCATGGCAGAACACGTCAAGCAATCCCCTGCGCTGATTTGGCTGCTCAGCAGTGCTGCTTCAGAGACTAAGTCTGACTCGATGCTGCGTTAGACCTAGTTGCCGAGCCAGCAGGACGGCAGCTTGAGACATCAGTGGATGAGTCAAGGTGCATCGATTCATTTCTTACAGGGGCATAAGAGCTTAAGCGGCGGAATCGGCATCTTCCGACCCTGAACTTCCAAAAACCCAAAAAACCGCCGATACAGATAAACGGCTGCAAAAAGACAGTGGAGGAAAGGCTTTGATCTGGTATGGACTACCAATAGGACAAATTAAGACATTGCGGCGAATGATGATGCATCCGCTCGACTTTGACCCAATAAGTTACATTGAGAAAACCCTTCATGAACCTGACTCTCATCCTTCGAAGGAAACGCTGATTCTGGCTAGTGAATTCAATAGGCTTAGAGAAAAGTTACTGCCCTCACTGGGCCAGATTCATTCCGATCTAGCGAGTAGCGGACCATTAACCCTTGAAAACATCACAGCAAAGCCTAAACCACTAGAATACAAGCTCTTAAAGACCAGCCATTCAGAGCCACTCAAACAAGCGCTAAACATTAAAGCCTGCGATGGCATAAACATGCAACTAGACAGGATCTCTGACTCTTTTAAAATCAATGAATATCACGGTACAAAGCCGAATGAAGGCCTGCATGATGTTATTAGGCTTTACTTTCTTAGCGAGGTGCTTTTTCTTCTGCTATCAAAAACCGCATCCGCGACAAAGCAGGGTAACTTAATCGAAGTCAGACCATCCTCCCATGAAGTCACGAAGCAATTGCATCGAAAGTGGTTTGCTAATCAATGGGAGCAAAATAGCTGCGCAGCCAACATAGCTTACCTTGACATGATTCCTTTAGGCTTCGACAAGCATTCCATGTTCCCTTTGGTTATAAAGGAGCTGGGCGAAAAACTTACAGATAAAATATTTTTTATTCCCGCAGGCGAACTACCATATAAAATTCAAAGTCTTCCAAGCATACAGTGGGCCAGGAAGCTGTGTAAACTTGCAGTTCTTTGCTCATGGTGTCAGATCAAGAACAAATTGAATTACGCACCCAATCAGCTCATTAGCAAAATTGGTATAACAACAGACGAAATTCAAAAAATCGAAGCATTCTCGGAAAAACAACCGAGACCTGACCGGGTATTTGATGTCACCAGTAAAGGAATATCCATTAAAAACCCCAGCATTACAATACAGCTTCGGCATACAATCAATTATCTCGCCAACAAAATTTCTGACGAGAAATTAAACCATGAAATTGGGATGTTTTTCGAAAAAAGGTGTGTGTTTGATTATTTCACCCGTGAAGACATTAAGCAAAATTACTGCGCATTTGAAGGCTTTGTACCTCATGAAATCGGCGACCAAAATCTTAACCCTGACGTAGACCTGATAATCAAAGACATAAAGCGAAACCAATATTATTTTACTCAGGTTAAATATCTGCGAACAGGCGGAAGAGCCTATATCCTTGGCGATACTGACCATATCGCTACCGACAAAATAAATAAAGGCCTTCGACAACTTACTGACGCTCGACTTGCACTAAAGGAAGGAAAGCTCGACGAGATACTTAAAATAAAAGGAGTATACGACTGCACCAACGAGAACTCACACCTCCTTCTAGTTCATAATATTTTTAACTTCGATTTCACTATATGGCCACAAGGTGTGATTTCGTACGAATGGAATACGCTCAGAAACGTATTAAATAATGGAATGATACGATTTGACCATAGCCAACAAGCTGTAAACACTTGGCAGCACGCAAATGTTCTTCCACTTGAAGATCCTGATCAGCTCATAAAGCACTACATTAAAAACTCCCCTACACAAATCGCATGTTCTATCGGCACAATTTTTGATGCTGACAATGTTGTAGTGCAAACGGAGATTAATGGAATCGAAATTCGTTGCAGAGGCCTCGGACTTTGACTCGACCACGACAGCCAGGCATTGCCTAGCTTTTATTGATCGTAAGCGCTCCATAAACCACAGCTTGTAAACGATGGGGCGGTGCGCCAGCGATGTTTCAGTGGTTTTTCTGAAGCACTACACTAAGTGTTCAGTCTCGGAGAGTTATAAGTCCACCTTCGTGTTACGCACTGGTTACGACCCGGACATCTGAACCGGACACGTTCTTAATATAGGAGTAACTAGTGCCGAGGACAGCAAGCTGATCAGCAGAGATTTTCGCTGCTGAAATGGCGGGTTGTACGATCACGAATCTGAAAATCATCTCGTGATCGTGGCACTTGTTGCGAAGCAGCTCCAAATCTAGTGGGTTACCCTTGAGGGTTCTGTCGAACCCTTTCGGCAGCGATTGCTGGTAGCGCCCCGTCAATCGATTGAAGAATTTTTCCTCGGTGTGCAGCCACTTCACTGATCGTGATGCCTGGCCGCAGCAGCGCTGATTATTCAATGGCCACATGCCATCAGTGAATATCATTTCAGGTGTACCCCGAAAAGCAGTGCTCAAACGCGCCACTCCCTCTGCCTTTATCAACCGACGATCGATGCCAAACAGTCCAATCTGAGATAAAGGTACACTGAAAGCCATCCGAATCCATCTTGGTCTATGTAAGAAATCGCGATTCGTGATCACTCGCAAAATTGATACGATTGGGGGCAAAATTGGGGGCATATTTGATATTTTCTAACTGAATATATCGTTCTAGAGCCAAGTCAAAATATTCTTCGGGGATCCTGAGAGTCTCTAAACGTTGTCGGGCAGGCTGTTTATCTGATCATTTCTGCCTTTCCACAAACCATGGAACTTCATTCACTTCCGGTGGATTGCTACATGAGTTCTACCCCACAAGACCATGACGTAGTACAAAGAGATATTGGTCCATAACAGTGAAATGGGCGCACCCTGTAGTGTGCCATATTTCGCAGGAGTTCGCTTTCCGTTTTCAAAAACACTGCAGGGCTGACCCACCGAAGAGGAAACTACGCTGGTGTCGAGCTGGCTACTGACTCCCGCCCCCTCCTTTTGCACCATGAGACACACAACAACTATCAAGCTCACATTATCTTGATGCACTAGCAATCCGGTAGAAAATCTCTGCTGCGTCGTCATCCAACTGCTCAATCTCTCTTGCAGTCAAGACTCCAATGGTGATGTCTTTAAGAAGCGAACAGTCGGAATTTACGCCCTTCTCAAGCGCAATCAAATATTCGATCTGCTTACCAACAGATTGGAGTGCCGCGCTACTCGGATATTTGGAAAGCAATTCACGACATTTTTTCTGGCCATTTTCTAGTAAATTCAATTTTTCGCTCATGGTGTAAGTACCTCAATTAGTGATTATTCGGAACAAAATATCGTGTACTGCCACCCTTTGTCTGGTATAGCTGCTTAGGCACTGCCAATATCCGCTGCCGTACTTTGAAGAGCCTGTATCACAGACAAACCGGCATCACGGGCACGGCGAGCGGCCAATGGCACTACGAGTAAAAACGAGCCTCCCCACCCGATGAATTGGCCAGACAGCTGCCCAGAGGCGCAGCAATCGTGGCCACCGCCCGACCTGAATTCATTCCTTTCCGACAACGCAGCCAACGCTCGACAGAAGGCTTTAACAGCTATGGCCAGAAGCCCCCGCAAATGGCTATGCTGCGTTCATGAACACCTCACCCCCGATCCGCAATCCCTGCCCGCCCGGCGCTTGTAACTGCGAGCGTGAAAAGCTGGACGCTCCCGATGCCGATCGGCGTATTCTGCTTCTTACCCGTGAGGAAGAAAAACGCCTGCTTGCGCGACTTGAGCGTATCGAAAGCCTCGGTGATCTGCGGCGTCTGCAGGGCAAGATCCACGATCAGTTGGGCATCCGCGTGGAGATCGCGCCGGGGTTCAATGAGGTGCGTACCATGCGCGGTATCAGCATCCATGTCCCGGAAAAGACCGGCCTGTGTCGCAAGACCCGCCAGACGATTCCGGCGGCCATTCGTCGTGGTCTGGAGAATCGCCCGGAAATCGCCTGGGAACTGCTCAATGCCCATGACTTGTTGCGTGATGCCTGAGCTATGATGCCGGCTCATACCCACAAGGAAGAATCGTTGTGCCGCTCGAAATTCGCCCTGCCCGCCCCGACGACGCCAGCCAGATCCTTGACTTCATCACTGAACTGGCCATCTACGAACGCGCCCGCCATGAAGTAGTCGCCACGGTCGAAGACATTCATCGCTCGCTGTTCGCCGAAAACGCTCCTGCCAAAGCCTTGATCTGCCTGCATGACGACAAACCGGTCGGTTTCGCCGTCTATTTCTACAGTTACTCCACCTGGCTGGGCCGCAACGGTATCTACCTTGAAGACCTGTACGTCTCGCCGGAAAACCGCAGCATCGGTGCCGGACGCGCCTTGTTGCGTCATATCGCCCGTGAGGCCGTCGCCAATGGGTGCGGACGTTTCGAATGGAGCGTGCTGGACTGGAATGAACCGGCCATCAAGTTCTACAAGGCATTGGGGGCTGCACCTCAGGACGAGTGGGTGCGCTATCGCATGGAAGGCGACGCGCTGCTGAGTTTTGCCAGGGGTGACGAGTAACCCCGTCATCGAGCTGAGCCGCAATAGCCTTGAGATAGAAGCCTGAGTCTCACCCCCTCTGCCAAGCATCCGTCATTGACGCCTTTGAACTTCAATGATTTGATGCGCGCCAGTTTCAGGTGTCCCCTGCCGCCGTGCAGGGGATTAAACGGGAAGCCGGTGCGTCACTTCCAGTGATCAGTCCGGCGCTGCCCCCGCAACGGTAAGCGAGCGAAGCATTCGACATACCACTGTGCCAAGGCATGGGAAGGTGAATGTTTCATGACCCTCGCAAGCCCGGAGACCGGCCTGCAACCTTGTTTGGCAAACCCGCGGTGGGCGGGCGCAGGCCGGTCTTCGCGGGCTTTTTGCGCCTGCGATTCCCTATGCGTTGTTCCCTCCGGGATTCATTCATTCCTGATTGGCTGGAATCGCATGTCCCGTTCTCTCCTGTTTCAAACTCTGGCGAATCGTTCGCTGCAGATCAGCCTTGTGGCACTTTCGCCTCCTGCATTGGCCGCTGACGAACCTCCCCTGGCACTGCCTTCGGTCGCCATCACCGGCAGCGCCGATACCCCAGTGACCGACCTGGCAACTCCGACAACCAGCGGTTCACGCCTGAACCTTACTGCGCTGGAAACCCCCGCCAGCACCAGCAGCCTGGACAGCCACATCATCGAAAGCCGCAACAACCTCACCGTGCAGGATGCCGTCAGCCGTTCGCCCGGCATCACCAGCATCGCATCCCCAGGTGATGGCAATACCGCGTTGTCTGCACGGGGTTTTACCGGGCACTCCTCGGTCATGACCCTGTTCGACGGTTCGCGCCTGTACACCGGAGCGGGCACCCAGACCTTCCCGGTCGATCCGTTCCTGGTCGAACGCATCGATGTGATCCGTGGCCCGGCGTCGGTGCTGTATGGCGAAGGCGCAACGGGAGCCGTGATCAACGTAGTGCCCAAAAAGCCTTTCGAGGGCGAGGTCCGCAATCGCCTGCGGCTCGGTTACGGTTCAAATGACCGTCAGCAACTGGGACTGGACAGCGGCGGTTCGCTGAGCGACACCCTGAGTTATCGCGTCACTCTGAACCAGCAGCAAAGCAACGGCTGGGTCGATAATGGCAACTCCCGCAGCCTGGCCATGAGCGCTGCATTGCGCTGGCAGGCTACCGACGACTTGAGTTTCACCCTCGCCCACGAGCGTGGCGACAGCGAGCCGATGAACTACTTCGGCACACCGCTGATCGATGGCCGCTACCGCGACAGCCTGCGTGACAAGAACTACAACCTGCGCAATGCCGTACAACGCTACAACGACGAATGGACCCGCCTGAACAGCGACTGGGCCATCAACGATAACGTCAGCGCCAGCAACCAGCTCTATTACATCAAGAGCCGCCGCCACTGGCGCAACGCCGAAACCTATACCTGGAGTAGCGCACAGGGTCAGTTGCTGCGTGGCGACTATCTGGAAATCAAGCACGATCAGGAACAGATCGGCGACCGCCAGAGCTTCACCTTCAATCACTCACTGTTCGGCCTCGACAGCCGCACGGTAGTCGGTGCCGAGTACAACAGAATTCGTTTCGACGTCAGCAACAACTCGCCCTATAACGATGTCGGCGGCGACTTCATCGATCCATGGAGCCCGGCATCCGCTGACTTCCAGAGCCTGTCGGCGTTCCGGCCGCTGGCCGAAAGCACCACCCGCACCTTTGCCCTGTTTGCCGAAAACCGTCTGCAACTGTCCGAGCGCTGGTCGCTGGTGACCGGCATCCGCCGCGACCAGAATCATATCGACCGCTATGACCAACGTGCCGACAGTCGAAGCGACCGTAGCCTCACCGGCGGCAACTGGCGCGCCGGGCTGGTGTTTGCCGTGACCGACCAACTGTCCTTGTATGGCCAGTATTCCACCAGTGAAGACGGTGTCAGCAACCTCATCAGCATGAACCCGACCCAGCAACAGATGGATCTCACCGAAGCGAAACAGACCGAGTTCGGCCTCAAGCAGCAATTCTGGGATGGTCGGGGCGAATGGACGCTGGCGGCTTATCACATCGTCAAGAAAAAGCTTCTGACCCTCGACCCGATAACACGCCTGACACAACAGGTTGGCCAGCAGTCATCCGACGGTCTGGAAGCCTCTCTGGAACTGGCACTCGACCATGACTGGCATGTGTCGGCCAACGCCTCGGTAGTGCGTGCCCGATACGACGACTTCGACGAAAACGTTGCCGGGCAAGTCGTCTCCCGTGCTGGCAATCGTCCTGCCGATGTGCCGCGCCGCACCGCCAATCTGTGGGTGAGCAAGACGCTGACCGAAGAGCTGGATGCCGGTATGGGCCTGCGCTATGTGGACCGGCGCTACGCCAACACCGCCAATACCACCTCAGTGCCGGGCTACACAGTGCTGGACGCCAATCTGGGCTGGCAGGTGCAACGCGATGTGCGCCTGGGCCTGCAACTGAACAACCTGCTCGACCGCCGCTACGCCGCATCGCAGTACAACAACGGGCAGCAGTGGCTGATGGGCGAGCCTCGCTCGTTCTTCGTAACGGCTGATTACAGCTTCTGATCCTGCTGGCGGCAGGCATACAACCTGTCGCCAGCCGACCTGGAGATCGAGCATGTCCACCCTGCATATCAAGCGCCTGAACTGGGCTGCGCCACAGGGCCAGGGGCAACACTGGCAACTCGAAGACATCGACCTGCACATCGGACAAGGCGAGTTCGTGGGGCTGATCGGCCCCAACGGCAGCGGCAAAACCAGCCTGCTGCGCTGTGCCTATCGATTCAACGAGCCGGACAGTGGCGCGCTGCACCTCGACAGGCAGAATATCTGGCAACAGACACCTCGCTGGAGCGCTCAGCGCATGGCTGTGATGATGCAAGAGTTTCCTCAGGAGTTCGGCCTGACCGTAAAAGATGTCGTGGCCATGGGGCGTACGCCTCATCAGAGCTGGTTTGACGGCGAAAGCGCCGAAGACCTTGCATTGATAGACACGATCTTGAAACAGGTAGGTCTGCAAGAACTCCGCGACCACTCGTTCGCATCACTCTCGGGCGGCGAAAAACAGCGAGCATTGCTGGCCCGGGCACTGGTGCAACAACCCGGTCTGCTGATTCTGGATGAGCCTGCCAACCATCTCGATCCCCGTTACCAACTGGAGCTGCTGCACTACTTGCGGCAACTGAAAATCAGCACACTGGCCAGCTTTCATGACCTCAATCTGGCTGCGGCTTTCTGCGACCGGTTGTATGTCATCGACCACGGCCGGATCGTTGCCAGTGGCACACCGACCGAAGTTCTGACCGAGCAGCGGCTGCTGCATGTATTCGGCGTCCACGCTCTGGTGGATACCCATCCACTGGCCCCTCACCCACGCATTACCTGGATCAGCCCATCATGACCCGAGCCCTGGCCTGCCTGATATTACTTGCTGCCCTGCCCCTGGCTGCGGCCGCCGATAATTTCCCTCTGACCGTCAAGAGTTGTGGCCGCGAGGTGACTTTCGATCATCCGCCACAACGGGCCGTCAGCCATGACATCAACCTGACCGGCATGCTGCTTGCCCTCGGCTTGCGCCCACGCATGGTTGGCTATACCGGCATCACCGGCTGGAAAACCCTCGACCCGGCCCTGCGCGAGGCTCTGGACGGTCTGCCCGAGCTGGCAGAGCGTTATCCGTCGGTGGAAAACCTGCTGGATGCCAATGCCGACTTTTTCTTTGCGGGCTGGAGCTATGGCATGCGCGTCGCAGGCCCAGTGACGCCACAAACCCTGCAACCGTTCGGCATTCCCGTGTATGAACTGAGCGAATCCTGCTCGCGGATCATGGCTCAGCGCGAAGCCAGCCTGGATGATCTGTACCGCGACCTGCATAACCTGGGACGAATCTTCGATGTCCAAGAGCGCGCCGATACGGTGATCGCAGGCCTGCAACAACGGGTCGCGCAGATCACCTCCAGACTGGGCCAGATACGGCAACGCCCGCGGGTGTTCCTGTATGACAGTGGCGAAGACCGACCCGCGACCTCTGGAAAACTGGGGATGCCGCAGGCCTTGATCGAAGCGGCTGGTGGACAGAATGTCATGGACGATGTGGCCGCCAGCTGGACTCAGGTCAGTTGGGAAAGCGTGGTGGAACGCAACCCGCAGATGATCGTGATCGTCGACTATGGCCCGACCTCCTGGCAGCACAAACGTGACTTCCTTTTGCAGAACGCAGCCTTGAGCAGTGTCGAAGCCATCCGCCAGAAACGGTTCATGGTGCTGCCCTATGTTGCTGTGACGCCCTCGGTCGATAACGCCGAAGCCATCGAAAAACTGGCCGCTGAGCTGCATCCCGAACTGTTCGACGGAGCCAAGCAGTGAAGCCTGTACGAAGCGTGGCCGGCTATCGCTGGCTGATCGGCGGCCTGTTCATTCTATTGGCGCTGTCGTGCCTGATCTCCCTGGGCTTCGGCTCGGCACGGGTGCCATTGGCCAAGGTGCTGGGCATTGTTTTGCAACAAGCCGGCTTCGATAGCGTGGTGGACTGGAGCAAGGGCCAGGCACAAATCATCTGGCTGATCCGCGCTCCCCGGGTATTGCTCGGCGCACTGGTGGGAGCGGGGCTCGCACTGGTCGGCACTGCATTGCAGGCGGTGACCCGCAATCCACTGGCTGACCCGCACCTGCTGGGCGTCAGTTCCGGCGCGGCGCTCGGGGCGGTGGTCGCAGTATTGTATCTGGGTGAGTTCATTGGGGTATTCAGTCTGCCGCTGGCTGCCTTTGTCGGCGCATTGGGCAGCATGTTGCTGGTCCTGGCCGTCGCCAGCAGGCACGGACGCCTGGAAAGCGAACGCTTGCTGCTGGCCGGGGTTGCGGTGTCCTTCGTGCTGATGGCGCTGGTCAACCTGTTGCTCTATACCGGCGACCAGCATGCCGCCAACTCCGTGATGTTCTGGATGCTCGGTGGCCTGGGGCTGGCGCGCTGGGAGCTGCTCTGGCTGCCGGGCGTCTGTGTAGCAGGTGGTTTCATTGTGCTGCTGAGTCTGGCCCGTGCTCTCAATGCATTGATGAGTGGCGAACAGACAGCTGTCAGCCTGGGCTTCAACACCCGACATGCGCGCTGGCAGGTCTTCGTCAGTACCTCGTTGCTGACTGGCGTGCTGGTGTCGCTCTCCGGTGCCATAGGTTTCGTCGGTCTGATGTTGCCGCACATGGCGCGTCGTCTGGTGGGAGCCGAACATCGCAGGCTGCTCCCGGTCAGTGCCCTGCTGGGTGCCTTGTTCATGATCTGGGTAGATGTCGCAGCCCGCACACTGATTGCACCACAGGACCTGCCCATCGGCATCGCCACTGCTGCCATTGGCGGCGTGTTTTTCATAGTGCTGATACGTCGATAGAGAACGAGCCTCCTCTCCCCACACACCAGGCCGTGCTTTTCATGCTTCAATAGCCCGGAAGCAGAAAACTGGCAGCGACCTCTGTTCATATTTACTGAACAGAGGCCATGTGGCGTGTATGCGGTATTTCCCGCACAAGGTTGTGACATTCATGAATACACGATTCGTTGAGACCTTCATTCTGTTGGCCCATGTGGGTAGCGTTCGTCAGGTTGCCAAACAGATGCACACCACACCCGGCGCCATCTCCATGCGTGTGCGCAAGCTGGAAGCGGAACTCGGGATTGTGCTCTTCAACTGGGACCACAAGACCCTTCAGATCACCGCTCAAGGTGCCAGCCTGCTGCCTCATGCGGAGCGTCTGCTGCAAGCCACTCAAGCCTTTCAGCGTGCGGCTGGTTCTCCAGCCAGGGAACTGGGCCGAATCCGGATTGCGGTCATCGAGACGGTCGTCCATACCTTTCTGCCGGACTTCATGAAGTTGATGAGCCGGGCAATGCCCGATGTCACCATCGATCTTTCGGTTGAACTGACCTCGAACGCAAAAGAGCAACTGATGCGACGCGATGTCGACCTGATCATTCAGGTCATCGCCGATGACAGCGATAATCCCTTTGCCATTACCAAACCCATTGCAGAGCTGCCCATCCATTGGGTCGCACGTCCGCGAGCTGTACCGGCACGGGATAGGGTCCGCAAGGTTTTGAGCAGGCAAATGCTGACGCAAATGCGTGGCTCGGCACCTTATGAGTCTGCAGTTTCCATTGCACAGCAGTTGGCATCGGAGCATGGGGTATTGGCCAGCGAATTGCGCATATCCGGCTCACCGTCCCTGGCGGCACTGGTATCGCTGGTGAAGGAAGGCGTGGGTGTGGCGATCATGCCGGGCATTCTGGTCAAGGACAGCCTGGAACAGGGCGAGTTGCAGGAGCTTCCTCTACCCAGCCCGCCCTCATTCAAAATCGCCACATCCCATATGAAAAACGCATCGCCTCTTGTGTCAGAAGTGGCAGAGATCGTGCACAAGGTCTGCCGAACCTACTGCAAACGCCAGGGGGAACACTGGATCATCAGCCATGGATGATTCTTCTGTTCAGTTAAATTGAACAGGCATGACGATTATTGTTGGATAGACACTGCCAGTGAACTGCTCAAAGAATGACTCCACCACTTCGTACTCATGGAGTCTTCACGATGAGCAATCCCTGGAACAATCCCGCCGAATTTCGCGCCGCCGTTCGGGCAGGCCTGCATACCGGGCCGACCGCAGATGTTTGCCCTGGCTACACCCAGGGGAATCTGGCCATTCTGCCTCGCGAATACGCCGATGAGTTCTTGCGATTTGCCCGCCTCAATCCAAAGTCCTGCCCGATTATCGGGATGACCGAACCGGGAGACAGCCGGGTTCCGGAACTGGGTAGCGTGGACCTGATGGCCGATGTGCCCGCTTATTGCGTGTTTCGCGATGGCGAGCAGGTCGATGAAGTCTCAGATCTGAAAGGTCTATGGAACGATGACCTGGTAGGTTTTGTGATTGGCTGCTCCTTTTCCTTCGAAGGCGCGCTTCTGGATGCAGGCGTCCCGATTCGCCATATCGAACAGGGCACCAACGTTCCGATGTACGTTTCCAATATTGAAAATGGCAAGGCTGGCCGTTTCGGCGGGACCACCGTGGTCAGCATGCGCCCGATGACTCCGGCACAGGCCATCCGGGCAGTGCAGGTCACCTCCCGCTTTCCGAGCGTCCATGGAGCACCCGTCCACCTGGGCGATCCTTCCCTGATTGGTATCAACGATGTAGATGTACCCGACTTCGGCGAGCGCTCAATCATCCGCCCAGGCGAGATCCCGGTGTTCTGGGCCTGCGGCGTAACCCCTCAGCAAGCGATCCGCAGCGCACGTCCCTCGTTCGCCATTACCCACAAACCGGGGCATATGGTGGTGACCGATATTCTCAATAGTCATCTCGCGGTTTTTTAATCCAGACTGTCGACACCTCGCCCTCTGATAACGAGACATGAGGCTATCTTCTACACTTCTGTGACTCCCTGCAGATCATTGAGATTCTGCAGGGCATTTCCTTTTCCCGTGTTCAGTTATCAAAGCAGAGGCTGTAGCATCCCGTGACGCGCATGCGGCGCAAGCCCCGGAGATAGAGAGATGGCACATTCACTTCAATATCAGGTGTCAGACTCCATTCGTGGCATCGAGAACGAAGTCGGCCGGCTGCTGGATCTGGTGCCCATGCTCAAGGAAGCCGGCAATGAAGAGCTGGCCGCGAAAGTTGCCCAGCAGGCGCATAAACTGCTTGAAGTGGCGGTGGCGTTGAGGATGGCTTTGGCGGATTGAATTGCAGCGGAAAAAACACTGCAATAAACACATGATCGCTGTATACGCCCTCTTTTTATAACAAATCTGCATCCAATAAAACTGCGCTAAAAACCGGCTCATGATTTTTCATGTCGGCTCGGACACTTTTTTGTATAAAAATTGACGAAAACATCACTTTGCCATTACTGTGGCGCCCTTCGGCAGCATCATTGCTTGGCCAACGGATTGAATTACAAGGGAATGTAAAGCATGCAGGGTGCGCTGCTTCGTACGGGCAAAAGTGACGAATTCATTGCTGTAGGCGAAACCGGGCAACCCGTTTACAAAGCCGCTCTACAGTTGATCGCAGCCCTCACCCGCAGAGATCCCTCCCTGGCCAGATTCCTTGCCGTGCCCAAGAGCAACGAGCAAGGCAGTGTGATCGACTGGTATAGCCCGGTCCAAGGCGACGTGGTGCCCTGGAGTTCGGCAAGCGAAGACGAACGCGACGAAGCCAGATCACAACTGCATCAATTCAAAGATGCAATCGCTGTCATGAGCAAGGCCTTGGTTCAGGCCGCAAACAAGAATGAACAAAGAGACCAGATAATCTTTGGAAAACTGCTGGGGCTGATACCTCATGCACCTGCCGAAGACTATCTGTACCTGGTCCAGACAACCCGTACTGATAACAACGGCGTTAACGAATACTACATGCAGCCGGTGTTGACGTTCTGGGGTTTCGTGCAGAGCGAAGCTGAGCGACATCTTGATCCGCTGCACTTTCTGAGCCAGAGCACGATTGCATCTGACCTCTCCTCTTCACTGAATCCGGCATCTGCTGCAAGTGTGGACAACCCGCAGATTGCAGACACATCTTTCATACCTGGTCAGCCTAATGCATTGCTTCGCACAGGCAAAAGTGACGAACTTATGGCCCTGGGTGAAACCGGGCAAGCGGCATACAAAGCCGCCTTGCAGCTCATTTCTGCACTCGCCCGTAAAGATCCCTCTCTGGCCAGATTCCTTGCCGTACCCCAAAGCAACGAACAAGGCAGTGTCATTGACTGGTATAGCCCGGTTCCGGGCGATGTGGTGCCGTGGAGTTCAGCAAACGAAGACGAGCGCAGCGCAGCACGGATTCAACTGGCCCGCTTCAAGGAAAACATCGCTGCAATGAGCCAGGCTCTGGTGCAGGCCGGTAAAAAGAATGGGCAAAGTGACCAGACCATCTTTGGCAAATTGCTGGGGCTGGTTTCTCATGTTCCAGACGAAAGCTACGTGTATCTTGTCCAGACAACACGCACCAACGCAAACGGTGAAAAAGAATCCTGCATCCAGCCGGTGCTAACCTTCTGGGGGTTCGTCAAGACTGAAACGGATCGTAATCGTGAGCCGTTGTACTTTCTGACACACCAGCCAAAGGCTACTGCCCCCTTACTCGCCTCGACACCCTCTGCAAGTGCGGTGCCTCCCGGGATAACAGCCACGCCTGTTGTACCCCGCCCATGGTGGCAGCGCTTCTGGTGGTTATGGCCACTGCTACTCTTGATGCTGGCCTTGCTGTTGTTCGGCCTGCTTCGTGGTTGCCTACCAGCGGCCACTTTGCCTGTGGGCGGTCTGTCAGTGCCTCCCACGGGTATCTCCACACCCACAAACACCATCGGTGCAGGTCAATCCCTTGTAGAGGGTGTGGCGCTCAATGGCTCGACACTGCCATCGATCGGAACCACTGTCAGCGCGCCTCAGCTCCAAACTGCCGAACCCGTATCGACAATCCCTGCGCCAACAGTGGCTGAGCCGACAGTGCATGAGTCTCAAACCAGCGCAACCGCTGTTTCCGAATCCCCGGTCGCACCTGAACTGCCAGCAGAACAACCGGCAACCGGTGCTCAGACACTGCAATCCGGAACGCCTGGCGAACCGCTGAGCATTCCGCAGGACACAGCCGAAGGCCCTGCCTATTTCCTCAACGGCAACTACCGTGCAGGTGCAGGCATCATGGATGCCAAGACTTCCAGACCGTTGCGCCTCCAGTACGCATTCGAGAAGGGCAAGGGCAATGTCACTATCCGCCGTCCTGACGGAGTGTCTTGCACCGGCTCAGTCAATGCCGCCATGAATGGTGCAAGCCTGGGCATCAAAAGCGAAGATCAGGCCAACTGCACCGACGGCAGTCGCTATGACATGCCACAAGTATCCTGCAAGCCGGGCGCCCAAAGCATCGCAGACTGCCAGGGCAACTACGGCAACACTCAATTCCCCATGTCCATGCGGCGCGAATAAAGGCTGTACCCATGCTGCCAGAACTGACGCAATTCGAAGAAACCGTCCACTTGATCAATGACAGCGGGCTCCAGTTTATGGACTTCGCGGTCAAGCTTGATGTGCGTAACGAGCCCGCCGGGCGCTTTGCCAGGATGGGCAACACCCTGATCGCACGTCTGTTGCAGAATCAGGAAACCAAACAGTACTTCCACTTCGGTCCGGTGGGCACCGCCAGCCAGTCTGGCGAGAGGCTGGCACAGTCACAGGCTCAGGAACGTCTGATCAGCGAAGTCGACGACGAAGACCTGACGCTGAGTATGCAGACCAGTCTCAGGCTGCTCGATGGATTGTGGCTGCCCGTGCCTTTCTTTCGCTTCCTGCCGCCAGAGCGTTATGACGAAGGCCCTACCAACTGGGCAAGGGCGCGCCTGGTCGAACTAGAGCAAGCCGATGTAGATGGCAACACTCACCGTCTGACACTGGCCTTCGACACTCGCGCCATGAGCTCGGCAGCTGGCATGCAGTACCTGGCGCCGACCCGTGACGACATCAATGCCGGTTCATCTTTCCGCCTGGCATGCCACGCACGTCAGAGCCGCTGGTTTCTGGATCAGAAATGGGTGCAGGACTGGCTGACGGAAATCTATCGCGAAGGCAACAAACACCGCCCCAGCGAAGACATCGACGAGGAACTGGTCGAACAACGTCATATTGGTCACTACCTGAACCTGCTGAGTCTGATGGCCCGGCCGATTCCCGAGCAGCGCACCAGCGAGTCCGCACGTATCGAGGTGCCGGAGGTCAAGCTTACCGCCAACGGCGTCGACTCCATCGATCCCCCCATTCCGGTAGATCTGGTGCTGGACGTCGGCAACTCAAGGACCTGCGGAATACTGATCGAAAATCACGGGCAATCCGGCGACGGGATGAAGCACAACTACATCCTGCAGATCCGTGACCTTGTTCGTTCCGAACGGGTTTACAACCAGCCATTCGAGAGCCGGATCGAGTTTTCCCAAGCCGCCTTCGGCAAAGAAAACTTTTCGGTGCAAAGCGGACGCCATGACGCTTTCCAGTGGCCGACCATCGCCCGCGTCGGGGTTGAAGCCGGACGCTTATCCGCTCGTCGCCGTGGCACTGAGGGCTCGACCGGCCTGTCAAGCCCCAAGCGTTACCTGTGGGATGAAAACGCCTACACCCACGGTTGGCGCTTCAACAACTCCTACGTGCAGACCGACAGTGAACCCAAAGCCACTGCTGCGCCCTTCTCGCACAAGATCACCAAGCTGGGACAGGCGTTCTACAAGCTCAAGAACGAGGATGATCGCCTGCCCGCGTTCTCCCCGCAGTACTCACGCAGCTCGCTGATGACGTTCATGCTCGCCGAGGTGCTGACTCAGGCCTTGTTGCAGATTAACAGCCCGGCGCAGCGGACTCGCATGGGGCACACTCAGCGGCCACGCCAGTTGTCCAGTATTACTCTGACTGTGCCGCCGGGCATGCCGCAGGTCGAGCGCAGTCTGCTCAATGACCGTCTGTTGCAAGCCCTGGCGCTGGTCTGGAAGTGCATGGGCTGGCACGAAGGCGACCTCGACCCGGTCAAAGCCAAAGGTCTCAACTCCCCAGTACCAGCGCCCCGAGTTCCACTGCCAAGGGTGAAAGTGGAATGGGATGAAGCAACCTGTGGCCAACTGGTTTACCTGTACACCGAAATCCGTGAAAACTTTGCCGGTCATGCTCAGGAGTTCTTCGACACCCTGGCACGCCCAGACAAGACCAACCGGGAACAGATCACTCTGGCCAGCATCGATATCGGTGGCGGCACCACTGATCTGGTCATCACCGACTACGCGCTGGAGCGCGGTGCCGAACAGGCAAGCGGCAGTAACGTGTCGATCATTCCCCAGCAGCGCTTTCGCGACAGTTTCAAGATCGCCGGTGATGACATCCTGCTGGACATCATCCAGCGCTTCGTACTGCCGCCGCTGGAACAGGCACTCAAGGATTTCGGCGTGGTATCACCGCGCTCGCTGCTTTCGCGCTTGTGCGGCGATGAAAGCACCAGTGCCCAGGACGCCATTCTGCGTCAGCAATTGAACCTGCAAGTATTCGTGCCCCTGGGCCTGCGCCTGCTCAAGGACTACGAGGCATACGATCCGGAACTGCCAAGCCCGGTTCATGACTACAGCTTCGCCGAGCTACTGGAAAAAGATGCGATCAGCGAACGTATCCAGGAATACGTGGCCGGGGGCGTACGCCGCATCGACGGAGGACGAGACGGTTTTGATCTGGGTAAAGTCATGCTGCGCATCGATTTGCCAGCCATTCATCAAGCCTTCCTCAAAGGCCAGATCAACCTCAGCAAGATTCTCGATGCCCTGTGCGAAGTGGTATTCCAGTACCCTTGCGACGCGCTGCTGCTGACCGGGCGCCCATCGCGCCTGCCAGGTGTGCAGGCTTACATACGCCGAAAAGTGCCGCTGCCCCCGGGACGCATCGTCCCCATGAACGGTTATCGCACCGGCGGCTGGTACCCGTTCCACCGCAATGGCCAGATAGACGACCCCAAAAGTACGGCAGCCGTTGGCGCCATGCTGTGCCTGCTCAGCGAGCAGCGCAAAGTGTCGAACTTCTATTTCAGCGTTGGCCGCCTCAAACCGTACTCGACCATGCGTCATATCGGCAAGCTGGACGAAAACAATCTGGTCATCGATCACGACATGCTCTATCGGGACGTGATCAAGAGCAATGCCCAAGGCAACGAATTCCTGCAATTGCACGACCCGCAGCTCGACGGCCCACAACTGCGTGTACTGGGCAAAACTCGCCTGGGGTATCGCCAATTGAATGCCGAGCGCTGGGTTGCCACGCCCCTGTATCTGATCGAACTCACTGAGCGCGGCACTCGCAAGCTGGTAGGCAAGCCCACTACAGATGGCAAAGAAGCCTGCCTGCTGTTGCGTTTTCGAGTAGAGAGCGCCGACGCAGAGCGAAGCGACGCCGACATCATCGCCGAAACCCTGGGGATCGACGACAACATCGAAAGCAACGTCCTGGATCAATCCTTCGACCGCAAGGACGTGAGGCTGCAGCTTTACACCATGTTGAGCGCCGAAGGCGGTGCCTCCAACTATTGGCTCGACAGCGGGAGCGTGAGTCCGAAATGACTACTCTGACCACCGAACAGATCAAACTTGCACACGAATGGACATCGGTACACAAAGGCGCAGGCCTGGCCCTGGATTGGGTGGAAGACGTAGCCGAAAAAGTCGAGGAAGTGGCGGCCAAGGCCGTGACGCTCAACCGTGACCTGCACCGTGCCCGCAATCTGGCCCGCAGCCTGGGTCGTGTGTCCACAACGCCTATGGGCATCGGCTTCTTCGGCTTGTCCCAGGCGGGCAAGAGTTATCTGATTTCAGCCCTTGCCGCCGACCACAAGGGCCAGCTTCTGACCCAGTTCGGCACCCAGTCACTGGACTTCATCAAGCATGTAAACCCGGTGGGCGGCGGCAAGGAGGCCACCGGTCTGGTCACTCGCTTTACGCGCCGCGCCGACCCTGGCAAGGACCCTCAGTTTCCAGTGGAGTTGCGGCTGTTTCGTGAGGTCGAGATCGCCATTATTCTGGCCAATGCCTGGTTCGAGGACTTCGACCATCAGCGTCTGAACAGCCAGATCACAGACGCGCATATCGACGCTCTGCTGCAGCGGTTTGAAGATCACACTGCCACGCAACCGACGCCGGGTGTCAACAGTGACGATGTCGTCCTGCTCTGGGATTACCTGGAACATAACTACCCCAATGCCGTGCGTCCGTTGAATGCCCGCTACTGGCAACGGGTGGTCAAGCTGGCGCCAAGGCTGTCGGTTCGTGAACGCGCCCAGTTGTTCTCGCTGTTGTGGGGCGGCATCAACAAGATGACCGAAACCTACGAGCAACTGGCAACCGCCCTGCACCGCCTGGGTCTGGCCGAAACGGTCTTCGCACCGATCACGGCACTGGTCAGCCAGCGTGACGGCCAGATGGTCCAGACCAACAGCATCATCAACGTGGACATCCTCAGCCGCCTGGGCGGCAGCGGGGACAGTGCACTGGAAGTACGCCCGGCCCATGAAGCCAACCTGGGGACGCCGGTATCGGTCAGCAGAGCCGAACTGGCAGCACTCACCAACGAGCTGATTTTCCGTCTGGACAACGAACCGGCCAACTCTATCGTCAACAGCGTCGATCTTCTGGACTTCCCCGGCTATCGCAGTCGCCAGAAGCTGATGAGCATCGATGAAGCAAGTGAGGTGGACAGCAGCGGCGCAACCAACAACCCGGTTGCAAAACTGCTGCTGCGCGGCAAGGTTGCCTACCTGTTCGAACGCTACACCAATGAGCAGGAAATGAACGCGCTGGTCATGTGCACCAGCAGCTTCAAGCAGAGCGAAGTGGTCAGCGTGGGGCCGGTGCTCAGGAGCTGGATCGACAAGACTCAGGGCGCCAGTGCCCAGGAGCGCGATGGCCGTGCCAGCGGGTTGATCTGGGCCTTGACCATGTGTGACGGCTTCATCGGCGGCGCGCTGAACGGCGAAATCGTGCAGTTCCCCGAGTCCTGCGACAACATGCTCAAGCTGACCATGATCGAGCGCTTCGGCAACGAAGAGTGGATGAAACAGTGGGGCAACACGCCTTTCAAGAACACCTATCTGGTGCGCAAGCCACGCTTCAAGACGAGCTTTATCGACCTGTCAGCAGATGGTGAAGAACTCGGTTTCAACGACTCATCCAGAGTTGCCTTGCAGGCTTTGCAGGAAGCATTCGGCAACAACGAACTGGTCAAGCGCCATGTCGCCGAACCGCTGGATGCCTGGCAAGCGATGCTCAAGCTCAACGATGGCGGCATGAGCCGCTTCAGTAACGCCTTCACTCCAGTGGCCAATATCAACTTCAAGCTGCAGCGTATCTCAGAACAGCTGGAGGACTTGATGGTGAAGTTGCTGCCGCGTCTGGAGGAATACTACGAGGCCGGTGGCGAAGACGAACGGGCCAAGAAAAAAGCCATCGCCAATCTGATCGTGCGCCCCTTCGCCACCACCAAGCACGGTAAATACGTACTGGGTGAACTGCTCGCCTACATGGCGGTGCCGGAAGATCAGTTGCGCGATCTCTATCTGAACGGAGACTTCGACAGCCCGACTACCGAAGCCATCGAGGCGGCCCCGGCGGATAGTGCCCCAGAAGTGGAATACGACATTTTCGGCGACGCTGTGACCCCGGCAGCCGAAGCACCACCTGTTACAGTGGCGGTACCGCAATACCAGAGTCATGAGCATCGCTTTGCCCGCGCGGCATTCAACCTGTGGGCAACGCACTTGCGTGGCCTCAGCCGTCGCCAGCATTTGCTGGACCAGTTGGAGCTGCCGTCCGACGCCATTGCCTTGCTGGTCAAGGAACTGGTGGTCTGCGCCGAACGTCTGGACCTGCCCTTGCAGCTAAGCCAGGCCTTGCTCAAGCGTGCCCAGAGTGGTGTGCGCAGAGAAAACCTGGTTCAGCGCCAGGTGCTGACTGCACAACTGTTGCTCGACGATTTTACCGCCTGGTTCGGTCATACCGCACAGCCTGCCAGCCAACGGCCTACCGGCCTGCTGGGCGCAAAGCAGCCGCTGTTTTCTTTCTATCAGAAGGAAATGCCCGGTCGCTTCCCGCTTCTGGCACCGCAAGCAGACGACCAGAGCGTGATCTTCGCCGACGACTGGATTTCCGGTATTGCCATTCACACCCAGAACAATGTGGGCCATCGCAAGGGCAAAGAAATCACGCCCGAGCAGAATGAGGCCCTGGGCCGCGTCATCCAGGCCTTCAAAGCGAGATAATTCATGTCCATCACGATCAAGCTCACTCCCCTGGCCAATCCGGCCCCCGGACGCGCCTTTCTCCAAGTACGTGGTTGGGAGCATGATGCTGGCAACCTGGAGTTCGCCATCCAGCGCAATCAGGATGATTACTACCTGCAGCACAACCAGCAATGGGGCAATGCGCCTTGCTGGTTCGCTCAGCACTTTGTAGAAGATGCCGACGGCAACTCGATAAGCTATGAGGCTGGCCCGGAAATCGTCGATCCGCTGCTGAGTTCAGTGACGAGCATATTCAACTTTCGCCTGCGCAGTCCGGACGGCAGCGCCGAAGATGAAAACCCCATGCGCCTTGCTCCCGGCCTGAACTCATCTCTGGCGGTGAGTGCAACCAATGTGGGAGCAGCGCAAACAACTGTCAGCCTTGGCCAGCCTCAGGCAATACCACAACCGGTTGTCGAACCCGTAACCGAACAGCCAGAAGAAGTACAACCGCTGCCCGCCCCCATCGCCGAACCACCGACACCAGCCAAAAGCCGCACGGCCCTGTTGCTGATCGGTGTTCTGGTCTTGCTGGCTATCGCGGCGGGATTGTGGTTCTGGCTCAAGCAGCCGGTGACTCCCGAACCCGTTGCACCTGTAGCAACTCCGACAGTCACGGTGCCTGCACCGACAGTAGCCGCAGCACCATGCAGCGTCGAAGCTTTGAGCAACGAGACTGAACTGAACTTTGTCCAGGGCTGCATCAAACAGGCACCCGACAGCGCGACTCTGCTCAAGGTCATCGAGCTGGCCAAAGCCAACAAACAATGTGGCGTCGCGCAACGGCTGTACGCCAACCGTGCCCAGGCAGGCAATGTCGAAGTGGCTCAGGCCTATGCTCGCGAGTACGACCCCAAGTACCTGCAACCCAGCGCCTGCTTCACCACTGCGGACAATGCCACTGCCGCTTACTGGTACGAAACCATCCTCAGTTATCAGGCCGACAACGCCGAAGCAGCAGAGCGTCTGAAGGAGCTCAAGCCGTGATCCTGCGCAACGTCTCCCTGACTCTCGCCACTTGCCTGTGTTTGAGCAGTGGCTACGCCCTGGCCGCCGACAAACCGCTGCTGCAGGAAGGCAAGAAAACCCTGTTCCAGCGCGTACTCACCACGCCCGGATGTCACTTGAGCACTGCTGCCGGTGGTACTCCCGGCGCAGAGCAACCGGCGTTCAGCCGTTTCTATGTTTACGAGCATGCCACTGCAGGTAATGCAGAGTGGCTGAAGGTCGGCCCGGACAGTTTCGGCAAGACCAGTGGTTGGTTGCCCGCATCCTGCACCGTGGACTGGAAGATGCAGTTGACCCTGGCCTTCACCAACCCGGCCAACCGCGATCGTTTGATGTTCTTCAAGGAGCGCAAGACCCTGGAAGGCATCCTCGATGCGCCGGACCCGGTGAGCCATGTTGCTCCGCTGCGGGCCAAGCTCAAGCAGAACACGCTTGCGCCGGGCGTACTGGCTCAGGAGCCGGAATATTTCATCGACATGCAAAAGCAGTTCTACCTGCTGCCGGTTCTCAGTGGCGAAGAAGTCATGACCGAAGCAGGCTTTCGCACGCGCATTCTCAATGTTGCCTCGGTCAGCAAGGCTGATCCGGCGAATGCTGTGCAGGCAGGCCTGGCCGGTGCAGCACAGGGGCAGCCGCCTATGGACGCTGCCAGCCAGCTCAAGGAGTTCAGCGCTGCCGTCGTGTTCGTGATCGATTCGACCATTTCCATGGACCCTTACATCGAACGCACTCGCGAAGCCATCAGCAAGGTCTACGCGCAGATCGCCAAGGAAAACCTTGGGCGCCAGGTGAAATTCGGCCTGGTGGCGTTCCGTTCCAGCACTCAGGCAGTACCGGGACTGGAATATGTGACCAAGATGTATGCCGACCCCAATACCGTGAAAGACGGTGATGACTTCCTGGCCAAGGCCGCCGATCTCAAACAGGCGAAAGTATCGAGCAAAAGCTTCGACGAAGACTCGTATGCAGGGGTCATGCAGGCCATCGAACAGGTGGACTGGAACCCTTTCGGCGCCCGCTATGTGGTGCTGATTACCGATGCAGGCGCTCTGGATGGCGACGACAAACTGTCCAAGACTGGTCTGAATGCCGAACAGGTACGCATCGAGGCCAGCAACCCTGGCGTGGCCATCTACACCCTGCACTTGAAAACAGCCGCTGGCGTCAAGGACCACGCCAAGGCCGAAGCACAGTATCAGGCGCTGTCCACCTACACAGGCACCAACACCTCGCTGTACTACCCGGTGGATGCTGGCGACCTGAATACCTTTGGCAGCAAGGTCGATACTCTGGCCAGCGCCATTACCAGCCAGGTGAAAGCCGCCTACATGGGCGACGATGCCATTGGCAGTGCCATGAACGCCAAGGCCACCCCTGCCGAGCAGAAGATGCTCGACGACGCGGCACTGATAGGCCATGCCATGCGCCTGGCCTATCTGGGTGAGAAAACCGGTACCCAGGCACCGCCGGTATTCCAGGCGTGGATTGCCGACCGTGACCCGATCAAGCAGAACGTCCCGACCACTGACGTGCGGGTGCTGCTGACCAAGGCGCAACTCAGCGACCTCAGCGACGTATTGAAGAAAACTCTCGATGCAGCCAACGAAGGCCTGATTTCTCCGAGCGAGATGTTCGAGCGCCTGCGTTCTGTTGCCGCCACCATGGGCACCGACCCCAATCAGCTCAAGCAGAACGGCACCGCCAAGCTGTCGGAACTGGGCGTGCTGGGAGAATACCTGGAAGACCTGCCCTACCACAGCGAAGTGCTGAACCTGGATGAGGAAACCTGGAAAAGCTGGGATGGCCTGGCTCAGGAAAAATTCATCCGCACCCTGTCTACCAAACTGCGCCATTACCAAGTGTACAACGCCGACGTTGACCGCTGGGTATCACTGGCAGAAGGCAGCGACGCCCGTGACAACGTTTACCCCGTACCGCTGGAAATGATGCCCTGAAATGCTTCGGATCAAGGGACTGAAGATACAGCGAGGAACCGGCTCGAGCGTGCATCGGGTTCATATGCCTGAATTGAATCTGGCACGCGGCGCAGTCCTGGCGATTACCGGCGAAAGCGGATGCGGCAAAAGCACACTGCTCGAAACCCTGGGACTGTTGCTGGCTCCCGAAGCGCTTGGGCAGTATCGCATGGGCAATCAGGACATTGCTGCCCTGCTGGCAGCCGACGATCAAGTTGCACTGGCCGATGTACGCGCCCGCTCACTGGGGTTTGTGCTGCAAAGCGGCGGGCTGCTGCCGTTCCTCAAGGTCAGGGACAACATCAACCTGCCCAGACGATTGCTGGGGCTGAGCAACAAAAGTGCTCATGTGGAGCGGGCCATCGATGCCCTGCATCTGGGGCCCTTGCTGGACAAGCTGCCTCAGGCCCTGTCTATCGGTGAACGGCAACGGGTTGCCTGCGTGCGCGCCATTGCCCATCAGCCACAACTCTTGCTGGCCGACGAACCCACCGCGGCACTCGACCCCCACAACGCGCGACAACTGTTCGAGTTGCTGCTGGGGCTGGTGGACGAACTGGGCCTGAGCGCGCTGGTGGTCTCCCATGACTGGAGTCTTGTGGACAGCTTCGGCCTGCCGCGCCTGAATGCCGTCAACCTGCCGGGGGAGACGCGCTTTGAAGCAATCCATTGAACGCCTCGCCCTGTTGGTCAGCCTGGCTCTGACCGATCTCTGGCATGACCGCAAGGTATCCTTATGCATCGCGGCCTCGCTGGTGGCAGTGATCGCTCCCCTGTTGTTGTTATTCGGGCTCAAACATGGCGTGGTCAGCCAGTTGCAGGGCGAGTTGCTTCGCGACCCGCGCAATCTGGAAATCAAGCTGTTGAGCAGCGGCAACTATGACCAGCATTGGTTGGATACGCTGCAACAGCGGCCGGAAACCGGCTTTGCCCTTGGCATGACCCGCTCGCTCAATACCCAGGCTGATCTGATCGGCAGCAAAGGCCGTTTTGTCGATAACGCCGAAATCATTCCCACCGCTGCCGCCGACCCTCTATTGAACATGCCTGCCAGCTCACTCCTGCCCGGCCAGGTAATTCTCAGCTCTGCGGCTGCCGAACGCCTTTCCCTGATGGCCGGCGATACCCTGCGCCTGCGTGTGCAACGGCGTCTGGCCGGCACTCTGGAAAGAGGTGAAACCACTCTGACGCTGGCTGCCACCCTGCCAGCGGCGAGCTTTTCGCGTCCGGCAGCATTCGTCCATCCCGATCTGCTGCTGCAACTGGAACGTTTTCGCGATGGCTATGCGGTCGATGCCTTGGGTGCCACAAGCGGCCAGTCAGCAGAGCCTCTGACGCCCCGCTATGCCCGAGCTCGCCTGTATGCACGGGACATCGAGAGTGTCGCACCACTAGAGAGCTGGCTGAACGCGCAACATATCGAAACCGGCAGTCGACTGGCCGACATCGAGAATGTCAAAGCGATAAACCACGTGCTGGGCGTTATCTTCGGAGTGATTGCCGGTGCAGCCCTGCTGGGTTGTATCGCTTCGCTGGTGGGTGCCTTTCTTGCCAATATCGACCGTAAACGTCGCAGCCTGGCATTGCTGAGACTGCTGGGTTTTACCGGCCCGGCGGTTGCCGGTTACGTGGTCTTGCAGGCCATCGTACTGGCATTGGCAGGCTACCTTGGCGGTCTGTGTTTCTACCTTGCTGGCAGTCAGGCCTTCAACCAGTTGCTGGGCGGTCAGCGCATCACCGGCAGTTTCGTTTGCCATATCACCCCTTTGCACAGCCTGACAGCGCTGGCGCTCGCCCTTGCGGTCGCGGCGCTAGTCGCGCTGGTCGGTGCCACACGTGCTATCAGAATCCAACCTGCGGAGAGTCTTCGTGAACTCTAGACACTGGCGCCACTTGCTGTTTGTACCACTGGCCATGGCCAGCCTTCAGGCTTCGGCTGCCTGGGAAGAGAAACTCTACAACCCTATGCCCGCAGCCGAAGACGTGGTACTGCCCATGCCTTGCGACGGCGCCATGGTGTTTCGCAAAGTGTTCATTCCCCTGGCCGGCCCGCTGGACGACTACCCCATCAATATCGGTGGCGACAACAGCGAATGGGGCTATGTGGAACAGACTCACCCGGCATTCATCGCGGGCAGCTTCACCGCAGAGAAAACCGCCAAATCGCGTTACTACCTGCTGGCCAAATACGAGATGACGGACCTGCAATACCGAGCCCTGACGCAGACAGAATGTCCGACACCCTCGAACAAGCAACGACTGCCAGCGGTATCCCTGAGCTGGATGCAGGCCATGGAAGCCGCCGACAAATACAACCTCTGGTTGCGACAGAACGCAGCCGACAAGTTGCCAAAGGAAGATGGCGTAGCTGGCTTCGTGCGCTTGCCGACCGAAGTGGAGTGGGAGTTTGCCGCTCGCGGCGGACTGAACGTCAGCACTGCAGAGTTTCGGGACCTGCGCTATCCGATGCCGGATGGACTGAACGCTTATGAATGGTTCGCCGGGGCACAGTCTTCCAACGGACAGTTGCAACTGGCAGGCCTGCTCAAGCCCAATGCCCTTGGCCTGCACGATATGCTCGGCAACGTCGACGAGATGATGTTCGAGCCGTTCCGCCTGAACAAGCTCGACCGTCAGCACGGGCAAGCGGGTGGCTATGTGGTACGCGGTGGCGACTACCGCACGGCTCAGGGCGAGTTGCGCAGTGCTTTACGCAAGGAGCGCAATTACTACGAAGACAAGGCCGCCGCCACCAGCAAGACTACAGGCCTGCGTCTGGCATTGGTGTCCAGCACCCTCACCTCCCGCGAGCGGGTCAGCAGTATCGAGAGCAGTTGGAAAAAACTCGGTACCGGTAGTGGCGAAGCCGCTGAGGGTAACGACAAGAATGCCGTGCAGGCGTTAGGCACTCTGGCTTCGGGTGTGGCCGACGAAGCCTTGAAGGAACAGCTCAAGACCCTGGAAAACCAGCTGCGTGCCAGCAATCAGCAGCAAGAAGAGACCCGTGACCAGGCCATACGCGCCAGCCTCAATCTGGGCGCATTTCTGTGTACCAAGATGCTCGACGACGGCAAATACCTGGACTTTCTGCAGAAGAACTACGACCTCAACTGTTCAGCCAACGAGCAGGACAGCAGTTGTCCGATGCGCAAGGGCAAGCTCGACGAGCAGAAAGACCGTCTGCACAAGCTCAGCCGCTACTACGCCAGCAGTCTGGTGGATTCCGGCACCCTGTATGGCGAACCACTGCTGGCACGACAAGTACCGGTCATGGGTGAAATCGTCGCCCGCAACGAACAGCTCAAAGAGCTCAAGCCGTATCTGCAGACACACTGGATCAATCAGCAGGCCTTTCTCAAAACCCAGAAAATCGACACCGATGCCTGGCTTGGCCGCTGCAAGGCCGTCAGTCAGTAATTCGATGCACCGTATACCACCAGGAGCTGTAGCATGAAACAAGTATGTGATTATCTTCCCAAGGCCATGCTGGGCCTGTTTCTTTCCGTCACTCTGGTACTGGGCGGTTGCGCTCACACCGGCAGCAACATGCTTGGTGAGACCGGCACGGCACCCGACCCGCGCCTGACCCAGAGCGCCGACGCCAAATTCTTCTCCACTTCCGGCCTTACAGCCTGTGCCGGCGCTGCCGGGGTCGGCATTCTGGCCTGCGCAGTAGCCAACCCCAACGACAAGGTCAAATGCATGGTGGTCGCCGGTATCGCCGCGTGCGGCGTGGCCATGGGTGCCAACTATTATTACGACTATCGCCGCAGCCAATACTCCAACACGGCCCAGCGTCTTCAACTGATGAATGACGAAGTCAAAGCCGATACCGATAAAGTCGCTTTGCGCACCGCAACCCTGCAACAGGTGATCAACGACGACAAAGGGCGTATCGCCGATATCCAGAAGTCCATCCAGAACAAGACTGTAGACAAGGCCAAGGCCCAGCAGGAAATCGCCAGTGTCGACAGCAACCTGACGCAAATGCGCAAGGATCTGGACGGCATGCGCACAAAAGTGACGGAGTACCAGAAAACCGCGCAACTGGAACGCACCAATGGGGGTGGTAAGCAAGTCGCTGAAATCGAAGCTGAAATCACCAAGATGAACACCAAGGTCGCTTCTCTGCAAAAAGAAGTTGACGGCCTTTACAGCCAGCGCTCGGCTATCACTCTGGGTTGAGGTAAACATGATCATTCGCGCATTGCTGGTCAGTTCCGGGCTGTTGCTGCTGGGAGGCTGTGCCACTCAACCGGGTAGCTGCGACTCAAACAATACTGAAGCGAGCCTGATCGCCAAGATGAACTGCGATCATTCGGGTGGCTACAGCGACCAGGTCCGCCAGCGTGAGCAGGCATTGGTGGCGGCACGTAACGAAAACGCTGCTTTCCACGAGGTCTACAACAATCTGGTCGCCCAACAGCAAGCCACCAGCAAAAGCCTGGCCGAGCAGCAACGTCAACAGGCCGTCCTGGACACGTCCATGAGCACACTGCTGGGTCAGCTCAAGACCCGTCATGCCAACAAGTCACAGGTCCAGCAGCAGATCACCGACCTGGAAAAACAGATGGCTGCCCAGAAGAAACTCACCGCCAGCACAGACCCGGCAGTGATCGAAGCCCGCAAGCAGGAACTCAAAAACCTTCAACAAAAGGTTTCAAGGCTGCAGCTCAGCCTCGGCTACGAATGACCCTCTCTTGAGGCCCTGCGGGGCCTCATCCTGTTCTGGACCGCGCTATGCAACGCATCACCCGCGACGCTACATCCCCTCCTCCAGAACTGCTTCGCAGCCTGGAAAGCAAAGTCGAACTTCTGCACCGTCACTTTCCGCCCAGTGTTGCCAGCCTTTACGCCACTCCACGTGCCGGAACGCAGGACACACTGCATTGGTGGTCAGAACTCGGAGGCCAGCCGCTGACCTATGACAGCCTTGGCCCTGGAGCACGAAAAGCATTACTGGCCCGCTATGAACAACGCCAGCAGGCCATTCAGCAATTGGTGGATGAGCTTGAGGCTCGCGGCAAAATCGAAGATTCTCAGGCCCTGGGCACCCTGATCAGTGCTCCGGACCTGGATAATCTCTACAGCCTGAACGACGAGCCGGTGGTGGTCCGCTGGGGTTTGAAACCCAAATTGCCCCCCGTTGTACCACCCGCTTCCAGTACTACGCCTACGTCTGTACCAACACTTTTGCCTGGAGTGTCATCAAGGCAATGGGGGCTGCGCATTCCTCTGTGGCTGCTGTTGTTACCTTTACTGCTTCTTTTGCTATGGCTGCTCTGGACCTGGCGTGGCAGTTTGTGGAGTCTGATTTACCCAACGCCTGTAGAACGTTATAGCTGCACCGCGAACGCCCCAAAACCGGATTTCGTAGTAGTACTGGATACCTCCGGCTCGATGAATCTCAACATCAATGCAACGGCCGCAGACGAAGAATGGCTATTTCAGGTAGGCCAGAACCTGCCTGAAACCAATCCGAGAAAAGCCCGCCTCCTCGCAGAGCCCACCCGCCTGACCGTGGCCAGACAATCCTTTGCGACCATGATCGATCAACTGCGCCCGGATATCGACGCCCGCCTGATTACCTTCAAAGGCTGTACCACGACGGTGGATCAGGGTTTGTTTGGCCTCAAGGCTCGACCACAACTGATTGCCAAGGTTAACCAGCTCCAGGCGGATGACGGCACGCCTCTGGCAGCCAGTCTTGCCGAGGCAGCCAGCAAGGTCGACGGGCGCTTCAAGGATGCGGTCGTGGTGATGTTTGTTGACGGAGAGGATGGGTGTGAGCAAAACGCTTGCGAGGTGTCCGCACGTATCGCCAGCCAGCAGCCACGACTGCGGGTGAACGTGGTTAATATCAGTGACAGCACCCTGTCCAACTGCATTGCCGAAAACACCGGAGGCCGGGTCTATGCGGCAAACGATGCGGTAGAGGTACAACGCATGCTGCTTGAAGCCATGGATGAAGTATCGGAGCAGAACTGCTCGGGCGAGCAGCAGCCATAACGACCTGGAAATTGACCTGAAGCGGCTCACACCGCTTCAGGCTGACGTTCACAAGACCGGCTTCAGATGTCGAAACGATCCAGGTTCATCACTTTGGTCCAGACGGCAACGAAGTCGCTGACAAATTTCTCCTGGGCATCGGCGCTTGCATAGACTTCGGAAATTGCACGCAGTTGAGCGTGGGAGCCGAAGACCAGATCGACGCGGGTGCCGGTCCACTTCACTTGACCGGTCTTGCGATCACGCCCCTGGAAGGTGTCGTTGGCGCCTGAAGCCGCATTCCACGCCGTTCCCATATCGAGCAGATTGACGAAGAAGTCATTGGTCAACGCCTCTGGCCGTTTGGTAAACACACCATGCTGGCTATTGTCGGCATTGATGTTCAGGACCCGCAGGCCCGCCAGCAGCACGGTCATTTCCGGTGCGGTCAGGGTCAGCAGTTGAGCCTTGTCCACCAGCAGCGCTTCGGCCGAGACCTTGTAGTTGCCCTTGAGGTAATTGCGGAAGCCATCGGCAACAGGTTCAAGGAAGCCGAAGGACTCCACATCTGTCTGCTCCTGCGAAGCGTCGGTACGGCCCGGTGTGAACGGCACCTTGACGCTCTGCCCGGCGTTGCTGGCCGCCTTTTCGATACCTGCACTGCCCGCCAGTACGATCAGGTCGGCCAAGGAAATCTTCTTGCCACCCGTTTGGGCACTGTTGAATTCGGCCTGAATCCCTTCAAGGGTTTTCAGTACTTTCGCCAGTTGCTCAGGCTGGTTGACCGGCCAGTCTTTCTGCGGAGCCAGACGGATACGCGCACCATTGGCACCACCGCGCTTGTCGGAACCACGGAAGGTCGAAGCCGATGCCCATGCAGTGGATACCAGTTGCGAAACCGACAAGCCTGAAGCCAGGACTTTGCTCTTGAGGGCTGCGACGTCATTGTCATCAACCAGGGCATGGTCGAGGGCTGGAAGCGGATCCTGCCAGAGCAGTTCTTCGGTTGGGTTTTCCGGCCCGAGATAACGCGCCAGCGGGCCCATGTCGCGGTGGGTCAGCTTGAACCAGGCGCGGGCAAAGGCGTCGGCCAGTTGATCCGGGTTGGCGAGGAAGCGACGGGAAATCGGCTCGTAGATCGGATCGAAGCGCAGCGCCAGGTCGGAAGTCAGCATGCTCGGCGCATGGCGCTTGGAGGGATCGTGGGCATCAGGCACCGTACCGGCGCCTTCGCCGTTCTTCGGAGTCCACTGGTGAGCACCTGCCGGGCTTTTGGTCAGTTCCCATTCGAAGCGGAACATGTTTTCCAGATACTCGTTGCTCCACTTCGTGGGAGTGGAGGTCCAGGTCACCTCCAGGCCGCTGGTGATGGTGTCGGCGCCCTTGCCCGTGCCAAAGCTGTTTTTCCAGCCAAAGCCCTGCTCTTCAAGGCCTGCCGCTTCAGGTTCGGCCCCCACATGGCTTGCCGGACCTGCACCATGGGTCTTGCCGAAGGCGTGACCGCCTGCGATCAGGGCAACGGTTTCTTCGTCGTTCATGGCCATGCGGCCGAAGGTTTCGCGAATGTCCTTGGCGGACTCGATCGGGTCCGGGTTGCCCTCGGGACCTTCCGGGTTTACGTAAATCAGGCCCATCTGCACGGCGGCCAGCGGGTTTTCCAGATGGCGCCCTTCGCTGTCGGTGCGCTTCTCTTCGCTGCCATGCAGCTCAGGCTCGGCGACCAGAACGCCTTCCCCCGGTGGCTGGGTGTCCTTGCCATAGCGAGTGTCGCCACCCAGCCAAGTCTTCTCCGCCCCCCAATACACGTCTTCTTCAGGCTCCCATACGTCCGGGCGACCGCCGGAGAAGCCGAAGGTCTTGAAGCCCATGGACTCCAGCGCCACGTTGCCGGTGAGGATGATCAGGTCGGCCCAGGAAATCTTGCGTCCGTACTTTTGCTTGATCGGCCAGATCAGACGCCGTGCCTTGTCCAGGCTGACGTTGTCCGGCCAACTGTTGAGCGGTGCAAAACGCTGCTGACCGGCACCTGCGCCGCCACGACCATCGGCGGTCCGGTAAGTCCCGGCACTGTGCCAAGCCATGCGCACGAACAATGGGCCGTAATGACCGAAGTCGGCTGGCCACCAGTCCTGAGAGTCGGTCATCAGGGCGTGCAGGTCTTTTTTCACGGCCTCCAGATCGAGGCTTTTGAACGCTTCAGCATAATCGAAGGCCTCGCCCATTGGATCGGACAAGGATGAATGCTGATGCAGGATCTTCAGATTGAGTTGCTCAGGCCACCAGTCTCGGTTCGTTGTACCACCACCTGCAGCATGGTTGAACGGACATTTTGATTCGGTTGACATGTACTGCTACCTCTTGGTCTGCATCCTGCTATCCGGCCGGGCCTCAGCCCGGAACGCGCGACAGATGATGTCTATGGCATATACGGTGCCCGCAGATTCTCTGGGCTCCGTTCTCACGGCAGTGCTGTTTGGCCGATCATCAAGCAGCGCTTGACCGGCTCAATTAGCCTAGACGACTCCATGATGCAGAGCTAGAGGGGTAAATCCGACGGGCAACAAAAAACCCGCTGCCAGCCAGAGGGGGCGGCAGCGGGTTTCGGAGGTTGTGGGTTTATTTGCTGTCAGGCAGCGCGTAGGCGATCACATAATCGCCACGATCAGGTGACTGACGCGCGCCACCGGCAGTGATGACGATGTACTGCTTGCCGGTCTTGGGCGAAACATAAGTCATAGGGCCGCCCTGGCTGCCCACTGGCAGACGGGTTTTCCAGACTTCCTCGCCGTTGGCGGAGTTGAAGGCGCGCAGGTAGTAATCCTGAGTTCCGGCGATAAACACCAGACCGCCCTGGGTAGACAGTGTCCCGCCCAGTGTCGGCATGCCGATCGGCAATGGCAGGTGCATCTTGATGCCCATGGGGCCGGTATCTTCAACGGTGCCCACCGGCACTTGCCAGGCGACTTTCTGTGTCCTCATGTCGATGGCCGTCAGAGTGCCGAAAGGCGGTGCCTGACAAGGAATACCGGCCACCGACAGGAAACGGTTCTTGTTCACGGCGTACGGCGTGCCCTTGAGCGGTACTGCACCCATGCCGGTGTTCAGCGCTTCACCGCCGGACGAGGCCTTGGCATCTTTTTCCTGCGGCACCATCTGAATCCACAGGCCCAGGCGCATATCGTTGACGAAGATGAAGCCATGGACCGGATCGGTGGAAATGCTGCCCCAGTTCATGCCGCCCAGAGAACCCGGGAAACTCAGCGAAATGTCAGTGCCCGGTGCGGTGTACAGGCCCTCATAACGCATTTTCCTGAACGAGATACGGCACAGCATCTGATCGAACGGCGTCGCGCCCCACATATCCGATTCCGTCAGGTGCGGCGCGCCGATCTGCGGCATCCCTACCGACAGAGGCTGGGTTTTCGAGTAAGGCTCGTTGGGGATGTTGGACGGTTTGACCGGAATCTCGTCAACCTGGGTCAGCGGCTGACCAGTGGCACGATCCAGGACGTAGATCTGACCGGCCTTGGTGCCGATCACCACGGCTGGCACCTTGCTGCCATCGGCCTTGGTGAAATCGATCAGGCTGGGCTGCATGGGCAGGTCGAAGTCCCACAGGTCGTTGTGAACGGTCTGGTAGACCCACTTCTCTTCACCTGTGGTCGCGTTCAAGGCCAGCAGCGAAGCACCGTACTTGTGATCCAGCGCGGTACGCTCTACCCCATAGATGTCGGTGGACGAACTGCCCATGGGCAAGAACACGGTATTCATCGCCGGGTCGTAGGACATCGGCGCCCAGCTGTTGGGCGTACTGCGCACGTAAGTGCTGTCCGCAGCCGGTGCATTCCGCTCCTGAGGGTTGCCCGGATCGAAGGCCCAGCGCATTTCACCGGTGACCACGTCAAAACCACGGATCACTCCGCCCGGCATATCGGCCTGAACGTTGTCTGCAACACGACCACCGACGACTACAGTGGTCCCGGCCATGAGCGGCGCGGAAGACAACTGATAGTAAGAATCCGGAACCTTGCCCAGACCGGCTTTCAGATCGACCTGCCCGTTATTGCCAAAACCCTGGCAAAACGCACCGGTATCGGCATCCACGGCAATCAGGCGCGCGTCGATGGTGTTGGTCAGCAACCGGCGCTGGCAATTGGCACCCGCCGGAACGGAAACGGCCTTGGCTGGCGTGCTGCCATCGGTTGGCTGAGTAACGGCGGCTGTGGCATCAAAGTAAGCCAGTCCGCGACAACGCTGCCAGACTGCCGACTGCGCGTTGATCTCGTTCTTCCACAGCTTTTTACCGGTGTCTGCATCCAGCGCAATGATGTTGTTGTGCGGGGTGCAGATAAACACCTTGTCGCCAATCTGCAACGGCGTGGTCTGGTCTTCGGCACCATTGCCGTTGCTGATTGCGATGTCGCCGGTGTTGTAGCTCCAGGCTGGCACCAGTTCCGAGACGTTGCTGCGATTGATCTGGTCCAGCGCTGCGAAACGGCTGCCGCCTTCATCATTACCGTAGTGCTGCCAGTCTTTCTGCGCCTTTGCCGGATCGACACGGGTCAGGCCCGGGCCATTGCCGTCAGGAGAAACCGAGGCATGGGGCACGAACATTCCCGCACCAGACGCAACAATGGCGATAAGCAAAGCACCCGCCAGCGCGTATCCGGCAGCACCGCCCTTCAAGCCATTGGCCCTGCACAGCGCCGGATAGATCAGCGCCACCAACAGGCTGAGGACACCCAGAGCGAACAGCCGCGAAATCAGCGGCCAGAAATTCAATCCGGCATCGGCCAGCGCCCAGATCACCGTAAGTGCCATCAGCGCAGCGAACAGCCAGGCACCCGCAAGACGTTGTCTGAAGAGCAGAACGCTTGATGCAATCAGTCCAAGACCAGCCAGCAGAAAGTACCAACTGCCGCCCAGCGTGACGAGATAGCCGCCTCCTGCGGCGAAAAGCAATCCAAAGACCAGCACACCCAGCGCGACAACCCGGATGGGCCAGCGACTGAAGGATGCCGAAGGTTGAGACTTAGTCATGTTGCATGATCCTGCTGATGCATGAACCCTTGAGAAAAGAGGCTTTTCCGTCGGCTCAGAGGCAAAGCCCACTGTAGGATTTTCCGGCTCTGAACATCGGGCCCGATGTCTGCGAAAAATTATTAACTAAACGGTTACTTTTTTAACGATACCAAAAAAGCCGCTACCTGCGTCAGATTGTCACCCACGCAAAATGAGAATGACTCTTACGGATCTGGTAACAATCTATCTACCGGAACAAACAAGGAAGTGCCGACGGGAATCTTCGCGTCATGCAATTCGTAGCGGGCTGGCTGTGAGATTGAGTGGTTCGGGCAGGTACTCTCTCGGGGAAAGCGAGTTCATTCGCGAATGACTGCATTGAAGGCGATACATTCCCTTTGGATGTACCGGCCTTTCGCGAATGAGCGGAGCGCCGCCCGATTCACTCCTATAGGGGCCTATCTGAGTGGCGGCTCTTCATCTTCGTCTACCGGCGGGTTGACCGGCAGATCAGGATCGTCGCTCTCATCATTGTTGAGATCATCCAGGGCTGGATCGGCATCAAAACCGGTTTCGCTGTCCGTCGGTCTGGTAGCGGGGCTTTGTGAAACATTACCCGGTGCATTCTCGTCAATTTCCATGACCATTCTCCGCGTGAAGCACAGGATATCTGCGCTTTGTAGTGAGAAACGCCAGGGGTCCAGGAGTGCAAGGCAAACGATGAGTGGTGGATGCTTGACCACAAATGGCCATCAATCAGGATTCGGCCATGGGTCCTGTGCATTGGCGAATCGACATGATCCAGCATCGCCAAAATACATCACGCCATGATATAAATGCCGCCCTTCCCTAAACCGAAGCGACGCTATCCCCATGGCTGACACCCTCCACAAGCAGGATTTTGAAACCCTGTCCGAATTCCGTTATCAACTGAGGCGTTTCCTGCGTTTTTCCGAAGAGGCCGTGCAGACCTGCGGTGTTACTTCCCAGCAGTACCTTCTGATGCTGCATACCCAGGGTTTCAGCGAGCGCGACTGGGCAACCGTGGGTGAGCTGGCAGAGCGTCTGCAGATCGTGCCGCATGGGGCAGCGGCGCTGATGAAACGTTGCGAGGCTCTGGGACTGGTGAAGACTCAACGCAACGCCGCGGACCGGCGTGAGGTACAGGTCCGTCTCACCGACAAAGGCAGTGAGGTGCTGGCACAACTGGCTTTTCTGCATCGTGAAGAGCTCAAGTCGGCTGGCAAGCGTTTCCGCGTGCCTTTCGAGCAGGAGTGAGCCATGCAGCATAAACGTGACTTTGCCGTGAGCTACAGGATGCTGGCCCTGGTTGCCCTGTCGGTGCCGATTGGTGCCCTGGCCGTGGCTGCTGCGGCCCTTCTGTTGGCATTGATTCATCTGTTCACCAATCTTTTTTACTTCCAGCGTCTTTCGTTTACCGACGTCTCCCCGGCTGACAGTCATCTGGGCTTGTGGGCCATTGCCTTGCCCGTGCTGGGCGGTCTGATCGTGGGGCTGATGGCTCGTTATGGCTCCAGCAAGATCCGTGGACATGGCATTCCCGAAGCCATCGAGGCGATTCTGTTCGGCAAGAGCAAGCTGTCGTTTCGGGTCGCCGCGCTCAAGCCGCTGTCTTCGGCCATTGTGATTGGCAGTGGCGGGCCATTTGGAGCCGAGGGTCCGATCATCATGACCGGCGGTTCGATCGGATCGCTGCTTGCCCAGCACATTCAACTCAGCGCCGCCGAGCGCAAGACGCTGCTGGTGGCCGGTGCCACTGCCGGTATGACCGCCGTATTCGGCACTCCGATTGCCGCGGTCCTGCTGGCCGTGGAACTGCTGTTGTTCGAGCTTCGCCCGCGCAGTCTGGTACCGGTTGCGATTGCCTGCGCGGTTGCAGGTTTCCTGCGTGGGCAGTTGCTGTCCAGTGAACCACTGTTCGCCGTACAGACGCCTGCCGTAACCCCGATGATCATGTGGGGCTGCGTCATCGCCGGGCTGGCCAGTGGGATGCTGTGTATGGTGCTTTCCTGGTCGTTGTACCGGGTCGAGGACCTGTTCGGTCGTCTGCCATTGCACTGGATGTGGTGGCCGGCGCTGGGTGGTCTGGCGATTGGTGTTGGCGGCTATTTCGAGCCTCGTGCACTGGGTATCGGTTTCGATGTCATTCGCGATCTGCTCAACAATCATTTACTGCTGAGTGCCGCGCTGGCATTGCTGGCGGTCAAGGCAATCATCTGGGTCATCGCTTTGGGTTCCGGCACTTCCGGTGGCGTACTTGCACCGCTACTGATGCTCGGAGCCGGCCTGGGCGCAGCATTGGCCCATGTGCTACCCGATGGCCAGGGAGCGCTCTGGCCACTGGTCTGCATGGCCGCGACGCTGGCCGGCGTGCTCGGTGCGCCACTGACGGCTGTGGTTTTCGCTCTGGGGCTGAGCCATGACCTGGAAGCCCTGCTACCCCTGCTGCTGACCGTCACTGTGGCCTATGCACTGACGGTACTGGTCGCCAAGCGCTCGATCATGACCGAAAAAATCGCCCGTCGGGGTTTGCACATCTATCGGGAATACTCGGTGGACCCGCTGGAACGTCACGAAGCAGGCGAGATCATGACACGTCAGGTGCTGACCCTCGACGCCGACGCCTCTGTCGATCACGTTCGTGAACAGGCCTTCGGCAGCGGCCAGGCACATCGAGCCTATCCAGTCGTGCAGCAGGGCCGCTTGCTCGGGATGGTCGATCGCCAGACCATGAATGCCCCTGCCAAACGCCTGGGCGATCTGTTTTCAGAACCGCCCGTCTTCTGCCTGCCCGGTGATAACTGCCGCCAGCTAGCCGGACGCCTGCTTGCCTTGGGGCTTGAACGCATTCCAGTGGTCCGCGACGCGGACAGTCTCGAAGTTGTGGGGCTTGTCAGCCGCAGCGATCTGCTCAAGACCTCTGTCGGCGTCCACGAAGAAGAAAATGTACGGGAACAGCCTCTGCGCTGGGGAATCCCACGCTGAAACACCACAGTAGCCTGGGGCCGTGCGCCCCATGGTTTTCAATTATTCACGGTTGCCCTGAACATGCCTTCACCGTCCAACATGACCCTTGCGGCGCGCTTGCGCTCGCTATGGCCTGCGCCCCACGCCATCGACACCCGAGAGAAGTTACGCGCCAGCAGCGGCGCGGCCCTGGGAATTCTGTTGGTCGCAAGCGTTGCAGCGCTCTGGCTGCACGGCGCATTCGCCATGGAACACAACCTTCTGGCCATGGCTATCGTCGCGCCCATCGGGGCCAGTGCGGTATTGGTGTTTGCCGTGCCATCGAGCCCGCTGGCGCAGCCCTGGTCGGTGGTGGGCGGTAATACGGTTTCGGCGCTGGCGGGCATTGCCTGCGCCAAATGGATTCCGGATGCCACACTGGCTGCCGCCCTGGCAGTCAGCTTGGCGATTGCCGCGATGCTGGCGACCCGTTGCCTGCATCCGCCGGGAGGCGCAGCGGCGCTGTTGATGGTGATTACCGGTTGCGATCAGTTTATATACGCGCTGAGCCCGGTGATGCTCGATTCACTGCTGCTGGTGGCCGCGGGCGTGGTCTACAACAATCTGACCCGCCGTCCCTGGCCCCATGTTCAACAGGCGAAAAGCGACTCGCCTGCCAGCCGTTTCAGTGACGCGGATCTGGATGCCGCCCTGGCCCATTACAACCAGGTGCTGGACGTCAGCCGCGACGATCTTCACGAACTGCTGGAACGGGCAGAAGCCTCGGCCTACCAACGCAAGATGGGCGAGATACGCTGCGCAGACGTGATGAGCACGACACCGATAGTCGCCCGCCAGGAAATGCCTCTGCGCGAAGCCTGGGCCTTGATGCGTCGACACAAGATCAAGGCGTTACCGGTGATTGACCGGCAACGCCATCTGATGGGCATAGTGACAGTGGCCGATTTCATGAAACAGATCGACCTGGACGCCCACGAAGGCGTGGGCTGGCATCTGCGCGCACTGCTGCGTCAAGTCAGCAACAAGCAACCGGCGAGCATTGTCGGTGAGATCATGACCCGCAAGGTACGCGTCGCCAGTGCCGAGCGCCTGCTGACCGATCTGGTGCCGGTGTTTTCGGAAAATGGCCATCGACATGTGCCGATCATCGACGCCCAACGCCATCTGGTGGGCATCATTACCCAGTCGGACTTGATCAAGGCGCTGTATACGGCGGTGCGGGTCTAGAGCGCTTTCAAAAAACGCCCCACCCCCGCACTCGACAATGCTGACCGCTAAACTTTCAGGCCGAACGCTCAGTTCGAGTTCTGGGTAACGAAGCTGCTGACCGCACGCACCACGGAGTTTGCACCTTGCTGAATCTCCTGGATCACACGGTCTGCATCGTTGGCCAGGGTCAGCGCCTCGGTGGCCTGCTCCGTGCTGCGCTCGATCACGCCAACAGCGCCGGAAGCAAGGCTCTGGTTTTCCTTGACCACGCTCACGATATCTTCCGTTGCCTTGGTGGTCCGGGAAGCCAGTTGTCGAACCTCGTCAGCCACCACGGCAAAACCTCTGCCCTGCTCACCGGCCCGGGCGGCTTCGATGGCAGCGTTGAGAGCGAGCAGGTTCGTCTGCTCGGCAATACTGCTGATGGTCTTGACGATTGTCCCGATCACCTGACTCTGGGAATCGAGCGCTTCGATGCCTTGAGTCGCCTCCTGCATGGACCGGGTCAGACGATCCAGGACCTCGACCGTATTCTTGATCACTGCGCGCCCCTGCTGGGCAGTAGTGTCAGTCTGGACAGAGGTCTGATACGCCATATTCGATGCCTCTGACACCGCCTTTTCGCGCTCGACCTGGTCAGTGATAACGGTTGCGAACTTGGCAATTTTATACAGCTTGCCATTCGCATCCGTGATGGGGTTGTAAGAAGCTTCAAGCCACACATCCCGACCGTATTTATCGATACGGCGGAAACGATCGACAATGAACTCGCCTCTGCGCAGCCTTTCCCAGAAGCTTTTATAAGCCTCTGAACCGGATTCCTCCGGCGTACAAAAGATGCTGTGATGTTTGCCTTTGATCTGGGCAAGTTCATAGCCCATGGCCTTGAGGAAGTTGTCGTTTGCGCCAGTCACAATTCCATCGAGCGTGAAATCGATGACAGCGGTCGAACGCTGCAAGGCATTGACCAGCGCCTCATTCTCCCGCGAAGCCTCGATGGTACGCGTCAATACGCTCGAATACAGCGTGATCTGTTCGACACCACCGGTTTCATTCCTCAATGGCACGACAATCGTTCGCAGCCAGACCTTGGAACCCTGCTTGTGATTCAACCGCAGCGTCCCGCTGAAGTGCTTCCCTTCCCGAATAGCACCCAGAGCCCGCTTCTGGTGGACATCACCGCTGAGCTCCGACGGACTCAATTCTTCCAGACGACGCCCGACCACATCGCTGGGCGAATAGCCGAGCTCGGCTTCAAACAGGGAATTGATGGATTTCACGTTCCCTCGACCATCCAGTACTGCAGCTACAGTCTCTAAATCCAGAGCCTGACTGGCCTGCTCCAGCATGGCGAGTCGAAGTTCCAGTGCCTTGTTGGCTTGTTTCAAATGGGAATTGAACATGATGTGTATCCGAGGAAGGTTGCATATTGCATCGGATATTGAGCGGGAATCTTTAGTGGTGGCGAGGAAGAAAGCACGATATTCGTAACGCAGACGCGAGGTTTTGAAGGAAAGCCGTAAAAGCACCAAGCCCGCTAGATGCGGGCTTGTCATATCTGCTCTATCCCTGACGCTTGATCTCCTCCTTGTCAGCCGCCTTGACGCGTCTGGCTTCATCTTTGATTTCCCCCACCAAGGCCGCAATGGCGCGCCCCCCACTGAGTTTGGCAGTCGAAATGCCGGTCATGGTCAGTTCCGGGATATGGGTTTCCGGGTTTCTCAGTTCGATGGACATCAATCCGTCCGGGGTGATGGTGCATTTGCAGATCGAAGGCCTGAAGGCCACTTCCATAACATGACGCAATTCGAGATGAGAAAGCATTTGACCGTCCCTGTAGACGCTACATCGCGGGTTGACACTTGAGTCTAGCCCAAGGTTGCAGATGTGGTTTTTGTCTGACGGAGCATGTGTAAATTTTTATGTCGATACTGCACACCAGCAACAGAACAGCATGGTGTAATTGGCATAAGGCCGGGGCTACTCGATTTCCTGGAGGACTATTCAGGTAAGAAGCTAAAAACACCTACTCCGAATCGATAAGGCTGTCAGTTTCAGGTCCTTCATCATTTTCAAGATTTGTTTGAGCTTCGCCGCCAGACTCCGGGCTTTCCGGAGGTGGATTCCAGTCTTCTGGCCGCTCGTCACTGCCCTGCTTTGGCTCAGACCGGGCTTGCTCAAGACCGGAGCCATGGTTTTCACCCGTATCGGTCGTCTTTTCAGCCGGCCCTGGGTAAGCACTTTCAGGCCCGTTGTCTTCGATTCCCATGGTTGATCTCCTTCTGTGCGCAGGGTTTCTGCGCGTGTATCGAGTGAGAGAGTCAGGGGGGCTGGGAGTGCAGAGTTGTTAGACGAGCGGCTGACCATAACTGAGCAAGCCCCCAAGCCGTCCATTAAAGCTTGTGGCTGCCCAAGGCCAGAAACCGCCGCGGGATGCCTTGCGATATGCACAGAAAGAAATCATGAACTCGATATTTTCTTACTGGACTACGGCCTGCTTCTCGATAAGGCCTTATCAACGCTTCGTCTCGATATCTGTTAAATCGCAGGATTGGCAGTCGCCTTCAATCGGCGGACATCACAAAGAAAGGTTGTACAGCGCGGCTCAGCCATAAGAACGGCAGTATTTGATTAAAGCTGAGAACATGGCAGCAGTAACCGGTTCACGCGGACCGGTTCTGACAATCTTGAAGAGAAGGCAAGTGTAAGTCGAAATCCCAAGATCACTCGAAATATCACTGGGCCATAAATGAAAAAGCCACCAAAAGGTGGCTAAGTCATTGAAAAATATGGTCGGGACGGAGTGATTCGAACACTCGACCCCTAGCACCCCATGCTAGTGCGCTACCGGACTGCGCTACGCCCCGACTAGGCGTGAAACTGTTTCGCAACTTGCGAAAGCGATGAGGAATATACCCTAAGCTTTTGAATTATGGAAGTATCTTGCTCACTCATCATGCACGAAGAATGACAAGGACATCTTCCAGCTCGGCAATCATCTGCCGGATCATCTGCTTGTTGTGCTGGGTATCGTCCTTCGCTTCGCCACTGGAAAGACGCAACCGGGCTCCACCGATGGTGAAGCCCTGGTCGTAGAGCAAACCGCGGATCTGGCGGATCATCAGCACGTCCTGGCGCTGATAATACCGACGGTTTCCGCGTCGCTTGACGGGGTTGAGTTGAGGAAACTCCTGCTCCCAATAACGCAGAACGTGCGGCTTGACCGCGCAGAGCTCGCTGACTTCACCAATGGTGAAGTAGCGTTTGCCCGGGATAGGCGGTAGCTCGTCGTTATGACTTGGTTCCAGCATAAGCCTCAACTCGGGCCTTCAACTTCTGCCCTGGACGAAAGGTGACCACACGGCGAGCAGTGATCGGAATCTCCTCGCCGGTCTTTGGATTTCTACCAGGCCGCTGGCGTTTGTCGCGCAGGTCGAAATTGCCGAATCCGGACAATTTCACCTGTTCGTTGTCCTCCAGAGCGTGCCTGATTTCCTCAAAGAACAGCTCAACCAATTCCTTGGCTTCTCGTTTATTCAGGCCCAGCTCTTCGTACAGACGTTCGGCCATCTCAGCTTTCGTCAGAGCCCCCATACGCTACTTCCTTAACGTGGCGTTTAACCGTTCCTCAAGTGAATTGAGGATAGCAAGTGTCGTTGCGTTTACCTCATCGTCAGTAAGAGTGCGCGATGGATGCTGCCAGGTCAAGCCAACTGCAAGGCTTTTTCTATGCGGATCAATGCCTTTACCCTGATAAACGTCAAATAGCCTGAGGTCCGTGAGCCATTCGCCTGCATTTTCACAAATAACGTCAAGAACTGCGCTTGCATTGACGTCCCGATCAGCCAGCAGAGCCAGGTCGCGACGCACTTCCGGGAAGCGAGAAAGCTCGTGGAATTTCGGCAGACGGCCTGTGGCCACTTCAGCCAGGACCAGCTCGAACACGAATACCGGACGATCAAGGCCCAGCGCTTTTGCCAGTTCCGGATGAATGGCACCCAGGAAACCGACTTCACGACCATCGCGTTCGATGCGAGCAGTCTGACCGGGATGCAGAGCCGGGTGCTGACCTGCCGAGAAGGTGAACTCACCCAGCGCGCCAGCAAAACCAAGCACCGCTTCCACGTCCGCTTTCACGTCGAAGAAATCGACGGCATCACGGCCTTGTGCCCAGCCTTCAGGCAAGCGGCTTCCGCAAACCACACCGGCAAGCATAGGCTCTTGCTTGAGACCCTCAAGCTGGCCGACGAAACGCAGTCCGCTTTCGAACATGCGAACGCGATCCTGCTGACGGTTGAGGTTATGCTGCAACGCCCTGACCAGACCCGGCCACAACGAGGAGCGCATGGCTGCCATGTCGTTGGAGATCGGATTGGCCAGCAGCAGCGGCTGAACGCCCGGATTGAAGAGTTCGAACAGCTTCGGATCAATGAAGCTATAGGTGATCGCTTCCTGATAGCCACGGGCAACCAGCAGACGACGCAGCTCAGGCAGATCGCCACGCGCTTCAGCCTTGGCCTGAGGTGCCAGGCGGGCTTGCGGGTAACGAACCGGCAGGTGGTTATAACCGTACAGACGCGCCAGCTCTTCGATCAGGTCGACTTCAAGGCTGATGTCGAAACGGTGACTTGGCACTTCAACGCGCCACTGACCGACAGCCTCGCTGCTCAGCTTCAAGCCCAGAGCAGTCAGAAGACGTTCGATTTCAGCGTTTTCAATGACCAGACCGAGCATTTGCTCGACACGGCTTGCACGCAGGGTCACGGAGGCAATCGATGGCAGGTGCTGTTCGCTGACCACTTCGATGACCGGACCGGCTTCACCGCCGGTGATTTCCAGCAGCAGACCAGTAGCACGCTCCATGGCTTCACGGGCAAGTTGCCAGTCCACGCCACGCTCGTAACGGTGCGAGGCATCGGTGTGCAAGCCATAGGAACGAGCCTTGCCGGCCACCGAAATGGTGTCGAAGAAAGCACTTTCCAGGAAGATATCGCGAGTCTTGGTAGTAACGCCGCTGTGCTCGCCACCCATGACGCCAGCGATGGCCAGGGCGCGCTGCTGGTCGGCAATGACCAGGGTGTCGGCGCGCAGGCTGACTTCCTGACCGTCGAGCAGGACCAGTTTCTCGCCCTCCTCGGCCATGCGCACACGAATCCCGCCATTGATTTCGGCCAAGTCGAAGGCATGCAGCGGTTGACCCAGCTCCAACATGACGTAGTTGGTGATATCGACAGCTGCATCGATACTGCGCACGTCCGAACGACGCAGACGCTCTACCATCCACAACGGAGTAGGACGCGACAGGTCAACGTTGCGAATCACACGCCCCAGGTAACGTGGGCAGGCAGCAGGAGCCAGCAGCTCGACAGGACGCACTTCGTCATGCACGGCAGCCACGGGCGCCACGTGCGGACGAGTGACCTCGGCCGCATAAAGCGCGCCGACTTCACGAGCCAGACCGGCAACCGACAGACAGTCGCCACGGTTCGGAGTCAGGTCGACTTCGATACTGGCATCGTCCAGCTCCAGGTAAACACGAATGTCCTGCCCCACCGGCGCATCGGCAGCCAGCTCCATCAGGCCATCGTTACCCTCGCCCAGTTGAAGTTCGGCAGCGGAACACAGCATGCCGTTGGACTCGACACCGCGCAGCTTGGCCTTCTTGATCTTGAAGTCGCCAGGAAGCTCGGCACCGATCATTGCGAAAGGAATTTTCAGACCCGGACGCACGTTCGGCGCGCCACATACGACCTGCAGTGTTTCGCTGCCATTGCTGACCTGACAAACGCGCAGCTTGTCAGCATCGGGGTGTTGCTCGGTGCTCAGGACTTCGCCTACGACCACACCGGTGAAGACGCCGGCGGCCAGCGTAACGCTGTCAACCTCAAGACCGGCCATCGACAGACGGGCAACCAGCTCGTCACGGGAAACCTGCGGGCTTACCCAGCCACGCAACCATTGTTCACTGAATTTCATCCTGCTCTCCTAATAGATTCGTTACGGGCATGCGTTCTAGCGAAATTGCGCCAGGAACCGCAGGTCGTTGTCGAAGAACAGGCGCAAATCATTGACGCCGTAACGCAGCATTGCCAGACGCTCGACACCCATGCCGAAAGCAAAGCCCTGGAACTCTTCAGGGTCGATGCCGGACATGCGCAGCACGTTCGGGTGGACCATTCCGCAGCCCATGACTTCCAGCCAGCCGGTCTGCTTGCAGACGCGACAGCCCTTGCCGCTGCACATCACGCATTCCATATCGACTTCAGCGGAAGGCTCGGTGAACGGGAAGAACGAAGGACGGAAACGCACCGCCAGCTCTTTCTCGAAGAACACGCGCAGGAACTCTTCGATGGTGCCTTTCAGATCCGCAAAGTTGATATCGCGGTCGACCAGCAGGCCTTCGATCTGGTGGAACATCGGCGAGTGGGTGATATCCGAATCACAGCGGTATACACGACCCGGGCAGACGATACGGATCGGCGGCTGTTGCGACTCCATGGTCCGCACCTGCACCGGCGAGGTGTGGGTACGCAGCAGCATGTTCGCATTGAAATAGAAGGTGTCATGCATCGCCCGCGCCGGGTGGTGGCCAGGGATGTTGAGCGCCTCGAAGTTATGGTAATCGTCTTCGACCTCGGGGCCTTCGGCAATGCCGTAGCCGATATGGGTGAAGAATTGTTCGATACGTTCCAGAGTCCGGGTGATCGGGTGCAGACCACCAGAGGTCTGACCGCGTCCCGGCAAGGTCACGTCAATGCACTCGGCCGCGAGCCTGGCAGTCAGTTCTGCCTGCTCAAACGACGCCTTGCGGGCATTAAGAACCTCTGTGACACGTTCCTTGGCAACGTTGATCAGGGCGCCGACTTGCGGGCGCTCTTCAGCAGGCAGGTTCCCCAGGGTCTTCATCACCTGAGTCAACTCGCCTTTCTTGCCGAGGTAGTGAACCCGGATTTGCTCCAGGGCATTGATATCTTCGGCGCTTTGCACAGCCTCAAGAGCTTGCGAGACCAGCGCGTCCAGGTTTTCCATGTACAGACTCCAGATACGAAATAGGGGAAGAGCCAAAGGCTCTTCCCCTATTTATGACGTTCAAAACCGCTTCCGGAACCCGGAGGCGGTGATTGTCGGGGACTTAGGCCAAAGAGGCTTTAGCTTTCTCGACAATCGCAGCAAACGCCGCTTTTTCGTTCACTGCCAGATCAGCCAGAACCTTACGGTCGATCTCGATGGACGCCTTTTTCAGACCAGCGATCAAACGGCTGTAGGACAGGCCGTTGGTACGAGCACCAGCGTTGATACGAGCGATCCACAGAGCGCGGAACTGACGTTTTTTCTGACGACGGTCACGGTAGGCGTATTGGCCTGCCTTGATTACCGCTTGCTTGGCAACACGGAATACGCGTGAACGCGCGCCGTAGTAGCCTTTAGCAAGTTTCAGAATTTTCTTGTGACGCTTACGGGCAATGACGCCACGCTTTACACGAGCCATGAGTTACTTCCTCTATTCTTGATCAAAATTAACGAAGGCGCAGCATGCGCTCGACTTTTGCCACGTCAGACGGATGCAGCAAGCTGCTACCGCGCAGTTGACGCTTACGCTTGGTCGACATTTTGGTCAGGATGTGGCTCTTGAAAGCGTGTTTGTGCTTGATGCCGTTAGCAGTTTTCAAAAACCGCTTAGCTGCACCACTTTTAGTCTTCATCTTTGGCATGTTCGGATACTCCGCATTCAATTGATAAACATAACCGCAAGGCCTGCCGTGCCCTGGTGGTTACTTCTTCTTTTTCGGGGCGATGACCATGATCAGCTGGCGTCCTTCCATCTTAGGATGCTGTTCGACGGAACCGTATTCGGCCAGGTCAGCTTCAACCCGCTTCAACAGATCCATACCCAGCTCCTGGTGGGCCATCTCACGACCGCGGAATCTCAAGGATACCTTGGCCCTGTCCCCGTCACTCAGGAAACGTACCAGGTTGCGTAGTTTTACCTGGTAATCCCCTTCCTCCGTCCCTGGACGAAACTTGATTTCTTTAACCTGGATCTGCTTCTGGTTTTTCTTCGCAGCAGCAATCTGCTTCTTCTTCTCGAAGATCGATTTGCCGTAGTCCATGACACGGCAGACCGGAGGTACTGCGTCGGCAGAAATCTCTACCAGATCCAGCTTCGCCTCTTCGGCTATACGAAGCGCTTCATCAATCGAGACGATGCCAATCTGCTCGCCGTCAGCGCCAATTAACCGAACCTCGCGGGCCGAGATATTCTCATTGATCGGGGCCTTGGGTGCAGCTCGTTTATCTTGTCTCATTTCACGCTTAATAATAATTACTCCGAATCTTGGCGACCACGCCGGGAAACCGCTTGTGCGAGGAATTCAGCGAATTGGGCGACCGGCATTGAACCGAGGTCAGCGCCTTCGCGGGTACGCACAGCGACAGTTTGCGTTTCAACTTCCCGATCTCCGATAACGAGGAGATAAGGGACCTTGAGCAAAGTATGCTCGCGGATTTTAAAGCCGATCTTTTCATTTCTCAAGTCAGACTTGGCACGAAATCCGCTTTGAGCCAGAGTTTTTTCGACTTCGAGAGCAAAATCTGCCTGTTTATCAGTGATATTCATGATCACTGCCTGCGTCGGAGCAAGCCAGGCCGGGAATGCACCTTCGTAGTGTTCGATCAGAATACCGATGAAACGCTCGAAGGAACCGAGGATGGCACGGTGCAACATGACCGGATGCTTGCGACCGTTGTCTTCCGAGACGTACTCGGCGCTCAGACGGATCGGCAGGTTGAAATCGAGCTGCAAGGTACCACACTGCCAGACGCGGCCGAGGCAGTCCTTCAGGGAAAACTCGATCTTCGGACCATAGAAAGCGCCCTCGCCCGGCTGCAGATCGTAAGGCAGACCCGCGCTGTCCAGCGCAGCAGCCAGTGCCGATTCGGCACGATCCCACAAGTCATCAGAACCCACGCGTTTCTCAGGACGGGTCGACAGCTTGAGCTCGATATCCTTGAAACCGAAATCGGCATACACATCCAGGGTCAGCTTGATAAAGGCTGCCGACTCGGACTGCATCTGCTCTTCGGTGCAGAAAATGTGCGCGTCGTCCTGAGTGAAGCCACGTACGCGCATGATGCCGTGCAGGGCACCCGACGGCTCGTTGCGGTGGCAGGCACCGAATTCGGCCAGACGCATTGGCAGCTCACGGTAGCTCTTCAGGCCCTGATTGAATACCTGCACGTGGCATGGGCAGTTCATCGGCTTGATGGCGTAGTCGCGACTCTCGGACTCGGTGGTGAACATGTTGTCGGCGTAGTTGGCCCAGTGCCCGGATTTCTCCCAGAGCGAGCGGTCGACCACCTGTGGCGTCTTGATCTCCAGATAGCCGTTCTCGCGCTGCACTTTGCGCATGTACTGCTCAAGCACCTGATACAGGGTCCAGCCCTGCGGATGCCAGAACACCATGCCCGGCGCTTCTTCCTGAGTGTGAAACAAGCCCAGGCGCTTGCCGATCTTGCGATGGTCACGCTTTTCGGCTTCTTCGATACGCTGGATGTAAGCAGCCAGTTGCTTCTTGTCAGCCCAGGCCGTGCCGTAGACGCGCTGCAACTGCTCGTTCTTGGCATCGCCGCGCCAGTAGGCACCGGACAGCTTGGTCAGCTTGAAGGACTTGAGGAAACGGGTGTTCGGCACGTGCGGACCGCGGCACATGTCGACGTATTCTTCGTGATAGTACAGGCCCATGGTCTGCTGATCGGGCATGTCCTCGACCAGACGCAGCTTGTAGTCTTCCTGGCGCGAAGTGAACACTTCGATCACTTCTGCACGCGGCGTCACCTTCTTGATGACGTCGTAATCCTTCTCGATCAGCTGCTGCATGCGCTGCTCGATGGCTGCCATGTCGTCAGGCGTGAACGGGCGCTCGTAGGCGATATCGTAATAGAAGCCATCGTCGATGACCGGACCGATGACCATCTTGGCGGTCGGGTACAGTTGCTTGACGGCATGCCCTACAAGGTGAGCGCAGGAGTGACGGATGATTTCCAGCCCTTCCTGATCCTTGGGAGTAATGATCTGCAGGCTGGCATCGCCTTCGATCAGGTCGCAGGCATCGACGAGCTTGCCGTCGACCTTGCCGGCCACGGTGGCCTTGGCCAGACCGGCACCAATGGAAAGCGCGACATCGGCTACGGAAACCGGATGATCGAATGAACGTTGACTGCCGTCGGGAAGAGTAATGGTGGGCATGGCGCCTCCTCTCCTAGTGGTGACCCCTACCAAAGGTCACGTGGGTTGGGATGAGCCAGTACGTGATTCGGTGGTATGCCTGCCTCACAGTGGCAGGAGCCTTTCAGGCCAACCTTCAACCGAACCAGATGACTGGATTGTGCGAAAAAACCTGCATGTGCCGCGCCGATGACCATTGAGCCACGGGGCAAAGAATCTACAGGACGCGCATCCTAGCACAGCCACGTCGATTCACACGCACAACCTGCCCGATGAGTATGGAAATAGAGCGTTTTTGCATATCGCCTGAACTGGAGCCGCTCAAGGCCGTCTGAATAAGTCGGGTTCCTGTATGACTCTTCCAGCAAAGGAGAACACCATGAAGCGCTTTCACCTTATGCCTGCCCTGCTTGCCTGTGCCGCCCTGGCCGGCCCGCTGACTGCTCACGCGGCCATGGACAGTGCGACTCGCTCTGCCTTCACTCAAGAATGTGTCAATGCTGCGAAACAGCATAATCTGGATGACAAGACGGCCAAGGCCCATTGCGATTGCGGCGCAAAACAGGTCGACAGCCATTTCTCGGACAAGGAGATCGCCAGCCTCAACGCCGACGCGACTCAAAACCCGGCCCTGGCTTCGAAACTGCAGAAACTGGTCGCCGAAAACTGCAGCGCGGCAAAAAAATAATTCCCGCCGCGGCCTGAGGCAAAACTTCATCAACAACTGCCAAAGGCAATGGTAAATATTCCCGAAAGCCCCGCAAGACGGGGCTTTCGGCGCACCACAAGCACCTGTCCTCCTCGCCCGACCGGGGATATCACTTTTACAAAACAGCAATATGATGCCTTACATCTATTCGCTTTTAATTCAAAGTTCCTACCTGAATGACTCTCTTTTCGTACATTTCGACTATTATGCCTCGGTGTGCCCAGTTGGCCTGAGCAGCACGTTCTACTGAAAAACTATGTTCTTGGAGATACACCATGTCTAATCGCCAAACCGGCACCGTAAAATGGTTCAACGATGAAAAAGGCTTCGGCTTTATCACTCCACAAGGTGGCGGTGACGATCTGTTCGTACACTTCAAAGCAATCCAGAGCGACGGTTTCAAAAGCCTGAAAGAAGGCCAGACCGTTTCTTTCGTTGCTGCCAAAGGCCAGAAAGGCATGCAAGCAGAAGAAGTCACTGTGGTCTGATCCACCTGACTTGAAAAAAACCCGTCTCATTGGACGGGTTTTTTTATGGAAAAGGGAAATGCAGGCATCAACCGCAGTTGACGCGAATCACCTTGCCACTGGCATCCGCATTGATATTCACGCGGTCGGACCGATACTCCAGCGTGACCATATCGTTGGGACCCAGAATCCGCGCTTCGTTCGAACCGGATTGAGTACGCACCTGGGCCAGCAATGCAGCCGAAGCCTGCTGCCCTACCGCCGACTGGGCCTGAGCCGCATCGCAGCGCCCATGCCCTGCATGAGAGGCTGCCTGGGCAGGCTCGGGAGACGATCCCGATGTAGAGCTGCATCCTGCCAGCAAAGCTGTCAAAGCGAAAAAACCCACTGTTGCAAATTTCCGGGGCATACACCCTCCTCTACCAATGAACATGTTCAGACCATGTGCGACCGCATCCAGGCGCATTGGTTGCAGGCACAGGCCCACGTGCCACAAAAGTCTGCCCCAGAGAACGAGTACATACGCAGCCGGGAATCGTCACAAAACGTTTATTCGCATAGGCTATTAATAAACCGACATGATGCCTAAGCAGAAGTGTCACCCTGTGCGTGGAATGATCTACTGCACACGGCGTCCAGGCATTCGGCAACGCTCAGGATGATGCGCTGCTTTCACACGAGACGAGACAGACATGACAATCATATCCATCGATGCGGATATCAAGGCCAAATGGCCTCAGGGACATTGCTCGCACAGCCCGGGCACGGCAGAAGAGCTTACGATCATTGCAGTCGACCTGCTGATCAAGGAACTGGGCACCGAAGGTGCCCGAACCTTTCTCGGCCAGGTGCTGAGCAGGTACTCCCCGGTGGAGCTACCTGCCTGAAGCACAGCGACTCACTTCAAACGCGCCAACCGGCTGGTCAGCAGATCGAAGAAGCCCTGAGCGTCGCCATTCTCGACCCAGAACACATTCTGTGGCTGCTTGAGCGTGCCGTACCAGTCTGCGACGGTCTGACCAAAGCCGATGCCATCGCGACTGTCGATGGCAAGATTGATCTGCCGACCTGAAAACAGCTCCGGCTGAAGCAGCCAGGCAATCACGCTTGCATCATGGACAGGACCGCCGGGCAGTCCGTAATGCTCCATATCCAGCTTGACGTACTCATCGAGAATTCCACCGACCAGCTTGCCCGCCTGATTGCCCAGTGCCGCGATCTTCTGCAGACGCTGCTCGCTGGTCAGGATCTTGTGGGTCACGTCCAGCGGCACATAGGTCAGCTTGACGCCGCTGGCCAGGACAATCTGCGCCGCATGGGGGTCGGCGAACAGGTTGAACTCGGCAGTCGGCGTGATATTGCCGCCATTGAAGTGCGCACCGCCCATGACCACGACTTCCTTGATCCCCTGGGTGATCTCGGGAGCCTGAACCAGTGCCAGCGCCAGATTGGTCTGCGGACCGAGCATGGCAATAGTGATGCTGTGCGGCTCGGCTTTTTTCAGGGTGTCGATCAGGTAATTGACGGCGTTACCTTCGGCCAGCCCTTTTGCCGGCTCGTGGATCGGCACACCCGGCAATCCTTCCTGACCATGCACGTTTTCGGCATAGATCGGCGTACGTACCAGAGGCTTTGGCGCACCGGCATAGATCGGCACCTCCTCACGACCTGCCCACTCGCGGGCAAGCCTGGCATTGCGCGAGGTCTTGTCCAGACGCACATTGCCTGCCACCGTGGTGATTGCCAGCACGTTCAGCTCTTCCGGAGAAGCCAGCGCCAGCAGCAACGCGACCACATCGTCGGCACCCGGATCGGTATCGATGATCAGGTTGCGCTTTTCAGCCGCCTGGGCGGCACTCATACCGAGAATGGACAAAAGCGACAGACCCCACAGCAGTTGCCTGGAAAACTTCAATATCTGCATGGTTTACTCCCTGTTGGATATTTCCTTAAAAAACGACTCCAGCCACCAAGGCAACATTGCTATACGGCTGGCATTCCCCGCTACGCACGATAGCCTTGGCACGACGGCTCAAGACCTTCAATTCCTCATGACTCACCCAGCGCTGCTGACCCAATTGCTCATCGAGCGCCAGGGCTTCGATCACTCGCAACCCGGGCGGCTGAACTTCCAGCATCTCGCTGGCCAGCACATGGCTTTCGACCTCCATTTCCGTCAGCACGACATCCAGCACGCTGGCGAAATCCGGCACACCATGGGTCAAGGCCAGGTCGATCAGTTCGACACCTGCAGGCACGGGCATGCCGGCATCAACGATCATGAGGATATCGCCGTGCCCCAGTGAAGCGATCACGCGGGACAAGGCAATATTGAGAAGAGGTGTCTTTTTCATGAGGCTTTGAATTCCTGCACTTCATCGAATGTCGGTATCGAAGGCTGCGCACCGGCACGGGTGACAGACAGTGCCGCCGCAACCTGAGCAAAACGGATCGCTTCGGACTCGCTCCCGCCTTGCGAAAGAGCCGAGGCAAAACCGCCGACAAAGGTATCACCTGCTGCCGTCGTATCAACCGCCTTCACACGTTGCGCAGGTACATGCTCAAAACCCTGGGCATTGGCCAGCAGGCTGCCCTGTTCTCCCAATGTGATGATGACATTACGTGCCCCGGCTGCCAGCAGCGCTGTCGCGGCCTTCTGCGCCGACGCGGGTGAATCCACCACGATTCCTGTAAGCGCCTGCGCCTCACTTTCATTGGGAATCAGATAGTCAATCAATCGATACCATTCCTGAGGCAGAGGCGCAGCAGCCGGTGCGGGGTTGAGAATGACGGTCTTGCCCAGCTCACGGGCACGGGACAAGGTGTAGTGCACCGTTTCCATCGGCACTTCGAGCTGGCATATGACCACTTCGGCAGCGACCAGCAGCGCATCGAACACTCCGATCAGAGAAGGCGTCAGTTGAGCATTCCCCCCGGCGACAATAATGATCGCGTTCTGGCTGTTGTCATCCACCACAATGGAGGCAATCCCGGTGGATACACCGGAAGCCGAGGTGACGGCGCGACAATCGATGCCTTCTGCCAGCAACGCACCTCGCAACTGTTCGCCATAGGCGTCTTCACCCACGCACCCGATCATCGCCACGCTGCCACCCAGGCGCGCAGCCGCAACGGCCTGATTGGCCCCCTTGCCGCCGGGCACGGTCATGAAGGTTTCTCCGGCAAGTGTTTCACCGGGTCGCGGCAAACGCCGGGCGCGAATCACCAGATCCATGTTGAGACTGCCCACTATCACTATTTTTGCTTGCATGGCTCATTCGCTCGGCGCTGTATTTCAGCGCAACTCATTGAAGGCATTGTTCGGCGGTGCAGTGGATTCACGCACCACGACACTGGGCGTTACAAGACGCCTGCCGGACGATTCGGTCGAAGCTCCGATAATCCGGGATAGCAGCATTTCTGCAGCCGTTTCCCCCAGTTGCATGATCGACTGGCCGACGGTAGTCAACGCGGGGTAGACATAGCGGCTCATCTGGATATCGTCGAAACCGATCACCGACAGATCACGGGGAACCCGGATATTGCGCTCGGCCGCCGCCCGCAGCACGCCAATTGCAATCACGTCGTTACCAGCAAAAATGGCGGTAGGTCGATGACCAGACAACAGGCCGACTGCCGCCTCATGACCGGCGGAACTGCTGAAATCACTGTGGATCGCCCACTCAGGCGGCACCTCGACACCTGCCTCTTGCATGGCACGCCGGTAACCGACAAAACGCATCTGGGCCACCACCGTATTGTCCGGGCCACCGATGCAGGCAATATCGCGATGCCCCAGATCGAGCAGATGACGAGTCGCCAGATAGGCACCATGCTCGTGATCGATGCGCACCATATCGGCATCGATGCCCTCAAGCTCGCGGTCGACGATCACCAGAGGCGTTCGAACCTCTGCCAGACCGCCCGCGATACTGACATCGCCGCCCACCGAAGAAACGATCAGGCCGTCGACGCGTTTCTCCAGCAACACGCGCAAGTAGTTGCGCTGTTTTTCCGGGTTGTCGTCGGAGTTGCAGAGGATCACGCAAAAACCGTTACGCTCGCAATGATCCTCGATCCCTCGCGCCAGTTCGGCGAAATATGGGTTGATGCCATTGGGAATCAACAGGCCGATCGTCGAAGTGGTCTTGGCCTTGAGCGAGCGGGCAACGGCACTGGGCACATAATCGAGCTGGGCAATGGCCGCCTCGACCTTGATACGCACCGGGTCGCTCACCGGACGGGTCTTGTTCAGCACATGGGACACCGTGGTGTAGGAAATCCCTGCGAGCGCCGCAACGTCTTTGATGGTTGCCATATCAGCCCTGCCGCCGTGCCCGGTGGCTACGATAGGTATCCAGCACCACCGCGATCACGATCACGGCACCGGTGATGATGCGCTTGGTGGGCTCCGATGCACCGATCTGCGCAAGACCTGCCGCCAGGACGGAAATGATCAACACGCCAAAGAAGGTGCTGATGATCGAGCCGCGCCCGCCCATCAGACTGGTCCCACCAATCACCACTGCCGCGATGACCTGCAGTTCCAGGCCCGCACCGGCATTCGGATCGGCCGCTTCCAGCCGGGATATCTGGAACAGCGCCGCCACACCGGCCAGCAGGCCCATAAGTGAAAACACCAGAATCTTGTAAGGCTTGGGATTGATCCCTGCCAGACGCACGGCTTCTTCGTTGGTGCCGATGCCGATCAGGTAACGACCGAATACCGTACGCGTCAGCACCGCCTGGGCAATGAAGATCACCAGCAGCGCGATGAGGAACGAGGGCGAGATCCCGAAAGCCAGCGGATTGGAAAGCCAGGCGAAGGAATCACCGATGTAGGCCGTGCGCGAGTCCGTCATCTGATACGCCACGCCGCGTGCCATTTCCAGCACGCCCAACGACACGATAAAGGACGGGATTCGCCATGCGACGGTGATGGAGCCGGTAAGAGTACCCGCCAGGGTCGCGCAGGCGATGCCCAGCAAGGCTGCGGGAAATACGCTCCAGCCCCAGCCCAGAATCGCGACGCTCACCGCCGAAGCGGCCAGGGCCAGAACCGACCCCACCGACAGGTCAATACCACCGATGATCAGTACCAGCGTCATACCCACCGCCAGCACCATCAGATCCGGAATCTGGTTGGCCAGGGTGCTGAAGGTCTGGTACGACAGGAAGTGATCACTGAGCAACGAAAACAGCACAATCATCGCCAGCAAGGCGCCCGCCAGCCCGAGGTAAGTGCCGAGGCCGAAATAATTCCGGGCAGCTGAAGGCTGCGTCTGGGAAACAGGGTTATTCATGAGTCATTCCTGGGCGCCGCTTCGCTGAGCAACGCATCACGTTTTTGATAGCCGGCAAAAGCAGCGGCGAGCAGTTGATCCTGAGTCCAGTTGTCGCGCTCGAAGGTATCGATCAGGCGACCTGCCGACAGCACGCCGATGCGGTCACAGATCAGCATGAGTTCCCGCAGATCGCTGGACACCACCACCAGCGCCCGTCCCTGGCGGGTCAGTTCACCCAATAGCGCGTAGATGTCGAACTTGGCTCCCACATCGATCCCGCGGGTGGGTTCGTCGAACAGCATTACCGGGCAGTCACGCTCCAGCCAGCGACCGATAACCACTTTCTGCTGATTGCCCCCGGAAAGCTCCGAAACCAGTTGTGCCGGGCTGGAACTGCGAATACGCATGGCCGCAACCTGCCGCTGCGCCAGTGCCAGTTCATCCCGGGCACTGACCACACCACCCCGGGAAATCGCCGGCATATTGCCCAGCGCGACGTTGGCGCTGATGGACTGCGACATCAGCAGGCCTTCGCCCTTGCGGTCTTCAGTGATCAGCGCAATGCCCTGCTCGACTGCATCGGCCGGCGAGCGAATGGTCACTTCGCGCAATGGTTGCCCCACTTCGATGCTGCCGCTGTCGGCCTTGTCGGCACCATAGATCAGGCGCAAAAGCTCGGTTCGTCCCGCGCCGATCAGGCCGGAAATACCGAAAATCTCGCCGCGACGAACCTGAAACGAAACGTCCTGCACCTTGCCGGTACGCCCCAGCCCCTTGACCGACAACGCGACTTCACCAATCTGCCGAGCGCCCATGTCGATGTGCTCGCCCAGCTCTCGCCCGACCATCAGCGTGACCAGTTGCTCGCTGTCATAGCGAGCAATGGGCTCCACGCAGACCAGCTTGCCGTCACGCAGCACGGCAATGCGCTGGGCAACCCTGGCCAGTTCCTCAAGGCGGTGGGAAATGTAAATGATCGAGACGCCACGTGCCTGCAGGCGGCTGACCTGCTCGAACAGCATCTCGACTTCTCGCGACGTCAGCATCGCGGTCGGCTCGTCGAGAATCAGCACATGACAATCGCCAGCCAGGTTACGGGCGATTTCGACCATCTGTTGATGACCGATACCGAGATCACCGACCAGCGTATCCGGGTCGATGGCTTCCAGCCCGACTTGAGCCATGGCCTTGATGGCGTTTTCGCGCAGAACCTTGCGATCGATCCAGCCCAGGCGCCGCGGCATGTCATCCAGAAACAGGTTTTCCGCCACCGTCAGGGTCGGCAGCAGATTCAACTCCTGCATGACCATGCGCACACCCAGCTTTTCAGCCTGCGTACGGTTTGCCGGTTGATAAGGCTGCCCGTGGAAATGCATCACACCGGCATCGGGTATTACCAGCCCGCCAATGATCTTCGACAAGGTGCTTTTGCCGGCACCGTTCTCGCCGGTCAGGGCCAGCACTTCGCCGCGCATCAGCGTCAGCTCGATATCGGCAAGTACCGGTTGGGCGTAGGTCTTGCCGATTCCACTGATGGACAGAACAGCATCCTGGACAGGTGCTGACATAAGATTCTCCCGACGCCCGCCCGGTTCGGGCAGGCGCCATTACCAGACAGGGATCAGGGTTTGGTGACGAGCTCGACAGGGGTTTCGATCACGCCATTGACGCTATCGACAGGCTGTTTCCTGACCAGCTTCAATGCTGCTTCGATACCGAAAACGGCCTGTCTGGCTGCGAACTGGTCAGCAGTGGCCAGCACTCGACCATCCTTGAGCATCGGCTTGATGGCATTGATATTGTCGTAACCGACTACAGCAACCTTGCCCGCCTTGCCTGCGGCACGAACCGCCGACACTGCGCCCAGTGCCATGCTGTCGTTGCCCGCCAGCAGCGCCTTGAGGTTCGGATATTCGTTGAGCATGGCAGAGGCAACGGCGTTACCCTTGTCGATTTCCCAGTTACCGGACTGCACGGAAACGATCTTCAATTGCGCAGCTTCCATGGCGTCCTTGAAACCGGCAGTACGTTGCTGGGCATTGGTGGTGGTCGGCACACCTTCGATGATGCCGACTTCATCGCCTGCTTTCAGATCCTTGGCCAGGTACTCACCGACCAGACGAGCGCCCTTGCGGTTATCCGGGCCTACGAAAGGCACTTCGATGTTCTTGCTTTTCAGCACGGAGGCATCCAGCTGGTTATCAATGTTGACGACCTGGATACCGGCATCCATCGCCTTCTTGATCACCGGTACCAGAGCCTTTGAATCGGCCGGGGCAATGACCAGTGCATCGACCCTGGAGACGATCATCTGTTCGACGATACGGATCTGGCTGGCCGTGTCGGACTCATCCTTGATGCCATTGGAAACCAGATCGAAGTCGTTGGAATGCTCTTTCTGATAGGCCTTGGCACCATCTTCCATGGTCCGGAAGAACTCGTTGGCCAGTGATTTCATGACCAGAGCGACCTTGGGCTTTTCAGCCTCCTGCGCATGGACGAAAGAGAGGGGCGTGACTGCCGTGGCGGCAGAGAGAATGGCGGCAGCGAGAAGACGTCCAGCGAATGGCAGCTTCATGAGTTCATCTCCGATGTTGTGATTATTTTTCGGGCGAACGACGCAGGGTCGAACCTCGGGCTCGACACGCAAACGTTTGCGAGTGAGAACTATGAGAAAACCAGCAGCTTTTGTCAATTAACATAAAGCCAGCCGTCAGCCCTGCCGACCAGAAGAAAAGTCCATCGCGAAGCCAGAAACGAGACATGAAAATCAACAGACAGCGATATATCCCTGAAGCAAAGTGATTGATCCTACATAAGAGTTGCGAAAGGTACGACAGTGAAATACTGTATGTCCGTACAGCAACCCAAGGGATCTTTTTTCGTGGCAAGACAAAGCGCAGCAGTGACCCCCTCCCTTCCCGGCTCCTATGAACGCCTTGGCATCCGGGTGCAAAAAATCATCAACTCGCCAACCGCCCAGAAAGCCAGGGCCGCGCTGATATTTCGCCAGCCTGACGAACCGGAAGACGACTGGGCCCAGTTGCTGGAAGAAATAGCCGAGAACGATAACGTCACCCTCGCCTGGCGCGATGACGGTGGCGTGCAGATTTTCTGGACATTGCCGAAGGAAGACTGACGGCATGATGGTTCGATTTTCTACCCTGCTCTGCACCACCCTGCTCCTCATTGCTCCACTGACCGTACAAGCCGATGCTCCGCGAACATTCAGCGAGGCGAAAAAAATCGCCTGGGGCCTCTATGCGCCTCAAGCGACCGAGTTCTATTGCGGCTGCAAATACACGGGCAATCAGGTTGACCTTGCAGCCTGTGGCTACGTACCACGCAAGAACGCCAACCGCGCCAAACGCATCGAGTGGGAACATATCGTGCCCGCCTGGCAGATTGGCCATCAGCGCCAGTGCTGGCAGGACGGCGGTCGAAAAAACTGCGCAAAGAACGACGACATCTATAAGCGTGCCGAGGCTGACTTGCACAATCTGGTGCCGAGCATCGGAGAGGTAAACGGTGACCGGAGCAACTTCAGTTTTGGCTGGCTGCCCGAACAGAAAGGCCAGTACGGTTCCTGCCTGACACAAGTGGACTTCAAGGCGAAAAAGGTCATGCCACGCCCTTCGATCCGCGGCATGATCGCACGCACTTACTTCTATATGAGCAAGCAATACAACTTGCGGCTGTCACGCCAGGATCAGCAGCTCTATCAGGCCTGGAACAAGACCTATCCGGTTCAGGAATGGGAGCGTCAGCGCAATCAGCGGGTTGCCTGTGTGATGGGCCGCGGCAACGACTTCGTGGGGCCGGTGAATCTCAAATCCTGTAGCTGAGCACTCCTGAATATCCGTTTGAGCAGTTTTCGATGAGTAATCCATGCATCTGGATAAGGCACTTCGCCACTCATCGGACAACTGTTCAGTTGGATCCAAAACAATGTAATTTCCCTCATCGCGCCCCGCCCGACTCATGACCGCATCTGCCCGGCAGCATTGCAATACGGGCAACATACCGGACAGGACGCTAGAGAACCGCAGTCCGATCAGAACCGTCTGAAGTAATTGCAACCCTGTATCGATCTCGAAATGAAGTAGCAATGCGCCCCAGCTACCTGTACCCGCACGTACTCATTTTCAGATGGCGTAACCTCTACGCCCAACAGGCAGGCATGAATGACAACTCAAACGGAATTTGAAATCCATTATCAGTTCAAGGGCGAAGCTCGCCAGTTTCTGCATCAAGCCCTGCTGCTCAGCCAAAGCGACGCCCTTCATATCGCCACATTGCACGCCGGAGTAGGCACTGTCAGCGACAATGTATCGGCTGGCCCCATACGCCTGGCGATCTTGCAGGCGCAAGGTTTTGGGGTGACACAAGTGCATTGGAAGAAAAGCTCTGCAAACATTTAAGCCTCTCTGAAAATGAAACCGGCCCTTCAAGGGCCGGCTTCATCAATGCGCTCAGATCGGAGCGTAATTGCCCGTGCCATCAGGCCAGGGCGTCAGCAATTCGAACCCCGTCTGAGTCACGGCAACCATATGCTCCCATTGGGCGGACAATGACAGGTCACGTGTCAGCACCGTCCAGCCATCCGCCAGAGCCTTGGTTTCCGGCCTGCCGGCGTTGATCATCGGCTCGATGGTAAACACCATTCCCGGCTTGAGCTTGAGGCCCTTGCCAGCAGTGCCGTAGTGCAGAACCTGCGGCTCTTCGTGATAAGTGCGGCCGATGCCATGACCGCAATACTCGCGCACGACACTGAAGCCTTCGCGATGAGCTACCGTCTGGATGGCGTGACCGATATCACCCAGCGTGGCCCCCGGGCGCACGGCATGAATACCGGCACGAGTGGCTTCATAGGTGGTCTCCACCAGTCGCTTGGCCAGCGGACTGACTTCACCCACCAGATACATGCGACTGGTGTCGCCGTACCAGCCGTCCTTGATGACCGCCACGTCGATATTGACGATATCGCCGTCCTTGAGAATGTCGTTCGGCGAAGGAATACCGTGACAGACCACGGCATTGGGCGAAATGCAGGTGGTCTTGGTGAAGCCGTGATAGCCCACGTTCGCCGGAATGACTTTCAGCTCTTTAACGATGTATTCGTTGCAGATGTCGTCAAGGGCTTCGGTACTGACACCAGCCTTCACATGAGGCGCAATCATTGCCAGTACTTCGGCAGCCATCCGGCCTGCAATGCGCAGCTGGACCAGATCCTGCTCGGTCTTGAGCGTGATACCGCGACTCATGAGGCCACCCGCACAACCGGCAAGATATCGGAAGCCTGGGCAGTCAGCACGGTGCCACCTGCACCTTCGGCACGAATCAGCATCTGACAGATTTCGCTGTAATCGAGTGTCGGATGAAGTTCGGCAAGCATGCCAATGCGCATCCAGTGTTCCGCCTGAGCGTTGATGGAACGGCTCAAGGCAACGCTGGCCGAGCGCAGATTGGCGTGCATGTGTTCAGAAATCTTTACCAGCCCCATAACTCACCTCATATGGAATATACGAATCATATATGTTTCGTATATCAGCAAGCAAGTCGGGACTGGAAACACCGGCTATCAGGCGACAGCGGCTGTGCAGCGATCGTCGCCATGGCGGGTTTCAGTGACGGACATCGAGCCATGCGGCTCATCGAAATTGAACTGGCGCAGCGCGGTTGCCAGGGCAAGGAAATCTTCGCGCTGCATCTCGTTGACCAGCAGAGCGCCGAAGGAGTGGTGAGTGATCGAACCTTGCAATGCATTCAGGGACATGACGACCTCGTTACCGGATACTGTTCTTATATACAGTATTCATAGAGCAGGCCCGGCACAAGCCTGCTCGCGACGAATGGTCATTCAATGCCGCCCTCGATCACGACCTGGCCAGCGCCTGCAGCCGCTCCCAGTCGCTCGCATCGATAGGTATGCCATCGACCAGTGACCGGGCACGCAAAGCATGGCGGCGATCGCCTGGAATTCGCTCCTGCCCTGCTCCGCGCATCTGCCTGACAAGCTCTTCGCTGCGCTGGGCAAAATGTTGCCCACTGCCGCCCCTGTCCGGATCGATGACGATAAGCAACTGCCCGGTCCAGGGCGTCTGGGCACCGGGGTGTTTCGACCAGTCGAACTCGAACGAGAAATTCCCGCCGGTCAGCCCGGCGGCCAGCAACTCCACCATCATGGACAGCGCCGAGCCCTTGTAGCCACCGAACGGCAACAGCGCACCGCCATCGAGAATGGCCTTGGGGTCTTCGGTGGGGTGCCCATTGCGATCCACGCCCATGCCCGCTGGAAGCATCCGCCCTTCCCGTGCGGCGATCTGGACATCGCCATGGGCGATGGCGCTGGTCGCCAGATCGAACACCACGGGCTCGCCACCGGCACGGGGTGCCGCGAAGGCAATCGGGTTGGTGCCAAACAGCGGTTGTTGCGCGCCATGGGGCACGACGCAGGTCATGCTGTTGACCACACTCAGTGCCACAAGACCTTGCTGGGCAAAGGGTTCGACATCCAGCCATAACGCCGCGAAATGATGGGAGTTGCGAATCGCCAGAATTGCGATCCCGGCATTGGCGACCTTTTCGAGAAGCAGCGAGCGAGCAGCCTCCAGGGCCGGCTGGGCAAAGCCATTGCCGGCATCGACTCTGACGAAGGCCGCGGCCACATCCTCGACCACAGGCACGGCCTGACCATCGACCCAGCCACTGGCCAGGGACGACAGGTAGCCTGGAATACGAAAGATGCCATGACTGTGAGAGCCATCGCGTTGTGCGCTGGCGCAGTTTTCAGCCAGTACGCGAGCGGCCTGCGGCGAAACACCATGCACCATGAATATCTGCTGAAGCAGGTCGGCCAGTTGCTGATACGAAACGCTCATGGCCTGGTCATTATCACGAGTTGCGGACATCAAAAGCTCCGGCGTCAAGATTGAAAAAGCAAGTATCGGCCTGTCTGAAAATATCGCAGCGCACTTCAGGGAAAACTTTTACACCGTGTTTTACATCAATGAGAGCCGATCACATTCACGATGAAATACTCCTCTAACTGATACTCAATAGCCATACATTGTTCTCTCCAATAGACATCAGGAGGTAGAATGCCCCCACGGTAGACACCGGAGAGCCAATGAGCGCCCCCATCCTCAGCGAAGCAGAATATGACGCGATAACCGATGCCGCCGCGCATTGGTGCATGCGCCTGCATGCCGACGACTGCACGGATGCCGAGCGAAAGGCTTTCAATCAGTGGCTCAACGCCCATCCACAGCATGCAATCGAGTACGAAGCCATGCTGGAGATATGGGATATTTCCGAACAGGTCACTCCAGTCAATCCGGCTCCGGTGATCGAGATACCGCCTCAAGCCCCCAAGGCCATGCCCCGTCGCAAAAGCTCGCGTCGTCACTACGCCGTGGCTGCCACGATTGCTGCCCTGGCGATTCCTCTGGCAGGTATTGTCGGCTGGAATCAAGGCTGGATTCCCGACACTTACGACACCTACGAAGCACAGGACGCCACCCGGGTCGTCACCATGGCCGACGGCAGCCGCGTCGAGCTGAATCTGGGCACGCAACTGACTTACGCCAATTACAAGGATCGACGCAGCGTTACCCTGGAAAAGGGCGAGGCATTCTTTGAAGTCGCCCATGACAGCACTCATCCGTTCGTGGTCAAGGCAGGCCAGGGCAGCGTCAAGGTGACCGGCACCCGCTTCAATGTCTGGATGTATCAGGAGCAGGTACGGGTCATGCTGGTCGACGGTTCGGTGCAGATCTGCAGCGACCGTTCACAGCCCGGCACTGGTTATCGCCTGGAACCGGGCATGCAGGCCAGCTACAAGCCGGGCGATGTCCAACCAAAAATCAGTGAAACCCACAGCGGCGACACCAGCCTGGCCTGGCGCAATGGCAAGCTGATCTTCAATGATCTGCCACTCAGCCAGGCCCTGCCCCTGATAAACCGCTACCTCCCGACGCCGATCCTGCTGGCGGATAACGCCACGGGGGCCATTCGCCTGGGTGGTAGTTACAACACTCAGGACATGTCGAACCTGCTGACCTCACTGCCCAAAGTGCTGCCGGTTTTTGTCACCCGCAATCAGGAAGGCAACCCTGTCCTTAACAGACGCCCTTCGGCAACGCCGAAAGGCTGATCGTTTTACTCCCGCAACTTTTCCTTTGCAACCAATGCAAATGCGAAGCATTTTCACAGATTTTTGAATGATCCCCCGGTATGATCCGGGCGTGCGTGTTGCTTTTCTCGACCCGGGAAGCTGCCGTCGTCCGTGCAAAATCACATTTTTATGTTTTTTTTGCGTTCAAAGATGAGTTTTTCAGGCCCTCGTTCGTCATTAGTAATGAGTTTCGTTCACACCACACAATGAGCCGCACCTGAAAAAGCCTGAAAAGGAGTTTGCATGTTCAATCGTCAAGGAATTACAACCCGCACGATGCTCCGGCAGACGGCCCTTTCTGCCCAGGCAGAATCGCCCGCCACAGAAACCGATCGTCCCGGCAATGAACATATAAGGCTGCTGCTGAAAAGTTTTGGTCTGCGCACCAGCCTGGTCAGACTGAAGGTGCTGGATGCGCTGCTGGCGGCCAATGACGAAGGCCAGGCCCTGGGAGTACGGGGTGTACACAGCCAGTTGCTGCGACTCGATGTTCCGTTGTCTTTTCTCAGTGTCCGCGAGGTGCTCAAACGCTTGTGCGATGAAGGCGTTATCAATCTCAATGCGGACAAGACTTACAGCCTGCACCCTCGCGCCTGGGAATGGCTGAACGAATCAGACAAGGATTGCACCCCTTGAGGCGAAGATGCAGGACAGCGAATCTCAGCGCTTGACCTTGCGTCGCATGATGCCGTTCAGAATGACCACGATCACGGCCACGCTGATGGCAATGTACTGGAAGGTCTTCTCACTCAGCACACCCGTATTCTGCAGGTGTGACAGCCCCAGCATGATCGCCATGACGGACAGGATGATCAGAATGGAATAAATCAAGCGTTGCTTGTTGGTCATAACGGTTTCCTGAGTTCTCTGGACAGCATCGGCTCTGCGCAAATGCCCGCATATGGTACGCCGATGCGCCGTTTCTGGCACCGCTCCCCCGCCTCATCGCAGCCTCTTTGACACACACAGGGCACAATTGAACATTGTTCTGTGAATCACGCATGGTTTAATGCCGCCCCTCAAGGTCGTTTATCGACTGTTCATGACTTGCCAAGGAGTTCTAACATGCCTCATGAAGGCAGCCTGCTACAGGCCGCAGTCGTGTTCCTGCTCGCCGCCGTATTGACCGTTCCGCTGGCCAAACGCCTGCAACTGGGCGCCGTGCTGGGCTATTTGTTCGCGGGCGTCATCATCGGCCCTTCAGTGCTCAAACTGATCGGCAACCCGGAAAGTGTCAGCCACATCTCGGAACTCGGGGTGGTGTTGCTGCTGTTCATCATCGGTCTGGAACTGTCGCCCAAACGTTTATGGGTCATGCGCAAGGCGGTCTTCGGAGTCGGCATGGCGCAGGTCCTGCTGACCGGACTGGTGATTGGCTGTGTTGCCCTGCTGGCCTTCGAGCAGCCCCTCAATACCGCTGTGGTGCTGGGTCTGGGGCTTGCGTTGTCGTCCACCGCTTTCGGCCTGCAAAGTCTGGCCGAGCGCAAGGAACTGAACAGCCCCCATGGACGTCTGGCATTTGCCATTCTGCTGTTTCAGGACATCGCTGCCATCCCGCTGATTGCCATGGTTCCTCTATTGGCCGGCACCAGCCACGAGCAGGATCTCAGTTCTCATGAAAGCCTGCTTCACAGCCTGCAGGTGCTGGGCAGCATCGCCATTGTGGTGGTCGGCGGTCGCTACCTGCTACGCCCGGTGTTCCGCATCGTGGCCAAGACCAAGATCCAGGAGGTGTCCACAGCCACCGCGCTGCTGGTGGTCATGGGTACCGCCTGGCTGATGGAGCTGGTAGGCGTGTCCATGGCGCTGGGCGCATTTCTGGCCGGCCTGCTGCTGGCCGACTCCGAATACCGGCACGAACTGGAAGCTCAGATCGAGCCTTTCAAAGGCCTGTTGCTGGGGCTGTTTTTCATCAGCGTCGGGATGGGCGCCAATATCAGCCTGTTGTTCAGCTCGCCAGTGACTGTGCTGGGGCTGACATTTCTGCTGATTGCCCTGAAATTCCCACTGCTGTTTTTCATCGGACGCCTGGCAGGCGGACTGAACAAACAGAATGCCCTGAGCCTGGGGCTGGTACTGGCCGCGGGTGGCGAGTTCGCTTTCGTCGTCTTCAAGATCGGCAACCAGCAAGGCCTGTTCGAACCCGCGCTGTACGACATTCTGATCCTGGCCATTACGCTCTCCATGGCCATGACGCCGCTGCTGTTCATGGCCATGGCCCGCTGGATCAAGCCCAAGGCCAAGCCTGTCGATGTGCCGGACGAGTATCGCGATATCAATACCGACAGTCCTCGCGTGGTGATTGCCGGCATGGGCCGTATGGGCCAGATCGTGGCACGTATTCTGCGAGCGCAGAACATCCCTTTCGTGGCCCTGGACACTGCTGTGGAATCCATCGAATTCTCACGCAGCTTCGGCAATGTGCCGGTGTTCTACGGCGATCCGATGAAGCCGGAAATCCTGCGGGCGGCCAAGGTTCATGAGGCGGAGTTCTTTATCATCGCCACCGATGATCCTGACACCAACATCAAGACTGCCGAGCTGATCCGCAAGCTGTATCCGGACATGAAGATCATCGCCCGCGCCCGTAACCGCCAGCACGTCCATCGCCTGATCGACGTCGGCGCCCAGGCGGTACGTGAAACCTTCTATTCCAGCCTGGAAATGAGCCGTCAGACCCTGCTGGGCCTTGGTTTGAGTCAGGCCCAGGCCGATGCGCGGATCGACCGTTTCAAGCGTCACGACGAGCAGGTACTGGCTGCCCAGCATCTGGTGTATGACGATGAAGCCAAGCTTCTGCAGACCGCACGGGAAGCCAGGAAGGAACTGGCGCAGTTGTTCGAGGCGGATCGTCAGGAAGAGGAATCGGGCAAGTAGCGCTTCGCGACTGAAACGGATCGCCGCCCGGTCGCTCCGTTTCAGTCGCGTGAACTGTCGGCATACGGACTGTCCCAGTAGCGTTTGTGCATGCCAAGCTTTTTCTTCAGGCCCTTGGGCAAACGCTTTTCCTGTTTGCTCAACTTGTAGGCCAGCAGCTTGAGGGCATTGCGCACGAAGGACAGTGGCCACAAGAGAAAGCGGCGCTTGCCCAGAAAGGCCAGCTCTGATTTCACGTAGCGCATCCCCTCGCCTGCAATCCCGCCGAAGGTTTCGTAGATCCAGGATTCCCGCGACTGGAACACGCCAATATCGAAGTAACGACAAAACTCTTCGCGAAGGCTGTAGTTGTGGGAATGCCTGCACACCGCCGAACCTTCGTAAGCGATTTTCCAACCCGCGAGCAACATCCTGGCCGTGACATACATGTCTTCGGACAGGATCACATGTCGCGGAAACCCTCCCGTCGCCAGCAATGCCTCACGCCGATACGCCGCAAAGGAGTTCGACATGAACGGTGTCTTGATGCCCAGGGTAGCAGCATCGTCCAGGGTCTTGATCCGGGAGGTCGGCGGGTAATTGAACAGCCGCGCATGCTGTGCGAGCAGGTTGGCATCCTTGTGCGGCAATTGCCGCCCGCATACCGCACCTACCTTGGGGTCGGCAAACGGCAGCAGGATATTGGCGATAGCCTCGACATCCTCGACATAGGCATCCTGGGTCATGTAGACGTAGACGTCGTAGTCGGGGTAGCGCTCGACCATCATCTGTCGGGTGCCGCCGTGGTTGAAGTCCTTGCTGTCGATACGGATCACATTCGCGCAGCGAGCCTGTGCCAGCTCCAGGGTGCCATCCGAAGAGCTGGAATCAACGATCAAGGTGTCGAAGGTCGCAGTCTGGGTCGCCAGCGAATCCAGCAGGCGGTCCAGATCCTTGCGCCCATTGTAGGTCGGAATGACACAAGCCACTCTCAAAGACGGCATAACAATACTCCAGAGCAAAATCCTGATGCCCAATCTGTCAGCGTGTTTGAGGGTAGCTCATGCCTCGCCGGACGACCATTTGAATGCAATCAGCCCAGCACTTCGCTCAAGGGAATGAAATTGATCCAGTCCCCTTCAGCGACCGTGGTGCCTTCGCGAACCTCGATCAGCCCGTCGGCCCAGGCCGCACTGCGCAGGACGCCGGAGCTTTGGTTGCCATAGGCCACGGCCCGCCCCTGTTGCAGACGCCCCCGCAGATATTCGCGACGATTGCCCGCCTTGCGCCAGACAAATCCGGCCGGTACGGGAAACTGCATGGGCGCGACATCCGCCACGCCCTGGCGACGTAGCAGATAGGCGCGAGCCAGCAGCGCAAAGGTGACCAGCGTTGAAGCCGGATTACCCGGCAGGCCGATCACCGGCACACCACGGAAATGGCCGAAGGTCAGTGGCTTGCCGGGCTTGATCGCCAGCTTCCACAACGACAGTTCGCCCTCTTCCCGCAGCGCATGGCCGAGGAAATCCGCTTCGCCTACGGATACGCCACCCGTGGACAGGATCAGGTCGACCTCGTTGAGCCCCGCCAATGCAGCGCGGGTCTTTTCCAGATCGTCCGGCAGGATACCGGCATCCACGACTTCGCATTCAAGACGCTGCAACCAACTGCACAGCAGCACGCGATTGCTGTTGTAGATCTGCCCCGGCCCCAATGGCTGACCGGGCTCGATCAACTCATCGCCGGTGGACAGCACGGCCACCCTGACCCGGCGTATGACCTCAAGCTCGGCCAGCCCCAGGGATGCCGCGAGCCCCAGTTCGATGGGACCCAGGCGAGTACCCGCCGCCAACACCTTGTCGCCGACTGTGGTTTCCTGGCCTTGAGGACGAATGTTCTGGCCAGGCTTCAGCGGCTCGATAAAACGGACGCGCTGGTCCTGCAGAACCTCGGCGTTTTCCTGCATTTCAACGCAATCGGCCCCTTCCGGCATGGGCGCGCCGGTGAAGATCCGTGCACAGGTGCCAACTGCCAGCGGCTCGGGAGCCTGACCGGCGAAGATACGCTGACTGACCGGCAGCGGCTCGCCGGTCCAGTCCGCCAGACGCAGCGCGTAACCGTCCATGGCGCTGTTGGGCCAGGGCGGCAGGTCAAGGGTGGCGATCAGATCCACCGCCAGCACACGCCCCTGGGCTTCGGCCAGAGAAACCCGTTCACGCCCGGTAATGGGCGAGGCTTCGGCCATCTCCAGCAGGCGCGCGATGGCTTGTTCGACAGGCATCAGGGCCTGAGGTGCGTTCATCTGCGCTCAACCACGGGTGGCGCAGGGCTCGGCCTGCTTGAGGTGCGGCACGAAATTGCACGGACGGAAACGTGAATCCAGCTGTTGAGACAGAATCCCGTCCCAGGCAGTACGCACCGCGTTGGTGGAGCCTGGCAGGCAGCAGACCAGCGTACCGTTGGCCAGACCGGCCAGCGCCCGGGACTGAATGGTCGAAGTGCCGATATCCGGCACGGAAATCTGCCGGAACAGCTCACCGAAACCATCGACCTGTTTGTCCAGCAGGCAGCTCACGGCCTCCGGCGTGCTGTCACGTCCGGTAAAGCCCGTGCCGCCAGTGATCAGCACGACCTGCACCTGTTCGTCGGCAATCCAGGTCGCGACCTGGGCGCGGATCTTGTAAAGGTCATCCTTGAGCAGCACGCGCTCGATCAGGCCGTGACCGGCTCCGGTCAGGCGATCGACGAACATCTGTCCCGATGTGTCGTTTTCAAAAGTGCGGGTATCGCTGACGGTCAGGACGGCGATATTCAGGGGTACAAAAGGTGTGTCAGCCTTGGCTTTCATGGCCTCGATCCGGTTGTTAAGGAAACAGGCCGGTGTTATATCACAGCACTCCTTTTTACTGCCCGGTGAGTCTTTGATGAATGTTGGCGTCACATTGCCGAATTGCTCCATTCTGCTGCTGGCCGGAGGTCAGGGACAACGCATGGGCGGACGCGACAAAGGCCTTGTGCAATGGCGAGGCGAACCGTTGATTCAGCACCTGCATCGCCTGACACGTCCCCTGACGGACGACCTGATCATTTCCTGCAATCGCAACCAGGAGCGTTACGCCGCTTACGCAGATCAACTGGTTCAGGACGATAACACTGACTTCAGCGGGCCTCTGGCCGGTATTCGCGCCGCCCTGCCCCGTGCCCGGCACGACTACCTGCTGGTGCTGCCTTGCGATGTGCCGCTGATCGATCATGCCTTGCTGCAGGCGCTGCGAAACACTGCATTCGAACACCCCGATCAGCCGGTCATGATTCGTGAAGGCGAGCACTGGCAACCGCTGCTCTGCATCATTCCGACCGCCCATGCCGAAGCTCTGGAGCGTGCGTGGCAGAGCGGTGAACGCAGCCCGCGCCGGGCCATGGCGGACCTTCAGCCCGTGGCCTTGCAACTGGAAGCTGGCGACCCTCGTCTGGCCAATCTCAATACCCCCGAGTTGCTGAGCCAGATCAATGATCAGGCTCCATGAACTTTTCATGGAACTTGCAGAAGGTGTATACGTCTGAGAGTCATTAACCAAGAGTCCATCCGGAGACACAGTCATGAAACAACGCACACTTCCTGCCGCCTTTTTGCTGGCACTGGGTATTGCATCCCTCGCAGGTTGCGCATCCCCAACTGTAATCACCCTCAATGATGGCCGTGAAATCCAGTCCGTAGATACCCCTCACTACGATGAAGATTCGGGCTTCTACGAGTTCAAGCAACTCGATGGCAAGCAGACCCGCATCAACAAGGATCAGGTACGTACCGTCAAGGATCTGTAATCCGGACGTGATGTAGAAAAAAACCCGCCAGTCGTCTAGCTGGCGGGCTTTTTATTGGCTTCCACAATTCCACACCATCCCGTAGGACCGATTTCAGTCGGGAAGGCGTTAGCGAGCGATGAGGCTGAAGCCGGTCTTACCTGTACGGGCTTACCAGTCAAGCCTGAGCAGGCTCTCGAACTCGCGGGGTTCCCCGCTAAGCGGGTCGACAAAGCGCAGCCCCTGGGCCAGCAGCTTCAATGGCCGGTCGTAATCGTCGACGGCATCCTTGATGACCTCGGGATAGAACGGGTCATTGCAGATCGCCGCGCCCAGCGCTGCCATGTGTACGCGCAACTGGTGCTTCTTGCCGGTCACCGGATACAAGCCGTAACGCCATAACTCCCCGTTGCGCTCGCAGACTTCGATGCGGGTCTCGGTATTGCTTGCCCCCGGCCCTTCCTGCATGCGGAAAAACGGTTCGCCATCCACCAACCGGCTCACATGCAGACGAGGAAACTCGAGCCCGGGCAGCGCCGGCGCGATGGCTTCGTAACGCTTGTCGATCCTGCGGGTGGGAAACAGCGCCTGATAGGCCGAGCGGCTTTGCCTGTTGGCCGAAAACAGCACCAGCCCGGCGGTATGCCGGTCGATGCGGTGCAGCGGAACCAGGTCCGGATTGCCCAGCCGATGGATCAGACGCCGCAGCAGGGTCTGCTCGACATACTCGCCAGCCGGGGTAACCGGCAGGAAATGGGGCTTGTCGGCCACCACCAGATGCTCGTCGGCATACAGAATCGTTTCCACGACCGGGATCGGCGTTTCGTTCGGCACTTCGCGAAAATAATGAATCTTCAGACCTTCCCGATAAGCCAGATCGGGGGAGACAGGCATGCCATCGGCATCCAGCACCTTGCCACGGGCGATGCGGTCCAGCCATTGCTCGCGGCTGATGGCTGCGAATCGCGCGCACAGGCAGTCGAGTACCGTCGTCCAGGGGCCAGGCGGCAGATAGAGGGTACTGGCTTGGTTATGGGCGGCAACGAAAGCGGACTCGGACATGGGTAGATCTGACACTCGTGAAAATGCTGGAGCAACTGGCCGGGCATTATCCCTCAAGGACCTGATCATCGCTATCCGGGCGATAACCGCACCAAATCCCTGCAAGGCCCGAGATAGAGACTGCAGCACTTTGAACCATCTGGTACATTTTGCCGAAATGTTTGCCCGACATCGGGCATGTGACGCCAGAACAAGAGACAGAAAGTCATGACCCAGATTGAAAAACCGTCCATTCTCGCCGGCCTGATCGGCTCGGGCATCCAGGCTTCAAGAACCCCGTCGATGCATGAACATGAGGGCGACGCCCAGGGTTTGCGTTATCTGTATCGGCTGATCGATATCGACGCCCTCCAACTGGATATCAATGCACTGCCACGTTTGCTGGAAGGTGCCCAGAACATGGGGTTCACAGGCCTGAACATTACCTTCCCCTGCAAGCAGGCCGTCATCCCCTTGCTGGACGAACTGTCCGATGAGGCTCGCGGTATCGGTGCGGTCAACACCGTGGTCTTCAAGGATGGCAAGCGCATCGGCCATAACACCGACTGCCTGGGCTTTGCCGAGGGTTTGCATCGCGGTCTGGCCCAGGCACCGCGTCAGCATGTGGTGCAGATGGGCGCTGGAGGTGCCGGTGCTGCCGTGGCCCATGCGTTGCTCAGTTCAGGCGTTCAGCGCTTGAGCGTTTTCGAGGTTGAGCCTGAACGCGCCCGCGGTCTGGTGGATAACCTCAACGCCTGTTTCGGAGCCGGCCGGGCTCAGGTGGGACTCGATCTGCCGGGCGCAATGGCCGAAGCCGACGGACTGGTGAATACCACCCCCGTGGGCATGGCCAAACTGCCCGGCACGCCATTGCCGGTGGAGCTGCTGCGCCCCGAACTCTGGGTAGCGGAAATCATTTACTTCCCGCTGGAAACCGAACTGCTCAAGCATGCCCGCGCGCTGGGTTGCCGCACCCTCGACGGCTCGACCATGGCCGTGTTTCAGGCAGTGAAGGCCTTCGAGCTGTTCAGTGGCCGCCCTGCCGATGCAGAGCGCATGATGGACCACTTCCACAGCCTGTAAGGCTCAGCGTTTGAGGTAACTCAGCACAGCGTCGCAGATCATGGTCTTGTGACGCTGCCTGACCTCATCGCTCCACAGCTCGATCTGGAAAATCTCGCTGAACGTGTGCCGGTTGGAGATGCGATAGAAGCAGAACGAGCTGATCATCAGGTGCAGATCCACCGGATGAACCCCCTCGCGGAACAGCCCCATGGACTCGCCGCGCCGCAGGATATCGTCCAGCGCCCGAATGATGTTCTGGCTCTTGGCCTGGATCGACTCGGACTGCTTGACGTTCTCGCCGTTATGTATGTTTTCGATGCACACGATGCGCACGAAATCGACATTGCGGTCATGGTGATCGAAGGTGAACTCCACGACCCGGTGAATGGCTTCCACCGGCTCAAGCTCGCCCAGATTCAACTGGCTTTCGGTGGTGCGGATATCGCCATAGAGCTTTTCCAGCACCTCGACGTACAGCTGCTCCTTGCTACCGAAGTAGTAATAGATCATCCGTTTCGAGGTCTTGGTGCGTTCGGCGATGGCGTCGACACGCGCACCGGTCAGGCCGTAGGCAACGAACTCGACGATTGCCGCCTGAAGAATATCCTCGCGGGTCTTTTCCGGATTGTTCTTGCGGCTCTTGCGCAGCGCATCGACGGGCTCGACGGCAGCGGAGTCGGCAGTTTTTTTCATTATTCGCTCACGACCACGGTTGAATTCCGGATTATGAAGCGCGTAATGGATCGAGGGAAGCTGCGCAGCACTCCTGCACTGCGCAGCCCGGCATCAGAAGTCAGAGACGCGCCTGACGCGCCGCCACGTTCCGTGCCTTGGCCATGGCTGCAAGACGCACCGGAACGTTGGCCGCACCATAGCCGACATAACCGTTCTTGCGCTGCAGAATCTCGAAGAAGAAGCGCCCGTCAAAGGCGTCGGTGTAGACATGGAACAGCTCGCCGCCCTGGGCATCGCGGTCATACAGCACGTTGTAATACGCCAGCTCGCTGAGGAATTCGTCATCGAAGTCGAAGCGTGCGGCCAGGTCGTCGTAATAGTTGAGCGGGATATCCAGCAACGGCACGCCCGCTTCCTTGGCACGACTGACCTCGGCAAAAATGTCTTCGCACGAAAACGCGATGTGATGCACGCCGGAGCCACGATAACTCGACAGGGCGTGGGATATCGCCGTATTGCGGTTTTCCGAAATGTTCAGCGGCAGTCGAATCGTGCTGCACCGGCTGCGCAACGCACGGCTTTTGACCAGTCCGTAAGGATCGGGCAGCACCACTTCGTCATCGGCCTCGAAGTCCAGCAGGCTCTTGTAGAACAGCACCCAACTGTCGAGACTGTCTGCCGGCAGCGCCATGGCCATGTGGTCAATGCGCTGTAGACCACCCCGACCTCTGGTTTCGGGGTCGACGACAAAATCGATGTCATAGATCGACTGGCCAGGCTCGGCCCCCTGAACCAGATAGATCAGGCTGCCGTCGGGCGCACGCACCGAAGGAATTTCCCGCTCGTTCGGCCCGACCAGTCCGCGATAGGGCTGGCCCTTGAAGGCGCGCGCACGCTCCAGCGCCCTGTTGCCGTCATCCACTCGCAAGGCCGTGGCGCACAGCGAAGGGCCATGGGCCTCGAAAAAGCTGTGGGCAAAGGAATAGGGTTCGGCATTGAGCACAATCTTGATATCGCCCTGCCCCAACAGGCTCACCGCCTTGGAACGATGTTGCCCCAAGCGGGCGAAGCCGAGACGTTCGAGCCAGCCGGACAGACGTGCGCCCTGCGTCTCGTCAACCGCGAACTCAAGAAACTCGACGCCACTGTACGTGCTGGCAGGCGGCGGATCGAACAGGATTTCGGAAGCGACCGGCTCAGCCTCACGGGCCAGAAGCTGACGGGTCTTTTCCTCCAGATAGAGCAATGAACGGAAACCATCGGCAGCGTTGGCCCGGGTCGGCGCAGCACGAAACCCGTCATTGAAGACTTCCAGCGACAAAGGTCCGGTGTAGCCACTGCGCAGGATCGGCGCCAGAAAACCCGGCAGGTCGAATTCGCCCTGCCCGGGGAAGCAGCGAAAATGCCGACTCCACTCCAGCACATCCATGGCCAGGATCGGCGCATCGGCCATCTGCACGAAAAAAATCTTGTCACCGGGAATCCGGGCGATGGCACTCGGATCGCCCTTGAGCGAAAGCGTGTGGAAACTGTCGAGCAACACACCCAGGGCCGGGTGATCGACCTGACGCACCAGATTCCAGACCTGTTGCCAGGTATTCACATGGCGGCCCCAGGCCAGCGCTTCATAACCCACCCGCAGGTTACGCGCACCGGCGCGCTCGGCCAGCAGGCTCAGGTCATCGAGCAGGATATTTTCATCGCCCACCGAGTCGGCGGCGGCATTGCTGCAGACCAGCACCAGATCGGTGCCCAGCTCCTGCATCAGATCGAATTTGCGTTCGGCCCGATCGACATTACGCTGAAGGCGGTCACGGCGACAGCCTTCGAAGTCACGAAACGGCTGGAACAGAGTGATGGCAATACCCAGGTCGGCGCAGATCTGCCTGACGTTGCGCGGGCTGCCGTCGTAATACAAAAGGTCGTTCTCGAAAATTTCTACCCCGTCGAAGCCCGCTGCAGCAACGGCTTCGAGCTTTTCCGGCAGAGTACCGCTCAGGGATACGGTGGCAATAGAACGCTGCATGCTTTGAGCTCCTGGATGAGCACAACCTCTTCGGGTCGTGACTGGATAGCACCGCATTCTCGGCCTGACTCGGCCTCATTCAGGGGTGCGAGTAAAGTATTTCCCTGTCAAAATGCCAGATCAACAGAAAGTGTACGAACCGGTTAGTTTTGCGTTCGATTATCGAACAGAAGCCATTTTCCTCGATTGACGCTGTTTCGATCAGTCCTCACCATCTGCCACACATTGCAGGATCATCGCGTGTCCGTTTTGCGCTTCAAGGCAACAACCCCATAACAATTTCAAAAAACAGGAATATTGCTCATGTCCACCCTCCTTGCGCCGTCCGCCCCCACCTCGACACGCCCTGACCGGTCACTGGACCGACGATATCTGTCGGTCGTTCCCGCGACCCGACCCGTCGACGCCTGAATCAACCCAGCGCACTCGAAGGGTTGAGCCTGTAAGATGCCGGCCCGTTGAATCGTTCAGAAGATGCAGTGAGCAACTGACATCGCGGTTCAACCACCTCACTTTTACAGGTACAGCGCCTGAGTCGAGTGGACTTCTCAAGTCCGACTGTAGCGAACCGCACAGTCTTGGAACGGATGGTTAGAACATCATGATCAACACCCAAACCAACCCCGTCGCCCGGGCCGCCCGGGCGGGCATCGGCGAAAAGATTCGTGGCGCCATGGCCGTGGGCAAGACCCGCTGGGGCATGCTCGCCCTGGTGTTCTTTGCCACCACCCTGAATTACATCGACCGCGCAGCCCTTGGTGTCATGCAGCCGATCCTGGCCAAGGAAATGAGCTGGACGGCGATGGACTACGCCAACATCAACTTCTGGTTCCAGGTCGGCTATGCGGTGGGTTTCGTGCTGCAAGGCCGGTTCATTGACCGGGTCGGCGTCAAGCGCGCCTTTTTCCTGGCCGTGCTGCTCTGGAGCCTGGCCACCGGTGCCCACGGCCTGGCGACTTCCGCTGCCGGCTTCATGGTCTGCCGCTTCATTCTGGGCCTGACCGAAGCCGCCAACTACCCGGCCTGCGTCAAGACCACACGCCTGTGGTTCCCGGCCGGGGAACGTGCAGTGGCCACCGGCATCTTCAACGCCGGGACCAACGTCGGTGCCATGCTGACCCCTGCCCTGCTGCCATTGATCCTGACCGTCTGGGGCTGGCAGGCCGCGTTCGTGGCCATGGGCTCGCTCGGTCTGTTCTGGGTCATCATCTGGCGCCTGAAGTACTACAACCCCGAAGAACACCCGACCCTGCGCAAGAGTGAGCTGGACTACATCAACCAGGAAGCCGAGCCGGAACCGGTCAAGGTGCCTTTCTCGCAGATCCTGAAAATGCGCGGCACCTGGGCATTCGCCGTGGCTTATTCGCTGACAGCGCCCGTGTTCTGGTTCTACCTGTACTGGCTGCCGCCGTTTCTCAATCAGCAGTACAACCTGGGGATCAGCGTCACGCAAATGGGTATTCCGCTGATCCTGATCTGGCTGACCGCCGACGTCGGCAGCGTCGGTGGCGGCATCCTGTCCTCGTGGCTGATCGGCCGCGGCGTACGGGCAACCACGGCACGCCTGATCTCGATGCTGATCTTTGCCCTGACCATCTGCAGCGTGATCTTTGCTGCCAATGCCAGCGGACTGTGGATTGCGGTACTGGCCATTTCGTTAGCAGTCGGTGCGCATCAGGCCTGGACGGCGAATATCTGGAGCCTGGTGATGGACTACACGCCCAAGCACATGATGAGCACCGTATTCGGCTTCGGCGGGATGTGTGCGGCGATCGGCGGGATGTTCATGACCCAACTGGTCGGCGCGGTTCTGACGGCCACCAATAACAACTACAACGTGCTGTTCACCATGATCCCGGCGATGTACTTCATTGCCCTGACCTGGATGTTCTTCATGGCACCACGCAAGGTGCCGAAGATCAGCGAGTAACAGAACTGTGCGGGAGGCAGCTTGCTGGCGAATACGGCTTTTTCGCCAGCAGGCTGCCTCCCGATTTCACCCCTTGTTGCGCTGCTGCCATGCCGCAGCAAGCCCGCTCAGACAGATGATCACGATGCCGACCTGCGCAGTGGGTGAAGGCATATGATCGAAGACCAGAAACCCCAGAAAGCCCGCAAAGACAATCTGGCAGTAACTGAACGGCGCCAGGATGGCCGGTGCGGTGAAGCGGAATGCCTGGGTCAGCAGCAAATGAGCGGACATCCCGCACGCCCCCAACGCCAATAGAAACGGCCAGTGCTTGAGTTCAGGCGTCTGCCAGAAAAACGGTACCAGTGCGCTCATCAGCAAGGTATTGAACAGGCCGGCAAAGAAGTTGCTGGTCGTCGGACTGTCGTACGGGCTGACCAGACGAGTCAGCAGTTGATAGATCGCAAAGCACAAGGCCGAAGACAGCGGTAGCAGAATTGCCGGTGTAAAGAGTTCACCGCCCGGGTGAATGATCACGATCACGCCGGAAAAACCCACCACCACCGCCAGCCATTGGCCTCGCGTGACACGCTCCTTCAACAGCGGCACCGACAAGGCCGTGACCAGCAATGGCGCGAGAAAGTTGACCGCCGTGGCTTCAGCCTGGGGAATGAACATCAGGCTGCTGGTAAACAACAGACTGGTCCCCAGCAGAGCCAACGCACGCAAGACCTGATAACCCGGCCGCTTGGTGCGCAACACGCGCAATCCTGCCGACGGCACGAAGATGAACGCCATGAGCAGCGTATGGACCAGATAGCGGGCCCAGACCACCAGAATGATCGGATAGAAGCCGGAAAGGTATTTGGAAAGCGTGTCATGGCTGGCGAACAGAAAGGTCGCCAACAGAATCAGGCCAATTCCCTTGAGAGGTTGATTGACACCGGATAGCGGCGTGCTGGTAGTGCTCATCGGGCTTCCTTGTTCAGGCATGCAACTGAAGAATATTCACGCGCCTCGGCAGCGGGCTCGCAATCATTGTTGAGTGGAGCATCGCAGGCAGTCATCGGGGCGTCTCGTTAAAATGTTCTAACCAGTTAATTCTTGGTCGATAATCGCACAGAATAGTATTTTTCCAATTGCAGACGCTTCTTTGGTCTTTACTATCAGAGCCAGTTGTACTGCCCACATAATGATAAGAAGGCTCCTACCTCATGCGCTTGAAATCCAACTGCAAAATTCTTTGCGGCTTTTCTGCGGCTATCACAGCCACCCTCGCTCCCACCCTTACCCAGGCCGCCGGCTTCGTCGATGACGCCAAGGTGGGCTTGAACCTACGCAACTTCTTTATCAACCGCAACTTCGTCGACCCGGACAACGCCCAGAACGGTGCCCAGGAATGGACCCAGAACTTCATTCTCGACGCTCGCTCCGGCTTCACCCAGGGCACCGTCGGCTTTGGTGTCGATGTACTGGGGCTCTACTCCCTCAAGCTTGACGGTGGCAAAGGTTCGGGCGGTACACAACTGTTGCCGATTCATGATGATGGACGCCCTGCCGATGACTTCGGACGACTGGGCGTCGCGGCCAAGGCACGCTTTTCCAAGACCGAGCTGAAAGTCGGAGAATGGATGCCGGTGCTGCCCATCCTGCGTTCCGACGACGGACGTTCGTTGCCACAGACCTTCCGTGGCGGACAGATCACCTCCAAGGAAATCGACGGCCTGACACTCTACGGCGGCCAGTTCCGCGCCAACAGCCCGCGCAACGATGCAAGCATGGAAGACATGTCGATGCAGGGTCGCGGAGCCTTTACCTCCGACCGCTTCAACTTCGGCGGTGGCGAATACACCTTCAATGAAAAACGCACCCTGGTCGGCCTCTGGTACGCCCAGCTCGAAGATATCTACCAGCAGCAGTACCTCAACGTGGTCCACAGCCAGCCGCTGGGCCAATGGGTACTGGGCGCCAACCTCGGTTACTTCAACGGCAAGGATGACGGTCGATCACTGGCCGGCGACATGGACAACAAGACCTGGTCGGCCATGCTTTCAGCCCGCTATGGCGGCAGCACCTTTTACCTGGGTCTGCAGAAAGTCAGCGGCGACAGCGCCTGGATGCGGGTCAATGGCACCAGTGGCGGCACCCTGGCCAACGACAGCTACAACTCCAGTTTCGAGAACGCCAAGGAGCGATCCTGGCAGTTGCGCCATGACTACGACTTTGCCGCCATCGGCGTGCCCGGCCTGACCCTGATGAACCGCTATATCAGTGGTGAAAACGTGCATACCGGCACCATCACCAATGGCGAAGAATGGGCCAGGGAATCGGAGCTGGCCTATGTCTTCCAGAGCGGTTCGTTCAAGAACCTGTCCGTCAAATGGCGCAACTCCAGCATGCGTCGTGACTACAGCACCAACCAGTTCGACGAGAACCGGCTGATCGTCAGCTATCCGCTGTCATTGCTCTGACAGACAAAGGCCGCCAGGGAAACCTCTGGCGGCCTTCCATGAGCCCGCAATCAAGCCTTGTTCAACGACTCCACACCCATCTCGTCCCATACCTCTTCAGCCAGATGGAAAGTCGCATTGGCTGCCGGAATCCCGCAATAGATCGCACTCTGCATCAGCACTTCCTTGATCTCGTCACGGGTCACGCCGTTGTTTCTGGCGGCCTTGAGATGCAGACGCAGCTCTCCTTCGCGATTCATGCCGATCAGCATGGCGATGGTAATCAGGCTGCGGGTATGCCGCGGCAGGCCCGGGCGCGTCCAGATATCGCCCCAGGCATGACGGGTGATCATTTCCTGAAACTCTTCGTTGAACGGCGTCAGTTTTTTCAGGCTGTTATCGACATGGACATCGCCCAGCACCGCACGACGAACCTGCATGCCGGCCTGATAGCGTTCTTCTTCGTTCATTGCTTGATCCTTGTGTGTTCGGCCACGGCACGTTCGACCCAGAGTCGGGCCTGACCAAGGTAATGGGCCGGATCGAGGAGGCGATCCAGCTCCGTGGATGACAATTGAGCAGTGACTTGCGGGTCCTCGCCCAGTACCTGACGCAGATGCACGCCCTGCTGCACTGCTCGCCGGCAGTTCTGCTCGACCAGATGATGCGCGGCGTCTCGTCCGATGCGTCGGGAAAGTTCGATGCTGACGGCTTCGGCCAGCACCAGCCCACGGGTGGAATCCAGATTCGTCAGCATGCGCGATTCATCGACTTCCAGATCCGGCACAACCTGCAAGGCCTGCTGCAATGAACCGGACACCAGGCAGCAGAGTTCCGGCAGGGTTTCCCATTCCGCATGCCACAGGCCCAGACTGCGTTCGTGCTCCTGAGGCATGGCGGTAAACATTGTGGCGACCAGCCCCGGCGCACGAGTCGCCGCGCCGATCATCACCGCAGCGCCCACCGGGTTGCGTTTGTGGGGCATGGTCGAAGAACCGCCCTTACCTGCCGCCGCGGGCTCGAATACTTCGCCCACTTCGGTCTGCATCAACAGGCTGATGTCCCGCCCCATCTTGCCCAGGCTGCCAGCGATCATGCCAAGCAGGCTGGCGAACTCCACCAGCCTGTCACGCTGGGTATGCCAGGGCTGCTCGGGCACGTTCAACTGCAACTCTTCTGCAAGGGCCTCGGTCACCGTAAAAGCCTGATCGCCCAGGGCGGCCAGACTGCCGGAAGCACCACCGAACTGCAGACACAACAGGCGCGGCCGGATCTCTGCCAGTCGCTGACGATGACGTGTGACCGCTCCTAACCAGCCGGCGATTTTCATGCCCAGTGTCACCGGCGTCGCCTGTTGCAGCCAGGTTCGTCCAGCCAGTGGCGTCTGCACATGACGCCGGGCCTGCACGGCAAGTGCGTCGGCCAGTTGCTGCAGATCGCACTCCAGCAATTCGAGGGCTTGACGCACCTGCAGGATAAGCCCGGTGTCCATCACATCCTGGCTGGTGGCGCCCATGTGCACGTAACGTTCGGCTTCAGGGTTGCGCCGGGCAATCTGCTTGCCCAGCGCCTTGACCAGTGGAATCGCCGAGTTGCCCGCATTACCGATTGCAACAGCCAGCGCATCGAAATCGAACAACTCCGCTCGGCAGCTTTCTCCGATATCGGCCACCACCTCTCCGGGAATCATCCCGACACGGGCCTGAGCCCTGGCCAGTGCAGCCTCGAAATCCAGCATGCCCTGCACTCGCCCGGCATCGCAGAACACCTCGCGCATCGGGGCCTGGGTGAAATAGGCATCGAAAAGTTGATTGCTCGGTCTGTTCACATCACCGCTCCAGATAAAAAATCAGGTGGCATCCGCATGGCTGACCCAACCCTTGATCAACACTGCAGATGCGGCCAGGGCTGCCGGAATCACCAGCGCGGTCAGGACCTGCTCGAAACTCCAGCCCAGCCCAAGCAAGGTAGCACCGGCCCAGGCACCGAGAATCGCACCAAAGCGCCCGATGCCCAGCATCCAGGAAACGCCCGTGGCGCGACCCTGAGTCGGATAGAAGCGTGCCGCCAGTGAAGGCATCGCCGATTGCGCGCCATTGATGCACATGCCAGCCATGAGCACGAGGGTCGCCAGCAGCGCAACGTTGTGCATGCTCTGGCCGACCAGCCAGGCGAAGACACCGGCCAGCGCATAGGCTACGCCAATCACTTTATGCGGGTTGAAACGGTCCATGGCCCAACCGACGCCCACGGCACTGAGCACACCGCCAAACTGGAACAGGGCACCAATGAATGCCGACTGCTCCATGCTCGCACCGCTGTCGCGCATCAGGGTCGGCAGCCAGCTGGTCAGCAGATAAACGATTACCAGCCCCATGAAATAGGTCAGCCACAACAACAGGGTTCCGGTGCTATAGGTGCCGGAAAAAATCACCTTCAGCACATTGCGGCTGCTGACGGTCTTTTGCTCCGGGACACTGAAATCCCTGGCTGTCGCCACCTCGGACGGCGCGATGGGTGCCAGCACCTTGCGAATCCGCTCGGCACCGCGATTGCGTACCACCAGAAAGCGCGCCGACTCCGGCAACCAGGCCATCAGCACCACCGCCAGCAGCAACGGCAGGATGCCGCCGAGCATCAGCAGGCTGTGCCAACCCAGGCTGGGGATCATCTTCGCCGATACAAAACCTCCGCACGCCATTCCCAGATTGAACCCGCAGAACATGCTGGTGACCAGCAAGGACTTGAGACGCTCGGGCGTGTACTCGGACAGCAGCGTAGTGGCGTTGGGCATTGCAGCACCGAGCCCCAGACCGGTCAGCAGACGCAGCACCAGCAACTGATCGATATTGGTGCTGTAGGCCGAAGCCAGACTGAACAGGCCGAACACGAACACCGCGACCACCAGCACCACTTTGCGTCCGAACCTGTCGGCCAGCGGCCCGGAACCTAATGCGCCGAAGACCATGCCGATCAGGGCAGCGCTCATCACCGGCCCGAGGCTGGCCCGGTCGATGCCCCAGTCCTGACTCAACGCCGGAGCGATAAAGCCCATGGCTGCGGTATCCAGCCCATCGAGAAAGACGATCAGAAAGCACAACGCAACAATCCGCCATTGATACCGGGACAGCGGCTGACTGTTGATAAAGACCTGCACGTCGAGCGTGCCCGTAACGGACTCGCGAGCTGAAAGCGTCATGGATGTTTCCTTTTATTTTTATAAGGTCGCCAGCCAATGCTGGCGCCATGCAACGCACGCAATGACGACTTGTTAAAAGTCGAAAAACACCGTTTCGTTCTCGCCCTGAATCCGGATATCGAAGCGATAGGCAAGTTGACCATCGACACTGCAACGCCGCGCAATCAGGGTTTCGCGGCGTGGCGGCTGCTCGATCAGGTTCAGTACCGGATCGACCGCATTGGCCTGAGGCTCATCATCGAAATACAGCCGCGTCTGCAAGTGGATATTGATTCCCCGGGCAAACAGCGAAACATTGATATGGGCCGCCATCGGCACTCCGGCAGCGTTGTTCACGACACCCGGTTTGATTGTCTTGAGCGTCCACAGACCATCGTCCCCCGTCGCGGTGCGACCGAAACCGTTGAAGGGTTTCTCATCCCCATAAACGCTGTCATAGACGCCATTGTGGTCGGCCTGCCAGAACTCCAGAAAGGCATCGCGGATCAGATGACCATTGCCGTCATAGACATTCCCCAGCAACAGGATGTGTTCGCCCGGCGCGCCGGGTTTGGCCATCTCGTTCCAGATCTCCAGCTCGCGGGTCGGGTTACCGGCTATTTCCAGCGCCAGACCGATATGCACGTAGGGGCCAGCGGTTTGCGAAGGTGTTTCCTGCAACAGTTGAACGGGCATGTCGAAACCTCCTCAGCAGTTTTCAAAGTGAGTCTTGCGCTGGCCGCGCAGAACGATATCAAAGCGATAAGCCAGACAATCCATCGGATTGCCCATGCCAAGGTCAAGCCTGGCAATCAGACTCTGAACCGCATCGGGGTTGGCAATCGATTTGACGATCGGGCAGATCGGGATCAACGGATCGCCCTCGAAATACAGTTGCGTGATCAGGCGCGTGGCAATCGACGGGCCGCTGACCGACACATGGATATGCGCAGGACGCCAGTCGTTTGGACCATTGCGCCATGGGTACGGGCCAGGTTTGACGGTGCGGAAACTATAATTGCCTTCGCTGTCGGTAAGAGTCCGTCCGACGCCACCGAAATTGGGGTCGATGGGGGCCAGATAGCTGTCGCGCTTGTGGCGATAGCGGCCACCGGCGTTGGCTTGCCAGATCTCCACCAGCGTATGCGGAACCGGTTTGCCGTACTGATCGCAGACCCGGCCGGTCAGGATGATCCGCTCACCGATGGGCAGGCCGCCATGGTTGAAGTTGAGCAGCAGATCGTTGTCATGCTGGCCGAACTTCAGGTGCGAAAAGTCGGGGCCACTGGCTTCGGAAACCGATTGCGGAATGCTGACCAGGGCCTGGCGCGGAGAGCGCAGGATCGAGGTCTTGTAATCAGGGGTCAGGGCTTTGGGATGCCAGTTGCGATCCCGAATGACGAAGCGGCTATTGTCCGCGACAGACATGGCGTTCTCCTTGTTCTTTTTATGGAGGGCGCAAGTGTCCATCACTTGCGCTGCAGGCTGCGGCGAAGTGTCGCGCGGGAGAACCAAGGTGGAAAATTGAAAAAAACCGCACCATCCATAACCATATGGTTATGTATAACGACCCTCACGATAGGCTTCGCCCACACCGCGCAACTCGTCCACACACCACTGCGCAGCCCGTGACAAGGGCAAGGCCGGGTTGCTGCACAGGCCCACGGAACCGCCCGGCTCGCGAATCCCCATATCCAGTTCCACCAGTGTACCGACCTGCAACTCCTGGAGTACGGCATCCAGCGGCGCAATCCAGATCGCGTTGCTGCACTGCACATAACGTCGGCTCAAGGTCAGAGACAGGGTTTCCAGACGCTGGCGTGGCGGCTGAATACCGTATTGCACGAACAGGCTGTCGGCGAATTTGCGGATGGTCGTCCCGGCCAGCGGCAGGACCAGCGGGAAACTTTCCAGGCTTTCGCGTTTGAGGGGGGCTGCCAGCAAGGGGTGATCGTTGCGAACCACCAGCGTCATCGACTCGTTGTACAGATGCTCGAAGGTCAGGCCCTGGATTTGCGGACTATCGGTCATGCGCCCTACTACCAGATCCAGCTCGCCGACCCGAAGCTGCGACAGCAGATAGGCACTGGGACCGGTCATCACGCTGACAACCAGAGCCGGATGCCGCTCGTGAAGCCTGCTGATGACCTCAGGCACCAGTAGGCTTTCGGCAGTGGACAGCACGCCCAGGCGCGCCGTGACCGTTTCATGCTCCCCCGAACGCAGGCTGCTGACACCTTCGCGCAACGCCTGCACGCTCGGCCCGGCAAAACGCATGAACGCCACACCGGCTTCGGTCAGGGCCGCACCGCTCTTGCTGCGCACGAACAGCGTGGTTTCCAGCAGGGTTTCCAGTTCCTTGAGGCTTTTGGACAGCGCCGGCTGGCTGATCGCCAGAGCATCGCAGGCCCGAGCCAGACTGCCCTGGCGCGCCACTTCGAGAAAGCACACCAGATGACGAAACTTGATTCGGGTATCGATATTCAACGCGCGCCGGGCCTTTTGATGAGGGGTAAAGCGGTTCAATGACTGAGAAAAAAAGCGACCTGCTCACTATCAAAAGGCCAGTCCAGTTCCGCACCGGTATCGATGCGTCGCAGTACCGGAATCCGCAGACTGTAGTCTTCGAAAAAAGCCTCGTTTTCGGCAATATCCACCAGCTCGACCAGCAGACCATGCTCGACCAGAGGCAGCAGAATCGCTTCGGCGACCTCGCAGAGATGACAGCCCAAGGTGCCGAACAGTTGGCATTCGGGTGGCATGAAACGCATCCTCCTAGACAGTAGGCTAACCATTCTAGGATGGTTGATGCGTCAGCGCGAGCGCGTCAAAGCGGCTGGTCCGCTGCATGGCCGACCAACAGACATGATGCGCTATGAGCCCACCAGCCGGGCGTCCGTTCTGAAGTGCCGCTTGCTGAACTCGTTGGCACGGTCGAGAACCGGCTTCTCGAAACAGCGGTAGCCCACCCAGCCGTAACACACCACGGCAGCCATCATCAGCAACGCGAAGAACAGGTTGTCCAGATAACTCTCGGGCCATGCGCCCACCAGATGCCAGACCCGACCGATCACACCCAGCACCAGCAGATGCGACAGATAGACCGTGTAGGACATATCGCCCACAGCAACCAGAAACCGGGGCACGGCAACTTTTTTACGCCGCTCAAGCAGCGCAAGGCTCAACACCAGCCCGCCGAATGCGCCCCCGACTGCCAGCATGCGCAGCAAGCCCTGACTGTCGTAAAGACGATAGAAACCGATCAGGGGCATGCTTGCCAGCGCAACAATCAGCAGCCCCCAGACCGTCGCCGTCGGCACCCGTGCGCTGTGCGGACCGTAGAAGAACAACGCCAGTGCCACGCCAATGATGAACTCCAGTGAATAGGGATGCAGGATGATCTTGAGCGCCGATGAATAGTCCTGCCAGTTCTCCAGACTGTTGAACACCACAATGACCAGGGCCCAGATCCCCAGCAGCAAGGGCAGGCTCCGCTCACGGAACCACAGAAAGGTGGAAAACATCAGGTAAAACCACAGCTCGAACAACAGCGACCAGGCCACCATCACCAGCAGGACCTTATCGTTGGGCAGCAGCAGAAAAGACATCAGCAGATTGGAAGAGCCATGACCGCTGTTGACCATGCCGGGCATGGCCAGATACACCCCCAGCGTGATGAAGAAATACAGCCAGTAGGTCGGGTAGATTCGTGAAACACGATTGAACACAAAGCGCTGCGCCTCGACAGCGTTCTGGAAGCGTCCGCGGCTGACAATCACCATCACGAAGCCGCTGATCACAAAGAACAGATCGACACCCAACTGGAAGAAATCGAAAAAAGGCGGCAGAAGAATATCGCCTCCGGAAAACTTTTCCTCCAGTGACATCATGTGGAACAGCACGACGCCCAACACCGCCACGCCCCTGAGCCCTTGCAGGGAATACAGCCGCTCCATGCCTTTCTCCATTACTGACCGCCGCTGCTCCATGGCAACGCAGTACCCGATGACCGAGCCCACAATTGGATAGAGAGCATAGCCAAGCGTGGAAATTATGAAACCCCGGACTCACCCGTGCAGTTCCAGCTCTATGGAAGCAGCCCGACAAGGACAAGGCACAATCACGCAAAATCCTCGACAATGCATTACCTTTGTTCAGGACAGTTGCAATGACGCTTGCACGCCAAATCAGTGCGCTCGTCCCCGATCACGCACCAACACAAGTCACTAGCTGCTGCGCCCGGGGCTGGACGCGGCAATTGAAATGAACCTTCGCCAATCCGCTGTACTCGAAACCTTCATACGCCACCTGACGGAGAAAACCATGGCTCGCCAAACAGCACAGAATGCTCAAGAAATATTGATGGCAGATTTTCAGACCCTGGTCGCCGACACCGAAAAACTCCTCGAACACACCGCTACCCTGGCGGGTGATCAGGCAGACGAACTGCGCAGCCAGATCCATGAAAGCCTGCTGCGTGCCCGGGAAACCCTGAAACTGACCGAAGAGTCCCTGCGCGAGCGCGGTCAGGCAGCGGTCATCGCCACTGAAGACTATGTCCAGAACAATCCATGGCAATCGGTAGGTATCGCTGCAGGTGTCGGGTTCATTCTGGGCCTGCTGGCAACGAGGCGCTGATCCCATGAGCCTCGGAACTGAATCAGGGTCGCCCAAGGCTGACCAGGGCTCCTCACCGCGGCGTCTGGGCGCTGCATTCCTCGGTTTGCTGCACAGCCATGTCGAACTGTTCGGGATCGAGTTGCAGGAACAGAAAGCCCGCACCTTGAGCCTGCTGCTGTTCGCCGGGCTGGCACTGGTATTCGCCTTGCTGCTGTTGACCGGCTTGTCGGCACTGCTCCTGATCATTCTGTGGGACAGCTATCGCCTGGCCGGCATCATCGGTCTGTGCTCGTTCTATCTTCTGGCGGCAGTGTTCTGTGCATTGCGCTTGAAAGAAGCAATCTTCGACGAATCTTCGCCCTTCAGCGCAACCCTCGAAGAACTGGCCAACGACCGTGAGCGACTGATGCCATGAATGAACCCAAGTCGCACAGCGGCAACACACGGCGCGAACTGCGCAAGGCGCTGATTCGTCTGCGCATGGAAATGCATCGCCAGGAAATACGTCACGAGACCGCTCACTTGTTGCAGCCCTTGCAACGGATGCGTGGCCTGAAAAACGACGCCCTGGGCATCAAGCATGCGCCCCTGTGGGGAGTGGGTGCCGTCGCTCTGCTGGGTTTCTTCAGCGGTCGAGGTGCCAGGAACCGACAGGCCAGCACTATAGGCCGTCTGGTCAAGCTGGGTGTCACCCTGCTGCCCCTGCTCAAGGTGGCCCTGCAAAACCGTACGGACAAGCGCTGACCCCTGCTTGGCTGCATTCTTGCAACATGTGTAACAAGCGCCCGCCCCGGAGCCGATCCGGGGCGGGTCTTGGTGCTGTGTAAGTAAGGAGAACTATGTGGAAGGGCAACCCCTTGCCTGCTTTCAGCCATTCATCGACACCGCGACCGGACGCATTGCCGGTGTAGAAGCTCTGGGAAGAATTCGTAAGGAAAACGGCCAGCTGGAATCGGTCGGACCGTTTTTCTCTGACCCGAAAGTGCCTGCTGCCGATCTGCGGCGCCTTGACCGGCTGATCCGGGACAATGCTCTGAGCCGTTTGCATGAAGCGCCAGATGACTGGTTTCTGAGTCTGAATATCTCACCTCGCTGGATCAGCCGCCTTCGACCCGGACAAGCCCTGCCCAGCCTGGAGCAGCTGCATCGACACAAGATTGCTCCCGAGCGCATCGTGTTTGAAATCACCGAACTGGGCGGTGACAGCCAGTGCCTGACCGATGTGGTCGCACGCTATCGCGAGGCCGGAGCCCGTATCGCCATTGACGACTTCGGTGCCGGTTATTCGCAACTGGATCGTGTGCTATCCCTGCAACCGGACATTCTCAAGCTAGACATGCGCCTGTTTCAGGCCGCGGCACGAGGCGGCCCCAGCAGCGATGTGGTCAAGGCCCTGGCCCTGATGGCAGAAAAGACCGGCTGCTGGATCATTGCCGAAGGCGTGGAAACCGAGGCCGAACTGAATTTCGCCCTGGAATGCGGCTCGCGCTATGTGCAGGGTTATCTGTTCGCCAGAGGTGAGCTGGACTTTTTTGCCGCCGACACCTTCGTCAGGCAATTTGCCGAATTGCGGGATCGCTACGTCCTGCAGAAAGTCGCAGAACGTGCCCGGCTGATGGTGCTGCGCCAGCAACTGGCGCAACTGATGCAACTCCTGCAAGGTTGGGCCGAAAACACACTGCCCATCAGCGAGCTGCCGCAAGTGCAGGACTATCCGTGGCTGCTGCGTTTCTATCAATGCGACCGGCATGGCACTCAACTCACGCCGAACCTGGAAAGGCGCCAGGGTGCCTGGCACGCCGATGCCCGCTATCTGGGACATAACTGGTCCTGGCGGCCTTATTTCTATCACCTTCTGGCCGAAGGCTGGGACGAGCGCAGGCTGACCCTGTCCAACACCTACCGCGATGCGACCAGCAACCAGTATTGCCTGACTGCCGGACAGTTCTTCGACAATGGCAATCGCCTCCTGCTGATCGATATCGATGCCGCCGGGCTGTGACAGGCCTTGCGGTCCTGCGGCCGAACCGGGAAGCTAGACGGACTCGAACACAACGGAGTGAACGCCTTGGATTGGCAGACCCTGCTTAACCGCGAACGACTCGGCAAGCCGCTGCACAGCCCTGAAGAACTGGGCCGCAGCCCTTTCCACAAAGACCATGACCGCATCATCTTCTCGGGGGCCTTCCGGCGTCTGGGACGCAAGACCCAGGTCCACCCGGTTTCAAGCAACGACCATATCCATACACGCCTGACCCATTCGCTGGAGGTCAGTTGCGTCGGACGTTCTCTGGGCATGCGCGTCGGCGAAACCCTGCGCAGCGCCCTGCCCGACTGGTGCGACCCCAGCGATCTGGGCATGGTGGTGCAATCGGCCTGTCTGGCCCACGACATCGGTAACCCGCCGTTCGGCCACTCCGGTGAAGACGCGATCCGCAACTGGTTCAATCAGGCCGCCCGGCGTGGCTGGCTCGATGCGATGAGCGAAACCGAGCGCAACGACTTTCTCAACTTCGAAGGCAACGCCCAGGGCTTTCGCGTCCTGACCCAGCTGGAATATCACCAGTTCGACGGTGGCACCCGCCTGACCTACGCCACTCTGGGCACCTACCTCAAATACCCGTGGACGGCCCGGCATGCCGACTCGCTGGGCTACAAGAAGCACAAGTTCGGCTGCTACCAGAGCGAGCTGCCGATCCTTGAGCAGATCGCCCACAAACTGGGCCTGCCGCAACTGGAAGATCAACGCTGGGCGCGCCATCCGCTGGTGTACCTGATGGAAGCCGCCGATGACATCTGTTACGCCCTGATCGATCTGGAAGACGGCCTGGAAATGGACTTGCTGGACTACGCCGAGGTGGAGTCGCTGCTGCTGGGGCTGGTGGGCGACGACCTCCCCGAAACCTATCGTCAGCTCGGCCCCGGCGACTCTCGTCGACGCAAGCTGGCCATTCTGCGCGGCAAGGCCATCGAACACCTGACCAATGCCGCGGCCCGCGCATTCGTCGAGCAGCAGGACGCCCTGCTGGCAGGCACGCTGCCCGGCGACCTGGTGGAACACATGCATGGTCCGGCCAAACGCTGTGTGCTGAACGCCAAGGACATGGCACGCAAGAAGATTTTCCAGGACAAGCGCAAGACCCTGCATGAAATCGGTGCCTACACCACCCTGGAAATCCTGCTCAATGCCTTCTGTGGCGCGGCTGTCGAACAGTTCGGAGGCCGAGCCCCGTCTTTCAAGAACCGGCGCATTCTCGACCTGCTGGGCAACAACGCTCCTGACCCCAAGGCCCCGCTGCACACCTCGTTTCTGCGCATGATCGATTTCATCGCCGGCATGACCGACAGCTATGCCACCGAAATGGCCAGAGAAATGACGGGACGCTCCGGACAGATATAGAACCTGCTGGCCGGACACTTGCCTCATGTGTCTGGCCAGCGCACCCCATGCACAACAACTTCAGAAAATACCTACACACAGACCAAAAAAGTCCTATCGCCTCTCCTTCGCAGCACCCTCAATAATCCAGCCACTTTCAACTGCCGAACTGGCAAACGCCAGCAAAGCACTCTGCCGCCCTGCCGGAAACCTCATGTTTAAAAACGACTTGCGAATCCTGCTGGTAGAGGATCACCCCTTTCAACTGATCGCCACCCAGATCCTGCTCAACAATCAGGGATATTTCCTGCTGACTCCGGCCCTGAACGCCCTGGAGGCCATGGCCGCCATGGAGCGCAGCACGGAACCTTACGACCTCCTCCTGTGCGACCAGTGCCTGCCCGAGCAAATGGGCTTCGAACTGATCGACAAGGCCTATAAACAGGGTTTCATCCGACAGGCCATCGTCCTCAGTGGCCTGGACCCTGCGCATCTGCACGAACTGGAGCAGCAGGCCCTCGAGCGCGGGATTCCGCTGCTGGGCTGCCTGAGCAAACCTCTGCATGGTCCGGACCTTTCCCGCCTGCTGGACAGGCTGCCAGCCAGAAGCTGATTTCAAGCACGACATTCCCTGTGCCCTGTTCCTGAAGCAATCACACTGGCTCCAAGCCAGCAAATACACTTTTACACTGTAGGCAGTCGACGAGTGTATTGAAGGACAATTCCGAAACGCTATAAACAAGATAAAACCTGATAACTAATACGCACACTAGAACCGATTGAATTTTTAAAAACTTAAATCCCTGCGTGGGCTTTTACGTACTCCAATACTCTAATTACTGTAGGAACTTTCCTATATACACCTGCCGGGCAGGTCCATTCATGTGCCTGCCCGAACATCTGAGCTAAGGTGCGCGCTTTCTTCGCTGCTTGTATGGATTGAATTATGAACTCAGTTTTTATCATCGACGATCACCCCGTTATTCGCCTGGCCGTCAGGATGCTGCTGGAAAACGAAAACTATGAAGTGGTCGGTGAGACCGATAACGGTGTGGATGCCATGCAGATGGTCCGCGAATGCATGCCCGACCTGATCATCCTCGACATCAGCATTCCCAAGCTCGACGGCCTGGAAGTACTGGCCCGCTTCAACAGCATGGGCCTGTCATCGAAGATTCTGGTGCTGACCTCGCAGACCCCCAGCATATTCGCCATCCGCTGCATGCAGTCCGGGGCTGCCGGTTATGTATGCAAACAGGAAGACCTGAGCGAACTGCTGAGTTCTGTGAAGGCGGTATTATCCGGCTACAATTACTTTCCCAGTCAGGCACTGACTCCGGCCGTTCGCGAAGATGGCCAGCCAAGCGAAATAGAACTATTCAAGCTGGTGAATGATCGCGAATTGATGGTATTGCAGTTATTTGCCCAGGGCCGTTCCAACAAGGAAATTGCCAAGGGCATGTTTCTCAGCAACAAGACCGTCAGCACTTACAAGACGCGACTCATGCAAAAGCTGAAAACCAGGACCTTGGTAGAACTTATCGAGATGGCAAAACGCAACGCGCTAGTGTGAGAATTCGAATGCCCAAGCGCTTGAAAAACTTTCTGATACTGGCAACGAGCCTATGTCTGGGCTGGGGGACATATACCAACCTCGAGGCAGCAGACCACTACACGCTGCTCGGCCGCTCAAGCCCGGCTCACATGGATGTGAAGTTAGATGCAGCCCAGTGGCAATGGGTACGCAGCAAGCGTGAACTGATTCTGGGCACCTCGGCACCCGATTACCCGCCATTCGACATCACTCTCTCCGGCAATGACTACGAAGGCATCACGGCCGATTACGCCAGTATCATTTCCCAGGCACTGGACCTGCCCATCAGGGTCCGGCGTTTCGAAAACCGCGAAGCCGCGATGAACGCCCTCATCACCGGCCAGATAGATCTGCTGGGCAGTGCCAATGGCTTTGAAGCCATCGAACGCTACATCAGGCTTTCAGTACCCTACGCCGTGGACCAACCCGTCCTGCTGGTACGCACCGGCGATACCCGCTCACTGACCGACGGCCTCAAGGGCATGCGTCTGAGCATGGTCTATCACTATCTGCCACTGGCCGATGTCCAGGCGCTCTACCCCGAAGCCATCCTGCAGACCTACCCCTCTTTCCAGAACGCCATCAATGCCGTGGCATTCAATCAGGCCGATGTCTTTCTCGGCGACACCATTTCCACGCAATACATCATCAACAAGGGCTATCTGAACAATGTGAAAATGGCCAGTTTCGGCAAGCACGAAGCCAACGGTTTCAGCTTTGCCACAAGCCACGAAAACACCCGGCTGCTGGACATCGTCAACCAGACCCTCACGGCCATCCCCATGGATGAGCGCATCGACATTTCCAAACGCTGGGGAGTCGGCAGCGACATGTTGCTGACCGACCAGAAACTGCAACTGACACAACGCGAGGAACGCTGGATTGCCCGGCATCCGACAGTGCGTGTCGTGGTCAACGAAGCCTATGCCCCGCTGACCTTCTACGATGCCAACGGCAACTTCCGTGGCATCACTGCCGACCTGCTTGAACTGATACGTCTGCGTACCGGCCTGCGATTCGAGATCGCACGTGCATCCAGCTCGAGCGACATGATGAATCAGGTCGCTCAGGGGCAGGCCGACATGATCGGTGCCATGGTATCGAGCGACGAGCGTGGAGACCGGTTCAGCTTCAGTCGCCCCTATATCGACAACTCCTTTGTCCTGGTAACCCGAAAGGGTGAAAAAGCCCCGTCCTATCTGGAGCAGATGGGCAACCGGCGTATTGCCGTCATCCAGGGCAGCCCGATACTGCAATGGTTGCGACGCGAACACCCCGATATCGTCACCGAGGAAATCGACAATCCGTTCCAGGCGCTGGACATGCTGGCCACCGGCAAAGTGGAAGGTGCAATCACGTCCCTGCTCAGCGCCAACTACTTTCTGTCCTCCGGCGTCTTCGAGGGGCAACTGCAGATCACTGCCACCGTTGGCGAGGACCCTGCACTGATCTCCATGGCCACTGCACGCAATGCCCGGGAACTGAGCTCGATTCTCGACAAGGCGCTGTCCAGCATTGCGCCGCAGGATCTGGCAATCATCAACAATCGCTGGCGCTCATACACACCCGTCGGTGGCAACTGGCACAGCTACCAGCGCCTTGTCTATCAGATCCTGATCGGTGCAGGTCTGCTACTGCTGGGCCTGCTGGTCTGGAATGCCTACATGCGCCGCCAGATAAAACAGCGCGAGACGGCAGAACGGGCCCTGGGCGATCAGCTTGAGTTCATGAGCGCGCTGGTTAACGGTACGCCGCACCCGATCTATGTCCGTGATCGTGAAGGTCTGCTGCGCATGTGCAACGACAGCTATCTGAATGTCTTCGAGGCCCGCCGTGAAGACATTCTCGGCAAAAGCGCCACCGAAGGCGTACTGAGCAACGCATTCGAAGCCCGGGAATACGCTGCCGACTACCAGCGGGTCATGGCCAGCGGTACGCCCCTGATTCTCGACCGGACATTGCATATCGGCGAACGCCGCCTGACCATCTACCACTGGATCCTGCCGTTTCGCGACTCTCTCGCCCAGGTGCAGGGCATCATCGGCGGATGGATCGATATCAGCGAACGCCGCCGATTGATGGAAGAGCTTCAGTCCGCCAAGGAGCAGGCCGACAACGCCAACCGGGCAAAAAGTACCTTTCTCGCGACCATGAGCCACGAAATCCGCACCCCCATGAACGCTGTCATCGGCATGCTGGAACTGGCCCTCAAACGTGCAGACCAGGGCGTGCTGGAGCGTTCCGCCATCGAAGTCGCCTACAGCTCGGCCAAGGACATGCTGGACCTCATCGGCGACATTCTCGATATCGCCCGCATCGAGTCCGGGCGCCTTACCCTGAGCCCCGAACGCGCCAACCTGCGGCAACTGGTGGAGTCGGTCACCCGGGTGTTCGAAAGTCTGGCCAGACAGAAGAAACTGAGTCTGGTGCTTGAACTCGACAGCCGGATCAACACCGATGTCCTGATCGACCCGCTGCGTTTCAAACAGATCCTGTCCAACCTGATCAGCAACGCGATCAAGTTCACCCAACAGGGCCAGGTCAGCGTTACGCTGCAGGCAGAAAACGGCTCCAGCAATCAGCAACTGCGCTTGAACCTCACCGTGCAGGACAGCGGTATCGGCATCAGCACTGAAGATCAGAAGCGTCTGTTCGAACCTTTCGCCCAGGCCGACAATCAGGCACGAATGGCGCGTACCGGGGCCGGACTGGGGTTGGTGATCTGTCGCAACCTCTGCCAGATGATGGGCGGCACCCTGACTCTGAACAGCGAGCCGGGCCGGGGCACACAAGTCCACATGAGCCTCGAACTGACCACCCTGGAGCCGCTGGACGCACCAACGCCAGTGCAAGAAGTTTCACCGCAACCCGACAAGCCCTTGAACATCCTGATCGTCGACGACCATCCCGCCAACAGGTTACTGCTGTGTCAGCAACTGGGTTTTCTGGGGCATCGCTGCGAAATGGCCGAACAGGGAGCCCAGGGGCTCGAGCGCTGGCTGGCCGAACCTTTCGATCTGGTAGTGGCCGACTGCAACATGCCGGTCATGAATGGCTATGACCTCACACGGGCCATCAGAGCCCATGAACAGAACGAAAACCTTGCACCGTGCATGATCTGGGGTTTCACCGCCAATGCCTTGCCCGAGGAAATCCAGCGTTGCCTTGAGTCAGGCATGGATGACTGCCTGTTCAAACCCATCAGCCTGACGACCCTCAGCGAACGACTGGCTAAAGTCCCCGTCCGTTCTGCCCCGCCTGCAATCCCTGCACCGCTGCCCTTCAACCTGAACAGTGTCAGCAGCCTGACCGCAGGCCGGACGGAAATGAGCCAGCGCCTGTTCACGCAACTGCTGCAAAGCAGCCAGGAGGATCGCATGGCCCTCAACGAACTGATGGCACAGGGTAACCGCGCTCAGATGGGAGAAATGGCTCACCGTATCAAGGGCGCAGCGCGGATCATTGGTGCATCACGGGTGATAGAAGGTTGTGAAGCCCTTGAGCATGCCTGCAGGCCGGGTACTGACTCCAGCCTCCTGGAAGCCTGTCACAGGGAGGTGAACGCGGCCATGCTTGATCTGGAAGAAGCGTTGGTCAGACATCTGGCACAAAGCGGCGAACCGGAAGATAAAGGGAAGCAACAGTGAAACAGGCACCGTCCCCGCTTAACTGGTAGACTGCGCGCCGAAATTACCTAAGAGGATCGCTTCATGGCCACTAACCGCTCCCGTCGTCTGCGCAAAAAGCTCTGTGTGGACGAGTTCCAGGAACTGGGTTTCGAGCTCAATCTGGAATTCAAAGAGGATCTGGACGACGAGGCAGTCGATGCCTTCCTGGACGCTTTCCTGGCAGAAGCCATGGACGCGAACGGTCTGGACTATGTTGGCGGCGATGACTACGGTCTGGTTTGCCTGGCTGAACGTGGTTCGGTCAGTGAAGAGCAGCGCGCTGCTGTAGAAGCCTGGCTCAAAGGCCGCAGCGAAGTGGTCAAGGTTGAAGTCAGCCCGCTGCTGGACGCCTGGTATCCGGAAAAGCCGATCAATCCGGCTGCCTGATCCATCAGCAGACGGTGCGAATACCGGTCTGCGACGCTCAACAAATGCCCCGACTTGTCGGGGCATTTGTTTTTACGGGGTAAAGAGAACGTTTCATGCCCGTGCACTGACTTTTACCTGCAACAAAAAAATCCTGTTACAACTCCATGCCACAACCCACGCAGGCCCGGCTTCGGGCATAATGCCGTTCTGTTACAGCGCTGGCCCTGTGTTATTACCGTTCGGCCTCAGGCGTCTATCATTGTTACCGAGGGAATTCATCCATGCCCTCTTTCTGTTCCCCTTCTTTGCTGTAGGGTTTTTTGATGATCAAGTCTTTGCGTCCACTGCTTCTCGCCTCTTTTCTCCTGCCGCTGGCACTTCCTGTACATGCAGCCGTCATCAACACCACTCTCCCCCCCAAGGTCCAGCAAGCCCTAAAGGCCAGCAAACTGAACGACAACGCATTGTCGGTGGTGATGCTGCCGCTGACCGGCCCAGGTACCCCGACAGTCTTCAATGCCGATGTTTCCGTGAACCCGGCATCGACCATGAAGCTGATCACCACGTATGCCGCCCTGGAAATCCTCGGCCCTACTCACCAGTGGAAAACCGAATTCTTCACCGATGGCACCCTGAGCAATGGCGTTCTGCAAGGCAACCTGTACCTCAAGGGCGGCGGCGATCCCAAGCTCAACATGGAAAAGCTCTGGTTGCTGATGCGTGATCTGCGCGCCAATGGCGTACAGCAGGTCACTGGCGATCTGGTGCTGGATCGCAGTCATTTCGTGCAGCCCCAACTGCCCGAATTCAATGATGACGGCAATGACGACAACAAGCCGTTCCTGGTCAAGCCCGACTCGCTGATGGTCAATCTCAAGGCCTTGCGCTTCGTCACCCGTAACGACGACGGCAAGATCCGCGTTTCTGTCGAGCCGCCCATTGCAAGTATCCGAGTCGACAATCAGGTCAAGGCCCTGCCGTCAAAACAATGCACGGGCGATGTGCGCTATAACCCGGTCCCGCAGCCTGATGGCAGCGTCAATGTGACGGTCAGTGGTCAACTGGGCAACGGCTGCAACTCCCAGACCTACCTCTCGCTGCTCGACCACCCGACCTACGCTGCAGGCGCAGTGCGGGCCATCTGGCAGGAACTGGGCGGCAGCATCCAGGGCAGGGACCGTGTCGATGTCGTACCGGGCAACGCCAAGCTGCTGGCCAAGGCTTTCTCGCCGGACCTGGTTGAAGTGATCCGCGACATCAACAAATACAGCAACAACACCATGGCGCAACAGCTGTTCCTCAGCCTGGGACAGGAGTTCCGCAACGATGCAGACGGCGATGACGCAAGAGCCGCACAACGGGTGATCCGTCAGTGGCTGGCGAAAAAAGGGATTACCGCACCGCATCTGGTCATGGAGAACGGCTCGGGCCTCTCCCGCGCCGAACGCGTCAGCGCACGTGAAATGGCAATTATCCTGCAGGCCGCATGGCGCAGCCCGTATGCCGCCGAGTTCATGAGTTCGATGCCTCTGGTGGGCATGGACGGAACCATGCGCAAGCGCCTGAAACGCACGCCACTGCTGGGCGAGGCTCATATCAAGACCGGCACCCTGAATACCGTACGGGCCATTGCCGGTTTCAGCCGTGACAGCAATGGCAATACATGGGCTGTGGTGGCGATTCTCAACGACCCACGTCCGTTTGGTGCCTCATCCATTCTGGACGAAGTCCTGGTCGATCTGTATCGCCAACCGAAACTGAACAACAGCACGGTTTCCATCCTGCAGCCCTGAGCTGCCACGTTACCGGCAGGAGCGAATGTATTGGCTCTGTGTGCATCAACAGAGGACTGTAGGAGGCAGCTTGCTGGCGACTTCACACTGTCGCCAGCAAGCTGCCTCCCACGACAACTGCGCTGCACCAGAGGCACCACAACACATCAGTCGAGCTCCGGCTCGACCCTGTCCCTGCCCGCCTGCTTGGCGGCATAAACGCCCGAGTCGGCCCTCAACAGCAGCGCATCCACACTCTCTCCCGGTCGCCAGCTGGCGATACCGAAACTGGCAGTGATCTGCCCGACCTTTTCCAGCGGCTGATTGCGCACGGCCTCGCGTAAACCGAGCGCCAGTTGATAGGCTTGCGGCCCCTGGGCTCCGGGGCTCAGCACGACGAACTCCTCTCCTCCGATACGACAGAACACATCATCACAGCGCAGCCGCTGGCTGATTCTTCGGGAAATGGCCTGCAGCACAGAGTCACCGACAGCGTGCCCGTACTTGTCGTTGATGCGCTTGAAGTGATCGATATCCAGCATGATGACCGACAGATAACCACCGTGCCGATTGATGCGCGCCAGTTCGGATTGCAGCCTGTCCTGGAAGTAACGACGGTTGTAGGCACCGGTCAGCACATCGGTCACCGACAGTGCTCGCAGTTCCTGCTCGACCCGCTTGAGATCGGAAATATCCGAAATGAATCCATGCCAGAGCACGCCGCCATCGGGCAGGCGCTCCAGAGTGGCAGCGCCCCGCACCCAGCGCAGCCCCTTGCGTGGCAGCTCGATACGATACTCTTCGCTCCAGGGCAAGGACTGCTCGGCACTGATACGGATCGAATCCCGCAGGCGCACGATATCGGCGGGATGCGTACGTCTGAGCAGAACTTCGGCATCCTTGAGCAATTCTTCCGCAGTCAGCTCAAAGAGCTCGCACATGCCGACACTGGCGTAGGTGAAACGTGAACGCCCATCGGCATCCTGCCGGTACTGATAAATACCGCCCGGCACTTGGGAGCTGAGTTTTTTCAGCAACTGGTCACGCGCCTCAAGCGCCTCGTAGACACGCTTGTGCTCGGTGATATCGAGGCAGACGGCCAGATAGCCGATCCATTGCTCCTGATCGTCTCGTACCGCAGTAATCAGCATGTTGACCACCAGCGTACTGCCATCGCGCCGCAGGAAGGTCCACTCTCGGGAGGGATGACTGCCCTCCTGCGTGGCATCGGCAAACATGGCCTGGGCCGCAGTGATCGGCCTCCCCTGCAGCCTGCTCAGCTCTTTGGCATGGGCTTCAAGCTCCGACAATCGATGCAGATCCTTGAGCCGGAATTTGCCAAGTACCTCTTCGTCCGAGTAACCGAGCATTTTCTGCGCACCGACATTGAAGGTCGTGATAACACCGTTGAGATCAGTGGCAATGATCGCCACCTCAGTCGCCGAGTCGAGCACATTGCGCAGTTGTCCGTGGGTCACGCGCAATTGCTGCTCACGCTGACGCAATTCGTGGGTTCGCTGTTCGACCATGTGCAAGGCGCGCTGACGCTGGCTGACAAGGCTGTAGAGCAAGGCGCTGAGCATCAGGCTCAGAAGTCCGCCGAGCAACGCCAGACTGCCAGCCATCGGCGGGTTGCTCAGCAGAAAGGCTTCAGTAGGACGGACCTCAAGCAGATAGTCGCGATCCCCCATGCTCAGCAGAGTACTGAGGTGCAACTCACTCTCGGCCGCCACGCCAGAGGAACGGTACAACAGATCGGGCTCACCGTCCGAACTCAAGTCGAGCATACTCATGGCCAGATTGTCCTGGCTGGGCAACCCCTCGTTCATCATTTGATCGAGGCTGATGATTGCCATGACAAAACCGCGCAAGACCGGTGTGGGGGCATCGATTGTGGCAACAGGCGAATAGACCGGCGCCATCAGCAAAACACCTCGGGTATCGGTTTTGCTCAGGCTGACCAGATCCACACGGGGCGTTGCGACGATAGTGCCGCGCAGACGGGAACGCTCGATGGCCTGATGTCGAATCCGTTCGGAATACACATCGAAGCCCACAGGCGGAGGTTTTTTGCTGAGGGTCTGAATAAAGACTACCGGGAAGTACTCGTCACGCACTTCGGCTGTTTTCAGTACGCCATTCCCGTCGAGTTCACGTATGGAAAAATCCTTTACTCCGGCCTGACGGACGCTCTCTTCAAAGGTGGCACGCTGGGCGTTGGTGACATGGGGCGTCCATGTGTAAGCCTGGGTGCCCACCAGCATCGGGCCGACAAAACCATCGTATTCGGTACGAGTGATCTCTTCGGAGTAGAGAAAGAACCGGCGCAGGGTATCAAGTCTTTTGACCTGGCCATCCAGTCGCTCCTGAATGCGGCTGAAACGCTCGCCTGCCAGAAGGTCGAAACGCTGGCGCAACTGGCGTTGATACAAGTCCAGATTGGCAAACACCAGCATCACGGTCAGTGCTGCGCCAGCAGCAAAAGCCAGCGCCGCAACCAGCCATGCAGAGGCCTGTTCACTGATGAATCCCAGAATTCTGGGTCGGAACTGTTTCGACGCCATACAGAGAACCCACGACGCTGGCCGTGGTTCTCTTATAGCTATTCGCCAGTAATTTGCCTAGTCCGAATAAGGAGAATCAGTTCACGCGCGTGGTGATCTTCCAGGCACGATGGATCTTGCTGTTGCGCGCAAAATCCTGATCGATGGTCTGGGAGGTGATTTCCTCGACGGCATAGCGTTGGCCAAGATTCTCGTCCAGCACGAACTTGCGGAAGTTGTTCGAGAAATACAGAACGCCGCCCGGAGCCAGACGCGCCATGGCCAGATCGATCAACTCGACCTGATCGCGCTGTACATCGAAGATCCCTTCCATGCGCTTGGAGTTCGAGAACGTCGGCGGATCGATGAAGATCAGGTCGTACTCCTCACGACATGTCTGCAGCCAGGCCATGACATCGCCCTGCTCCAGACGGTTTTTGTCGGAGAAACCGTTGAGCGACAGGTTGCGCCGTGCCCAGTCCAGGTAAGTCCTGGAAAGGTCGACGCTGGTGGTGCTGCGCGCGCCGCCCTTGGCAGCGTGGACACTGGCGGTGGCCGTATAGCAGAACAGATTGAGGAAGCGCTTGCCCGCCGCCTCGCGCTGAATACGCATGCGCATCGGTCGGTGGTCGAGAAACAGACCGGTATCCAGATAATCGGTCAGGTTCACCAGCAGCTTGATACCGCCTTCGCTGACTTCCTGGAACTGGCCCTGTGCACTCTGACGCTCATATTGTCTGGTGCCGCTCTGACGTTCGCGACGCTTGATCACCACACGGCTCTTGTCGATGTTCAAGGCCTGGGGAATGGCTGCCAGCGCATCGAACAGGCGTGCCGAGGCCTTTTCCGGGTCGACGGATTTGGGTGCGGCATATTCCTGAACGTGAACCCAGTCGTGGTACAGATCGATAGCCAGGGAATACTCGGGCATATCCGCGTCGTACACGCGATAGCAGTCAATGCCCTCGCGTCGTACCCATTTGCTCATTTGCTTGAGGTTCTTTTGCAGACGATTGGCGAACATCTGCCCGCCTTCGCTCAAGCGTGCCTGTTCGACCACAACCGGAGCCGGCTTGATCGGATTGCCGTTCTTGTTGAGCTTCCTCTCGACCGGCTCTTCAACAGACGTCTCGCGCTCGATCTGGCGCTGCTCGGACGTACGGCGCTCACCGGTAACGAACTGATCCGGCAGGACCTTGATAAGCAACAGCTTGCAAGGCAAGGCACCGTTCCAGAAGGAATACTGCTTGTGGCTGCGAATCCCCATGCGCTTGCCCAGATCAGGCGTACCGGTGAACACCGCAGCTTCCCAGTTGAGGCAAGCCTGACGCAGACGCTCGCCCAGGTTCTGATAGAGATACAGAAGGCTCGCCTCGTCGCCCAGGCGCTCACCGTAGGGAGGGTTACAGATCACCAGACCTTTCTGGTTCTGGTCCGGACGCGGCTCGAAAGTCGCCACTTCGCCCTGATAGACCTTGATCCACTCGCTCAGGCCCGCACGCTCGATATTGTTGCGACCCGGCTGGATAAGACGCGGATCGGCTTCGTAGCCACGAATCCACAATGGAGGCTTGGCCAGACCTGCCTGCGCACGCGCCAGGGCTTCATCATGCAACTTGCGCCACAATGCCGGGACGTGACCGAGCCAGGCCGAGAACCCCCAACGTTCGCGCTTGAGGTTGGGCGCGATATCGGCGGCAATCATGCCGGCTTCCACCAGGAAAGTACCGACACCACACATCGGGTCAGCCAGTGCGCCACCTTCGGCAGCGATACGCGGCCAGCCGGAGCGGATCAGGATCGCCGCCGCCAGGTTTTCCTTGAGCGGAGCAGCGCCCTGCTGCAGTCGATAACCACGCTGGTGCAGGCTGTGGCCGGACAGATCCAGGGACAGAATCGCCTCGCCACGGTCCAGACGCAGGTGCACCCGCAGGTCAGGATTGATCTTGTCCACGGAAGGACGCAGGCCATCGGAAGTGCGCAGTTTGTCGACGATCGCGTCCTTGACCTTCAACGCCCCGAAATGAGTGTTGTCGATGCCCGAACCATGACCACTGAATTCCACAGCCACGGTGCCATCGGCTTCCAGATGATCCTGCCAGTCGACATGCAGCACGCCTTCGTACAGGTCATCGGCGTTTTTCATCGGAAAACGCTTGAGTACCAGCAGCACCCGGTTCGCCAGACGTGACCACAGGCACAGCCGATAGGCGGTTTCCATATCGGCGGTACCGCGGATGGCTGAGGTGTGTTCGCGTGTTTCCTGAAGACCAAGGGCAGTGGCTTCCTCGGCAAGCAGGCCTTCGAGGCCTTTGGGGCAAGTGAGGAAAAGTTCGTAGCGATCCGACATGAATATTCCAGGGCCTGAGCCGTCAGCGGCGGGCAACGCATTGCCCGACCAGATTTAAAACAGACGTCTTTCATGGAGAACGTCTGCGTGGCACACAATTTGTGCCGGTCCACCGCATGAACCTGTCATGTCATTACGGCAGTTTTCAATGATGAAAAAGTGAATATTGGACCCTACGACGTAGGTAATAAAAAGTCACATCGCGACCCTTCGTCGAATATCCACTGAATGCATTAAGCCATTACTCGCATTTGCGAGCCCGTCTCACTCCTGGCTGAAACCCGCGACTCAGCAGGGTTGGGACAAGAATCAAATTTGAAACACCTTCCTGCTTATCGCTCTACAGACCTAAATGTGACGTGCTTATGACAAAACGATCATTCCCAGCGTCTCGCGCTTTGGTTAGAACTCACCACAGGTCATCACTGCAACGGTAATGACACTCAGGCCCGCGACGCCGGCAGCGGGCACCAACGGCAGAAAATTCTGCCAGACCTCGACAGAGGTCTTCAGGGATATAACAGTCAACAGACGAGGGCAATACCCTATGAGAAGACTTAAGCGTGATCCGTTGGAAAGAGCATTTTTGCGCGGATATCAATACGGCGTTACTGGTAAATCCCGTGAGCTTTGCCCTTTTACTCTACCGTCAGTACGCCAGGCATGGATCAATGGTTGGCGAGAAGGACGTGGCGACAACTGGGACGGTATGACCGGCACTGCGGGAATCCACAGACTCAACGAACTTCACGCGGTCGGATAAGGTAGTCTCCGGCCAGTCCATCAAACTCTACTGACTTTTACACCAACACCATGCACGCCCCATCCGGGCGGCGGGCTGCGGCCCAGGGGCTCCTCAGGGAGCCCCTTTTTTTCGCCTGCAATCAACCGCGAGGCATGGCCGCAATCGCATCCACCGACTCACGGATAAGCGCCGGCCCCTTGTAGATGAACCCGGAATACACCTGCACCAGACTCGCTCCGGCAGCGATCTTCTCGGCAGCGTGGCGGCCTTCGGTGATACCACCGGCAGCAATGATCGGCATGCGTCCTGCCAGTTCGGCAGCCAGTACCTTGACCGTATGGGTGCTCTTTTCCCGAACCGGTGCACCGGAAAGCCCGCCCGCCTCGTCGGCATGGGCCAGACCTTCGACACCCTCACGGCTGAGCGTGGTGTTGGTGGCGATGACCGCATCCATTCCCGACTCGATCAGGGCGCTGGCGACCAGCACGGTTTCTTCATCGGTCATGTCAGGGGCGATCTTGATCGCCAGAGGCACACGTTTGCCATGCAATTGCGTCAGTTCCTGCTGACGCAGGCTCAGCGCCTCGAGCAATTGCTTGAGGGAGTCGCCAAACTGCAGGCTGCGCAGGCCGGGGGTGTTGGGCGAGCTGACGTTGACGGTGACATAACTGGCATGGGCATAGACCTTATCCAGGCAGATCAGGTAGTCATCGACAGCACGCTCCACAGGCGTATCGAAGTTCTTGCCGATATTGATACCCAGAATACCCTTGTATTTCGCGGCCTGAACCCGGGAAACAAGGTTATCGACGCCCAGGTTGTTGAAGCCCATGCGGTTGATGATGGCTTCGGCATCGGGCAGGCGGAAAATACGCGGCTTGGGATTGCCCGGCTGCGGACGCGGCGTGACGGTGCCGATCTCGACAAAGCCAAACCCCAGTTGCGCAAAACCGTCAATGGCTGCGCCGTTCTTGTCCAGCCCGGCTGCCAGCCCTACCGGGTTCGGAAATTCCAGCCCCATGACCGTGACTGGCAACTTCGTGGGGGCCTTGCTCAACAGACCATTGAGGCCCAGTCGGCCACCGGCACCGATCAAATCCAGCGACAGGTCGTGGGAGGTTTCCGGGGAGAGTTTGAAGAGTAACTGGCGGGCCAGGTTATACATGGGCAGGCAAGGCTCGTGGGAAGCTGAATTCAGGGCGCGATTATAGACATGTGCCGGCCCGGGCGCGAGGCAAGCTTGCATATCGTGCTCTTGCGCCCTCCATCTGTGCGCTACGCTTCAAGGCAGTGCATGAATCTGTTCGGCACAACCTGCGAAACCCTGTAAAAAGCTTTACTTGTGAATTGGCACAACCGCTGCATGGACGCCTTCATGTAATTCACAAGACTGCAGCCCTCAACGATGAGAGCTGCACTTCCCGAAAGTACGGGACCGGACAAAGGCGTCCTCGTCAGGCAACTGACGAGACGCCTTTTTTGTTTGCGCAGGATTTATCGAGCACGCCCCTGTCGTGACCTCGGAGGCAAGATGGCGAAACTCAGACTGGTAATGATCGGCAATGGAATGGCCGGGGTTCGCACCCTTGAAGAACTGTTGAAGCTGAACGAAGACCTTTACGAAATCACCGTCTTCGGCGCCGAACCGCACCCCAACTACAATCGAATCCTGCTCTCGCCGGTACTGGCTGGCGAGCAGACCTTCGACGACATCGTGCTCAACGACCTGGATTGGTACAGGAAACACAATATCCAGCTGCTGCTTAACCGTCGCGTAGTGAAAATCGACCGCTCCCGGCGCATCGTCACTGCCGAAGATGGTACCCAGGCCTACTATGACCGCCTGCTGATTGCCACCGGCTCACGTCCCTTTGTACTGCCGGTTCCCGGCAATACCCTCAAAGGCGTGATCGGCTATCGCGACATCGCCGATACCCGGCTGATGATCGATACAGCAACCACTCACCGGCGCGCGGTGGTCATCGGTGGCGGCCTCCTGGGGCTGGAAGCGGCAAACGGTCTCAAGCTGCGTGGCATGGATGTAACCGTGATCCACAACGGTCAATGGCTGCTGGAGCGACAACTGGACAAGACCAGCGGCCAGATGTTGCAGGCAGCACTGGAGCGTCGCGGCCTGGCGTTTCGTCTCAACGAGCAGACCGAGGCCTTTCTCGGCGATGAGCTGGGCCAGGTCCAGGGCGTGCAATTCAAGGGCGGAGCCGTGATCGATGCCGATCTGGTGGTCATGGCCGCAGGCATTCGTCCCAACATGGAACTGGCCGCACAGTCAGGCCTGCCTTGCGACCGTGGCATCCTGGTCAATGACACTCTGCAGACCTACGATCCACGGGTCTACGCCATCGGCGAATGCGCCAGCCATCGCGGCATCGCCTATGGACTGGTTGCGCCGCTGTTCGAGCAGGCCCGAGTCTGCGCCAATCACCTTGCACAGTTGGGTTTCGCCCGTTATCAGGGCTCGGTCATCTCGACCAAGCTGAAGGTTACCGGCATCGATCTGTTCTCTGCCGGCGACTTTCTGGGTGGCGAAGGCACCGAAAGCATCATCCTCTCGGACCCTTTGGGCGGCATATACAAGAAACTGGTCATCAAGAATGACGTGCTGGTCGGTGCCTGCCTGTATGGCGACACCGCCGACGGCAACTGGTATCTGCAACAGATACGGGAAAACCGCGGGATCGATACCATCCGCAATCACCTGATGTTCGGCGAACAGACAACCGACGAGGCGGCGTGCGCATGATGGAAGTCTCGACCCAGGCCACACAAATCACAGCCTCCACATGTTGCTACTGCGGCGTTGGCTGCGGCGTGCTGATCGAACATGACGGGCAGAACATTCTCGGAGTCAGTGGCGACCCACAGCATCCGGCCAACTTCGGCAAGCTGTGCAGCAAGGGCTCCACTCTGCACCTGACCGGCGACCTGTCGGCTCGCGCGCTGCAGCCGCAGTTGCGCCTGAGCAAAAACCTGGCCCGCAGCAACACCGATTGGGACACGGCTCTGGAACACGCCGCCAATGTCTTCGCCGATACCATCAGGGAACACGGCCCCGACAGCGTGGCGTTCTATATCTCGGGACAATTGCTGACCGAGGATTACTACGCGTTCAACAAACTGGCCCGGGCACTGGTGGGCACCAATAACATCGACAGCAATTCCCGGTTGTGCATGTCTTCGGCAGTAGTGGGCTACAAACGCAGCCTGGGCGCCGATGCACCGCCGTGCAGTTACGAAGACATCGAGCTGAGCGATTGCGTGATGATCGTCGGCAGCAACATGGCCTACGCCCACCCGATTCTGTTCCGGCGACTGGAAGAAGCCAGGAACCGTCGTCCCGAGATGAAAATCATTGTGATCGATCCCCGGCGTACGGACACCTGCGAACTGGCGGACCTGCACCTGGCCATTCAGCCAGGTACTGACGTTGCGCTGTTTCACGGCATCCTGCATCTGCTGATTAGCGAAGGCTTTACCGATCACGGCTTCATCGAAGCCCACACCCAGGGCTATGCAGAACTGGAAATCCTGGCTCGGGATTACCCGCCAGAGACTGTCGCCGAAACCTGTGGCATCTCCCTCGAAGACCTGCACGCCTGCGCCCGCTGGATTGGCCAGGCTCCCGGCTTCCTGTCGCTCTGGTGCATGGGCTTGAACCAGTCAACAGCCGGCAGCGCCAAGAACAGCGCACTGATCAACCTGCATCTGGCCACCGGCCAGATCGGCCGACCCGGCTCAGGCCCCTTCTCGCTCACCGGCCAGCCCAATGCCATGGGTGGCCGCGAAACCGGCAGCCTGTCCAACCTGCTACCAGGCCATCGTGAAGCCGGCAATGCCGGGCATCGCGCCGAAGTCGCCGAATACTGGGGGGTCGACACGCTCCCCGCCACTCCCGGCCTGCCAGCCATCGATCTGTTCGAGCAGTTGCGCACAGGCAAGATCAAAGCGCTCTGGATCGCCTGCACCAATCCGGCTCAATCCCTGCCCGATCAGCAAAGGATCAGGGAGGCTCTGAGCACATGCCCGTTCGTGGTATTGCAGGAAGCCTTCCAGACCACTGAAACAGCACGCTTTGCCGATCTGCTGCTGCCCGCTGCCAGCTGGGGCGAAAAGGAAGGCACCGTCACCAATTCGGAACGGCGTATCTCCAATGTGCGCAAAGCCATTGCTGCTCCAGGCCTGGCACGTCCCGACTGGGCAATCACCGTGGATTTCGCGCAACGTCTGGAACGCAGGCTGCGACCTGGCTCGCCGGGGCTCTTCGACTTCACCAGCCCTGACCAGCTGTTCGATGAATACAAGGTTCTGACCAAGGGCCGCGATCTGGACATGTCCGGCATCGACCGTGACCTCATCGACCGTTGCGGCCCGCAGCAATGGCCTTTCCCTCAAGGGGCCCGCACAGGTACGGCTCGCCTGTACAGCAATGGCATATTCCCGACCCCATCGGGTCGGGCACAGTTTGTCTGCGATGCTTATGCCGCTGCCAAAGAGCTGCGTGATGCGCAGTATCCGCTGACGCTCAATACCGGGCGACTGCGCGATCAGTGGCACGGCATGAGCCGTACAGGCACTGCAGCGCGCCTGTTTGGTCATGTCAGCGAAGCCATTCTGGGCCTGCATCCGCAGGAAATGGAACGCTATGGTTTGAAATCAGGCGATCTGGTCCATTTGCACAGTCGTCGTGGCGAACTGGTGGTGTCCGTAGGCAGCGATGACGGAGTTTTTCCGGGTCAGGCATTCCTGCCCATGCACTGGGGCGACCGGTTTCTCAAGGGCGGCATCAATGTGTTGACTCAACCGGCCTTTGACCCGCTGTCCAGACAACCGGAACTCAAGCATTCCGGAGTACGTATCGAGAAAGCCCACTTGCCCTGGCAATTCTTCGCCCTGATCGAAGGTGACGTGCAAAACCACCTGACGGCGTTACGTCCGCTGTTTGATACATTTGCCTATGCCAGCCTGGGACTGATCGGCCGCGAACGCCCTGCCCTGGTGATACGCGCAGCCAATGCCCAGGCACCGGAACACTCGCTGCTGGAAGACATCGATCGCCTGCTGGGCCTCGATGAAGGACCGGTAATGGCCTATGACGACCCGAAACGCGCCATCGGCAAGCGGATCCGCCTGGATGACGGGCATATCACAGCCTTGCGTCTGGCCGGAGAAACCCTGGCTCAGCACTGGCTGCAGAATCTATGGCTGAACGGTCGGGTGGACGAACAACTGCGCCGCTGGATGCTGGCTCCAATCAGTACGGAGCCGGGCAAGAACGCCTCTCAAGCCCGCGACAGAATCCTCTGCAACTGCAAGAACGTCAGTCAGAACACAATCATGAAGGGAATCGATAACGGTCTGGATTTGAATCAACTGAAAACCCAGTTGGGTTGCGGAACCCAGTGCGGTTCGTGTGTCCCGGAAATAAAAAGATTGATCAGTGCTGTTGTACTGGCCGATTAAATATTTATTCATCAAATCGCAGACAAAGAAAAGCCCGGCATAAAGCCGGGCTTTTCATTCAAAGCAGGCTAATTACTTAGCTTGTGCTTCAACTTCAGCTTCTACGCGACGGTTTACTGCGCGGCCAGCTTCAGTTGCGTTGTCAGCAACTGGACGGGTTTCGCCGTAACCAACCGAGTTTACGCGGTTAGCGCCAACACCGTACTGGTTGACCAGAACTTGTTTAACGGCGCTTGCGCGACGCTCGGACAGTTTCTGGTTGTAAGCGTCAGGACCGACGGAGTCAGTGTGACCTTCAACAGTGGTGGTGGTTTGTGGGTACTGTTGCATGAAGTCAGCGAGGTTTTTGATGTCGCCGTAGCTGTTAGGCTTGACCACAGCCTTGTCGAAGTCGAACTTCACGTCCAGCTCGACACGAACCACTTCAGCAACTGCCGGGCAGCCATCAGCGTCAACAGTTACGTTGGCTGGGGTGTTAGGGCACTTGTCGACGTTGTCGCACACGCCATCGTTGTCGCTGTCGGAGCAGACTTCAGCAACTGGAGCCGGAGCTGGAGCTGCTTCGGTTTTCTTGCTGCCGCCACCGAAGTTCACACCGATACCAACGCTAGGAGCCCACTCGGTCTCGCCCTGGTCGATGTTGTACTGAGCTTCAACGCCAGCACGAGCGTAGAAGTTGTCGGTGAAGTACAGCTTGGCACCGCCGCCAACGTTGGCGAAGGTGGAACCGTTACGACCACCACGGCCAGTCTGACCGATGCTCTGATCGGAGAAACCTGCAGACACGTAAGGACGCAGCATGTCGCCTGGGTTGTTGAAGTGGTACAGAGCGTCCAGGGCAGTGTTGGAGCCCTTGATGTTCTTGCCATCATCGCCACGAGCGTTGTGAACTTCGTCGTAGCCCAGACGCAGTTCCACATCGTCAGTCAGGAAGTAACCGATCGAACCGCCGAACAGGTTGCCGTCGTTTTTGAAGTCACGAGAGCTGTCGAAGTACTGCTTCTTGGCGAAGCCCTCGATCTCGACTGCGCCTTGGCCTTGCGCCAGCACGCCGAACGAAGTCGCGGCAACGATAGTACCAATGGCCAAGCCCAAGGTGTTTTTCAGTTTCATCCGTTAAATCCCCATCTGGTGATTGTAAAGCAGCCCCATTACAACTGAGGCAATTCGTCGGCAAGTCTAGCAGACCTTGCCAGTTCTTTAGAGATATTTGCTCCGAGTTAAGTTTCGGTGATGCCCGCAAATTTCTCACGTAATTTATCCAATGCCCGCTTATAGCGCATTTTCGTTGCGCTTAAGCCCATGTGCATGATGTCTGCGATCTCCTGGAATTCCAGTTCTGCGACAAATCGCAGCACCAGAATCTCCCGATCGATCGGGTTCACATGCACAAGCCAGCGATCGAGTCCGCCCCTTTCTTCAGGTTTGGGCGTCTTTTCTTCAGACGCTTCCTCAAGCGGGTCCAGACTCAAAGCATCCATCAAGCGACGCTTTCGCCGTTCCTTTCTGTACTGAGTGATGCACTCGTTGTAGGTGATGCTGTAAAGCCAGGTTTTGAATTTCGATTTTCCTTCGAAATTCTTCAATCCATACAAGACCTTAAGCATCACTTCCTGACAGACATCATCAGCATCGCGATCGTTCCCTAAATAACGTGCACAGACGTTAAAAAGTGTTCTCTGGTAACGACGCATCAATTCTTCGTAAGCCCGCGTCACGTTGAAAAGCTCGACGTGAGCGCGCGCGACCAGCTCCTCATCTGAGAGCTCGCGTGGGTCGTAGCGCGTCGAAAGCGGTAAGGGTTTATTCAAAACGAGTCGTGCCGACAGTCAGTTCAATGTCCGCCAATCCCCGGTTTCCGGCAAATTGTGGCGGCATAGATTAGCAGATTCGCCGCTTAACGGCTGCTTACTCTCTGCTCGAGGAGAATTTTGTTGGAAAAAGAAACCAACTCCCCCTCGTCTGTCAGCAGTGTAGTCTTGACCGTACCGATTTCTTCGATCTGACCCTCTACTTCGCCGACCTGCAAATGCTGGCCGACCTGATAAAGCTCTCTGACATAGATTCCCGCCAGAATCTGCCCGGCGATTTCCCGGCTTCCCAGGCCCAGCGCAAGGGCAACAGCCAGGCCGACGGTCAGCAGGCCGATCACGATAACGTGATTGAGCAGATCTGTCTTCACTTCGAGCTGGCTGATTGCCACTGAAATGCTGATGATGATGACAAGTCCCTGGGCGATTCGCCCGAGACCCGGAGCATAATCTACCCCGACGCCCTCGGCAGCGCCACGCACCAGCCCGTTGACCAGTTGCGCCAGCAGCACACCCACAAGCAGGACCAGCGCCGCACCGAACACCTTGGGCAGGTACAGCGCCAGCATGTCCAGCGTTGCCGATACGCGCTGCAGGCCAAGAGACTCGGCTGCGGAAACCAGGAAGATCAACAGGACGAACCAGTAGACGATCTTGCCGATCAGGGTGGAAATAGGCACTTTCACGCCGGCACGACTGATCAGTTTGGTCAGCCCGGTACCGCCCATGAGGCGATCGAGACCCAGTTTGGCCAGCAGTTTCGATAACAGGGCATCGAGCAGTTTTGCCACCACGAAACCCAGCAGCACCACCACAAGGGCGCCGAACAGGTTAGGGATGAAGTTTGCGACTTTGGTCCACAATGCAGTCATTGCAGCAACCAGACTCTGGGTCCAGAGATCCAATTCCATGTTCAATCAGCCTTATCGACAGGACGGGCAGTAGGTTGGGTGCGACGGGAAACAGGAGAGACGTGTGCGGAACCGTTGTTCAGGGCAATCATCATGGCCTGGGACCAGCGCCCAAGCAGCCCGAACAGCACACCGGCACCTACCTGGCGGTTGGCGGTTTTCAGGACACGCCCCAGGCAAGCGTCGTCATCCCGGCTGGAGGACGACGATTTGAGCATGTCACGCAGAGATTCTTCAAAGGGATCGTGCATCAGGCACCTCACGCAATGTCAGTGAGAGACGTGACCAGTTTCAGGCGAGTCACACATGAAACTGAAAATTTATCGGTCACACCCAACGCAGACGCCTGAACAGCCACCACTGCCCTACTGCCACCAGAACGATCAAGATGCACGCCAGCAGAAAACCATAAGGGTTGTCGGAACCGGGAATACCGCCAACGTTGATCCCCAGCAGCCCGGTCAGAAAACTCATGGGCAGAAAAATACCGGTGATGATCCCGAAACGATACATGGTGTGATCCATGCGCTCACGCAGCCGTCGGTCTTCGGACTCCAGCAACAGCCCAACCCGCTCGCGGGTCAGCTCAAGCTCTTCCAGGTAACGGGTCAGGCTGTTGTTCAGCTCGTTCCAGTAATCGGCATCGTCATCGACGAACCAGCCCAGCTTGATACGCGACAACTGACCGAAGATATCCCGCTGAGGCGCCAGAAAGCGGCGCAGCCCGGCTGCACGCCGCCGAATCTGAAGCAGTTTGCCGTGCTCGGGGCTGTAGCGTTCGTCGGCATCGGTCTTTTCTTCCTCGTCATCCACCGACTCGGTCAGATCGCCGAGCAGGTCCTGAACCTTCTCGGTCAGGTGCTGGGCCAGGTAAAGCATCAGTTCAGAGGCCGTCTTCGGCCCCTGGCCCTCGCTCAACTGCTCGATCAGCTCTTCGGTCGCCCGCAGAGGTCGCAGACGCAAGGAGATCACACGCTGGGCAGCAGCGAAAATCCGCACCGACACCATGTCTTCCGGCTCGGCACCAGGATTGAGATTCACGCCACGCAGGAACAGCAAAAGCTCCTGATCCGGCAAGGGCAGCAGACGCGGCCGGGTATTTTCTTCCAGCAGCAGCGTGCAGGCGAACTCGCTCAAGCCACTGGCGTTACGCAACCACGAATGAGTCTGCGGATGGCTGCGATCCCAGTGCAGCCACAGACTTTCATGAGGCTGCATCTGAAGATCATCGAGTTCGGTTCGAGCAATGAAACGCGCTCCGCCCTGACCGTCCAATACGAGGGCATGAACCAGCCCCCACTGCGCGTTTGTCTCATCGAACATTCTTGCTTCGCTTATTCCGGCATTTTCAGAGGGGACGGAGAAATGATCACACCATTATTATCGGCATACAGGTAATCACCCGGCCGAAAGGTGATGCCGGCAAAGGTCACGGGGACATTCAAGTCACCGATACCACGCTTGTCGGTCTTCTTCGGGTGACTGGCCAGCGCCTGCACACCCAGATCGGTTTGAGCGACAACATCGACATCACGGATACAGCCATAGATCAGCAGGCCTTCCCAGCCGCTTTTCGCAGCCTTGTCAGCCAGCATATCGCCCAGCAGCGCACAACGCAGGGAGCCACCACCATCGACGACCAGAACCTTGCCCTTGCCGTCGAGCGCGACCTGATCTTTCACCAGTGAATTATCTTCGAAGCATTTGATGGTCACGATCTCGCCACCAAAGGAGTCACGGCCGCCGAAGCTGCTGAACATGGGCTCTACGACTTGCACCAGCTCCGGATAGGCATCACACAGGTCGGGGGTCGAATAATGCATGGCTAACTCCTGTCGGTGAGAGATGGGAATGCTCAGGGCAGCATAGTGGCTTTGACCTCAACTTGCGCCCCGACTCTCATACAAACACAAAACCGGCTATTGCCCTACCGCTTCCTGCAACGGCGGACTCTCGTCTGAAGCCGAACGCTCCTGAAGCCAGCCGAGCACACGCGGCCAGACCTGCTGCTGCGCCCCCTTGCTGACCAGCATCCGCACATGGTCGAAATCCTCGTTGAAACCATGCTCGCGCCCCAGGCAAAGGAACTGTCGTTGCTGCGAGCCGAACTGGTCGAACAGCATCTTGCAGGCCCAGACCGGATCCTGATGATCACCCACCGCGGCCACTGCCAGCACCGGCACCTCGACACTGGCCAACCCGCTCCACCAATTGCTGTCACGATCACCGAAACGCCCGAACAATCCGTGCCAGCGCATGCTTTCCAGGAGAACGCCAATCGGCTCGTCTTCCGGCCCACGCTTGAGGCGCGGCCCGGAAATATGCTCGAAAGGCTTGAGCAGCAGACGCCCGGTCCATTGCACGGGCGGAATCTTCAATGGCCAGTAGCTACGGCTGATCTGGCTGCCAAACAACCCGACCGATGCCGCACTCTCAGGCCCGAGATATTGCCCGCCCAACGCCGCCGCCAGTGTGGTGCCGCCCAGGGAGTGCCCAAGCCAGTGCGGCACCTGCCCACTCTGTTCGCGCACGAACGCGGCAATGGCCGGCAGATCGTAACGGGCATAGTCCGCCACACGGTTGCGGCGGTAGTCCTGATTGCGGGCCGAAAGCCCATGACCGCGCATCTCGGCAATCCACACGTCGTAACCGGCACGCGCCAGGAATGGCCCGAGGCCGATACCCTTGGGGGAATACCAGAAACGGCGATTGGAAAAACTGCCATGCAACAGAATGACCGGAACACCGCGCACATCGGGCGGGTCCACCAGACCGAGACGGGTAACAGCCAGCTCGACGCTGGAGTCCGGGCTGTTGGCAGGCTTCAGGCGATAAACGTCCTCGACCAGATCGCCACGACGCTCGGCACTGATCAAGGCAACGGGAAAAAGATTGCTGCTGCTTTGCATATTGCTCTTTATCTAAGGTTCAAAGGCATCGGGTCGCCTCTGACAGACGGGTAAAACTACGGGTTCGACTGCCCTTTTGAGGCCCTGCATGAAAAAAGGGCGGTTTCCGAAAAAACCGCCCTTTCTGGAAACGCCCGAACCCTTACGACGGCTCAAGGCACTGATGCATCACATTAAACCTGTATCAGGCAGACGCCTGGCCCTCTGCGAGGAAGAACCAGGTTTCCAGTACCGAGTCCGGGTTCAGCGAGACGCTTTCGATACCCTGCTCCATCAACCAGCGAGCCAGATCCGGGTGATCGGAAGGTCCCTGACCGCAGATACCAATGTATTTCCCTGCCTTGTTACAGGCCTGGATGGCATTGGACAGCAGCTTCTTGACCGCCGGGTTACGCTCGTCGAACAGATGCGCGATGACACCCGAGTCGCGGTCCAGGCCCAGCGTCAGCTGGGTCAGGTCGTTGGAGCCGATGGAGAAACCGTCGAAGTGTTCCAGGAACTCTTCGGCCAGAATCGCGTTTGAAGGCAGTTCACACATCATGATGATGCGCAGGCCGTTCTCACCCCGCTTGAGGCCATTGGCCGCCAGCAGCTCGATGACCTGGCTCGCCTCGCCCAGGGTGCGTACGAAGGGCACCATGATTTCGACGTTGGTCAGGCCCATGTCCTCGCGCACACGCTTGAGGGCACGGCATTCAAGCTCGAAGCAGTCGCGGAAATTCTCGCTGATATAACGCGAAGCCCCACGGAAACCCAGCATCGGGTTTTCTTCTTCCGGCTCGTACAGCTTGCCGCCGATCAGGTTGGCGTATTCGTTGGACTTGAAGTCCGACAGACGCACGATGACCTTCTTCGGCGTGAACGCTGCGGCCAGGGTGCTGATGCCCTCGACCAGCTTGTCGACATAGAAATCCACCGGATTGCTGTAACCGGCAATGCGCTTGTCGACGCTGTCCTTGATCTCGGGCGGCAGGCCGGCATAGTTGAGCAGCGCCTTGGGATGCACGCCGATCATGCGGTTGATGATGAATTCCAGGCGCGCCAGACCGACACCGGCATTGGGCAACTGGGCGAAATCGAACGCACGATCGGGGTTGCCGACGTTCATCATGATCTTGAACGGCAGCTCAGGCATGGCATCGACCGAGTTGGTCTTGATGTCGAAGCCCAGCTCACCTTCGAAGATGTAGCCGGTATCGCCCTCGGCGCAGGATACGGTGACACCCTGCCCGTCCTGCAGCAGTTGAGTGGCATTGCCACAACCCACAACGGCCGGAATACCCAGTTCGCGAGCGATGATCGCCGCATGGCAGGTACGGCCACCACGGTTGGTGACAATGGCGCTGGCGCGCTTCATGACCGGCTCCCAGTCCGGGTCGGTCATGTCGGAAACCAGAACATCGCCGGCCTGGACCTTGTCCATCTCCGACACGTCCTTGATGATCCGCACCTTGCCTGCGCCGATGCGCTGGCCGATGGCACGGCCCTCGACCAGAACATTACCGGTTTCCTTGAGCAGGTAACGCTCCATGACATTGGCCGCGGAACGGCTTTTCACGGTTTCGGGGCGCGCCTGAACGATGTAGAGCTTGCCGTCGTCACCGTCCTTGGCCCACTCGATGTCCATCGGAGCCTTGTAGTGCTTCTCGATGATCATCGCCTGCTTGGCCAGCTCGCTGACCTCGGCATCGGTGAGGCAGAAACGCGCACGGTCGGCAGCATCGACATCGACGGTTTTCACCGAGCGACCGGCCTTGGCCTCGTCGCCGTAGATCATCTTGATGGCCTTGCTGCCCAGGTTGCGGCGCAGGATGGCCGGGCGACCGGCAGTCAGCGTGTTCTTGTGGACATAGAATTCGTCCGGGTTGACCGCACCCTGCACCACGGTTTCGCCCAGGCCGTAGGCGCCGGTGATGAACACCACGTCACGGAAACCCGACTCGGTATCGAGGGTGAACATCACCCCGGCAGTACCGGTCTCGGAGCGGACCATGCGCTGGACACCTGCCGATAGGGCCACCAGCTTGTGGTCGAAGCCCTGGTGTACACGGTAGGAAATGGCGCGGTCGTTGAAGAGCGAAGCAAAGACTTCCTTGGCCGCACGAATGACGTTATCGACGCCGCGGATATTGAGGAAGGTTTCCTGCTGACCAGCGAAGGAGGCATCGGGCAAGTCCTCTGCAGTCGCCGAAGAGCGCACAGCCACTGCCAGGTTCGGATTGCCCGCCGACAAGGTGTCGAAAGCCGCACGAATCTCGGCGTTGAGCCTTTCGGGGAACTCGGCTTCCATGATCCACTGACGAATCTGTGCGCCGGTTCTGGCCAGGGCATTGACGTCGTCGACATCCAGAGCGTCCAGGGCTGCATGGATCTGATCGTTCAGACCGCTCTGCTCAAGGAAATCACGGTAGGCCTGGGCTGTCGTAGCGAAACCACCGGGCACCGAAACACCAGCGCCTGCCAGGTTGCTGATCATTTCGCCGAGGGATGCGTTCTTGCCTCCCACGTGCTCCACATCATGGACGCCGAGCTTATCGAGGGAAACTACGTACTCTACCAAGGTGATCTCTCCACTAACTGTGTTTGTTGTTGGGAAAAGCTCATGCACCCGAGCCACGCGCAGTGTGACAGCGGGCATTTTTTGGACCGACTTGAAGCAGTAACCTTGAAAAAAGGTGAGAATGCAGGCCATCAGGGCCGGCAAGCGCGCCTATGATATCCAAGAATCGTCACCAGCTTAAGGCCAAGGGCGCAAATGAAACGATCCGCTTTCTTCATCTCGGACGGCACAGGTATCACCGCCGAAACGTTGGGCCAGAGCCTGCTGGCTCAATTTGAAAACATTACGTTCAACAAGTTCACGCGCCCCTACATCGACAGCGTCGAAAAGGCGCGGGCGATGGTACAACAAATCAACAATGCCGCCGACAGGGACGAGGTGCGACCGATCATCTTCGATACCATCGTCAACCAGGAAATTCGCGAAATCCTGGCGACTTCCAACGGTTTCATGATCGACATCTTCTCGACCTTCCTTGCGCCGCTGGAGCAAGAGCTTAGTTCACACTCGTCCTACTCGGTGGGCAAATCGCACTCCATCGGTCATAACTCCAACTATATGGAGCGTATCGAGGCGGTGAACTTCGCCCTGGACAACGACGACGGTGCGCGAACCCATTATTACGACAAGGCCGACATCATCCTGGTAGGCGTCTCACGCTGCGGCAAGACCCCGACCTGCCTGTACATGGCCATGCAGTTCGGCATCCGGGCCGCCAACTACCCGCTGACCGAAGACGACATGGAACGCCTGCAACTGCCGGAAGCCCTCAAGGCCCACCGCAGCAAACTGTTTGGCCTGACCATCGACCCGGACCGCCTGACCGCCATCCGTCACGAGCGCAAGCCCAACAGCCGCTACTCCAGCTATGCCCAGTGCGAGTTCGAAGTGCGTGAGGTAGAAAGCCTGTTCCGCCGGGAAAACATCCCGAACATCAATTCCACGCATTTCTCCGTGGAAGAGATTTCAGCCAAGGTGCTGGTAGAGAAAGGTGTGGAACGACGCTTCAAATAGTCCTTTCCACGTACGATGAGTTTGTGGGATGCAGCTTGCTGGCGACTTCAGCGCAGAATATATGCCGCTTCACGGGCCTTTTCGCCAGCAAGCTGTCTTCCACAAGTTTTGTTTATGCCTTAACTGATCGGCACCCGCACCCAGCCTTCCATAAGGACCCTGGCACTACGGCTCATGATGGCCCTGGTGACTTTCCATTCACCCTCTTCCAACTGCGCCTGAGCACCGACGCGCAAGGTGCCGGACGGGTGCCCGAACGTCACCGCCTCGCGCTCGCCGCCACCGGCTGCAAGATTGACCAGCGTGCCCGGAATCGCCGCAGCGGTGCCGATGGCCACGGCAGCCGTGCCCATCATGGCGTGATGCAGCTTGCCCATGGAGACAGCCCGCACCAACAGGTCGATATCCTGGCTGTTGACCGGTTTGCCACTGGAAGACAGATAGTCCGCCGGGCCGGCAACGAAAGCCACCTTGGGGGTGTGCTGACGCAGCGCAGGATCATCGATGCTCTTGATCAGCCCCATGCGCAAGGCCCCGTGTGCCCGGATGCTTTCCAGTTTCGCCAGCGCCTGGGCGTCGCCATTGATATCGCCCTGCAATTCGGTGCCCTGGTAGCCGATATCGGCGGCATTGACGAAGACCGTGGGGATACCGGCATTGATCATGGTCGCCTTGAGCGTGCCAATGCCAGGCACCTGCAGCTCATCAATCAGGTTACCGGTGGGAAACATCGATCCGCCCGCCCCCTCTTCCTCTGCGGCCGGGTTCAGAAACTCCAGTTGCACCTCGGCGGCCGGAAAGGTCACGCCATCGAGTTCGAAGTCGCCGGTTTCCTGCACTTCACCGCCGGTGATAGGTACATGGGCAATGATGGTCTTGCCGATATTGGCCTGCCAGATTCGCACCACAGCCACGCCGTCATGGGGAATGCGAGCGCTCTCCACCAGGCCCTGACTGATGGCGAACGAGCCAACGGCCGCCGAGAGATTGCCGCAGTTACCGCTCCAGTCGACAAAAGGCTTGTCGATGGACACCTGACCGAACAGGTAATCGACATCGTGATCGGCTTTATTGCTGCGCGACAGGATCACGGTCTTGCTGGTGCTGGACGTCGCGCCACCCATGCCATCGATCTGTTTTTCGTAAGGGTCGGGGCTGCCGATGACCCGCAGCAGCAAGGCATCGCGAGCAGTACCCGGAACCTGCGCGGCTTCAGGCAGATCCTGCAGGTTGAAGAACACCCCTTTGCTGGTGCCGCCGCGCATGTAGGTGGCCGGGATTCTGATCTGTGGCTTCATTGGAGGTTTCCTTGGATGGTGAAACCTCTGCAGGAGCGAATGAGCTCGCTCCTGCAGGGTATGTCAGGCTTGTGCAGACTCCAGGAAGTCCTGGGCGAATCGTTGCAACACACCGCCCGCCTCATAGATGGACACTTCTTCGGCAGTATCCAGACGACAGGTCACGGGCACTTCCAGACGCTCTCCGTTCTTGCGCTGGATCACCAGCGTCAGGGTTGCCCGAGGCGTGCGCTTGCCGAGCACATCGAAGGTTTCGCTGCCATCGATCCCCAGTGTCAGACGGTTGGTGCCTGCCAGGAATTCCAGCGGCAAGACGCCCATGCCCACCAGGTTGGTGCGGTGGATACGCTCGAAGCCCTCGGCAGCAATGGCTTCGACACCCGCCAGACGCACGCCCTTGGCTGCCCAGTCCCGGGACGAGCCCTGACCGTAGTCGGCACCGGCAATGATGATCAGCGGCTGCTTGCGTTCCATATAGGTTTCGATGGCTTCCCACATGCGGGTTACCTTGCCTTCCGGCTCGATGCGGGTCAGCGAACCCTTCTTGACCTTGCCATCCACCACGGCCATTTCATTGAGCAATTGCGGGTTGGCGAAGGTGGCGCGCTGCGCCGTCAGGTGATCGCCGCGATGGGTCGCATAGGAGTTGAAGTCCTCCTCCGGCAAGCCCATTTTCGCCAGGTACTCGCCCGCCGCACTGTCGAGCAGAATCGCGTTGGAAGGCGACAAGTGATCGGTGGTGATGTTGTCCGGCAGCACCGCCAGCGGACGCATGCCCTTGAGGGTGCGCTCACCGGCCAACGCGCCTTCCCAATAAGGCGGACGGCGGATGTAAGTACTCATCGGGCGCCAGTCATACAGCGGCTCGACTTTCGGACCGTTATCTTCTTCGAGGGCAAACATCGGAATGTAGACCTGTCGGAACTGCTCCGGCTTGACCGAAGCCTTGACCACTGCGTCGATTTCCTCGTCGCTCGGCCAGATATCCTTGAGGCGGATTTCCTTGCCGTCGGCAATGCCCAGCACATCGTTTTCGATATCGAAACGGATGGTGCCCGCAATGGCATAGGCCACCACCAGCGGCGGCGAAGCCAGGAAGGCCTGCCGGGCATAGGGGTGGATGCGTCCGTCGAAGTTGCGATTGCCGGACAACACTGCCGTGGCATACAGGTCGCGGTCGATGATTTCCTGTTGAATCTCGGGATCCAGCGCGCCAGACATGCCATTGCAGGTAGTACAGGCAAATGCCACGACACCAAAGCCCAGTCGTTCAAGCTCAGGGGTCAGCCCTGCCTCATCCAGATACAGCGCGACCGCTCTGGAACCGGGCGCCAGCGAGGATTTCACCCAGGGCTTGCGACTCAGGCCAAGACGATTGGCGTTGCGTGCCAGCAAACCGGCAGCAATCACGTTGCGCGGGTTACTGGTGTTGGTGCAACTGGTGATGGCGGCAATGATCACAGCGCCATCCGGCATCTGTCCCGGCACTTCCTGCCATGGCCCGGCAATGCCCCTGGCCGCAAGATCCGTGGTTGCGACGCGGGCGTGAGGGTTGGACGGCCCGGCCATGTTGCGCACCACACTGGACAGATCGAAGCTCAAGACCCGCTCGTATTCGACCCGCTGCAAGCTGTCGGACCACAACCCGGTGTGCCGCGCATACAGCTCCACCAGACGCACCTGCTCGTCATCGCGCCCGGTCAGGCGCAGGTAATCGATGGTCTGCTGGTCGATGGAAAACATCGCGGCCGTGGCACCGTACTCGGGAGCCATGTTGGAGATCGTCGCCCGATCCCCGAGAGTCAGGCTCGTTGCGCCTTCTCCGTAGAACTCCAGATAGGCACCGACCACTTTCTGTTTGCGCAGGTATTCGGTCAGCGCCAGCACCACGTCAGTGGCGGTAATACCGGGCTCGCGACGCCCGGTCAGCTCGACGCCGACGATATCCGGCAGGCGCATCCAGGAAGCGCGTCCGAGCATGACGTTCTCGGCTTCCAGACCACCCACGCCAATCGCGATTACACCCAACGCATCCACATGGGGCGTATGGCTGTCAGTGCCCACCAGCGTATCCGGGAAAGCCACGCCTTCACGCACCTGCACCACCGGCGACATTTTCTCCAGATTGATCTGATGCATGATGCCGTTGCCCGGCGGGATCACTTCGACATTCTTGAAAGCCTTTTTGGTCCAGTCGATAAAGTGAAAACGGTCTTCGTTGCGACGATCTTCGATGGCCCGGTTCTTCTCGAACGCCTGCGGGTCATAGCCACCACATTCCACCGCCAGCGAGTGGTCGACGATCAGTTGTACCGGCACCACCGGATTGACCAGCGCCGGGTCGCCGCCCTGGGAGGCAATGGCATCGCGCAGGCCAGCCAGATCCACCAGCGCGGTCTGGCCCAGAATGTCATGGCACACCACCCGCGCCGGAAACCACGGAAAATCCAGGTCGCGCCTGCGTTCCACAAGCTGGCTCAGGGAAGCCTTGAGCATGGCCGGATCACAGCGACGCACCAGGTTTTCGGCCAGCACCCGCGAGGTGTAAGGCAACAGATCGTAGGCACCCGGGCTGATGGCCTCGATTGCCTCGCGGGCGTCGAAGTAATCCAGCGAGGTTCCGGGAAGCGGCTTGCGGTATTCAGTGTTCATGGCACGGGGACTCGATCACGGAGTTGGGAGTAGAGAGGGGAGCTCATGGGTGGCTCCCCTTCTCTTTTCAGCGCTGTTCGATGGGCACGAAGGTACGCTGTTCGACGCCGACATATTCGGCGCTCGGGCGGATGATGCGGTTATTGGAGCGCTGCTCGAAAACATGAGCGGCCCAGCCGGTCAGGCGCGAACAGACGAAAATCGGCGTGAACAGCTTGGTGGGAATCCCCATGAAGTGATACGCCGAAGCATGGTAGAAGTCGGCATTGGGAAACAGCTTCTTCTGCTCCCACATGGTCTTGTCGATGGCTTCGGACACCGGGAACAGCACCATATCGCCGACTTCGTCCGCAAGCTTCTTCGACCAGCCCTTGATGACCTCGTTGCGCGGGTCGGACTCTTTGTAGATCGCATGGCCGAAGCCCATGATCTTTTCCTTGCGCTCCAGCATGCCGAGCGTGCCCTTGGTGGCCTCTTCGGCCGACGCAAAGCGCTGGATCATTTCCATGGCCGCTTCGTTGGCACCGCCGTGCAGCGGGCCGCGCAAGGTGCCGATGGCTGCCGTGATGCAGGAGTACAGGTCAGACAGGGTCGAGGCACAGACCCGTGCGGTAAAGGTCGACGCGTTGAATTCGTGCTCGGCGTAGAGAATCAGCGAAACATCCATGACCTTGCGATGCAGTTCGCTGGGCGACTTGTCGAGCAGCAGATGCAGGAAGTGGCCGCCGATGGAGGTTTCATCGGTCACGCAATCGATGCGTTTGCCGTCATGGGAGAAGCGATACCAGTAACACATGATGGCCGGAAACGCCGCCAGCAGACGGTCGGTGGCATCGCGCTGCTGCTCGAAGCTCAGTTCGGGCTCAAGGGTGCCGAGCATCGAGGCACCGGTACGCATGACATCCATCGGATGGGTATCGGCCGGAATGCGCTCCAGCACTTCTTTCAGTGCCTGTGGCAGATCACGCAGGCTCTTGAGACGATCCTGATAGGCCGTCAACTGGGCCTGGGTCGGCAATTCGCCGTAGAGCAGCAGATAGGCGACTTCTTCAAAACGGGCCTCGGCAGCCAGTTCGCGCACGTCATAGCCGCGGTAGGTCAGGCCCGCACCCGCGAGACCGACAGTGGACAGGGCAGTCTGGCCGGCAACCTGACCCCGCAGGCCCGCACCGCTCAATACTTTTGCTTCAGCCATTGCATTCTCCAGTTCTTGAAATTGTCGGGAATTGGCGATTCGTTTTTTTCGCGAATGAATCCTGCACACATAGATCGACACTTGTGGGAGGCAGCTTGCTGGCGAAAGGGCCAGTAAAAACGGCACATACACTAGATTTCATTCACGCTGTCGCCAGCAAGCTGCCTCCCACAAAGTGTGCAGGTCACCCCTTCTTCTGCGCAAACAGCGCATCGAGCTTCTGCTCGAAGGTGTGATAGTCGATGGCGTCATACAGCTCCATGCGCGTCTGCATGGTGTCGATCACATTCTTTTGCGTACCATCGCGGCGAATCGCGCCATAGACGTTTTCCGCCGCCTTGTTCATGGCGCGGAATGCAGATAGAGGATAGAGCACCAGCGAAACGTCGGCGGCGCGCAGCTCGTCCACCGTGAACAGTGGCGTTGCACCGAATTCGGTGATGTTGGCCAGGATCGGCACGCCTGCACGGTTGGCAAACTGCTTGTACATGCTCAGTTCGGTAATGGCTTCGGGAAAGATCATGTCGGCACCGGCTTCGATACAGGCCGCTGCCCGCTCCAGCGCCGACTCCAGCCCCTCGACCGCCAGGGCATCGGTACGCGCCATGATCACGAAACTGCTATCGGTTCGCGCATCCACTGCCGCCTTGATACGGTCGACCATTTCCTGCTGCGAGACGATTTCCTTGTTGGGACGATGCCCGCACCGCTTGGCACCGACCTGATCCTCGATATGGATGGCTCCCGCGCCCGCCTTGATCATCGACCTGACCGTGCGCGCCACGTTGAACGCCGAAGAACCGAAACCGGTGTCCACATCCACCAGCAGTGGCAGGTCGCAGACATCGGTAATGCGCCGCACATCCGTCAGCACATCATCCAGCCCGGTAATGCCCAGGTCAGGAATACCCAGGGAACCAGCCGCCACGCCGCCGCCCGACAGATAAATCGCCTTGAACCCGGCGCGTTTGGCCAGCAAGGCATGATTGGCGTTGATCGCTCCTACCACTTGCAAAGGCTGCTCGCTGGCCACCGCATCACGGAAACGCTGGCCGGGAGTTTTATTGTCGTGACTCATTTCTCACCTCGGTCGGGAGCCGCCTGGTAATGGCGCTCGATGTTGCGTCTGGAAGCGCCGATATGGCGGCGCATCAATAATTCGGCCAGTTCACCATCGCGATCGGCGATGGCGTCCAGGATGCGATGGTGTTCGGCAAAGGCCTGGCGCGGACGATTGGGTGTGGTAGAGAACTGGATGCGATACATGCGCACCAGTTGATACAGCTCACCGCAGAGCATCTGGCTCAGGGTCTTGTTGCCGCTGCCTTGAATGATGCGGTAATGGAAGTCGAAATCGCCTTCCTGCTGGTAGTACCCCAACCCCGCCTGGAAAGCCGCATCGCGCTCATGGGTGTCCAGCACGCTGCGCAACTCGTCGATCTGCTCGGTGGTCATGCGCTCGGCGGCCAGACGACAGGCCATGCCTTCGAGGGATTCACGGATTTCGTACAGCTCGATCATCTCGGCATGGCTGAGCGATACGACGCGCGCGCCTACATGGGGAACCCGCACCAGCAATCGCTGACCTTCCAGGCGGTGGATGGCCTCACGTAGCGGCCCGCGACTGATGCCGTAGGTGCGTGCCAGTTCCGGTTCGGAAATCTTGCTGCCAGGTGCGATCTCGCCCTTGACGATGGCTGCCTGAATGCGCCGGAAGACGTTTTCGGAAAGGGTTTCCGAATCCTCGGTAGCAACTGCGGAAGTCTCGACTGCGTCCGACATATTGTCGACACCTTTAAAATCCAGTGAGAACAAATCTAGTAAATACAGCCTGATTCGTCAAAGACATTCTCAGGATTGTCGACAATCCATTCCAGCAGCGACTATTAACCTTCCCCTGTCACCCCGACGACGGACAGGATAACTGGCATCACAAAACCTTCATGCTAGAATGGCGACCGCATCTGCCCAGTGCAGCTATTCAAAGGACACGGCCTGCCAGACACGCCAGGCTGAAAAACCTGCGCTGCGGCCCTGAAGTTTTCCGCCTGTCGCGCAAGGACCTATGAGACTCGAAACCCTCACCACGTTGCTCTGTCTGCTGTTTCTTCCTGCCCTGTGCGCTGCCGCCAACAAGACCGTCTACGGCCTGAACGAATACGCCAGACTCATCAACATCGACCTTGAAGTCGCCGCCAAACTCGACACCGGCGCGAAGACCGCCTCGCTGAGTGCGCGTGATATCAAACACTTCAAACGCAATGGCGAGAACTGGGTTCGCTTCTATCTGGCCATCGACAACAGCCATAAACACCCCATCGAACAGCCCTTGACGCGTATCAGCCAGATCAAGCGACGGGCCGACGATGTCGACCCGGACGACGAAAAAAAGTACAGCGCGCGGCCAGTGATCAACCTCGACATCTGCATGGGTGAAGTTTTACGCACCATAGAAGTGAACTTGACCGACCGAAGTGCTTTCCAATACCCGCTTTTGATTGGCTCCGATGCACTCAAGCACTTCGATGCGCTGGTCGATCCAAGCCTTAAATTTGTGGCGGGCAAGCCCGCCTGTGCCTCCGTCGTTCAAAACGCAGAGTAAATACATGCGCTCTCTTACCCTTCATCTGAAAATCCTGATCACGCTTCTGGTGACACTCGGCATCGCGATCACGGCTTATCAGATTGTCATTCTCGGCATCCCGCTGACCGAGGACGAGACCGATGACCTGTGGAACATCGACGCCAAGGTGGAATTCCAGGCCAACAGCAAGGAATCGATCAAGATCCAGATGTTCGTCCCGCCCTTGACCACGGACTACATCAGCCTCAACGAAAGCTTCATCTCCAACAATTACGGCGTCAGCGTCAACCGCGTCGATGGCAATCGCAAGGTGACCTGGTCTTCGCGACGCGCCAATGGCAACCAGACACTGTATTACCGACTGGTGCTGACCAAGCGCTACGGTGCAGACAAACCCAAGAGCAAAGGCCCGATCTTTCGCGACAGCATTGCGGTAGAAGGTGCCGAGAAGATCGCTGCCGAAGCCTTGCTCGCCCCGATTCGCCGCCACTCCGCCGATGTCGAAACCTTCATCAGCGAAGCCATCAAGCGCGTCAACAACCTCAAGGACGATAACGCCAAGCTGCTGCTGGCCGGCGACACCTCGGCGCTCAAGAAAGCCCAGATAACCGAGCTGCTGCTGTCCATGGCTCACGTGCCGATGGAAAAGGTCCACACTATCCGCCTGATCGCCGACCAGCCACAGACCCCGGAACTGTGGCTGCGCAGCTTCAACGGCAAGGAATGGCTGTATTTCAACCCGGACACCGGCGAAGCCGGGCTGCCGGATGACCGGCTGCTGTGGTGGACGGGCGACGAGAACCTGATCAGCATCGATGGCGGCAGAAAGGCCACAGTGACGTTCAGCCTCAACAACAGCGAAATGAACGCCATGCGGCTGGCCAAGCTGACCGACGAAAACACCGACAGCGACTTCCTGTCCTACTCGCTGTACGGCCTGCCCCTGCAAACCCAGCAGACGTTCATGATCATGGTGATGATCCCGATTGGCGTGCTGGTGATCCTGATCCTGCGCAATCTGGTCGGGCTGCAGACCCTGGGCACCTTCACTCCGGTACTGATCGCCCTCGCCTTCAGGGAAACCCAGCTGGGCTTCGGCATCGCGTTGTTTACCGTGATCACGGCACTGGGCCTGTCGCTTCGCTCCTACCTCGAACACCTGAAACTGCAGATGCTGCCGCGCCTGTCGGTGGTGCTGACCTTTGTCGTGGTGCTGATCGCGGCCATCAGTCTGTTCAGCCACAAACTGGGCCTGGAACGCGGCCTGTCGGTGGCACTGTTCCCGATGGTGATTCTGACCATGACCATCGAGCGGCTGTCGATCACCTGGGAAGAACGCGGTGGCGGCCATGCCATGAAAGTAGCCATCGGCACCCTGTTCGCGGCCTCTCTGGCGCACCTGATCATGACCGTGCCGGAGCTGACATACTTTGTGTTCACCTTCCCGGCAGTGCTGCTGATTCTGGTCGGCTTCATGCTGGCAATGGGCAGATACCGTGGCTATCGCCTGACCGAGCTGCTGCGCTTCAAGGCCTTTCTCAAGGCAGAAGACGCCAAATGATCGGTCTATGGAAAACCTGGAAGGCCCTGGAAGCCAAGGGCATCATGGGCATCAACCGGCGTAACGCCGATTATGTGCTCAAGTACAACAAGCGCAGCCTGTACCCGATTGTCGATGACAAGATCATCACCAAGGAACGGGCCATACAGGCTGGCATCCAGGTGCCGGAAATGTATGGTGTGATTTCCACGGAGAAGGAAATCGACCGGCTCGACGACATACTCGGCAGGCATACCGATTTCGTCATCAAACCCGCGCAAGGTGCGGGCGGCGACGGAATTCTGGTGGTTGCCGATCGTTTCGAGGGGCATTACAAGACCGTTTCCGGGCGCATCATCAGTCACTCGGATATCGAACATCAGGTGTCCAGCATCCTGACCGGGCTTTATTCCCTGGGCGGGCATCGCGACCGCGCCCTGATCGAGTACCGGGTCATCCCGGACCAGATCTTCAAGAGCATCAGCTACGAAGGCGTGCCCGATATCCGCATTATCGTACTGATGGGCTATCCGGTCATGGCCATGCTGCGCCTGCCGACCCGCCAGTCCGGCGGCAAGGCCAACCTGCATCAGGGTGCCATCGGTGTCGGTGTAGGCCTGGCCAGCGGTGTGACCCTCGAAGGCACCTGGCTCAACAACATCATCAACAAGCACCCCGACACCGCCAATGCCGTGGACGGTGTGCAGCTCCCCTATTGGAACGGTTTCATGAAGCTCGCCGCCGAGTGCTACGAGCTGTGTGGCCTGGGCTATATCGGCGTCGATATGGTCCTGGACCAGGAAAAAGGCCCGCTGATCCTGGAACTCAACGCACGTCCCGGCCTGAACATCCAGATCGCCAACAACTGCGGGTTGACTCACCGGACCCAGGCCGTCGAGGAGCATCTGGAAGAGCTGTCCCGCAAAGGCGTCAAGGAGACGCCTGAGCAGCGGGTGGAGTTTGTGCAGGAGAGGTTTGGGCATTCCTAGGAAGGCATCACGAGTAATCCAAAAAGGTTACGGGAAGGATCGCCTATTGGCGAATTTCCTCAATCTTCGTGACCATTGTTGTTCTACGCCCCATCTGATAAAGCTTATGCCCGACAGGGGTACGATAATCAAGCCCGCTCGCGTACTCTTCTTCCAAGGCTATACGCATACGCCTGGTCAATGTATTTTCCCAAACAGGGCCTTCCTGAAACCCAAACCGACGCCCATCATTTCGAAACCATAAGGCAACCTCATCGGGTCCTAGATCCCGAAGTATCTCGCCCCTAAGTTTGGCAGGTTGGCCTGCACTCTTCGGTAAAACTTTTGCAGTACCTCCAACAACGGCTCCTGCTTTGACACCGAGAGCCACTCCACCCGCAACTCCCGCAACAACTCCTGCCCCCAGGCTCACCCATCCCAATGATTCGCTTATCGCTCCAGTGGTTAGTGCGCTACCCAGTGCACTTCCAGCCGAAACGATGCCAGCGACAACTGCCATCTTGGTCGCAATTGCTCCCGCAGCAGCGGCAGCAGAGGCACTAACACCTAGTAAGGCAGCCGCAGGCGCTGCAATACCCGCTGTCAGAACCGTTGCCGCAATCCCTGCAACGAGACCGACCCACCATGGCATATGCCCATCCGGATCCACATAATTGACCGGATCCCCCAGACCATACGCATAAGGATTCAGCCCCCCTTCATCGAACGGGCTCAGGCTGTCCGGGCTATGAAAACGCATCAACACCGGGTTGTAGGCACGATAGCCCTGCCCCAGCAAGTACCAGCCGGTGGAGGGTTCGCGCAATTCGCCATTGAAGGCTGATCGACTGTCGACCTGCGATGAATCACTGCGATAACCATAGGCGGTATAGTCAAGAGCCGTGGCGCTCCCCGCCTCGCTTTCAGCGAGGACCGTATTCCTGGCATCGGTCGCCAAAAGCGCAGTTCCGGCATCGATACCGCCTCGGCGCTCGGCCAGCAAGGTATCGGCACCGCGTAAAAAGGTGCGTTGCCCACCCCCCTGCAACTGGTTCGCCAGTTGCCCCTCTCGATAAAAGCGCTGCTCGGGGCTACCCGCCAGATTGGACCGGGTCAGGCTGTCCTGAGCGTCATAACCATAACCAACCAGCTCGGATCCATCGTTGAGAGAGACCGCAAGCAGGCGGCCCAGCGCATCATACTCGAGCGCCCTTCCGGCCTCATCGAGCGTCAGATTGCCGTTATCGTCATATTCCAGTTCGATGCTGGCGGGATAATCGGGGTGACTGTTGCGCACGGCACTGAGCTGAGTCGGATCCAGCCCGGTGTATTCGTACAGGGCTGTATTACTGCCACCGGCAAACACCGTCTCGACCTTCAAAAGGTTATCGAGCACATCGAAGCCGAACACCTGGCTCTGGATCTGTTTGCCTTGCGGGTCCACCGGGGCATCGGGGCCGGAAGCCGTGTAGACCTCCAGACGCCCGCGCGAGTCGTAAACGAAGGTTTCATCACGCAGTACGGTACTGCCCTCTTTCAAGGTTCGCTGCTGCAAGTGGTCGGCAGCATCATAGGCCTGAAGCAACTCCTGCGTCGCGCCTCCCGGCAGAGTAAAACTGCGCAGGACTTCCCGACCTGCATCGTCGTACTCCAGTCTGATAGTCAGGCTCTGGCCATTGTCCCGAGTGGTGATGTTGTTGAGCAGACCTTGGGCGTTATAGCCAAAAGTCGAGATCAGGGTTGCGCTATGGAGCTGTTCCAGACGACCACTGGTGTCATAGCCATATGTCTGGACCTGGCCCAGCACATCGGTATAACCGAGCAAACGCCCCTTGAAGCTGTATCGATATTGCAGGACATAGTCCTCACCGCCCTGGCGTCTGCGCTCCTCCTTGATCTCGCCACTGCTGTAGTAATCGCGCTCCAGTTCCTGATCCTGCTCTTTGCTGCTCACCAGACGAGCAGTCTGCGGATCATAGGTATAGTCAGCGGTGCTGCTCACTATCTTGCGCTGGACGGGCTGCTCGCCCAGTTGCGGCAGGTAGAGATAGTCGATGACCTGGCCAAGAGGCGTATGCACCTTGTCGGGCTGCAGTTGCCCGCCCGAATACTCGAACCGGCTGACCCGGCCACCCACCGTGGACTCAGTCATGCGCTTGAGACCATCGAATGTCTGCTCACCCAGCACCACGTTGTCGACTGAAATCGATATCGGCAAATCTTCACGACTGTGCAAGGCATAAGTACGCTCGATCTCGGCCTTGTCGGGCAATTGCTGGATGTGCAGTCGATCAAAGGCGTCATGGCTGAAAGAGCGATAATGGTTCAAGGCATCGAGCTTGCCGCAGACTCGCCCAAGCCCATCGTAAACAGTGGTTTCCAGACTGATACGCGAGCCATCCAGCGCCAGCCGCTCGACCGAGTCGGGCTTGTCGAACAGATTGGTCACCGTGACTGTCTTGCCCATTCCAGCCTGCCACTCGGTGGTAATGTTCTTGACCGGATCCACAACCTTGTACCGCTTGATCCGGTCCGGGCCGGTGACACTGGACTGCTCTCCCCAGTCATCGTACTCATAGCTGCTGGTCAGGGGCAGCTCACGCAACTGTGACCCATTCTCGATATCCACCCACCAGTCACTTTCGGTGTCTTCGATCAGCAGCCCACGGGTGTCGTACAGTGCCTTGTAGGTCTGGACATATCGGGCCGGATCGTTCTCGTCGGCTCCCTGACTCAACTCCGTCACCACCCGGTTCAAGCCATCGAGCAAGGTCCTGGTCTTGACCCCTTTGACATCGGTCGCTTCCTGCTCGGCCTGCTGGCCATCCACCGCGCTGAGCACATAGCGGTAATGCCGCGTCGCTTCATACGGCGTCCCCGGCGCAGCAGTTTCCTCGATCACCCGCCCCAGCGCGTCGTAGCGGTAGGCAATCTCCACGTCGTTGTCGTCGCGGGTGAGCAGCGGCTGACCATGAAGCAGCGAGTGTTGCAGGGCGTGGGTCTTGCGTACGTTGTCGAAGTCGGTGCTCAGGGTGATCTCGGTGTGCTGCACGGTTTCCCCGGCACGGGCGTTACGGGTTCTCTGGTAGGTGTAGTCGAGAACGGTGGTGCAACCATTGAGGGT
>NZ_JAFGZD010000007.1 GCF_017165765.1 Pseudomonas capsici
GTTTGAGCCTTGTGTCAATCTATGTTCATGCGTGTCAAACTTTATTGTTTTGTGTCAATCTTTATTGTTGAAAACCACTGAAACTCACCCCTGTGGATAACTCACTCCACAGTCACAGACTTCGCCAGATTCCGCGGCTGGTCGACGTCCGTCCCTTTCAACACCGCCACGTAGTACGACAGCAGTTGCAGCGGGATGGTGTAGAGAATCGGTGCAAGCACATCGATGATGTGCGGCATGGCAATCACGTGGGTGCCTTCGCCGTTGGTCATACCGGCTTGTTCATCAGCGAATACCACCAGCTCACCGCCGCGTGCGCGGACTTCCTGGAGGTTGGATTTGAGTTTTTCCAGCAGTTCGTTGTTCGGTGCAACGGTGACCACCGGCATGTCGTTATCCACAAGCGCCAGCGGGCCGTGCTTGAGTTCGCCGGCCGGGTAGGCTTCGGCGTGGATGTACGAGATTTCCTTGAGCTTGAGGGCTCCTTCCATCGCTACCGGGAATTGCGCGCCACGGCCCAGGAACAGGGTGTGGTGTTTCTCGGCGAACAGCTCGGCGACTTTCTCGACGGTGCTGTCCATGGCCAGCGCTTCGCCCAGACGGGTCGGCAGGCGACGCAGTTCCTCGACCAGTTCGGCTTCGACGCCACTCTCCAGCGTGCCTTTGACCTGGCCCAACGACAGGGTCAGCAACAGCAGGGCAACCAGTTGGGTGGTGAAGGCCTTGGTGGATGCCACGCCGATTTCAGGACCGGCCTGGGTCAGCAGGGTCAGATCCGATTCGCGCACCAGGGAACTGATGCCGACGTTGCAGATGGCCAGACTGGCCAGGAAGCCCAGTTCCTTGGCGTTGCGCAGTGCGGCCAGGGTGTCGGCGGTTTCGCCGGACTGAGAGATGGAAACGAACAGGGTGTCCGGCTGGACCACAACCTTGCGATAGCGGAACTCACTGGCCACTTCGACCTGACAAGGAATGCCGGCCAGACCTTCCAGCCAGTAACGCGCAACCATACCGGCGTGGTAGCTGGTGCCGCAGGCCACGATCTGAACATTGCGAACCTTGGCAAACAGTTCGGCAGCTTGTGGACCAAAGGCATGGACCAGAACTTGTTGCTGACCCAGACGACCTTCCAGCGTGCGCTGCACAACCTTGGGCTGCTCGTGGATTTCCTTGAGCATGAAGTGACGGTATTCGCCTTTGTCGGCGGCTTCGGCACCTTCGTGGTATTGCACGGTTTCGCGAACCACCGGCAGACCATCCACAGACCAGATCTGTACGCTGTCGCGACGGATCTCGGCGATATCGCCTTCTTCCAGGTACATGAAGCGGTCGGTCACCTGACGCAGTGCCAACTGGTCCGATGCCAGGAAGTTTTCACCAAGACCCAGACCAATCACCAATGGGCTGCCACTGCGTGCGGCCAGCAGACGATCCGGTTGGTTGGCGCTGATGACTGCCAGGCCGTAGGCACCGTGCAGTTCCTTGACCGCTGCTTTCAGAGCGGTGGCCAGATCCGGAGTGTCCTTGAGCTGATGGTGCAGCAGGTGAACGATGACTTCGGTGTCGGTATCGGAAACGAACACGTAGCCGAGGCCCTTGAGGCGCTCGCGCAGGGCTTCGTGGTTTTCGATGATGCCGTTGTGGACAACTGCCAGCTCATCGGCCGAAAAGTGCGGGTGTGCATTGCGCTCGCATGGTGCGCCGTGGGTGGCCCAACGGGTGTGAGCGATACCCAGGCGACCGGCCAGAGGCTCGCCTGCCAACGCCTGCTCAAGCTCGCTGACCTTGCCCGAACGACGACGGCGCTCAAGGCTGCCTTCATTGCTGAAAACCGCTACACCGGCGCTGTCATAGCCCCGGTATTCAAGACGCTTGAGCCCTTCCAGCAGAATGGCTGTGATACTACGTTCAGCAACGGCGCCGACAATTCCACACATGGTTCTCTCCTAGCTGACAGCGGCACAAATCAGGGTAATGCCGCGGGCTTTTATCTGTTCGCGTGCCTCATCGGGCAGGCGCTCATCTGTGATAAGGGTATGGATACTGCTCCAGGGCAGTTCCAGGTTGGGAATCTTGCGACCGACTTTATCGGCTTCGACCATGACCACCACTTCCCGGGCGACTTCAGCCATGACCCGGCTCAGGCCCAGCAACTCATTGAAGGTCGTGGTACCACGAATCAGATCGATGCCGTCGGCACCGATGAACAACTGATCGAAGTCGTAGGAGCGCAGAACCTGCTCGGCCACCTGTCCCTGGAAGGATTCGGAGTGCGGGTCCCAGGTTCCACCGGTCATCAGCAGCACCGGCTCATGTTCAAGCTCGGCCAGAGCCCGCGCCACATGCAGGGAGTTGGTCATTACCACCAGGCCCGGCTGCGCGCCCAGCTCGGGAATCAGCGCAGCGGTGGTGCTGCCACTGTCCACAATGATGCGGGCATGTTCGCGAATTCGCGTCACTGCCGCCCGGGCAATGGCCTGCTTGTATCGGGAAACGGGCTGGCTGCTTTCGGCAATCAGTTCGTGAGGCAAGGTGACTGCACCACCGTAACGGCGTAGCAGCAAGCCATTGCTTTCGAGAGCGGCCAGATCCTTTCGAATCGTAACTTCCGAAGTTTCAAAGCGCTGGGCCAGATCATCGACACTGACTTCGCCCTGCTCATTGAGCAAGGTGAGGATATTGTGGCGACGTTGAGGCGTATTACGTTTCGACATTTTGGCTTTAAGTTTCGATTCAAAAGATAACGAAAGAAATAAAACCTCATTATCGAAACAGGGTCAAGCTGTGGGAGCGAATTGATTCGCGAATGGAGCTATTTTCACGAATGAATCGCTCCCACGGGGCCTGTGGATAACCTCAGGATTTCTTGACCTTTACCGGACGCTTCCAGCCTTCGATATTGCGCTGGCGTGCGCGAGCGACGCCCAACTGTTCGGCAGGAATGTTCTGAGTGATGGTAGAACCCGCTGCAGTGGTGGCTCCTGAAGAGATATCCACAGGTGCAACCAGCGAGTTGTTGGAACCGATGAATACATCCTCACCCAGAATGGTCTTGTGCTTGTTGGCACCATCGTAGTTGCAGGTGATGGTCCCGGCACCGATATTGGAGCGCGCACCGATTTCGGCATCGCCCAGATAAGCCAGGTGTCCGGCTTTTGCGCCATCGCCAAGGTGAGCATTCTTGAGTTCCACAAAGTTACCCACATGGGCCTTGGCACCCAGGACACTGCCAGGACGCAGGCGAGCGAATGGGCCGGCATCGCTGCCCTCGCCCAGAATTGCGCCTTCGATATGGCTGTTGGCCTTGAGCACGACGCCTTTGCGCAGGGTGCTGTCCTTGATGACGCAATTAGGGCCGATGACCACGTCATCTTCAATGATCACGCGACCTTCAAGAATCACGTTGATATCGATCAGCACATCACGGCCAACCGTCACCTCGCCGCGCACGTCGAAACGCGACGGGTCACGCAAAGTCACGCCGGCAGCCATCAGACGACGGGCCTCACGCAACTGGTAATGACGCTCCAGCTCCGCCAATTGCTTGCGGTCATTGGCGCCCTGCACTTCCATCGCATCGTGAGGCTGTTCGGTGGCAACCACCAGACCATCACTGACGGCCATGGCGATGACATCCGTCAGGTAATACTCGCCCTGAGCGTTGTTGTTGGACAGACGCCCGAGCCAGTCGGCCAGACGCTTGCCGGGTACTGCAAGAATGCCGGTATTGCCTTCGTTGATAGCCTTCTGGGCTTCGCTGGCATCCTTGTGCTCGACAATGGCACAGACCCGGTTCTCTGCGTCACGAACGATGCGGCCATAGCCAGTCGGATCGTCCAGCGTCACAGTCAGCAGGCCCAACTGCTCCGGGGTGACCAGAGCCAGCAGACGCTGCAGGGTCTGAACCTCGATCAGCGGTACATCGCCGTACAGAATCAGCACGGTATCAGCGCTCAGTTGCGGTACTGCTTGGGCAACTGCGTGGCCTGTCCCCAGTTGCTTGTCCTGCATGACGAAATTCAGGTCATCCGCTGCCAAACGCTCGCGTACGGCATCTGCACCATGACCGATCACCACATGAATGCCATTTGGGGATAACTGCCGTGCGCTGTGGATAACATGACCAAGCATGGAGTTACCTGCAACAGGGTGCAGGACTTTAGGCAAGGCCGAACGCATGCGGGTACCTTGGCCAGCGGCAAGAATAACGATATCGAGAGACATGAGGACTACCAACTGAGCGGTAACCAGCCCGGAGCGGACTGATTCGGAAAAAAGAAAAAGGGTAGCCGAGGCTACCCTTTTACTCAATCGCGCATTGAAGACAGCGGGGTTAGCCGCCGAACTTCTTGCGAATTTGCTGAACGGTGCGCAGCTGAGCTGCTGCCTCGGCCAGACGAGCAGTCGCAGATCCGTAATCGAAGTCCGCGCCTTTTTCGTTCAGGGCCTTCTCGGCAGCCTTGACGGCGGCCTGAGCAGAAGCTTCGTCCAGGTCGGCAGCACGTTGCACAGTATCGGCAAGCACCTTGACCATGTTCGGCTGAACCTCGAGGAAACCGCCGGAGATGTAGAACACCTCGGCTTCCCCACCCTGCTTGATCAAGCGGATCGGGCCTGGGACCAGATTGGTGATCAGAGGCGCGTGGCCTGGAGCGATACCGAGATCACCCAGGTTGCCGTGCGCAATCACCATCTCGACCAGACCGGAGAAGATTTCCCCTTCCGCGCTGACGATGTCGCAATGGACTGTCATAGCCATTTGCTTGCCTCAACCTAATTAGCGCCCGTTTCCGGGCGCCGGGATTACAGTTTCTTGGCTTTCTCGATCGCTTCTTCGATGCCGCCGACCATGTAGAACGCTTGTTCTGGCAGGTGGTCGTAGTCACCGTTGAGGATGCCTTTGAAGCCAGCAATGGTGTCTTTCAGGGAAACGTATTTACCCGATGCACCAGTGAAGACTTCAGCCACGAAGAACGGCTGCGACAGGAAGCGCTGGATCTTACGAGCACGGTTTACCAACTGCTTGTCGGTTTCCGACAGCTCGTCCATACCCAGGATCGCGATGATGTCTTTCAGCTCTTTGTAACGCTGCAACACGTACTGAACGCCGCGAGCGGTGTCGTAGTGTTCCTGGCCGATGACGTTCGGGTCCAGCTGGCGCGAAGTCGAATCCAGTGGATCTACCGCTGGGTAGATACCCAGGGAAGCGATGTCACGGGACAGTACGACAGTTGCGTCCAAGTGGGCGAACGTGGTCGCTGGCGACGGGTCGGTCAAGTCGTCCGCTGGTACGTATACCGCCTGGATCGAGGTGATCGAACCGTTCTTGGTGGAAGTGATGCGCTCTTGCAGAGTACCCATCTCTTCAGCCAGGGTCGGTTGGTAACCTACTGCGGAAGGCATACGGCCCAGCAGTGCGGATACTTCGGTACCGGCCAGGGTGTAACGATAGATGTTGTCGACGAACAGCAGAACGTCGTTACCTTCGTCACGGAACTTCTCGGCCATGGTCAGGCCGGTCAGAGCAACGCGCAGACGGTTTCCCGGTGGCTCGTTCATCTGACCGTAAACCAGTGCAACCTTGTCCAGAACGTTGGAGTCCTTCATCTCGTGGTAGAAGTCGTTACCCTCACGAGTACGCTCACCCACACCGGCGAACACGGAATAACCGCTGTGCTCGATGGCGATGTTACGGATCAGTTCCATCATGTTTACGGTTTTGCCTACACCGGCACCACCGAACAGACCGACTTTACCGCCCTTGGCGAACGGGCAGACCAGGTCGATAACCTTGATGCCTGTTTCCAGCAGATCGTTGCCACCCGCCTGTTCAGCGAAGGATGGCGCAGGACGGTGAATGCCCCAACGCTCTTCTTCACCGATAGGACCGGCTTCGTCGATCGGGTTGCCCAGGACGTCCATGATCCGGCCCAGAGTCGCTTTACCGACCGGTACGGAGATGGCTTTGCCGCTGTCGTTGACGTTCAGACCGCGCTTCAAGCCTTCGGTCGAACCCATTGCAATGGTACGAACCACGCCGTCGCCCAGCTGCTGCTGAACTTCAAGAGTGGTTTCCGCGCCTTGTACACTCAGCGCGTTATAGATACTCGGTACGCTATCGCGTGGGAATTCCACGTCGATCACGGCGCCGATGATTTGAACGATACGTCCGCTACTCATTAGCTGGTTCCTCTAATATTTGAACCGTTAAACCGCGGCAGCGCCGCCGACGATTTCCGAGATCTCTTGGGTGATCGCTGCCTGACGCGCCTTGTTGTAGATCAGCTGCAAATCGCTGATCAAATCACCGGCGTTGTCTGTGGCGTTCTTCATCGCGATCATCCGCGCAGCTTGTTCAGCAGCGTTGTTCTCGACCACCGCCTGGTACACCTGCGACTCAACGTAGCGAACCATCAAGCCGTCGAGCAGCTCTTTGGCATCGGGTTCGTAGAGATAGTCCCAGTGGTGCTTGAGTTTCTGATCCGGGGTTGCCACCAGCGGAATCAATTGCTCCACCGTTGGCTGCTGGGTCATGGTGTTGATGAACTTGTTGGATACCACGGACAGGCGATCGATTCGACCATCCAGGTAGGCATCCAGCATCACCTTGACGCTGCCGATCAGATCATTGATCGACGGCTCTTCGCCCAGGTGGCTGATCGCAGCGACGACATTACCGCCGAAGTTGCGGAAAAATGCCGCACCTTTGCTGCCGACCACGCACAGATCGATCTCTACGCCGTTTTCACGGTTTACCGCCATGTCCTTGACCAAAGCCTTGAACAGGTTGGTGTTCAGGCCACCGCACAAACCACGGTCACTGCTCACTACGACATAACCGACACGCTTTACTTCGCGATCGATCATGAACGGGTGGCGATACTCCGGGTTGGCGTTGGCAAGATGACCAATCACCTGGCGGATGCGCTCCGCGTAAGGACGGCTAGCAGCCATGCGCGCTTGAGCCTTGCGCATTTTGCTGACCGCCACTTTTTCCATGGCGCTGGTGATCTTTTGCGTGCTTTTGATGCTCGCAATCTTGCTGCGAATCTCTTTTGCGCCTGCCATGTAACACCTATCAGGTTAGCAAGCGGGAACCTCTCGGCTCCCGCTGCGGCTTACCAGGTTTGGGTGGCCTTGAACTTCTCGATACCGGCTTTGAGGCCAGAATCGATTTCGTCATTGAAGTCACCCTTCACGTTGATCTTCGCCATCAAGTCGGCGTGATCGCGGTTGAAGTAAGCAATCAGAGCCTGCTCGAAGCTGCCGATTTTTGGAATCTCGATGTCCACCAGGAAGCCACGTTCAGCGGCATACAGGGACAACGACATATCAGCGATGGACATCGGCGCGTATTGCTTCTGCTTCATCAGCTCGGTAACGCGCTGACCATGCTCAAGCTGCTTGCGGGTCGCTTCGTCCAGGTCAGAAGCGAACTGGGCGAATGCTGCCAGTTCACGGTACTGAGCCAGAGCGGTACGGATACCACCGGAAAGCTTCTTGATGATCTTGGTCTGAGCGGCACCACCTACACGGGATACCGAAACACCGGCGTTCACAGCCGGACGGATGCCGGAGTTGAACATGGCCGATTCCAGGAAGATCTGACCGTCGGTGATGGAAATCACGTTGGTCGGAACGAACGCGGAAACGTCGCCAGCCTGGGTTTCGATGATCGGCAGTGCAGTCAGGGAACCGGTTTTGCCGGTCACTGCGCCGTTGGTGAACTTCTCTACGTACTCTTCGGAAACACGCGATGCGCGCTCCAGCAGACGGGAGTGGAGATAGAACACGTCACCTGGGTAGGCTTCACGTCCTGGTGGACGGCGCAGCAGCAGGGAAATCTGGCGGTAAGCCACTGCTTGCTTGGACAGATCGTCATAAACGATCAGCGCGTCTTCACCGCGGTCGCGGAAGTACTCGCCCATGGTGCAACCCGAGTACGGTGCAAGGAATTGCAGCGCAGCGGATTCGGAAGCACTTGCAGCAACGATGATGGTGTTAGCCAGTGCACCGTTTTCTTCGAGCTTGCGAACAACGTTGGCGATGGTCGATTGCTTCTGACCAACTGCAACGTAGACGCAGAAGATGCCGCTGTTTTTCTGGTTGATGATCGCGTCGATCGCCATGGCGGTTTTACCGATCTGGCGGTCACCGATGATCAGCTCACGCTGGCCACGGCCGACTGGGATCATTGCGTCGACGGCCTTGTAGCCAGTTTGTACTGGCTGGTCGACCGACTTACGCCAGATCACGCCTGGAGCAACTTTCTCGACCGCATCGGTCTCGGTGTTGTTCAGCGGACCTTTACCGTCAACAGGGTTGCCCAGTGCGTCGACAACGCGACCCAGCAGTTCCTTGCCAACCGGAACTTCGAGGATGCGGCCGGTGCACTTGGCGCTCATGCCTTCAGCCAGAGTCGTGTAGGCACCCAGTACAACGGCACCGACAGAGTCTTGCTCAAGGTTCAGCGCCATACCGTAGACGCCGCCCGGAAACTCGATCATTTCGCCGTACATTACGTCGGCAAGACCGTGAATCCGCACGATACCGTCAGACACGCTGACGACTGTGCCTTCGTTGCGGGCTTGAGAGGTTACATCGAGCTTCTCGATGCGACCCTTGATGATTTCACTTATTTCGGAAGGATTGAGTTGCTGCATTGCTCTGCTGCCCCTTCAAACTCAAGATTTCAATGCTTCGGCTAGTTGCGCGATCTTGCCGCGAACTGAGCCATCGATAACCAGGTCGCCGGCGCGGATAACGACACCACCGATAAGGGTGGCATCCTCCGCAGCGTGCAGGCGCACTTCCCGGCCGAGCCGTGCACTGAGAACCTTGGCGAGTTTGTCTTGCTGTTCTTGGTTCAATGCAAAAGCACTGGTGACATCCACATCGACCGATTTTTCCTGCTCGGCCTTGTACAGGTCGAACAGTTCGGCGATCTCCGGCAGAAGCGGGAGACGGTCGTTTTCAGCAACGACATGGATGAAATTCTGTGCCTTGGCATCGAACTTGTCGCCACACACTTCAATAAAAGTGGTGGCCTTTTGTGCGCTCGTCAGTCGCGGGGCCTTGAGCAGGCTCTGCATGGTGTCGTCTTGCGACACCGCAGCAGCCAGGCCGAGCATGGCTGACCAATTGGCCAGTTGCTGGTGGGCCTGCGCGTGCTCGAAGGCCGCCTTAGCGTAAGGTCGGGCCAACGTGGTCAGTTCTGCCATGATCGCCCTCGCTTAAATTTCAGCTGCCAGTTTGTTAACCAGCTCCGCGTGCGCGTTTTGATCGATTGTGGCGCCCAGGATCTTCTCGGCACCATTGACTGCCAGGCTGCCCAACTGGGCGCGCAGAGCGTCTTTGACACTGTTCAGTTCCTGCTCGATCTCGGCCTGAGCCTGAGCCTTCACACGGTCAGCTTCGACACGAGCCTGTTCACGGGCTTCGTCGACAATCTGAGTACCGCGTTTCTTGGCTTGCTCAATGATTTCGGCTGCTTGAGCTTTAGCTTCGCGCAGTTGTTGACCCACTTTGTCTTGGGCCAGCTCCAGGTCGCGAGCTGCTCGTGTAGCAGCGTCCAGTCCATCCGCGATCTTCTTCTGACGTTCGTGCAAAGCCGCGATGACCGGAGGCCACACGAACTTCATGCAGAACAGCACAAAGATGAAGAACGCAACGGACTGGCCAATCAGGGTTGCATTAATATTCACGCCAACACCTCGCTCGTTCGTTGTCCATCACACCAATCAACTCGAATATTCGAGCGATTAGCCAGCGAGCTGACCAACGAAGGGGTTCGCGAAGGTGAAGAACAGAGCGATACCAACACCGATCATGGTAACGGCGTCGAGCAGGCCCGCAACGATGAACATTTTAACTTGCAGCATTGGAACCATTTCTGGCTGACGCGCTGCGCCTTCCAGGAACTTACCGCCCAACAGGCCGAAACCGATTGCAGTACCCAGTGCGCCCAGGCCGATCAACAGTGCAACAGCGATAGCGGTTAGACCAACTACAGTTTCCATCTTTCCTCCCGACTTTTACGTCGTATTGGTTAGGTTTTCTTAGATTAAAGCGGTAAAGCAAAATCGTTTGTTACATCAGCCCTTGCGGTTTCCCGCTTGCGGCTCCCTCTCACCAATGGCGAGAGGGTCATCAGATACACCGGATGGCGAATCTTAATGGTTATCTTCGTGAGCCATTGACAGGTAAACAATGGTCAGCATCATGAAGATGAACGCTTGCAGGGTGATGATCAGGATGTGGAATACAGCCCACGCCCATTGCAGCACCACACCCAGGCCACTGAGCCAGAGCAGGCCGCTGCCGAACATGACCGCGATCAGGATGAATACCAGCTCGCCAGCGTACATGTTGCCGAACAGACGCAGTGCCAGCGAAATCGGCTTGGCTACCAGGGTCACGAATTCAAGCAGGAAGTTCACCGGAATCAGCAGCGCCTGAACGAAGATGTTCTTGCTGCCGAACGGGTGAAGTGTCAGTTCGCCGATGAAACCACCGATGCCCTTGACCTTGATGCTGTAGAAAATGATCAGTGCGAATACCGACAGAGCCATGCCCAGGGTGGCATTCGGGTCTGTGGTCGGAACGGCACGGAAAGGAATGTGCGCATCGCCCGAGATCAGGATCGCCAGTTGAGGAATCCAGTCGACCGGGACCAGGTCGACGGCGTTCATCAGGAACACCCAGACGAAAATGGTCAGGGCCAGGGGAGCGATCACGGCGCTACGACCGTGGAAGCTGTCCCGCACGCTGCCATCGACGAACTCGACCAGCACTTCGACGAAGTTCTGCAGGGCGCCAGGCTGGCCGGAAGTTACCTTCTTGGCCGCCATGCGGAAAATAAGAACGAAAATGAGACCCAGTGCGACCGACCAGCCGAGAGTATCGACGTGGAAAGCCCAAAAGCCCATTTCCTTTGCTTCTGCTGCGGTATGGGCAAAGCCCCAGCTGCCGTTGGGTAGCTGACCGAATGTCAGGTTCTGCAAGTGGTGCTGGATATAGCCCGAAGCTGTTTGCTCTGCCATTTTTGCCTCAAACGCCCTAAGGTCTCGAAAGTCTTGTTCTCATTAGCAGGGGAGCGAACCAGTTGACCACCTGGATCAACATGAACACGCCGAATACAGCCAGCGGCGCCAATGGCTTCACACCTGCAAACGTCAGTGCAAAAAGCACTGCCGTCAAAATCAGTTTGCCTGCCTCGCCGGCATAGAATGACCGGACGATGGCTTGCGCTGCTCTGGCCCCGGAAAACCGGAAAGCCTTGTGAGCAAAGTACAAATTGGGCAGCCAAGCTATCAGGCCACCGCACAGCCCTGAATATCCCGCTACGACTCCATTCCACTGCAGGAGCGCCAGGGCAGCCAGCAGCAGGACAATCAATTGAGCCAGCAATACCGGAAAAACCGCTAACCGATGGAACGGCAAGCGGTCTGGCATGCGTGATTCCATCGCAACTGCTCCTTGAATGTCGGTCGTCACAAGCAATAACTTGGCATAATTTGTGCCGACAAAATGCGCGCAGAGTATAGGGGCGGTTAAGCCCCTATTCAACCGTAAGGTAGTGATTTCCGACTATACGCTACAGAGCAATTGTTTCAGCGAATGTGAGCGAGCACCCCTTGCAACTCGTCCAGCGAGTTGTAACGGATGACTAACTGCCCCTTTCCCTTCTGCCCATGACGAATCTGGACTGCAGAGCCCAGCCGCTCGGCAAGACGCTGTTCCAGCCGACTGATATCGGGGTCTGTCTTCACCGCTTCCACAGGAGCCGGCTTGCCGCTGAGCCATTGCCTGACAAGGGCCTCGGTCTGACGCACCGTAAGACCACGTGCGACAACATGTCGCGCACCTTCGACCTGCCTTTCTTCGGGCAAACCGAGCAATGCACGTGCATGACCCATTTCCAGATCACCATGGGACAGCATGGTCTTGATCACGTCAGGCAAGGCGATCAGACGCAACAGGTTGGCCACGCTGACGCGCGACTTGCCCACTGCATCGGCGACCTGTTGCTGGGTCAGCTGGAATTCCTGCTGCAACCGCTGCAACGCCAGCGCTTCTTCGATGGGGTTGAGATCTTCGCGCTGGATGTTCTCGATCAGCGCCATGGCGATGGCGTTTTCGTCCGAGACTTCGCGGACCATGGCCGGAATCGTCTCTACGCCTGCCTGCTGGCTCGCACGCCAGCGACGCTCACCGGCAATGATTTCATAGCGGTTGTCGCCGATCGGACGAATCACGATCGGTTGCATGACGCCCTGTGACTTGATCGACAGGGCAAGTTCTTCCAGTGCCTGGGGATCCATATCGCGACGCGGCTGGTACTTGCCACGCTGGATAAGATCCAGAGGCACGTGCTGCAGCTCGCGCTGATCGATCTTGACGGCCTGTTCTTCCAGCGAACTGACGGTTGGACTGCTCAGAAGTGCGTCCAACCCACGTCCGAGACCTCGTTTCTTGACGGCCATGGGAATTCCTTAGGTTGGCTGAGCGGCTTTCGAGCTGCGACGTTGACGACGTACCAGTTCACCTGCAAGCGCCAGGTAAGCCAGAGCACCGCGGGAGGTCTTGTCATAGGCCAGCACCGGCATGCCGAAACTCGGCGCTTCTGCGAGCCTGATGTTGCGCGGGATAACCGTGTCGTAGAGCTGATCGCCGAAATGTTCCTTGAGCTGTGCGGAAACATCGTTGATCAGGCTCAGACGCGGATCGTACATCGTGCGCAGCAACCCTTCGATTTTCAGTTGAGGGTTGAGCAGTTCTGCGATGCGCTTGATGTTATCCACAAGGTCGCTGAGACCTTCCAGCGCAAAGTACTCGCACTGCATGGGGATAATGACCCCATCGGAAGCTACCAGGGCATTGAGGGTCAGCATCGACAGCGACGGCGGGCAGTCGATGAGGATGTAATCGTAGTTTTCCCGGATCGGCGCAAGCGCATTGCGCAAGCGGCTTTCCTTCATCTGCATTTCCAACAACACCACTTCGCCAGCCGTAAGGTCACGGTTGGCCGGCAGCAGTTGATAACCACCATGTTCGGAAAACTGTATCGCCTCGGCCAGATCGCATTCGCCGATCAGCAAGTCGTATACCGAGTTTTCCAGGGTGTGTTTATCCACACCGCTCCCCATGGTCGCGTTGCCCTGAGGGTCGAGATCGATCAACAGCACGCGGCGCTTGGTTGCAACCAGTGACGCTGCGAGGTTGATACAGGTGGTGGTTTTACCCACACCACCTTTCTGGTTCGCTATCGCGAATACCTTAGCCATTCTTGCTTGTGTTCCCAGTCATGCCGTGCGGCGCAGTATCAGCAGATGGCGTTGGCCTTGGCAACCTGGAACGGTCAAGGCTTGTGCGCTATCGAGATGAAAGTCTGCCGGCAATGCTACCAGTTCATCGGTCGGATGCAGCCCTTTCATTGCCAACCAACGTGTATCGGTGTCACCCATGTGGCGTGTCCACCCGGTAAAGTCTTCCAGACTGCTGAATGCCCGGGAAACGATCCCCGTGAACGGCACATCTGGCTGATACGCTTCTGCACGACTGTGGATAACTTCGAGATTGTCGAGTTTCAGCTCAAGTTTGACCTGAGTCTGGAACCGGGTTTTCTTGCCATTGCTGTCCAGCAGCGAAACCTTCATTTCCGGAAACATGATAGCCAGAGGAATGCCGGGCATTCCGCCACCGCTACCAACGTCCAGCCAGCGTGGGCCTTCGATGAAGGGAACGACGCTCAGGCTGTCGAGCAAATGCCGCGAAACCATCTCGTCCGGATTGCGCACAGCCGTCAGGTTGTAGGCTTTGTTCCACTTTATCAACAGCTCGAGATAAGCCAGCAACTGGCCATGCTGTTTTTCACTCAGATCCACACCCAGTTCCCGGGCACCTGTGGATAATTCCTGAGCATGCTGCGGAGTGACCATAGAACTCAAGCGCTTTGCTCCAACTGACGGCCCGCGCCGCGTTTTTTCAAGTGAATCATCAACAGGGAAATCGCTGCTGGCGTCACGCCGGGAATACGCGATGCCTGTCCCAGGGTCTCGGGACGAGTTATCCCCAGCTTGCTTTGAATCTCTTTCGACAAACCGGAAATCGTCGTGTAATCGATGTCTTCCGGCAGTTTTGTATCTTCGCTGGCCCGCAGACGGGCAATTTCATCCTGCTGACGCTCGATGTAACCGGCGTATTTGGTCTTGATCTCGACCTGCTCGGTGACTTGAGGATCGCTGCAACCCTGACCGGTCAGGGAAATCAGACTCGCATAATCGACTTCCGGGCGAGTCAGCAGGTTGAGCAGATTGTATTCGTGGGTCAGCGGCGTACCGAAGTGCGCAGCAATCGCATCGCCCTGCTCCGTGCCAGGCCGGACCCAGGTACTTTTCAGACGCTGTTCTTCCAGCGCGATGTTTTCACGCTTGGTGCAGAACGCTGCCCAGCGGGCATCGTCCACCAGACCCAGTTCACGACCTTTTTCCGTCAGACGCAAATCGGCGTTGTCTTCACGCAATATCAGGCGATATTCGGCACGGGATGTGAACATCCGGTAAGGCTCTTGAGTACCGAGGGTAATCAGGTCGTCGACCAGCACACCGATGTACGCCTCATCACGGCGCGGGCACCAGCTTTCCTTGCCCTGGGCACGGAGCGCAGCGTTGGTTCCGGCCAGCAGACCTTGTGCGCCGGCTTCTTCGTAGCCAGTGGTGCCGTTGATCTGACCTGCGAAAAACAGACCGCCGATGACTTTGGTTTCCAGGCTGTACTTCAGGTCACGCGGATCGAAGTAATCGTATTCGATGGCATAACCGGGGCGAACGATGTGCGCGTTTTCCATACCGCGAATCGAGCGAACGATCTGCAGTTGCACATCGAATGGCAGCGAAGTGGAAATCCCGTTCGGATACAGCTCGTGGGTGGTCAGACCTTCCGGTTCGATGAAGACCTGATGGCTTTCCTTGTCGGCAAAGCGGTGGATCTTGTCTTCGATCGAAGGGCAGTAACGCGGACCGATGCCTTCGATCACACCGGAATACATGGGTGAGCGATCAAGGTTGGACGCAATGATTTCGTGAGTCCGGGCATTGGTATGCGTAATCCAGCAACTGACCTGCGCTGGATGCTGTTCCTTGGAGCCCAGGAACGACATGACCGGAATAGGCGTATCGCCCGGCTGTTCGGTCATCACTGAAAAATCCACCGAACGGCCATCGATGCGTGGCGGCGTTCCGGTTTTCAGGCGACCAACGCGCAGCGGCAGTTCACGTAACCGTTTTGCCAGAGCAATCGACGGTGGATCTCCGGCACGGCCACCGGAATAGTTCTGCATCCCGATGTGGATAAGTCCGCCCAGGAACGTACCGGTGGTCAAGACCACTGAGTCGGCCATGAAACGCAGGCCCATTTGCGTGACGACACCACGAACCTGGTCCTGCTCGACGATCAGGTCATCGCAGGCTTGTTGAAATATCCACAGGTTCGGCTGGTTTTCCAGAATTTCGCGAACGGCTGCCTTGTATAGAACGCGGTCTGCCTGGGCACGAGTCGCTCGTACCGCCGGACCTTTTCGGCTGTTCAATACGCGGAACTGGATGCCGCCTTTATCTGTAGCGGTTGCCATCGCACCGCCAAGGGCGTCGATTTCCTTGACCAGATGGCTTTTGCCAATACCGCCAATAGCCGGGTTACAGCTCATCTGACCGAGCGTTTCCACGTTGTGCGTCAGCAGGAGGGTTTTGACACCCATGCGTGCCGACGCCAGTGCGGCCTCGGTACCGGCATGACCGCCACCGATGACGATCACTTCAAAACGGGAAGGGAAATCCACCACGCACCTCGTGCCTGTTGTCGATGGGAAATTGGGATAGCTGACAAGTATAGGGAATACACCCACCTGAAAGAAACCCGTTGCACAAAATTTAACCAGCTGTGGAAAACTGGCGGATAAAGAAATTAAAAAGGAAAGAAATCTTATAAAACCTTGTTTTTATGTTTATTCTTATTGAGCATGCTTTCTGTGGATAAGGTTCTACAAGCCATATTAATCAATGTGTACAGAGATTCATAAGTCTGTGTTCATGTGCCAATGAGGCCTTGGGATAACCGTCTTGAGCCTGTGGATTAAATGATAACTTGTCCACAGACGGGTTTATCTTCAGCTTTCGACCCCAGTTATCAACTGAGCTCAGAAGCAGTTATTCACAGGGCTTAATTCAGATAAATCGCTTCCCGAAGGGACAATTCACAGGCTGCAGACACCGAGGATTGTGTTGTCTGAGCGACAGGCGGTAATGAATGGACACAGCAAGGCTTCTCTTTGTGGATAAGAGAGGCTGATAGGGAGGGCGTGATTCAGAAGGAGGAGCCCGGCATTGCACCGGGCTGTTCAAGCGGTGTGGCCGGGGCTTATTTACCGATACAGAAGCTTGAGAAGATCCTGCCGAGCAGGTCGTCCGAGCTGAAAGCTCCGGTAATCTCTCCCAGCGCCTGCTGGGCCTGGCGCAGATCTTCGGCCAATAGCTCGCCAGCGCCCGCCAGTGTCAGTTGTGCACGGCCATGCTCGAGGAAGTCACTGGCATGACGCAGCGCTTCGAGGTGACGTCTGCGTGCGCTGAAACTGCTTTCCGAGGTCTGTTCATAACCCATGCAGGCTTTGAGATGTTCACGCAGCAGTTCCAGACCCTCGCCACCGGCCTTGGCGCTGAGACTGATGGTGACATGGCCATCGGCGCTGGTTTCCAGACCAATCAGGTCACCACTCAGATCGGCTTTGTTACGGATCAGCGTAACCTTCGCTGGATCAGGACGTTGCTCCAGGAATTCAGGCCATAACGCGAAAGGATCGGTTGCTTCCGGCGCAGTGGCGTCGACCACCAGCAAGATGCGGTCAGCCTCGCCAATGGCCTTGAGAGCACGCTGTACGCCGATTATTTCTACCTGGTCGTCGGTATCGCGCAAGCCGGCTGTATCCACAACATGCAGCGGCATGCCGTCTATGTGGATATGTTCGCGCAATACATCCCGTGTCGTGCCGGCAATCTCGGTGACAATCGCAGCCTCTCGACCCGCCAGGGCATTGAGCAGGCTGGATTTACCCGCATTGGGGCGACCGGCGATCACGACTGTCATGCCGTCACGCAGCAATGCACCCTGCCCTGCTTCGCGCAGCACTGTGGATAACTCCTCACGGACCTCATCAAGCATGCTCAGCACGTGGCCATCGGCAAGAAAGTCGATTTCCTCCTCGGGAAAGTCGATAGCGGCTTCCACATAGATTCGCAGGCTGATCAGCTTCTCGGTCAAGTTATCCACACGCTGGGAAAACACGCCCTGCAGAGAACGCAGGGCATTACGTGCAGCCTGTGCAGAACTGGCTTCGATCAGGTCCGCAATGGCTTCGGCCTGGGCAAGATCCAGCTTGTCGTTAAGGAAAGCCCGTTCGCTGAACTCCCCCGGCCGGGCCAGACGGCTGCCGAGCTGCAGGCAGCGCTGCAGCAACATATCCAGCACGATAGGGCCGCCATGGCCTTGAAGCTCCAGGACATCTTCACCGGTAAAGGAGTTGGGCCCCGGGAAATACAGTGCAATCCCTTCGTCGATGACCTGGCCTGTTTCATCCTCGAAAGGACCGTAGTGAGCAAATCGTGGTTTTGGCGTGCGTCCAATGATTGCCTGGGCAGCCTTGCCTGCCAAAGGCCCGGATATGCGCACGATGCCTACACCACCGCGACCTTGAGCGGTGGCGATGGCGGCGATGGTTTCACGAGGGACGTTCATGGTCCGGCTCCTGGACAACTGACAGATAGCAAAACGCCCCACGAGGGGGCGCTTTGTAAAACTTGTTCACAGGTTAGATCAAGCAGCAGCTTTGTTGGTAGATGCTTCGATCTTGCGAGTGATGTAGGCCTGCTGTGCAATCGACAGGGTGTTGTTCACAACCCAGTACAGAACCAGACCGGCAGGGAACCACAGGAAGAAGAACGTGAAGATGATTGGCATCATTTTCATGACCTTGGCCTGCATCGGATCCGGCGGAGTCGGGTTCAGACGCTGCTGGATGAACATGGTCGCGCCCATGATGATCGGCAGGATAAAGAACGGATCCTTGATCGACAGGTCAGTTATCCACAGTATCCATGGAGCCTGACGCATTTCCACGCTTTCCAGGAGTACCCAGTACAGTGCAAGGAAAACCGGCATCTGGACAAGAATCGGCAAGCATCCACCCAGCGGGTTGATCTTTTCTTTCTTGTACAGCTCCATCATTGCCTGGGACATTTTCTGGCGATCGTCGCCAAACTGTTCTTTCAGTGCAGTCAGCTTCGGACCTACGGCACGCATGCGCGCCATGGACTTGTAGCTGGCGGCCGACAGTGGGAAGAACAGGCCTTTGATCAGCATGGTCAGGAAAATGATCGACCAGCCCCAGTTACCCACAATGGAGTGGATATGTTGCAGCAGCCAGAAGATCGGCTGTGCAATGAACCAGAGAAAACCGTAGTCGACAGTCAGCTCCAGACCTGGGGATAACTCTTTGAGTACCGCCTGGCTTTTCGGACCTGCATACAAGGTGGCACTGGTTTCGCCTTTGGCACCGGCAGCAACCGATAGTGTCGGGCCAGTGAAACCGATGATGTAGTTGCCCTGGTTGTCTTTACGTGTCTGAACGGCATTGCTGTCGCCATGGCTTGGAATCCAGGCCGTCACGAAGTAATGCTGCAGCCATGCAACCCAGCCGCCTTGTACTGTTTCTTTCAGCGGAGCCTTGTCGATATCTTTCATCGACACTTTTTTGTACGGCTCTGCAGCTGTCCACAGGGCTGCACCCAGGTAGGTGGCAGTACCGGTGGCAGTGGTCGAAGACGGATCGGAACTGGCATCGCGCTTCAGTTGTGCAAACAGATTACCCGCCCATGGCTGAGCGCTCTGGTTATCCACAACGTAGGTGACAACCACATCGTACAGACCGCGCTTGAAGGTGAAGCGCTTGATGTAGTTGACGCCGTTATCAGCGAATTTCAGTTCAACGACCAGATCGTTCTGGCCATCGTTCAGTTGATAAGTCTTCTGTGCAGACGAATAAACCGGACGACCGGCAGCGCGTGCATCAGGTCCGTTGGTACCGGTCAGGCCGCTTTGTGCCAGAAAGGTACGTTCGCCACCGTTGTCGAATAGCTGAAATGGAACATCCGGACGGTCCTGACGACGTGGGTACAGTGGCAGACGAAGTTGAACCACGTCACCACCTACCGGATCGATCGCCAGATCGAGCACGTCAGTCTTGACCTGAATCAGGTCCTTGCTCGGTGCGACCGGAGTTTCCAGAGGCGCTGCGACATTGGTCGGGGTAGCACTTGGAACATCGGCATTTGCAGAACCATTAGTACCAGCAGCCGTATCCGGTATAGCCGGTGCGGTTGTGCTGGCTGCAACATTCTGGGTCGGCATGGCAGCCTGGCCGTAGTCTTGGTTCCATTTCAGAACCCCGACGTAGGTCACGATTGCCAGGGCGACGATCAGGATCGTGCGTTTAATATCCATGATTACTCGGCCATCGAAGAAGAACGGGAGGTGGGGACAGGTGGAACCGGGTCATAACCACCGGGATTCCACGGATGACAGCGGCCCAAACGACGAAGTGTCAGCCAGCCGCCGCGTAAAACGCCATGATTATCGATGGCTTCATACGCATAGCAGGAGCAACTGGGGTAGAAACGACAGTGACTGGCCATCAGCGGGCTAATGGCGTAGCGGTAAAACTGGATCGGAACGAGTGCCAGTTTACGCATCTGGACTGTCTACCCCTGCAGTTTCGGGTTTTGTTTCCGGAGTGGGTCGGCTGCGTGCCAGACGTTTCCAGAGCTTGCCGAAATGCTGAATCAATTCCGGGTTTTCTATGTCACCCAGACCCTTACGCGCGACGATCACGATATCCCAACCGACCAGATTATCCTGGTGTTGGCGAAATGATTCGCGCATGAGGCGTTTCAAGCGGTTTCGCTCAACGGAGAGTTTTACGCTCTTTTTACCTATCACCAGCCCCAGACGGGGATGATCGAGGTCGTTGTTGCGCGCAAGGAGCAGGAGATTTTTCCCCGGAACCTTGCCGGTAGGGGAGTCAAAGACTGCCTTGAAATGCCGGGGAGTCAGCAAACGCTTTTCCCGACTGAAGTCTCGACTCACCACCAGTGCCGATTTATCAAACTGCCAGACGCTTACGGCCTTTGGCGCGACGACGCGACAGGACTGCACGGCCGTTCTTGGTGGCCATACGGGCACGGAAACCGTGGGTGCGGGCGCGCTTGATAGTGCTGGGTTGGAAAGTACGTTTCATGGCGTGTTACCTGGTTCGTCCACTACGGGCCGGAATGGCCCCCGTTTTAAGAGACCGGGGATTCTAGAGAAAGCAAGCGTGCAGGTCAATTTCCAACCAGCTTTTCCTTTATCTGCTTCCTTACAGGTCATTCCGCATCTTTACAGCCTGACAGCTCAATCTGGAGGAAATCAGTTATAGAAATAGAAAGAGGGAATATTTAAAGCTTTTTTGAAGAGCTTATAAAGGCTATGTACCTGATCTTCTGTGGATAACCAAGCCAAAGCCTTTAAAACCAATGTGTACAGGGGATCATAAGATTGTCGAGAAACAGTGTTCTGCCTGTGCTGTGACCTCGGAAAAGCTGTGTATGGAATGCCTTGTTATCCACAGGCTGGTTATCCACAGAGTTTGGCGCCGACTTATGCAATGAGCTGAGACCAGTTTATCCACAGGGCTTATCCATCGACCGTCTGTCGACTTTTCGCGTAATAAAAGCCGACTTTCTCCTTGTTTGTGAGCAACCTACATGTGGATAAGTCTGCGCCTGATCGTTACAATGGCGGATGTTTTTGCCTTACCGGCTTTCGACTTAGGGGATATCCGTGTCAGTGGAACTTTGGCAGCAGTGCGTGGAGCTTTTGCGCGATGAGCTGCCTGCCCAGCAATTCAACACCTGGATCCGTCCGCTACAGGTCGAAGCCGAAGGCGACGAGTTGCGTGTATATGCACCGAACCGTTTCGTTCTCGATTGGGTAAACGAAAAGTACCTGAGCCGTCTGCTTGAGCTTCTGGGCGAGCATGGTCAGGGAATGGCGCCTGCCCTTTCCTTATTGATAGGCAGCAAGCGCAGCTCGGCACCGCGTGCGGCACCCAATGCCCCACTGGCGGCTGCCGCTTCGCAAGCGTTGTCGGCCAATAATGTCAGCAGTGTCTCGACACCTGTCGCCGCTCCGGTGGTGGCTGCTCCTGCGCCGGCTCCTGCAGTACAGAGCGCCGAGACTCACGACGAGCCTTCGCGTGACAGTTTCGATCCGATGGCGGGTGCCAGTTCGCAACAGGCTCCGGCGCGTGCCGAGCAGCGTACTGTCCAGGTCGAGGGTGCACTCAAGCACACCAGCTACCTGAACCGCACATTCACCTTTGAAAACTTCGTCGAAGGTAAATCCAACCAGCTGGCCCGTGCTGCGGCCTGGCAGGTTGCGGATAACCCCAAGCATGGCTACAACCCGCTCTTCCTTTATGGCGGTGTCGGTCTGGGTAAGACTCACTTGATGCATGCTGTGGGTAACCATCTGCTCAAGAAGAACCCGAATGCGAAGGTTGTCTATCTGCACTCGGAGCGTTTCGTGGCCGACATGGTCAAGGCGCTGCAACTGAACGCGATCAACGAGTTCAAGCGTTTCTATCGCTCGGTGGATGCCCTGCTGATCGACGACATTCAGTTCTTCGCCCGCAAGGAGCGTTCCCAGGAAGAGTTCTTCCACACCTTCAACGCTCTGCTCGAAGGTGGACAACAGGTCATTCTCACCAGTGACCGCTACCCCAAAGAGATCGAAGGCCTGGAAGAGCGTCTGAAATCCAGGTTTGGCTGGGGACTTACGGTGGCCGTCGAGCCGCCGGAGCTGGAAACCCGCGTTGCGATCCTGATGAAGAAAGCCGATCAGGCCAAGGTCGAATTACCTCATGATGCTGCATTCTTCATTGCGCAGCGCATTCGCTCCAATGTCCGTGAACTCGAAGGTGCACTCAAGCGAGTCATCGCTCACTCGCACTTCATGGGCCGGGATATCACGATCGAACTGATTCGTGAGTCTCTGAAAGATCTGTTGGCGTTGCAGGACAAGCTGGTGAGTGTGGATAACATTCAGCGCACTGTCGCCGAGTACTACAAGATCAAAATCTCCGACCTGTTGTCCAAGCGTCGCTCCCGTTCTGTTGCCCGCCCACGTCAGGTGGCAATGGCGCTTTCCAAGGAGCTGACGAACCACAGTCTTCCGGAAATCGGCGATGTATTCGGCGGTCGCGACCATACGACCGTTCTGCATGCATGCCGCAAGATCAACGAACTCAAGGAATCCGACGCGGATATCCGCGAGGACTACAAGAACCTGCTGCGGACTCTGACTACATGATGACGCCAGTGCAGCTTATCAAGGCAAGGGACTAGACCATGCATTTCACCATTCAACGCGAAGCCCTGTTGAAACCCCTGCAATTGGTCGCCGGCGTGGTTGAACGCCGCCAGACCCTGCCGGTGCTATCCAATGTGCTCATGGTCGTCGAAGGCCAGCAACTTTCCCTGACAGGTACCGACCTGGAAGTGGAACTGGTCGGTCGTGTCCAGCTCGAAGAGCCAGCCGAGCCCGGGGAGATCACTGTCCCTGCGCGCAAGCTGATGGATATCTGCAAAAGCCTGCCGAACGATGTGCTGATCGACATCAAGGTCGATGACTCCAAAGTCGTAGTCAAGGCTGGTCGTAGCCGTTTCACCTTGTCCACATTGCCTGCCAATGACTTCCCGACTGTCGAAGAAGGTCCAGGCTCGCTGACGTTCGATCTGGTGCAAAGCAAGCTGCGCCGCCTGATCGAGCGCACCAGTTTTGCCATGGCTCAGCAGGATGTTCGTTACTACCTCAACGGCATGCTGCTCGAAGTCAGCGCTGGCGTCTTGCGCGCTGTCGCCACCGACGGTCACCGTCTGGCCATGTGCTCGATGTCTGCACAGATCGAACAAGCCGATCGTCATCAAGTGATCGTGCCACGTAAAGGTATTCTGGAAATGGCGCGTCTGCTCACCGAGCAGGACGGCATTGTCAGCATCGTATTGGGCCAGCACCACATCCGTGCCACGACCGGCGAGTTCACCTTCACCTCCAAGCTGGTAGACGGCAAATTCCCCGACTACGAGCGCGTACTGCCAAAAGGTGGTGACAAGCTGGTAGTGGGCGATCGTCAGGCATTGCGTGAAGCCTTCAGCCGTACTGCGATTCTGTCGAACGAAAAATACCGTGGCATCCGTCTGCAACTGGCCAACGGTCAATTGAAGATTCAGGCCAATAACCCTGAGCAGGAAGAAGCGGAAGAAGAGATCAGCGTAGAGTACAGCGGTGACTCACTGGAAATCGGTTTTAACGTGAGCTACCTGCTCGACGTGCTGGGTGTGATGACAACAGAACAGGTACGCCTGATTCTGTCCGACTCCAACAGCAGCGCCCTGGTACAGGAGTCGGATAACGACGATTCCGCTTACGTTGTCATGCCGATGCGTTTGTAACCCATGTTCAGCGCTATCTAGATGTCTCTTAGCCGCATCTCGGTCACTGGGGTGCGCAATCTGCACCCGGTGACCTTCTCCCCCTCCCCGCGTATCAACATCCTTTACGGTGCCAACGGAAGTGGCAAAACCAGCGTGCTGGAAGCCATTCATTTGTTGGGTATTGCACGTTCGTTTCGTAGCAGTCGCCTTCTTCCGGTCATTCAGTATGAGCAGCCAGCCTGTACTGTTTTCGGTCAGGTTCAGTTGGCTGAAAGTGGCCAAAGCAATCTTGGAATTTCCCGCGACAGACAAGGCGAGTTTCAGATTCGCATTGATGGGCAGAACGCACGTAGCGCAGCCCAACTGGCCGAGATACTTCCACTGCAACTGATCAACCCTGACAGTTTCCGTTTGCTGGAAGGTGCACCAAAGATACGTCGGCAGTTTCTGGATTGGGGAGTGTTCCACGTGGAACCTCGTTTCATGTCCACTTGGCAGCGACTGCAGAAGGCCCTGCGGCAGCGGAACTCATGGCTGCGGCATGGTACACTTGACGCCGCTTCGCAAGCGGCATGGGACCGGGAACTGTGCCTGGCCAGTGATGAAATCGATGAGTTTCGTCGCACGTATATCAAGGCCTTGAAACCCGTCTTTGAACAAACTTTGAGCGAACTTGTTGAGCTTGAAGGTTTGACCCTGAGCTATTACCGAGGTTGGGATAAGGAAAAAGAGCTGAGCACTGTGCTCGCTTCATCCTTGCATCGTGATCAGCAAATGGGCCATACACAGGCCGGACCACAACGGGCTGATTTGCGTCTCAGGTTAGGCGCACATAATGCTGCGGATATATTGTCCCGCGGTCAGCAGAAGTTGGTGGTCTGTGCATTGCGCATCGCTCAAGGGCATCTGGTCAGCCAGGCTCGCCGCGGCCAATGTATTTATCTGGTGGACGACTTGCCTTCCGAACTGGACGACAACCACCGCCGCGCACTTTGTCGCTTGCTGGAAGAATTACGCTGCCAGGTTTTTATTACCTGTGTAGATCAAGAATTTTTGAGGGAAGGCTGGCAGACGGAAACGCCAGTTGCCTTGTTCCACGTGGAACAAGGCCGTATCACCCAGACCCACGACCATCGGGAGTGATTGCATGAGCGAAAACCAAACGTACGACTCGTCCAGCATTAAAGTGCTGAAAGGACTTGATGCCGTACGCAAGCGTCCCGGAATGTACATCGGTGATACAGACGATGGCAGCGGTCTGCACCATATGGTGTTCGAGGTGGTTGATAACTCGATCGACGAAGCATTGGCTGGCCACTGCGACGACATCAGCATCACCATCCATCCAGACGAATCCATTACCGTACGCGACAACGGTCGCGGTATTCCGGTAGACGTCCACAAAGAAGAAGGCGTGTCGGCTGCCGAGGTCATCATGACCGTGCTCCATGCCGGCGGTAAGTTCGATGACAACTCCTACAAGGTTTCCGGCGGTCTGCACGGTGTAGGTGTTTCTGTAGTTAACGCCCTCTCGGAAGTCCTGCAACTGACTGTACGTCGCAGCGGCAAGATCTGGGAGCAAACCTACGTTCATGGTGTTCCACAGGAGCCCATGAAAATTGTTGGTGAGAGCGATACCACAGGTACGCAGATCCACTTCAAACCTTCTGCAGAAACCTTCAAGAATATCCACTTCAGCTGGGACATCCTGGCCAAGCGTATTCGTGAACTGTCATTCCTGAACTCCGGCGTTGGTATCTTCCTGAAGGACGAACGCAGCGGTAAGGAAGAGCTGTTCAAGTACGAAGGTGGTCTGCGCGCTTTTGTTGAGTACCTGAACACCAACAAGACGGCAGTCAACCAGGTGTTCCACTTCAACGTCCAGCGCGACGATGGTGTGGGTGTTGAGATCGCCTTGCAGTGGAACGACAGCTTCAACGAGAACCTGTTGTGCTTCACCAACAACATTCCGCAGCGTGATGGCGGTACGCACCTTGTTGGTTTCCGTTCTGCACTGACCCGTAACCTGAACAACTATATCGAACAGGAAGGCCTGGCCAAGAAGCACAAAGTCGCCACAACCGGTGACGATGCGCGTGAAGGTCTGACTGCGATCATTTCGGTCAAGGTGCCGGATCCGAAGTTCAGCTCCCAGACCAAGGACAAACTGGTTTCGTCCGAAGTCAAAACAGCCGTTGAACAAGAGATGGGTAAATACTTCTCTGACTTCCTGCTGGAAAACCCGAACGAAGCCAAGGCGGTCGTGGGCAAGATGCTCGACGCTGCACGTGCTCGTGAAGCTGCACGTAAAGCCCGCGAAATGACTCGTCGTAAAGGCGCGCTGGATATCGCCGGTCTGCCGGGCAAACTTGCGGACTGTCAGGAAAAAGACCCTGCCCTCTCCGAACTGTACCTCGTGGAAGGGGACTCTGCTGGCGGTTCAGCCAAGCAGGGGCGTAATCGTAAAACTCAGGCAATCCTGCCTCTGAAAGGCAAGATCCTCAACGTCGAGAAAGCACGTTTCGACAAGATGATCTCTTCTCAGGAAGTGGGCACCTTGATCACTGCCCTGGGTTGTGGCATTGGCCGCGAAGAGTACAACATCGACAAACTGCGTTATCACAACATCATCATCATGACCGATGCTGACGTCGACGGTTCGCACATCCGTACCCTGCTGCTGACGTTCTTCTTCCGTCAATTGCCGGAGCTGGTCGAGCGCGGTTACATCTATATCGCTCAGCCACCGCTGTACAAGGTCAAGAAAGGCAAGCAAGAGCAGTACATCAAAGACGACGACGCCATGGAAGAGTACATGACTCAGTCGGCTCTGGAAGACGCCAGCCTGCACTTGAGCGACTCGGCTCCCGGCATCTCCGGCGAAGCGCTGGAGCGTCTGGTCAACGATTTCCGCATGGTCATGAAGACCCTCAAGCGCCTGTCGCGTCTGTATCCTCAGGAACTGACCGAGCACTTCGTTTACCTGCCGCCTGTCACGCTCGATCAACTGTCCGACCATGCCGCCATGCAAGCCTGGCTGGCCAAGTTCGATGAGCGTTTGCGTACCAGCGAGAAGTCGGGTCTGGTGTACAAGGCCAGCCTGCGTGAAGACCGTGAGCGTAATGTATGGCTGCCAGAGGTCGAACTGATCTCCCACGGCCTGTCCAACTACGTCACCTTCAACCGCGACTTCTTCGGCAGCAACGACTACAAGACCGTCACGGCTCTGGGCGCACAAATCAGCTCCCTGCTGGAAGAAGGTGCTTATGTGCAACGTGGCGAGCGCAAGAAGCCAGTCACCGAGTTCAAGGACGCCCTCGCCTGGCTGATGGCTGAAAGCACCAAGCGTCACACCATCCAGCGCTATAAAGGTCTGGGCGAAATGAACCCCGATCAGCTCTGGGAAACTACCATGGACCCAAGCGTGCGTCGCATGCTGAAAGTCACGATCGAAGACGCAATCGCCGCTGACCAGATCTTCAACACCCTCATGGGTGATGCGGTCGAGCCTCGTCGCGACTTCATCGAGAGCAATGCGCTGGCGGTTTCCAACCTGGATTTCTAAGGGTTGTTGTAGTGCTCTTCAAATAAAAAGCCCGGCTTACGCCGGGCTTTTTATTTTGTGCCAGTTAAGAAAATTTGCAGAATTCGCCCATTCTTAAAATTTTCTGGTTTCAGTAAATAAAAACTGTGTAGCCAGACAAAACTGAAATTTTCTCTGGAGCACAGCCGCAAGCGGATTTGGCTTATGCGGCACCCTTACTGTCACAGACTAGCCTCTGTCATCAACGCTTGTGCTATAGATGTGGGCCATCTTTTTCAGACGGTTCTCGCTTTATGGCAATGTTCACAAGGCGCTTTTTATCTTCGCTGTCAGCATTTGTGTGGTCATAGATTGAGAGCGCAATAGATATACCTGCTATCAGTACAGCGAGGTAGATACCGACGGGACGTAGCCAGCCTCCCTTGTCCACTCCAGTCTCTTTAACGTTTTCGATTTCAAAAGCACCGGCAGCAGCAACCATCAATGCTATTGCCACGAACCAAAGAATCATTCCCCAGCCATAGCCGTAAACTCCAAATATATAAGCGGGGAATGTGAAGGTATTAAGCGATAGCAGTAAAGCTATGACAGCAAGCTCTACTGCACTACGCGAAATCTGGAGGCGTATAAAACTTATCAGGAAGAATGGGTTTGCAAACCAGGCGAACTGGACGATTCCTACCCCAGCCCAACCCATATACAGAGCGAGCCAGCCCGGCGTGATTTCACTTTTGCTACCAACAGCTACCGGCAAAAATAACGAAATTATCCACAACACCAATGCCATGATTGAAAGCACTTCACTCGAAAGAAGGCGTTCCGTCAGAGATTGGCGAATTATGGGACGTTCATCGTTGGTTGCAGATAATCCTCGCTCTACGGGAGCCTCTAGCACGTCTGGTTCAGGGAGCAGATTTTCAACTAAATCCCTGATTCTTGATTTCATTATGAAAGGAATGAGAAGGCCAACATAAAAGCCTATAGTCGAAAGAATGCTGTTTCCCATCACGCTATGCCTGACATACCCCATGTACAACGCGAAAAATGCGCCTCCTGCAAGAATCCAGTAGGCATAGGTGGAAAACTCTTTGACGGCAGGTGAGTCGTGCAACGCAATCCATTGCCTCACTTGGTTCAGCACGAACACCAATAAGTACCCGAGTATAAATCCGCATAGCAGACCAAAAGTGGCTAATTCGAACATTTTGAATCTTCCATTTTTCTTCCTTGTCGATCTAGAGCTTTCGCCCACTAAAAAGCCGACCCTGAAGGTCGGCTTTCTATCTACTCGCAAAACTTATGCACGTTTTCAGCTCACTAATGAGCTTCAGAAATAAGCAGCTAAATTAATGACTTAGCCGCTTTTTCCGATGATTTTGCAAAAATGGTGCACAGGTTATCCACAAAATCAGACTTCGACTTTTTCGTTGCTCGAGACAGGTGCAACATCTGATCCCAGGGACTTCTGGGTAGCTTCATTCCACGCCTGGACGCGGTCGTTGAGGGCTGCAATGGCGCGAGGGCCGGAGCCTTCGGCGTACATGGGTTCACCGATCACGACCTGGATAGTGCCTGGCTTCTTTGCCCAGCCTTCTTTCGGCCAGTACTTGCCGGCGTTGTGTGCAACTGGCAGTACAGGCAGTTCGGCGTTGACCGCCAGGGCTGTGCCTCCACGGGAAAACTTGCCGATCTGACCGAACGGCACACGGGTGCCTTCCGGGAAGATCAGGACCCAGATACCGTCCTTGAGCAATTCGTCACCCTTCTTGGCTATTTGCTTGAGTGCGGCCTTGGGGTTCTCGCGATCGATCGCGATAGGGCGCAGCATGGCCATTGCCCAACCGAAGAACGGCACATACAGCAGCTCACGCTTGAGTACCTGGCTCATGGGCTCGAAGTAAGCCGAGAGGAAGAAGGTTTCCCAGGTGCTCTGGTGGTTGGAAATGATCACGCAGGGTGTCTGTGGAACGTTGTGCGCGCCTGTCACTTCCACGCGGATGTTCAGGAATACGCGGGTCAGCCAGATTGCACAGCGGCACCAGTAGACATTGATGAACCGGTAGCGGGCTTTGAAGGACAGAAAGGGCGCGATGAAGAAACTCAATGTGCACCACAGCAGCGAGCTGGTGCCTAGCAACAGGTAAAAGAAAAAGGTCCTGATTGCCTGGATGATCGACATAGTTGCTTTTACCGTACGGGCAGATGCCCGCTCATTCAGCGTACCGTTGAACCTGAGGGCTTACAGCGAGACGCTATTGTGGATAAGTTCTGCGGCAACTGCCGCCAGATCGTCAAAAATCAAAGTGCCGGCCGGCACTGTTCCGTCCATTGTCCTGCGGCCTTTACCGGTCATTACCAGAACAGGTTGTGCATCGACGGCCAAAGCGGCCTGCAGGTCACCCTTGCTGTCGCCCACGAACCATAAACCTTTCAGGTCTGCTGCGTAATGATTGGCGATGGTCTGCAGCATGCCAGGCTTTGGCTTGCGGCAGTCACAACCTTGATCCGGCCCATGTGGGCAATAAACGATCAAGCCAACCTCGCCACCCTGCCCTGCCACCAGCTCGCGCAAACGCGCATGCATGGCATCCAGAGTAGCCAGGTCGTAATAACCTCGGGCAATGCCCGACTGGTTGGTGGCAATCGCCACCGTCCAGCCGGCCTTGCTCAATGCTGCGATGGCCTCGATCGAGCCAGGAATGGGAATCCACTCCTCCACCGACTTTATATAAGCGTCGGAGTCCTGGTTGACGACTCCGTCCCGATCGAGAATCAGCAGCTTCACTCTCTATTCCTCAACCCAGCAGCGAGATATCGGCAACGCCCAGGAACAGGCCGCGCAGACGTGCCAGCAATGCATAACGGTTGGCGCGCACGTTGGCGTCGTCAGCGTTGACCATTACTGCCTCGAAGAACGCATCCACAGGCTCGCGCAGGGTTGCCAGGCGTGCCAGGGATTCGCTGTACTGACGCTCGGCTGCCATCGGCTGGACCGCGTGGTCGGCCTGCTGAATGGCCGAATACAGAGAGAACTCGTTGGCGTTGTCGAAGTACTTGGGCTCGACGGTCTGGGCGATGCTGCCCTCGGCCTTGCTCAGGAGGTTCGATACGCGCTTGTTCACCGCCGCCAGCGCAGCAGCCTGTGGCAACTTGCGGAATGCCTGAACGGCCTGGACCCGTTGATCGAAGTCCAGGGCTGAACCTGGCTGCAAGGCACGAACCGACAGGTAGACCGCAACCTCGACGCCTTCGTCTTCATAACGCGCACGCAGACGGTCGAAGATGAACTCCAGCACCTGGTCGGCGAGGCCGGCAGTCTTGACCTTGGCACCGAACTGGCTGACCGCGAACTTGACGGTCTCGATCAGATCCAGATCCAGCTTCTTGTCGATCAGGATGCGCAGGATACCCAGCGCAGCACGACGCAGTGCATACGGGTCCTTACTGCCGGTTGGCAGCATGCCGATGCCGAAGATGCCGACCAGTGTGTCGAGCTTGTCGGCAATGGCCACGGCAGCGCCGGTCAGGGTGGTAGGCAGCTCTGCTCCCGCACCGCGAGGCATGTATTGCTCGTTGAGTGCCAGTGCGACGTCTTCCGCCTCACCGTCAGCCTTGGCGTAGTAGAAACCGGCAATGCCCTGCATTTCCGGGAACTCGCCGACCATCTCGGTGGCCAGGTCGCATTTGGACAGAATACCGGCACGTGCCGCACGCTGGGCGTCGCCGCCAATGCGTGGTGCGATGAAAGCCGCCAGTTTGGAAACGCGCTCGGCCTTGTCGAAGACGCTGCCCAACTGGGCCTGGAACACGACATTCTTCAGGCGTTCGTTGAAGGTTTCCAGCTTCTGCTTTTTGTCCTGCTTGAAGAAGAACTCGGCGTCGGTCAGACGTGGGCGAACCACCTTCTCGTTACCGGCGATGATCTGTGCCGGGTCCTTGCTCTCGATGTTGGCCACTGTGATGAAGCGCGGCAGCAGCTTGCCTTCGCTGTCCAGCAGGCAGAAATACTTCTGGTTGTCCTGCATGGTGGTGATCAGGGCTTCCTGAGGCACTTCGAGGAAACGCTCTTCAAACGAGCAGACCAACGGAACCGGCCACTCGACCAGGCTTGCCACTTCGTCCAGCAGGCTTGGCGGTACGATAGCGGTGCCTTCCTGCTGAGCGGCCAGTTCGTCGACCCGCTTGCTGATGATCTGACGACGCTCTTTGAAGTCTGCCAGTACATGGGCTGCTCTCAGTTCGCTGAGATAGCTGGCTGGCGAAGAAATACGCACGTCCTGCGGATGGTGGAAGCGGTGGCCTCGCGAATGACGGCCTGCGCTCTGGGCCAGGATCGTGCAGTCGACCACCTGATCGCCCAGCAGCATGACCAGCCATTGGGTCGGACGCACGAACTCTTCCTTGCGGGCACCCCAGCGCATGCGTTTGGCGATTGGCAGGTCGTTCAGCGAATCTTCGACGATGGTCGGCAGCAATGTGGCTGTCGGTTTACCGATGATGTTCTGGCTGTAACGCAGCTTTGGACCGGTCTGGTCGATTTCGCTCAGATCGACGCCGCACTTCTTGGCGAAGCCCAGCGCGGCCTGAGTCGGGTTGCCTTCGGCATCGAAAGCGGCCTGACGGGGCGGGCCGTCCAGGTTGACGCTGCGATCCGGTTGTTGCGTAGCCAGGCCGGTAACCAGTACCGCCAGACGGCGTGGTGCGGCGTAAACTTGCTTGGCGCTATAGGTCAGGCCAGCACTCTGCAGGCCTTTCTCGATACCGGCCAGAAATGCATCGCCCAGGGAACTGAGGGTCTTGGGTGGCAGTTCTTCGGTGCCCAGTTCGACCAGAAAATCTTGAGCACTCATTGTGCAGCCTCCAGCTTAGCCAACACTTCATCGCGTAGATCGGGCGGCGCCATCGGGAAGCCAAGCTTGGCCCGGGCTTGCAGGTAGCTCTGAGCGACAGAGCGGGCCAGCGTGCGCACGCGCAGGATGTACTGCTGACGCGCAGTCACGGAAATCGCCCGGCGCGCATCCAGAAGGTTGAAGGTGTGCGAAGCCTTGAGGACCATTTCGTAGCTTGGCAATGGCAGCTCAAGTTCGATCAGGCGTGCGGCTTCGCTTTCATAGAAGTCGAACAGCTCGAACAGTTTTTCAACGTTGGCGTGTTCGAAGTTGTAGGTCGATTGCTCCACTTCGTTCTGGTGGAACACATCGCCGTAAGTCACCTTGCCGAACGGACCGTCAGCCCAGACCAGATCGTAGACCGAGTCCACGCCCTGCTGGTACATGGCCAGACGCTCAAGGCCGTAGGTGATTTCGCCGGTTACCGGGTAGCACTCGATGCCACCGACCTGCTGGAAGTAGGTGAACTGCGAGACTTCCATGCCGTTGAGCCAGATTTCCCAGCCCAGACCCCAGGCGCCCAGGGTTGGCGATTCCCAGTTGTCTTCGACGAAACGGACATCATGCACCAGCGGATCGAGGCCGATGTGCTTGAGCGAACCCAGGTACAGTTCCTGGAAGTTGTCCGGGTTCGGTTTCAGGATGACCTGAAACTGATAGTAATGCTGCAGGCGGTTGGGGTTTTCGCCGTAACGGCCATCACTCGGGCGACGGCTCGGCTGTACGTAAGCGGCGTTCCAGGTTTCCGGGCCTACGGCGCGCAGAAAAGTGGCGGTGTGGAAAGTGCCGGCGCCTACTTCCATATCGTAGGGCTGAAGTACCACGCAACCTTGTTCTGCCCAGTATTGCTGGAGGGCGAGGATCAAGTCTTGGAAGGTACGCACGGCTGGCGTAGGCTGGCTCACAAAATTCACCTGTGCTGGGCTGCGATTTAAAGAGCGGGAGTATACCCGATTCGGCTGCACGTCCACCCTTGGAAGGCCTATGACTCGCTGCTTTTGGTGCAATGAAGACCCGATTTACATCGCTTATCACGATCAGGAATGGGGAGTGCCGCTGCGCGATGCGCAGAAGCTCTTCGAGTTGCTTTTGCTCGAAGGGTTCCAGGCCGGTCTGTCATGGATCACGGTTTTGAAAAAACGCGCGCGATATCGCGAAGTCATGTTCGGTTTTGACGTCCATCGCATCGCGGCCATGACCGATGACGAGATCGAAGTTCTGATGCAGGAGCCAGGCATCATTCGTAACCGCCTCAAGCTCAACGCGGCCCGCCGCAATGCGCAGGCCTGGTTGAAGCTGGACGACCCGGTCGGGTTTCTCTGGTCGTTTGTCGGTGGAGAACAGAAGGTCAACCATTTCCGGGACCGCAGCGAGGTCCCGGCCATCACGCCAGAAGCCGAGGCCATGAGCAAGGCCCTCAAGAAAGCGGGTTTCACCTTTGTCGGGCCGACCATTTGTTACGCCTACATGCAATCGAGCGGCATGGTCATGGATCACACCGTCGATTGTGATCGATACGCGACTCTGGCCCGCTGAAGGTTACAATGCGCACCTCGAGAATTTGGGAGTGATCTGTGGATAAGTTCAAAGGTGCCATGATTGTCGGGGCGTTGCGGTTGTTTGCCCTGCTACCCTGGCGTGCCGTGCAATGGGTCGGCACTGCGATTGGCTGGTTGATGTGGAAGCTTCCGAACCGTTCCCGTGAAGTGGCGCGCATCAATCTGTCCAAATGCTTTCCGGAACTGAACGAGGCTGAGCTGAACCGACTGGTGGGCCGCAGCCTGATGGATATCGGCAAGACCCTGACCGAAAGCGCCTGCGCCTGGATCTGGCCTGCCCAGAAATCCATCGACCTGGTGCGTGAAGTCGAAGGCCTCGATGTGCTCAAGGACGCTCTCGCCTCTGGCAAGGGCGTGGTCGGAATCACCAGCCACCTGGGCAACTGGGAAGTGCTCAACCACTTCTATTGCAGCCAGTGCAAACCGATCATTTTCTATCGCCCGCCCAAGCTGAAGGCGGTGGACGAACTGCTGCGCAAGCAGCGGGTCCAGTTGGGCAACCGTGTTGCGGCTTCCACCAAGGAAGGCATCCTCAGTGTCATCAAGGAAGTGCGTAAAGGCGGTTCGGTGGGAATTCCTGCGGACCCCGAGCCGGCAGAGTCGGCGGGTATCTTCGTGCCCTTCTGCGGTACCCAGGCACTGACCAGCAAATTCGTGCCCAACATGCTGGCCGGTGGCAAAGCCGTTGGCGTATTCCTGCACGCCATGCGCCTGCCGGATGGCTCGGGCTACAAGGTCGTTCTGGAAGCAGCTCCTGAAGACATGTACAGCACCGACACTGAAACCTCGGCGGCAGCGATGAGCAAGGTGGTCGAGAAATATGTACGGGCTTACCCGAGCCAGTACATGTGGACCATGAAGCGCTTCAAGAAGCGCCCGGAAGGCGAAGCCCGCTGGTATTGATCCGTGGGAGCGCATTCATTCGCGATGCTGTTAGCGAATGAATGCGCTCCTGTCGCAGTCCGTCAGAAAAAGCTCAACCCCACCTGAAACAGCCGCTCCACATCGCGGATGTATTTTTTATCCACAAGGAACATGATCACGTGGTCGCCGGATTCGATCACGGTGATGTCGTGGGCAATCAGAACTTCTTCGTCGCGGATGATGGCGCCGATGGTGGTGCCTTGCGGGAGGATAATGTCCTTGATGGCCTTGCCGATGACCTTGCTGGATTTGGCATCGCCATGGGCCACGACCTCGATGGCTTCGGCCGCGCCCCTGCGCAGTGAATGCACGCTGACGATATCGCCGCGTCGCACGTGGGTCAGCAAGGTGCCGATGGTTGCCAGTTGCGGGCTGACGGCGATATCGATTTCCCCGCCCTGCACCAGATCCACATAGGCCGGGTTGTTGATCAGCGTCATCACCTTGCGGGCGCCCATCCGCTTGGCCAGCAGCGACGACATGATATTGGCTTCGTCGTCGTTGGTCAGGGCCAGGAACAGGTCGGTATCGCCGATGTTTTCTTCCATCAATAGATCGCGATCCGAAGAACTGCCTTGCAGGACCACGGCGCTGTTGAGGGTGTCCGACAGATGACGGCAACGCGCCGGGTTCATCTCGATGATCTTGACCTGATAACGGCTTTCGATAGCCTCGGCCAGACGCTCGCCAATATTGCCGCCGCCTGCGATCACGATGCGCTTGTAGCTTTCATCCAGACGTCGCATCTCGCCCATCACAGCCCGGATATGCGCCTTGGCTGCAATGAAGAACACTTCGTCATCGGCTTCGATAACGGTGTCGCCATGGGGGGTGATGGGGCGGTCGCGCCGGAAGATCGCGGCTACCCGGGTGTCGACATTGGGCATGTGTGCCCGCAACTGGCGCAGTTTCTGACCCACCAGCGGCCCGCCGTAATAAGCCCTGACGGCAACCAGTTGTGCCTTGCCTTCGGCAAAGTCGATGACCTGGAGAGCGCCGGGGTATTCGACCAGGCGTTTGATGTAGTTGGTGACGACCTGTTCCGGGCTGATCAATACATCCACGGGAATCGCATCGTTATCGAACAGACCGGCGCGGGTCAGGTAAGCCGCTTCGCGGACCCGGGCAATCTTGGTCGGCGTGTGGAACAGCGTGTAGGCAACCTGACAGGCGACCATATTGGTTTCATCGCTGTTGGTGACGGCCACCAGCATGTCGGCATCGTCGGCACCCGCCTGGCGCAACACCGTGGGAAACGAGCCCTTGCCCTGCACCGTGCGGATATCCAGGCGGTCGCCCAGGTCACGCAACCGGTCGCCGTCGGTGTCCACGACCGTGATGTCGTTGGCTTCACTGGCCAGATGTTCGGCCAGCGTGCCGCCAACCTGCCCCGCACCCAGGATGATGATTTTCAACTGCTATCTCCCTGTCAGACCGAAGCCGCGATCTTGATCAGTTTGGCGTAATAGAAGCCGTCATGCCCGCCTTCCTGCGCCAGCAACTGGCGACCGTGGGGCTGCTTGATGCCTGCGGGTTGCTGGCCGAGCTGTCCGGCGATATCCAGCTCACGAGCGCCCGAGGTGCGGGCCAGAAAGGCCTCGATCACTTCGGTGTTTTCCGTGGGCAGCGTCGAGCAGGTGGCGTACAGCAGGATGCCGCCAACCTGCAGGGTCGGCCAGAGCGCGTCCAGCAGTTCGCCTTGCAGCGTGGCCAGGGCAGCGATGTCATCGGCCTGACGGGTCAGCTTGATATCCGGGTGGCGACGGATCACGCCGGTTGCCGAGCAAGGCGCGTCGAGCAGAATGCGCTGAAAGGGCTTGCCGTCCCACCATTGGGCGGTTTGCCGAGCGTCGGCGGCGATCAGTTCGGCATCCAGGCCCAGGCGATCGAGGTTTTCCCGCACGCGCACCAGACGTTTGGCTTCCAGATCAACAGCTACCACCCCATCGAGTTGTGGCTGCACTTCCAGCAGGTGGCAGGTCTTGCCGCCCGGTGCACAGCAGGCATCGAGAACTCGTTGACCGGGAGCCAGTTCCAGCAGGTCGGCAGCCAGTTGCGCGGCTTCATCCTGAACGCTGATCCAGCCTTCGGCAAAACCTGGCAGTGAACGCACATCACCCGGCTCGGCCAGCAGGATACCGTCCTGGCTGAAGGTGCAGGCAACGGCTTCGATACCGGCTGTTTTCAACAGCTCAAGGTATTGAACACGGCTGTTATGCCGACGGTTGACCCGCAGGATCATGGGCGGATGCGCGTTGTTGGCGGCGCAGATGGCTTCCCAGTGTTCGGGCCACGCGGCTTTCAGGGCTTTTTGCAGCCAGCGCGGATGAGCGGTGCGCACTACCGGGTCGTGTTCCAGTTCGGCCAGCAGCGCTTCGCTTTCACGTTGGGCGCGGCGCAGGACCGCATTGAGCAAGGCTTTGGCCCACGGCTTTTTCAGCTTGTCGGCACAACCCACCGTCTCACCGATAGCGGCGTGAGCGGGAATGCGGCTGTAGAGCAGTTGATAAAGTCCAACCAGCAACAGTGCCTCGACATCGGCGTCTGCTGCCTTGAAGGGCTTTTGCAGCAACCTGGCCGCCAGCGCGGACAGGCGTGGCTGCCAGCGAGCAGTCCCGAAAGCCAGGTCCTGAGTGAGGCCCCGATCACGGACCTCGACTTTATCCAGCTGAGCCGGTAACGAACTGTTCAGCGAAGCCTTGCCGCTCAGGACAGCGGCCAAGGCTCTGGCGGCGGCCAGACGCGGATTCATTGACCCAATACCGTGCCGGTGGCGAACTTCTCGCGGCGGCTGTTGAACAGGTCGGTGAAGTTCAGCGGCTTGCCGCCCGGCAGTTGCAGGCGGGTCAGGCGCAATGCGCCCTGGCCACAGGCGACAATCAGGCCGTCCTTGCTGGCTCCGAGAATCGTGCCCGGTGTGCCCTGTCCTTCGGCAAGGCTGGCGGCCAGGACCTTGAGAGCTTCTTCGTTCAGGGTGCTGTGACAGATCGGCCATGGATTGAAGGCGCGGATCAGGCGTTCCAGCTCGTCTGCCGGGCGGCTCCAGTCGATCCGTGCCTCGTCCTTGTTCAGTTTGTGAGCATAAGTGGCGAGGGTGTCGTCCTGCACTTCACCCGCCAGCGACCCATCGGCGAGCCCGGCAACGGCCTGCAATACGGCAGGTGGGCCGAGTTCGGCAAGGCGATCGTGCAGGGTGCCGCCGGTATCTTCTGCCGTGACAGGCGTGGTGACCTTGAGCAGCATCGGGCCGGTATCCAGGCCGGCTTCCATGCGCATGACGGTCACGCCGCTTTCGGCATCGCCTGCCTGCACGGCACGCTGGATCGGTGCCGCACCACGCCAGCGTGGCAGCAGGGACGCGTGGCTGTTGATGCAGCCCAGACGAGGAATATCCAGCACCACTTGCGGCAGGATCAGGCCATAGGCGACCACTACCATGAGGTCGGGTTTGAGCGCTGCCAGCTCCTGCTGAGCGGTTGCGTCACGCAGGGTTGGCGGTTGCAGCACTTGCAGGCCATGCTGTAGCGCCAGTTGCTTGACCGGGCTTGGCATCAGCTTTTGTCCACGACCGGCCGGGCGATCAGGCTGGGTATAGACCGCGACGATCTGATGAGGGCTGTCGAGCAGGGCCTTCAAGTGTTCGGCGGCAAATTCCGGAGTACCGGCGAAGACGATGCGCAGTGGCTCAGTCATGGGCTTCTCGTTCTGTAAAAAAGAAAAGGCCCTCACAGGCCTTTTGGGTGATGGATCAAGCGTTCTGTCTGTGCTGTTTTTCCAGCTTCTTCTTGATCCGGTCACGCTTCAGATTGGACAGGTAGTCGACGAACAGCTTGCCGTTCAGGTGATCGCATTCATGCTGGATGCAGACGGCGAGCAAACCTTCGGCAACCAGTTCGTAAGGCTGGCCGTCACGGTCCAGGGCCTTGATGCGAACCTTCACGGGGCGGTCGACGTTTTCATAGAACCCGGGCACCGAGAGGCAGCCTTCCTGATACTGATCCATTTCTTCGGTCAGCATTTCGATTTCGGGGTTGATGAAGACGCGGGGTTCGCTGCGATCTTCACTCAGGTCCATCACGACCACGCGCTTGTGGACGTTGACCTGGGTTGCTGCCAGACCAATGCCTGGGGCTTCGTACATGGTTTCAAACATGTCGTCGACCAACTGGCGTATGCCGTCGTCTACTATCGCCACGGGTTTGGCGATGGTGCGCAGGCGCGAATCGGGAAATTCGAGAATGTTTAGAATGGCCATATACGTAAGGGCTGCACTGTAGGGTAAAGTCAAAATCGGCTGCCAGGCTTGAAACGTCAAAGCAGACAGCTATATGAGACTGATGGAACTTATGTTTACGCGAGACAACATGATAAAGGGATTCACCGCATGAGGAAATCACTACTCGCCCTGCTGCTTTTGACTGCCAGCGGTCTTGCTCAGGCGCAAGTGCAACTCAAGGAAGGCCACCCGCAGAGTTATACCGTCGTTGCCGGTGACACGCTTTGGGATATTTCCGGCAAATTCCTGCGAGAACCATGGAAATGGCGCGAGATATGGCGGGCCAATCCACAAGTGCGCGATCCCGACCTCATCTATCCCGGCGACTCGCTGTCGCTGATCTATGTCGATGGTCAGCCTCGTGTGGTGCTCAACCGCGCCGAATCCCGCGGCACCATCAAATTGTCACCGCGTGTGCGCAGCACGCCGACGATCGAAGCGATCCCGAGCATTCCGCTCGGTGCCATCAATGCGTTCCTGATCAGTAACCGGATCGTCGACGACGCCGACCAGTTCAACAAGGCCCCTTACATCGTTGCCGGCAATGCCGAACGTGTACTCAGTGGCGGAGGCGACCGCATCTACGCTCGCGGCAATCTGGACCCGCAACAGCTGAGCTACGGGATCTTCCGTCAGGGCAAGGTTTATACCGATCCTGTCACCAAGGAAGTGCTGGGCATCAATGCCGACGATATCGGCGGCGGTGAAGTCATTGCTACCGAAGGCGATGTTTCCACCCTGATGCTGCAACGCTCTACCCAGGAAGTGCGTCTGGGCGACCGCCTGTTCACCAGTGAAGAACGGGCAATCAACTCGACATTCATGCCCAGTTCGCCACAGAACGCCATTGAAGGTCTGATTCTCGATGTGCCTCGGGGCGTGACTCAGGTGGGCGTCTACGACGTGGTGACGCTCAACAAGGGCCGACGTGACGGGCTGGTCGAAGGCAATGTACTCGCGATTTACAAGACCGGCGAAACCGTCCGCGACCGGGTGACCGGCGATCAGGTGAAAATTCCCGACGAACGCTCCGGGTTGCTGATGGTTTTCCGCACTTATGAAAAGCTCAGTTACGCCTTGGTCCTGCACGCGAACCGATCTTTGTCCATTATGGACAAGGTCCGTAACCCCTGAGGCTCTGTCTCAAGGCTGAGACAGTTTTTTCCACCGGATCTTTCACTTATCAAATTGTTGTCAACAGAGTTATCCACAGGTTTGCCCACATCCTGAAGTGGGCCATGGATCAAGGACGATCTTATGCCGCTGTTTGAAAAGGCCATGCCTTCGCCTGCCGAACTGGAAGCGCGCCTGCGTTTGCATCGCTTGCCGGAGGTAGGACCCAGACGCTTTTCCAGACTCATCGATGCTTTTGGTTGCGCCTCGGCTGCGCTCTCGGCACCCGCCAGTGCATGGCGCGCATTGGGGCTGCCGACGGCCTGTGCCGAAGCCCGGCGCGACCCGTTGGTGCGTGACGGAGCCAGTGCCGCACTGGCCTGGATTGAGCATGAAGACCAGCATTTATTGATGTGGGACGATCCTGGCTACCCTGCACTGCTTGCTGAAATCGCCGACCCACCGCCTCTGTTATTCATCGCTGGCAACCCTTCGATTCTTGAGCGGCCTCAGTTGGGAATGGTCGGCAGTCGTCGTGCCTCGAAGCCGGGGATGGACACCGCCGCTGCTTTTGCCCGAAGTCTGGCGGGTGCCGGTTTTGTCATCACCAGCGGCCTGGCTCTGGGCATCGACGGTGCTGCGCATCAGGGTGCTCTTGACGTTGGCGGAGCCACAATCGGCGTGTTGGGTACAGGGCTCGAAAAACTTTATCCACAGCGCCATCGACAGTTGGCCGCGCAGATGATCGCCCAGGGCAGCGCAGTGATTTCCGAGTTCCCGCTGGATGCCGGACCACAGACCAGCAACTTCCCGCGTCGCAACCGGATCATCAGCGGTCTGTCCCTCGGTGTGCTGGTGGTGGAGGCCAGTGTGAGCAGCGGTTCGTTGATTACGGCGCGACTGGCAGCGGAACATGGCCGAGAGGTCTATGCCATTCCCGGCTCTATCCATCATCCCGGTGCCCGTGGCTGTCATCAGTTGATCCGCGATGGCGCGGTGCTGGTGGAAACCGTGGATCACATTCTCGAAGCCTTGCAGCACTGGCATCGCCAAGTGCCCACTCAGCAGACCGAACGCAGAAACATCGCTGTAGGGGCGAGCTTGCCCGCGACCAACTGCTTAGCAGACGATGGCAACGCACTCGCTCGTCAGAGTGCCTCTCAGGGCAAGCACTCTCCTGCCTCTTTGCTGTTGACCCTTCTGCATGCCGCGCCACAGACCAGCGAAGCGCTGGCTGCTGCCAGTGAATGGCCGCTGCCCCGGGTGCTGGCAGCCCTGACCGAGCTGGAACTGGACGGAATGATCAGCAATGAAGCCGGACGATGGTTCGCACGGGCGCCCTGAGGTTAAACTGCCCGGCAAGATTTAGCGGAGATACATCAATGGTCAGCAGTTGGCGTGTGCAGCAAGCCGCTCGAGATATTCGTGCCGGAGCGGTGATTGCCTATCCAACCGAGGCGGTCTGGGGGCTTGGGTGCGATCCGTGGGATGAAGAAGCGGTTTATCGCTTGCTGGCGATCAAATCGCGGCCTGTGGATAAAGGGCTGATTCTCATTGCCGACAACATCCGTCAGTTCGACTTTCTGTTCGAGGACTTCCCCGAGCAGTGGATCGATCGCATGGCCAGCACCTGGCCTGGCCCCAACACCTGGCTGGTGCCGCATCAGAACCTGCTGCCCGAGTGGATCACCGGCGTGCATGAAACCGTGGCCCTGCGCGTGACCGATCACCCGACCGTGCGTGAACTGTGCGCCTTGGTCGGCCCGTTGATTTCCACTTCGGCCAACCCTGCCGGTCGCCCCGCTGCCCGCACGCGCCTGCGCGTGGAGCAGTATTTCCGTGGGCAGATCGACCTGGTGCTCGGCGGCAGCCTGGGCGGCCGCCGAAACCCCAGTGTCATTCGCGATGTCGCGACCGGCCAGGTGGTGCGTCCCGGTTAAGGAATCAGAATCGTCGATCCCGTGGTGCGCCGTGCCGACAGCTCGGTCTGCGCTTGGGCGGCGTCCTTCAGGGCGTATTGCTGGATATCGTTGAGCTTGATCTTGCCGCTGGCGAGCATGTCGAACAGATCGTCGGCCATCGATTGCAGGTTTTGCGCGTTATTGGCGTAGCTGCCCAGGGTTGGACGGGTCACGTACAGCGAACCCTTCTGCGCCAGAATGCCCAGATTCACCCCTGAAACCGGCCCGGATGCATTGCCGAAGCTGACCAGCAGGCCGCGAGGTGCAACGCACTCGAGGGAAGTCAGCCAGGTGTCCTGGCCGACGCCGTCGTAGACCACCGGGCACTTCTTGCCTTCGGTCAGTTCCAGCACGCGTGCCGCCACGTCTTCATGGCTGTAGTCGATGGTTTCCCATGCACCCAGGGCTTTGGCGTGCTCGGCCTTCTGCGGTGAGCTGACCGTGCCGATCAGATGCGCTCCCAGCGCCTTGGCCCACTGGCAGGCCAGCGAACCGACGCCACCGGCAGCGGCGTGGAACAGAAAGGTTTCGCCGGGTTTGACCAGATAAGTCTGACGCAGCAGATATTGCACCGTCAGGCCTTTGAGCATCACGGCTGCGGCCTGCTCGAAGCTGATGGAATCGGGCAGTTTCACCAGATGGTCCTCGGGCAATACATGCAGTTCGCTGTAACCGCCCAGCGGGCCAGTGCCATAAGCTACTCGGTCGCCTACCTGAAAGCGCGTCACTTCGTTGCCGATGGCTTCGACTATGCCCGCGCCTTCCGTACCCAGCCCAGAGGGAAACGAAGGTGCAGGGTAAAGACCGCTGCGGTAATAGGTATCGATAAAATTCAGGCCAATGGCCTTGTTGCGAACCACGACTTGTTGCGGGCCGGGTTGGGCCTGCTCGAAGTCGACATATTCAAGAACTTCGGGTCCTCCGACAGTGCTGAACTGGATACGCTTTGCCATTTGCTATCTCCATGCTGAAACGAATCGTCAGATAGGCTATCGGACTCCTTCAAGTGATCTTCGTCAACTGCGAAGGCAGCCCGGCCAGTGGTATGCTACGCGCCAATTTGCCTGTACCCCTTTGCATTCGGGGGGCTCAGCCGTTTGAAGTCAGCATCAGGGATCACTATGACTACCCGTACCGAGGCCGTAAAAGCCTACCTGCTGGATCTGCAAGACCGAATCTGCACTGCTCTGGAGCTCGAGGACGGCAGCGCACACTTTGTCGAAGATGCCTGGACACGTCCGGCAGGTGGCGGTGGTCGAACGCGGGTCATCGAAAACGGCTCTGTCATCGAAAAGGGCGGCGTCAACTTTTCCCACGTCTTTGGCAGCAACCTGCCGCCGTCGGCCAGTGCTCACCGGCCCGAGCTGGCCGGACGCGGCTTCGAGGCCCTGGGCGTTTCCCTGGTGATCCATCCGCACAATCCCCATGTGCCGACTTCCCACGCCAACGTGCGGTTCTTCATCGCAGAAAAGGAAGGCGAAGAGCCGGTCTGGTGGTTCGGTGGCGGTTTCGACCTGACGCCCTACTACGGCGTCGAAGAGGACTGCGTGCACTGGCACCGGGTTGCCGAGCGTGCCTGTGCGCCGTTTGGCGATGACGTCTATCCCCGTTACAAGGCCTGGTGTGACAGCTATTTCCACATCAAGCATCGCAACGAGCCACGCGGGGTTGGCGGTCTGTTCTTCGACGATGTGAATCACTGGGATTTCGACACCAGCTTCGCTTTCATGCGCGCCATCGGTGACGCCTATATCAACGCCTACCTGCCGATTGTGCGTCGTCGCAAGGCCACGGCTTATACCGTGCAACAGCGTGAGTTCCAGGAGTTCCGACGTGGCCGCTATGTCGAGTTCAACCTGGTGTACGACCGCGGCACGCTGTTTGGCCTGCAATCGGGTGGCCGTACCGAATCGATCCTGATGTCCCTGCCCCCGCAAGTGCGCTGGGGGTATGACTGGAAGGCTGCGCCGGGCAGCGAAGAAGCGCGCCTGACCGAGTATTTCCTTCAGGATCGGGACTGGTTGGCGGAATGACCGAAGCCGCCTCTCGCAGTCAGTAGTGCACCGGGCGCTAAACACATCAACAGGAACACAAATGGACCAGTACGTCGTATTCGGTAATCCCATCGGCCACAGCAAGTCGCCATTGATCCACAGCCTGTTCGCCAGGCAGACAGAGCAGCAACTGGATTACCGAACCGCGCTGGCGCCACTGGATGACTTCACGGCCTTCGCCCGAGATTTTTTCCAGACCGGTCGCGGGGCCAATGTGACCGTGCCGTTCAAGGAAGAAGCCTATCGCCTGGCCGACAGCCTGACCCGGCGTGCCCAGCGCGCAGGTGCCGTGAATACCTTGAGCAAGCAGGCCGACGGCACCTTGCTGGGCGATAACACCGACGGCGCCGGGCTGGTTCGTGATCTGACGGTCAATCACGGTGTCAGCCTGAGAGGCCAGCGTATCCTGTTGCTCGGTGCCGGCGGTGCTGTGCGTGGTGCTCTGGAGCCGTTGCTCGCGCAGAAACCGGCTGCCCTGGTGATCGCCAACCGTACGGTGGAAAAAGCCGAAAACCTGGCCCAGCTCTTTACGGACCTCGGCCCGGTATTCGCCAGCGGTTACGACTGGCTGGAAGAGTCGGTAGACCTGATCATCAACGCAACCTCCGCCAGCCTGTCGGGCGAGCTGCCACCGATTGCCGCCAGCCTGATCCAGCCGGGTCATACCTTCTGCTACGACATGATGTACGGCAAGGAGCCGACCGCATTCTGTCGCTGGGCGAGCGAGCACGGTGCTGCCCAGGCGGTGGATGGCTTGGGCATGCTCGTCGAACAGGCCGCCGAAGCCTTCCTGCTATGGCGCGGCGTGCGTCCGGACTCCGCAGAGGTGCTGGCCGAAATGCGGCGGCAGTTGGCGAGCGCCTAATCCTCGAACAGGATCGGGCACTTCTGTGCACCCTCCAGCTTCTGCAACTCTTCAACGACCTGCTGTCGGGCGCGGCGTAAAGTCAGGGTCCGGTTCTGTTTGAGCAGGCGTCGGGCCTCCTGATGCAGCATCTCCACGCCCGAATAGTCGATGAAGTTGATGTGCTGGGCGTCGATCACCACATGCTTGCCTTCGGTACGCTGCAGGCGGGTTTGCAGGTAGTGACTGGCCCCGAAGAAAATCGACCCGCCAACGCGCATGATGTCTTCGTCACCTTCGCGCCACTGCTGCACCTTGGGCTGCGACGTGCGCTTGAGGTAGAAGAACAGCGAAGCCAGCACGCCCGCGTAGATTGCGGTCTGCAGCTCCAGCAGCAGCGTTGCGACACAGGTCAGGGCCATCACGAAAAACTCCGAACGGCTGACCCGGAACAACGCCGCGATACCGCGATGATCCACCAGTCCCCAGCAGATCAGCAGAATTGAGGCCGCCATGGCCGGAATCGGGATGTGGGCAATCAGTGACGCCCCCGCGACGGCGAACAGCATGACCCATAATGCCGAAAACACACCCGCCAGAGGTGAGCGGGCACCGGCCTCATAACTCAAGGCGGCGCGGGTAAATGAACCGGCAGACATGTAACCCGAAAACAGGGAGCCGACCATATTCGACAGGCCCTGGGCGCGGACTTCCTGATTGGCATTGATGAGTTGCTGGGAGCGTGCCGACAGCGAGCGGGCAATCGACAGGCTGTTCACCAGCCCGAGCATGCCGATCGCCACGGCAGTCGGCAGCAGTTTGAGGATCAATTCCAGATCCAGCGGCAGCGGGCTGAATGGCGGCAACTGACCCGTGAAAGCCTTGACCACCTTCACATGGCCAAACATCGCAGGCCACAGCCAGGCCAGCAGGCTGCTCGATACCAGAGCGATCAATAGCGTCGGCCAGCGCGGCACGAAATATTTCAGGGTAATGCCCAGTGCCAGAGTCAGCAGGCCGAGGATCAGCGAAGGCTTGTCGATCTCCTGACTGTGTTCAAGGACCGCTGTCAGGCTGTTGAGGGCTGTGCTCTGGCTGGGCAGGTCGATGCCGGTCAGGTTCGGTATCTGTCCCAGTGCAATCACAATGGCTGCGCCCAGGGTGAAGCCCAGCACGACGGAGTGCGAGACGAAATTCACCAGCGCGCCGAAGCGCATCATGCCCAGCAGCAACTGGAAGGCTCCGGCAATGAACGTCAGCAACAGAATGAGAGTGATGTAGTCCTGGCTGGCCGGAACCGCCAGCGGACTGATGCTGGCATACAGCACGATGGAAATCGCTGCCGTCGGCCCGCAGATCAGATGCCACGACGAACCCCACAAACAGGCGATCAACACCGGCACGATGGCCGCGTACAAACCATATTCCGGAGGAAGACCGGCGATCAGCGCGTAAGCGATGGATTGGGGCAATGCCAGAACGGCACCGCTCAGACCTACCAATGCATCCCGACCGACGCTGGCACGGGTCTGTGCGGGCAGCCAGGCGAGAAACGGCAGGAATTTGTGACGGTTGAACCAACCCATGAAACCCTCGTCGATTGGTTGCGGCATCCAAGGGTACACGGCTGGACTGTGCTTATGCACTCACGAACATAGCCTGATTCTCTTGCGAGAATGAAGAGTGGAACGAGGGCGACGGGAGACCAGGCAGGCGGGAGGGTGTCCGGATGCCTGGTCCTTGAAAGATGTCAGGGGGCCGATCAATACCAGTTCGGGTCCTTGCTCAACTGCTCTTTCAGCAATTGCTGCATGCCTTCATCCGGTTTGCCCAGAAAACGGTAGGTCGCATGACGAGTCGGCGACTTGTCGGCCGGAAGTCCGGCAGGCACTTCGACCAGCATGGCGTAGGCGTCTTCCTTATCGAGGCTGAATGCCACGATGAGGCGCTTGCTCCGGCAGGTTTCGGCAGTTTCACACAGAGGACCGACGAGGTAAGGGTCTCCGTCTTCGGTAACGGCAGTCATCTGCTCGGAAGCACCAGAGAGGTTGATGATCCAGTCAGGCAACCGTTCCTCTTTCTTGACGACCTTGGTCCACGTCTGGCGGTACTCGGGCGCAGAACTCAACAGCTCATTGACCCGAGCCTGCCCGTCATTGGCGGCTAATGCCATGGCACTGCCGCCCATCAACAGGGCGGCGGCCAGTGATTGCAAGGATTTGCCCATTACTCAGCCTCGTCCACGGCGTCCGAAGAAGAAAGATACGACGAACATGACCAGGAACACGATGAACAGAATCTTGGCGATACCTGTTGCAGTGCCTGCGATACCACCGAAGCCCAGAACGGCAGCGACAATGGCGATGATCAAGAACGTGATAGCCCAACTCAGCATGGTGATACTCCTTTTTACAGCTATTTGAATTTGGAACGTTTCGTTCGGTTTCTCAGGATCAGAAGATCCATTTTTGCGGCGTTACTACTTCGTTTACGGAGACCACGCCGTCTACAGGCCTGGCTTCGAGTCCATTGATCTGTGCAGTGCGGGTCAGGCTCTGATAGGACGTGCTTACCTTGATGATCTGCTGTTGGGTCCGGGCCGCTTCACGCGAATGATCCCAACGTTCGAATTGCTGAACCGCGATCAGGGTGACAAGCAAGGCCAGCAGCAGAAACAGGCCTTGTTGGATGTGCAAGGATGAAATACGCAAATGAGCAATATGCCAGTTGTTCATCCTTAAACTCCCTTTACCTGAACGGTGTGATGAAGTGGTTGGCCATGAGGTCAGGCCTTGAGTGCAAGGGATATTGCAGGCTGCATGCCATTTTTTGATTTTTTAATAAGTTCAATAAAATCAATGGCTTGAGATATTCTCGAAAAAGTTACGGCCAGCAAGCTGCACGATCGACCCCCTGTGGTCGTGCGTTCTGCACGAATGTTCGAAAGGGTGGTCATGGAGTTAACTTGAGGAAAATCGAGGGTCTTGGGAGATCGTGGGGGCAAAACATCCCTGGCGGGAGAAATATCGTCAGGAAAATCAGCCGGTTAGCCAAGGCTCGAACAGATAGCTAACATGCATGTCACAGAATCAATCAGAATCAACCATGCAACTTGCCCGATGATTCCGACACTAACCAAGATCATTTACTTAGGAGCGTAGGAAAAATGGAGACAGCCACTGAGAATCAGGGCCGTATTCTGCTTGTGGACGACGAGTCCGCCATCCTTCGCACGTTCCGGTACTGTCTGGAAGATGAGGGTTACAGTGTCGCCACTGCCAACAGCGCAGCTCAGGCCGACACCTTGATGCAGCGCCAGGTGTTCGACCTGTGCTTTCTGGACTTGCGCCTGGGCGAGGACAACGGGCTGGATGTTCTGGCGCAGATGCGTATTCAGGCACCCTGGATGCGGGTCGTGATCGTCACGGCCCATTCGGCGGTCGATACGGCGGTCGATGCCATTCAGGCCGGTGCCGCCGATTATCTGGTCAAACCCTGCAGCCCGGATCAACTGCGCCTTGCTACCGCCAAGCAACTGGAAGTACGGCAGTTGTCTGCTCGTCTGGAGGCTCTGGAAGGCGAGATACGTAAACCCAAGGACGGCCTGGATTCACACAGCCCGTCGATGATGGCCATTCTGGAAACGGCGCGGCAGGTTGCCGTGACCGATGCCAACATCCTGATTCTGGGCGAATCCGGGACCGGTAAAGGTGAACTGGCCCGCGCCATTCACGGCTGGAGCAAGCGGGCCAAGAAATCCTGTGTCACCATCAACTGCCCTTCCCTGACTGCCGAGCTGATGGAAAGCGAGTTGTTCGGTCACAGTCGCGGAGCTTTTACCGGGGCCAGCGAAAGCACGCTGGGTCGCGTCAACCAAGCCGATGGCGGCACGCTGTTTCTCGATGAAATCGGCGATTTTCCACTCACGTTGCAACCAAAATTGCTGCGTTTCATTCAGGACAAGGAATACGAGCGCGTCGGTGATCCGGTCACGCGGCGTGCCGATGTACGAATTCTGGCGGCCACCAACCTGAATCTGGAAGACATGGTGCGCAGCGGGCGCTTCCGGGAAGATCTTCTGTATCGCCTGAACGTGATCACCCTGCACCTTCCGGCGTTGCGCGAGCGAAGCGAAGACATCCTGACGCTGGCCGACCGCTTCCTGGCGCGCTTCGTCAAGGATTACGCCCGACCGGCTCGCGGATTCAGCGAGGAAGCCCGTGCCGCACTGCTCAACTACCGCTGGCCCGGCAATATCCGTGAACTGCGTAACGTCATCGAACGTGCCAGCATCATCTGTCCGCAGGAGCGGGTCGAAGTCAGTCACCTCGGCATGGCTGAGGTCCCGACCAACAACGCACCTCGCGTGGGAGCTGCCCTGAGCCTCGATGAACTTGAAAAGGCTCATATCGGCGCCGTCCTGGCCACCAGCGATACCCTCGATCAGGCTGCGAAGACTCTGGGGATCGACTCCTCGACGCTTTATCGCAAGCGCAAGCAGTACAACCTATGAGTTGTTCTGTATGAAGCTGGCAATGAAGTTACGTACCCGCCTGTTCCTCAGCATTTCGGCGTTGATGACGGTTGCGTTGCTGGGATTGCTGTTGGGGCTGGTCAGTGTCATGCAAATGGCCAAGAGCCAGGAGGCTCTGATCCAGGGCAATATCAACAACCTTGAGCTTGGATTGAAGCTGCGGCAGAACCTGGGCGATCAGTTGGTGATCATGATCAGCCCTTCGCCTGACAAGCGCTTGCTGAAGACTTATCAGGATCAGTTTCACGACTTGCTGACCGAAGGCATCGAACGTGATGCGCAAAGCAAGGTGCAGGGCCGATTCGAGAATACGAGCCGCTACTACCAGCGCTTCCTGGAGGCCGCCCAACGCTTCGAGAATGACACACGCGCAATGCACGACAACCCCGAACTGCGGAGCAGCTTCGACGCGTTGCGCAACGACCTGCTGGATACCCACGGCGAAGCCCTGCAGAACATCAGCACGGCCGAAGCCTATTCCCGGGAGCGGGCGCTGTGGATTGCCGGGTTGCTTGGGCTGGTGGGTATTGCCGTGCTGTGCATCGGATTCATCACTGCCCATGGCATTGCCCGTCGCTTTGGTGCCCCGATCGAGGCCTTGGCCAAGGCGGCCGACCATATCGGCCAGGGCAATTATGAAGTGACGCTGCCTATCTCCTCGGCAGCCGAAATGAACCTTCTGACCCGGCGTTTCGGCCTTATGGCCGAGGCCTTGCGTCAGCATCAGGCGACTAATGTCGATGAATTGCTGGCCGGTCAGCAGCGTCTGCAAGCGGTGCTCGACAGTATCGACGACGGCCTGTTGATGATCGACCGGCAGGGTCGCCTGGAGCATTTGAACCCTGTGGCCCAGCGCCAGCTCGGCTGGGACGAGAGTCGTCTTGGACGCGGCCTGGGTGAAGCGCTGGAACATCCCGAGCTGGATGAGCAGTTATTCCTGATCCTGCGTGGCGGGACTCTGGAGCATGCGCCGGAAGACCTGAGCATCGATATCGATGGCGAATCCAGGCTGCTGACCTACAGCCTGACCCCCGTCAGTCATACCAAAGGCCACATTCTCGGTGCCGTGATGGTGTTGCGCGATGTGACCGAGCAACGGGCGTTCGAGCGGGTGCGCAGCGAGTTCGTCCTGCGTGCGTCTCATGAACTGCGCACACCGGTGACCGGTATCCATATGGCCTTCGGGCTTTTGCAGGAGCGCCTGCATTTTGCGGCAGAGTCCCGCGAAGCGGATCTGCTCAATACCATCACTGAAGAAATGCAGCGTCTGATGCAACTGATCAACGACTTGCTGAATTTCTCGCGCTACCAGAACGGCTTGCAGAAACTCAAGCTGGCCCCCTGCTCCATCAAACAGCTGCTCGAAGAAGCCAGAGGCCGTTTCGAGGAACAGGCCCGGTTGCACGACATCACCCTGATGCTGGACATTCAGGAGCCCGTCCCACATCTGCATGCCGATCAGGCGCAACTGGAACGGGTTCTGGATAACCTGCTGGACAACGCGTTGCGCCATACCCCCGAAAGCGGTCTGATCCGCCTGCAGGCTCGCCGTCATGGGGAGCGGGCGATCATCAGTATCGAAGACAATGGCGAAGGCATTCCTTACGGGCAGCAAGGACGGATCTTCGAGCCGTTCGTGCAGGTAGGGCGCAAGAAAGGCGGTGCCGGCCTCGGGTTGGCGCTGTGCAAGGAAATCGTGCAACTGCATGGGGGGAGAATGGGCGTCTATTCACGGCCTGGCCAGGGAACGCAGTTTTACATGGCGCTGCCGACGTAAGATCACGCCACATCATCCTTGCGTCGCCCTGCCCCTCTCCGACCGCCGGTGACCAGTTCGCAGAATCGGGTGGCGGTCAAAGGGCGGGCGAACAGCCAGCCCTGGCCATAGACGACGCCTTCGCTCTTGAGCAGATGGGCCTGGGATTCGAACTCGATTCCTTCGGCGATCACCCGCAATTGCAGGGCGTGGGCCATGCGAATGATATGGGGCGCAACGCCGCTGCTGGCGGCATCGTGCCCCAATGCATCGATAAAGGCCTTGTCGATCTTCAGACAGTCCACCGGCAGGGTTTGCAGATAGGCCAGGCTGCAATAGCCCGTGCCGAAGTCATCAATGAGGATCTGATGACCGCGATCGCGCAGCATTTGCAGGTGATTGCGCGCCACCACCACATCGATCAGGCCTCGCTCGGTTACCTCAAACGCGATCTGGCGAGCTGCGACCTTGTGCAGGGCCAGCAATCTGGCCGTTACGCGCCCAATACGCGGCGCGATGACATCGCATGCCGCCAGGTTCACCGAAACGTACAGATGCGGATTGGCGCGCAATAGCGGCCCGAGCTTTTCCAGCGATTGCTGCAAGACAAAATCGGTGATTTGCCGGATCTGTCCGGTGTTTTCGGCCAGCGGAATGAAAAGGTCCGGGCTGGTCAGCGTGCCGTCCGGCCTGCGCCAGCGCACCAGCGCTTCGGCACCTGCACACAAGCCGGTTTCAAGGTTGAAGATGGGTTGATAGAGAACCTTCAATTCCCCGCGTCGCAACGCCCCCGACAACTCGGCACCCAGGGATTTGCGCTGCTGCATCAATTGCAGGACCAGCGCCGCGATGCACAAGGACATCAACAGGCTGGCGGGCACCAGCAACCACCAGGCTCCGGTGATCTTTACCTGCAAGTCGGTCCGCGGGGTGATCAGCACCAGCTGATACTCCGGGCTTTGCGTGGGCATGCGGTAGATCAGTTGGTTTGCTGTCGTGATCAGCGTGGTGGCGTTGTCCGGCGACCAGCTTTCCACCGGCGGCCAGGCTTGCGCAGGCCCCAGAACCGGTATCGCCCGGGTGCCGTTATCGAGGACCACCAGCAGGCTGCCACCTGCCGGAAGATCCACGACGTCCGTCAGATGTCCCCGCGAGGTCGCTACCCGGAAATCTCCACGGCCCATGACCAGTGCCGCCAGATTGTCGTCCGGCTGGGTCGAGGTGTTGAGCCAGTAATCATAGGTCGGGCCACGAATGTCGGGTTCTCGAAGCTCGCGGAGCACCCTGGGTCGTGGCCAGCTGGAACAGGTACGCGCATCGCCGACATAGGCGGCTTCGTAAATGAAGCGATTGCTGGAGATGACCTCGCGCAGGCGCCCCACCATTTCCGGGCTGCAACGCCTCAGCGGTTGCTGTTCCAGTTGATCCAGCCCGGCCCGCAACTGACCGAAAAGCTGCTCCAGTCGCACGAGAAAACGCTCGCCCTGAGCGTTCATCTGCAGGCTTTCGTTTTGTCGCGCCTGATGCATTGCCAGTCCGAAGCTGCCGAATAAAAAGACAGCCGCGCTCAACAGGGCCGCCAGCAACGCCAGCAGCCAAGGGTGGGAAAAGTGAATGCGAAAGCGCGTTTGCGCGATGAGCATCAGTGGATATCCGCATGGAATATCCATCAGGTATAGCAACAAGCGCGCAAATAGTTTGTTAAAGAACGCTGCCCGCGAGCCTGATCTATTCGACCCGGTTGAGTACCTTCAGGATGGCTGCGCTCTGGATGTCGGGTTGTCCGTCGAAGCGCTCTGGACGGTAATGCATCTGAAAGGCTGCCAGAACGTGGCGTGTAGCGGTGTCCAGCTCGCCGGTCTGAGGCGTGGTGTAACCCAGGCGTGCCAATTGCTCCTGGAACCAGGTGATGCTGGGCAGGTTATCCATCATCTGCGCCTGACGCTGGGCGACCTGCCGTTCGTCCGGCCAGATGCCTATGCCTTCATGGGCCAGTCGCTTCCAGGGGAACAGAGGACCCGGGTCCAGCTTGCGCATCGGAGCGATATCGCTGTGCCCGATGATGTGCCTGGGGTCGATATTGTTGCGTTTGATGATGTCCTTGAGCAGCACGATGATCGACTGGACCTGGCTTTCGGTGTACGGATACCAGAGACGTCCCGTAGGCGTATCGGTATAGCCGGGATTGACGATTTCGATGCCGATCGAGCTGGAATTGAGCCAGGTACGCCCTTCCCATTCACTCTCGCCAGCATGCCAGGCGCGAGCACCCTCATCGACCAGCTTGTAGATCGTCGCCGGGTTGTCGTCGCCTATCAGGTAATGACTGCTGACTTCGCCATGGGTCAACAACTCCAGCGAGCGCTCAAGCGAGGCGGATGTGTAGTGCATGATGACGTATTGAACCCGGCCGTCATGGTTGGCCGAAGGATGGCTGGTATCGAGTTTTGGCCCGCTGGAGCAGGCAGTCAGGACCAGAAGGAGAAAAGCAGGGATGAACAGCTTCATGGCAGTCAGGATACGTCGGCAGCAAATGCAACATCATAACAAAATGCGACCAAATTGCTTCATTCGTGAAACGCCGATGGATTCCAGATGTTTCAGTCACCCCTGCTCGACGCGATTCCTGCCGTTTTCCTTGGCGCGATACAGCGCCTGATCGGCCCGCTTGAGGGCGATATCGCTACGCTCGCCGGTGCGCAAGGCGGTCACGCCCATGGATACCGTGATCGTCACCCGTTCACCCTTGAAGTGAAACGGACACAGTTCGACGGCAGCCCGCAGTTCATCCAGCAGCGTCAGGGCTGTCGAGACGTGGGTGGCAGGCATGAGCATGACGAACTCCTCGCCGCCGAAGCGGGCCAGGAAGTCTGTGGGCCGTATGCGTTTTTTCAGGACGCTGGCCACGATCTTCAGCACCTTGTCACCGGCCAGATGCCCGTAGCCATCGTTGATCCGCTTGAAGTGATCCAGGTCCAGAATGCAAATCAACAGGTTGTTCTTTTCCTGTTGCCATTGCGTCATCTCTTGCTCGAGACGCTCGCCCCATGCCGCACGGTTGGGCAGGCTGGTCAGTGGGTCGATCAGGGCTTTCTGTCGTTGCTCTTCCAGGTGCGTCCTGAAACCCAGGGCTTCCTGCTCCATGCTGGCGACACGGGCGGCGAGGCCTTGCAGGCGTGAGGCGATTTCCTGCTCGCGGTTATCACGTTTACGCTGATAATGATCCATCGTGCTGAGCAGGCCTTCGAGCCGGTTATCCAGTACCTGCTTGAGGCTGGTCAGGTCGGAGGCGTCCTGGACGCTGCTCTGCAATCCCCCTACCTGTTCGCGCAACTGCTCGTTGAGATCGCGAGCGGTGGACTGACTTTCCGCATGATCTTCGCTGGCGGCCTGCAGATGGCTCTGGAACGACTCCAGCCGCTCGTTGAGCTGCTTGAGATAGGTCCCGAATTCCTGCTGGCCGCCGTTATTGATCGCCAGCATCAGAACGGCCAGATCATCGAGGATCGGCAGCAGTTCATACCAGTTGAGCCCGTGTTTGAGGCGTAACTGCATGTCTTCGACTTGCGGGCGATGGTGCTCCGACAAGGTCAGGTCCTTGAGCAGTCCCAGCAAGGTTTCTTCGATATGGGCTGCCACCGAGCTGTAGCTCGGCTCCGGGGAGTGAGGCAGGGAATAGTTGGGATCACCTTCGTCGGCCTCTTGCTCATCGGTCGACGTTTCATCTTCTTCGCTTTCGCTCTCGACCGGAGCCTGCACAACAGGCAGATGCTCGTAAGGAACGGAAGGCGTTGGTGTCAGCAGATCCTGCGGTGGGGCCTGCACTGGCGCCGACGCCACTTTCTCGACGGGCGCGGGTGCGGCGGCTAGCACTTCAACCGGCTTTGGTGCTTCAGCCACGGGCTCAACCACGGGGGTGGGAGCTGAAGCCTCTATTGTCGGCTCGGCTTTTGGCGCTTCAACCTCGACCCTTGGTGCTGGTGCTGGTGCTGGTGCTGACTGTGCTGGCGCAGGTGCGGGCACTGGCGCCGAAGGAAGCTCAGGTGCCTCGTCGTCGCTTTCATGCTCATGCTCGGCAGAAGCTGGCGCAGGCGGATGAGCGCTTTCAGGAGCATGTGCCGCCTCGCCCGGTTCTTCGCGGCTACCGAACAGACGTTGCAGGAGTCCGGGGCGAGGACCTTCTTCGTGCTTTTCCAGCAGGGTCAGCGCCTTGCCCTGCAAACCGCTCAGTTCGCTGAGCAGCAGTGGCAATTCCCGGGCCTGGGAGGCACGGTCTTCCAGATCCTTGGCAAAACGTTTGAGGGGTTTGCGCACTTCGCGGGGCAGTGGCAAGGATTGCAGTTGGGTCACCAGCGCATTCAAAGCGCTGCTGATCTGCCCGACCCGGACTTCACGACGTTGCTCGGAATCCAGCACCGCCTTTTCAAGGCGTGGTATCAGGGCTGCCAGACCCGCATCCATGTCGTCCTTGCGCACGATTTCGCGCATTTCCTTCATGCATTCGTCGACAGACCGGTCGGTACCTTCCGCCGCGAGACTACTGCGGACCAGACCGCGGCGCAGCAAGTCGAGCCGGGCGTTCCAGCGCTCAGCGAGCAGGTCTTGCTGCTCGATACCCTTGAGATACTTCTCTTTCCAGCGCTCGGCTTCTTCGCTCATTCAAGGGGTCCACCAGAGAGCACGGGTAGCGAGTCACCACATAGCGAAGCAGGCAGGCGAATCTCTACAGCAACGGGCAGGTGATCGGAAATGGGTTGGGCCAGTACCTGAACACGTTCGAGCGTCAGTGTCGGGCTGAGCAGAATATGATCCAGACAGCGCTGTGGCCGCCAGCTGGGAAAGGTTGCCTCGACCTGCGGGGCCAGAAGGCCGAGATCGCGCAGCGGCGAATGCTCCAGCAAGTCGTTGGCATGGGTATTCATGTCGCCCATGAGGATCTGGTGACGATAGCCGCCAATCAGTTCCCGGATATAGGCCAGTTGTCTTACACGGGTGCGTGACCCCAAGGCCAGATGCATCATGACCACTACCAGCGCGTCCTCGCCTTCCCCGAAACGTACAAGAATGGCACCACGTCCGGCAGGTCCGGGTAATGGATGATCCTCGATCTTGCCGGGGCGCAGACGGCTGAGCACGCCGTTGCTGTGCTGACCCAGGCGTCCCAGGTTGCGATTGAGTTGCTGATACCAGTAAGGGAAAGAACCGAGGTGGGCCAGATGCTCGACCTGGTTGATGAAGCCCGAACGCAGGCTGCCGCCGTCGGCTTCCTGTAACGCTACCAGATCGAAATCGTTGAGAAGATCGCCGATCTTCTGCAGATTGCCCGCGCGTCCGCCGTGGGGCAGCAGATGCTGCCAGCCGCGTGTCAGGTAATGCCGGTAACGTTCGGTGCTGATACCGACCTGGATATTGAAGCTGAGCAACCGAAGCCGGCCATCGGCGGGCAGTCCGCTTTGCAGCAGATGGTGTTCGTTGACCTGCGGTTCATGCAGGCCAACGACTCGCTGTGTGCCCTTACCCCAGCGGCGCATGGCGAAAGGCTCTTACTTGCCTGCCTTGGCGGCCGCTCGCTCTTTGGCGATCAGTTGGTCGGCAACCTGCAGGGTTTCTTCCGGGCCACCGGAGCTGCCCAGGTCGAAACGGTATTTGCCGTTAACGATCATGGTCGGTACACCGGTCACTTCGTACTTCTTGGCCAGTTCCTTGTACTGGGCAATCTTGCCTTTCACTGCGAAGGAGTTGAAGGTTTCGAGGAACTTGGCTCTGTCGATACCCTGGGTGGCAACGAAGTCAGCCATGTCTTCGGGCTTGGTCAGAGGTTTGCGGTCTTTCTGGATGGCGTTGAATACAGCTGCGTGAACCTTATGCTCTACGCCCATGGTGTCCAGGGTGATGAACAACTGGCCGTGGGCATCCCAGGCGCCGCCGAACATGGCAGGGATACGGACGAAATTGACGTCTTCAGGCAGCTTTTCAGCCCATGGGTTGATGGTCGGCTCGAATGCATAGCAATGCGGGCAGCCATACCAGAACAGTTCAACCACTTCGATCTTGCCTGGCTCGGAAACAGGCACGGCGCTGCTCAATTCAACATATTGCTTACCAGCTTCGATGGGTGTGGCGGCCTGAGCGGACATACCGAACAGACTGGCGGCAACCAGAGCGGCGCTGATGATCAGATTACGCATGCTTTACTCCTGAGCAGATTGAGTCGCCTCGAAGCGACGGTTTTTCGACCGGCCATCAAGACGTGAGTTCTTAGTGTAACGCTGACAATCAAAAAAAAGGGTGGCTCGGGCCACCCTTTTTGCATGTGTCATGAAACACGTCACGCCCTGGCTCGGGAATACCTGCCCGAAGGCCTGCGTACCGATCAGTGCAGACCCTGGATATATTGCGCCAGAGCCTCGATATCCTTGTTGCTCAGCTTGGCTGCGATGGAACGCATGACCATGGTGTCGCCGTCGTTGACCCGGTCGCCTTCACGGAATGCAGTCAATTGTTTCTTGATGTAATCGGCATGCTGGCCGCCCAGATGCGGATAGCCGGCCGGAGCGTTGCCGGTGCCGTCAGGCGAGTGGCAACCGGTGCAGGCAGGCATGCCCTGATCCAGCTTGCCGCCGCGAAACAGGGCTTCGCCACGCGCCACCAGATTGGGGTCGGCGGCACCGACGCTGCCTTTCTGGCTCGCATAATAGGCAGAGATGTCTGCAAGATCCTGATCGTTGAACGGAGTCAGCAGGCCGGTCATTTCCAGTACCGGGCGCTTGCCATCCTTGATCTCGTGCAATTGCTTGAGCAGGTAGCGTTCGCCCTGGCCTGCCAGTTTCGGGAAGTTGGGAGCCAGGCTGTTGCCATCAGGTCCATGGCAGGCACCACACACGGCTGCCTTTGCCTGACCGGCAGCCGCATCACCGGTAACGTCGGCTGCCTGGGTCGCCCCACTGATGCCAAGCGTCAACAGCAGACTCACGAATAATTTGTTCATCAGGTAATCCAGATCGGCTAATGGTGAAAAGTTAGGTAGCAGGTGATTTGCTCATCCCCAGGATGACGGTTCGCAAATGCTGACTACTGCGGTCCTTGCACATTTCACGCGCGGCATTGTTACGATCCTGGCAAAAGGGGCTCCAAAGTCCTCTTGCGCAGTAAAAACCTTTCAGGTTGAAAGCGGACTGCGTTCTAATGCGCATATTAGTTCTCGCTTCAGTGTTCTTCCCCCGCTGTCGGGGAATTCCACACAAAATTTGCGGCATTATATACTCGCGCTACCCAAACGGAAACGACACCTCTTGCCGCACCCCTTGCAGGCAAGGCCTTCACCGGAAATCACATGCAACTCAAGAACCCCATCCTTGGCCTGTGCCAACAGTCCACTTTCATGCTCAGCGCCGCCAAGGTCGATCAGTGCCCTGATGACGAAGGCTATGAAGTCGCGTTTGCCGGGCGTTCCAACGCGGGCAAGTCCAGCGCGCTCAATACGCTGACCCACGCCAGTCTGGCGCGTACCTCGAAAACGCCGGGGCGTACGCAACTGCTGAACTTCTTCAAGCTCGATGACGACCGTCGTCTGGTGGACCTGCCCGGCTACGGCTACGCCAAGGTGCCGATCCCGCTCAAGCAACACTGGCAGCGTCACCTGGAAGCCTATCTGGGCAGCCGTGAAAGCCTGAAGGGTCTGATTCTGATGATGGACATCCGTCATCCAATGACCGACTTCGACACACTGATGCTGGACTGGGCAGTCGCCAGCCAGATGCCGATGCATGTCCTGCTGACCAAGGCCGACAAACTGACCTATGGCGCAGCCAAGAACGCGCTGCTCAAGGTTCAGTCGCAGATCCGCAAGGGCTGGGGCGAAGCGGTCACCATCCAGCTGTTCTCGGCACCAAAACGCATGGGCCTTGAAGAAGCCTATACCGTTCTGGCCGACTGGATGGAGCTGGAAGACAAAGCGCCTGCCGAAGGGTAAATCGCAGGCAAAAAAAACCCCGGACTTCATATGGGGAGGGGGGAAGTTCGGGGTTCAAGGTCCAGATCCTTAGGGCGGGATCCGGATATCTGCCAACACTTAACACAACTAGGAGCATGACGGGTTTTTCAACCAATCGGAGTCTCTGACTGGCTTCGGACCGGTTAAGTTCCCAACCTGTCGAAATGTTCATGTTGGCGATGCGCGGGCAAGCCTGGGTTCAGGCTTGCCCGACAGCGGTCAGTGCGCCTCGTCCCAGTTGTTGCCCACGCCCACTTCAACCAGTAGCGGCACGGCCAGTTGCGCGGCGCTGCTCATGTGCGGGCGAATCTGTTCGCTGATCTGCTCGACCAGATCCTCGTGCACTTCCAGTACCAGTTCGTCGTGGACCTGCAGGATGACGCGGGCATCGAGACGCGACTCTTCCAGCCAGTCGTTCACCGCAACCATGGCTTTCTTGATGATGTCGGCGGCTGTGCCCTGCATCGGCGCGTTGATTGCCGTGCGTTCGGCTCCGGCGCGTTTCATGCCGTTGTCGGAGTTGATATCCGGAAGGTAGAGCCGACGCCCGAAGAAGGTTTCGACATAGCCTTGCTCCTTGGCCTTCTCGCGAGTGCGCTCCATGTAATCCCGCACGCCAGGGTAGCGAGCGAAGTAACGTTCGATATACGCCTTGGCCTGCTTGCCATCGACGCCGATCTGTCGGGCCAGGCCTGATGCGCCCATGCCATAGATAAGTCCGAAGTTGATGGCCTTGGCGCTGCGGCGCTGATCGCTGGTGACCTGATCCAGTTCTACCCCGAATACTTCGGCCGCTGTCGCACGGTGCACGTCCAGGCCATTGCGGAAGGCATCCAGCAGCCCTTCGTCGCTGGCCAGGTGCGCCATGATCCGCAACTCGATCTGCGAGTAGTCCGCTGCCAGCAGTTTGTAACCCGGCTGGGCAATGAACGCCTGACGAATCCTGCGTCCTTCTGCGGTACGCACCGGGATGTTCTGCAGGTTGGGCTCACTGGACGAGAACCGTCCGGTGGCTGCGCCCGCTTGGTTGTAAGAGGTGTGAACGCGCCCGGTCCTCGGGTTGATCTGGCCTGGCAGGCTGTCGGTGTAGGTGCTTTTCAGCTTGCTGATCGAGCGGTACTGCAACAGCAATGTGGGAAGCTCATGGCCTTGCTCGGCCAGCTTGACCAGCACATCTTCCGAGGTCGAAGGCTTGCCCGTGGGCGTTTTACCCAGAATCGGCAGCTTCAGTTTTTCATAAAGGATTTTCCCGAGCTGGGTCGTGGAACCCAGGTTGAACTCCTTACCCGCCAGCGCGAACGCCTGACGCTCCAGTTCGACCATGGTATTGCCCAGCTCGACACTTTGAATGCCGAGCAGATTGGCATCCACTTTGGCACCTTCGCGTTCGATTTTCGCCAGCACCGGCACCAGCGGCATTTCGATTTCGGTCAGAACGCGGGCCAGCTCAGGCTCGGCTTCCAGTTTTGCAAAAAGGGTCTGATGCAGGCGCAAGGTCACATCGGCATCTTCAGCCGCATAAGGGCCGGCCTGCTCCAGAGCTATCTGGTCGAACGTCAGTTGCTTTTTGCCCTTGCCGGCAATGTCTTCGAAGCTGGTGGTCTGGTGGCCGAGGTACTTCATCGCCAGGCTGTCCATATTGTGGGCAGTGGCTACGGAGTTCAGCACGTAGGATTCCAGCATGGTGTCGAAGGCAACGCCGCGCACGGTAATGCCATTTTCCTGAACGCCGCCAATGGCGCAGTTGGCCAGGATATTCATGTCGAACTTGGCGTTTTGCCCGACTTTCAGGATGGCCGGGTCTTCCAGCAGCGGTTTGAGGGCCAGCAGCACGGTGTCGCGGTCCAGTTGCTCAGGCACGCCCATGTAGGAGTGGGTCAGCGGGATATAGGCGGCTTCCCCGGCCTTGACGGCAAACGACAGGCCGACCAGTTGCGCCTGCTGGGCATCCAGACCGGTGGCCTCGGTGTCGAAGGCGATCAGGCTGGCGGTGCGCAGTTTTTCCAGCCAGACGTCGAAGCGGGTCTGATCGAGGATGGTTTCGTAGTTCAGTTCGACTTCGGAGACCACTTCTTCCTTGACGATTTCCACGCCGGCACGTTTGGCTTGCCGCTGCAGATCCTCAAGCCAGCTCTTGAATTCAAGCTGGGTGTAAAGCTCGGTGAGCTTTTCCAGATCAGGTTCGCCCACCTGCAACTCGTCGAGGGTGATATCCAGCGGCACATCGACCTTGATGGTCGCCAGCTCATAGGACAGAAACGCCATGTCGCGATGCTCTGCGAGCTTGGGTGCCAGGGTCTTGGCACCCCGGAAGGCCATGCCCGCGACCAGATCGAGGTTTTCATAAAGCTCTTTCAAACCGCCGCCGACACCCACCAGCAGGCCCACGGCCGTTTTTTCGCCTACGCCCGGAACGCCGGGGATGTTGTCGACTTTATCGCCCATCAGGGCCAGATAATCGATGATGTGCTCGGGACCGACGCCGAACTTTTCTTTCACGCCGGGGACATCCAGCACGCTGCCGGTCATGGTGTTGACCAGCGTAATGTGGCCGTCGACCAGTTGCGCCATGTCCTTGTCGCCGGTGGAGATGATTACGGGACGATCTGCCGCCGCACTACTGCACGCCAGGGTGCCGATCACGTCGTCAGCCTCGACACCTTCCACACACAGCAGCGGATAACCCAGCCCTTTGACGCAGGCATGCAACAGGTCGACCTGGACGCGCAGATCGTCCGGCATGCTTGGGCGGTTGGCTTTGTACTCGGCGAACAGATCGTCCCGGAAAGTCCCGCCCTTGGCATCGAAAACCACGGCAAACGGGCTTTGCGGGTACTGCCGGCGCAGGCTCTTGAGCATGTTCAGCACGCCCTTGACGGCACCGGTCGGCAAACCTTTGGACGTGGTGAGAGGTGGCAGCGCATGGAAGGCGCGGTACAGGTAAGAAGAACCGTCCACCAGGACGAGGGGCGCTTGGCTCATGAGCAGAATCAACCTTTTCGGCGGGGTCGGCGCTAGAATGCGCGGACCATTGACGACAAAGGGACAAGGTTATCATGCGCACGGCAAATCGACTGTTGTTGGCTGGGTTGTTGGTATTTTGTCCCCTGGTGTCTGCAACTGAGGATTCTCCTGCGGACGCTCCAGACGTTACCATCCGCACCGACGGTGACAAGACCATTCAGGAGTACCGCCAGAACGGATTTCTTTATGCCGTGAAAATCACGCCCAAGAATGGAAAACCTTATTTTCTTGTGCGCGCCGATGGTACGAGTCCCAATTTCATCCGTTCGGACCAACCGGACATGCTGATCCCCCAATGGGAAATATTCAGCTGGTAACCTTTTAAATTCACTTATTTTGCTGGCAGTCCTGATATGTCCGTTTTTACCCCACTGGCTCGGCCCGAGCTGGAAACATTTCTTGCCCCCTACGGGCTCGGCCGTCTGCTCGACTTTCAAGGCATTGCCGCAGGTAGTGAAAACACCAATTACTTCATCAGCCTGGAGCAGGGCGAGTTCGTCCTGACCCTCGTCGAGCGGGGTCCGATTCAGGATTTGCCGTTCTTCATCGAGCTGCTGGATGTACTGCACGACGCCGACTTGCCGGTGCCTTACGCCTTGCGTACCACCGACGGTCAGGCGTTGCGCGAGCTGGCGGAAAAACCGGCGCTCTTGCAGCCGCGCCTGCCGGGCAAGCACATCAGCGAACCCAACACCCAGCATTGCGTGCAGATCGGCGAGTTGCTCGGCAACCTGCATCTGGCAACGCGCGCAAATGTTCTGGAACGCAAGACCGATCGTGGTCTGGACTGGATGCTCAGCGAGGGCACGAACTTCCTTTCGCACCTGGGCGAGCCACAGAGAACACTGCTGGAAAAGGCCTTGCAGGAGATCGAAGCGCTCAAGCCGCAGATCATGGCGCTGCCACGGGCCAACCTGCACGCCGACCTGTTCCGCGACAATGCCCTGTTTGAAGGCACGCACCTGACAGGCTTGATCGACTTCTACAACGCCTGCTCAGGGCCGATGCTTTATGATCTGGCCATCGCGTTGAACGACTGGTGCTCGCATGAAGATGGCCAGATCGACCCGGTACGCGCCCGAGCATTGCTGGGTGCCTATGCAGCCTTGCGGCCTTTCACGGCGGCTGAAACGAAGCTCTGGGCAACCATGCTGCGCGTAGGTTGCGTGCGCTTCTGGCTGTCGCGCCTGATCGCAGCCGAATCCTTTGCCGGGCAAGACGTACTGATCCATGACCCGGCAGAATTCGAAAAGCGCCTTGCACAGCGCCAGGACGTTCACCTGCCCTTGCCGTTTGCCCTGTAAACGCTTGTGAGGCAGCTTGCTGGCAACAGTCGCCAGCAAGCTGCCTCTCACTACCAAACCGGTGGCGCTACAGACTTTCCAGGCAACCCGCCAGATCATCACCCAGCTTTTGCAGTACTTGTTCGTAACCCTGAGCGGTGGCGGGTGTGTAGCCGCCGAGGGCGTCCAGTTCGGCCAGCTTGACCGGTAAGCCTGTCGTCAGGGTTTCGGCCAGGCGAGGGCGCAATGGTGGCTCGCTGAACACGCAGGTCTTGCCGACTTCTTTCAAGCGTTCGCGCATGGCAGCGACATGCTGGGCGCCCGGCTGGATTTCGGCGGCGACGCTGAACACGCCGGTGTGCTTGAGTCCATAAGCCTCTTCGAAGTAGTCGAAGGCTTCGTGGAAGACGAAGTACGGTTTGCCCGCCACAGCGCTGACGCGGCTCTTGATCCGGGTATCCAGAGCATCGAGGCGCTTGGCGAAGGCTTCGGCGTTGCTCTTGTAGCGAGGAGCGTTGTCGGGGTCGGCGGCCCCAAGGTCGGCAGCCATCTTCGCGGCAATCACTCGTGCGTTGACCGAGGACAGCCACAGGTGCGAGTCCAGGCTGCCCGGACGGTGGTCATGGTCGTGCTCTTCTACGCCATGGTCATGATCGTGATCGTCATGTGAAGCATTGTCAGCCTCGAAATGACGCAAATGCATGCCGGGCAGGCTCTGCACGGCAACCGCTGGCAGCTTGCGCCCCTGAATGACACGCGGCAGGAAGCTCTCCATATCCGGGCCGATCCAGTAGAGCAGTTCGACCTCGTTCACACGCCGTACGTCGGATGGACGCAAGGCATAGTGATGCGGCGACGCGCCGGGCGGCAAAAGGACTTCAGGTGTACCCATGCCATCCTGTACGGCAGCTGCAATCAGCTGCAATGGCTTGATGCTGGTCAGGACCCGAACCTCGGCCTGGGCGGGGGCGGCAGCCAGCCAACTGGCCGACAAAACGACAAAAAGGTTAAAAAGACGGCGCACTTGAACCACTCATATAAGACAGGAACGGGTAACATAATAACGTCTCTAGCAAATATCGTCGCCGCTCATGCCTATTACACCGTTGGCCAGCCGTCCTCACGATCACTCACATTGCGTGCATTCCGCGCTCACGGAAGCCGATGCGCTGTGCGCCAGCAAAGGTCTGCGCCTGACGACGTTGCGTCGTCGCGTGCTGGAACTGGTCTGGCAAAGTCACAAGCCGCTGGGTGCCTACGACATCCTTGCCGTGCTGAGCGATGAAGACGGTCGCCGTGCCGCACCGCCCACTGTCTACCGGGCGCTGGATTTCCTTCTGGAAAACGGCCTGGTGCATCGTATTGCATCGCTCAACGCCTTTACCGGCTGCAACCACCCGACCCACGCGCATCAGGGCCAGTTCCTGATCTGCCGCGAGTGCCACGCCGCCATTGAACTGCAGCACGCCTCCATCAGCGATGCCGTGGTCAATGCTGCCAAAGAAGTCGGTTTTCAGGTCGAAGGCCAGACTGTAGAGATCGTCGGCATCTGTTCCGGCTGCAAGGCTGCCTGATGAGTAATGCGTTGATTCGCCTGGAGCAGGTTGCTGTCACGCTCGCCGGGCAAAACGTTCTGCACAACATTCAGTTGAATGTCAGCCCTGGCGAAATCGTCACCCTGATCGGCCCCAATGGCGCTGGCAAGACGACGCTGGTGCGTGCCGTGCTGGGACTGCTCAAGCCCGATGCCGGGACGGTCTGGCGCAAGCCTGGCCTGCGGGTCGGGTACATGCCGCAAAAGCTGCATGTGGACCAGACCCTGCCGCTCTCGGTGCTGCGCTTTCTGCGACTGGTGCCGGGCGTGGACCGGGCGGCGGCGCTGGCCGCGTTGCAGGAAGTCGGTGCCGAAAAGGTCATCGACAGCCCGCTTCAGGGGATTTCCGGCGGTGAGATGCAGCGCGTCCTGCTGGCCCGTGCCTTGTTGCGCGAACCCGAGCTGCTGGTTCTCGACGAGCCGGTTCAGGGTGTCGATGTGGCTGGGCAGGCCGAGTTGTACAGCCTGATTACCCGTCTGCGGGATCGCCATGGTTGCGGCGTGCTGATGGTTTCCCATGACCTGCATCTGGTGATGAGCACCACCGATCAGGTGGTGTGCCTGAACCGTCATGTCTGTTGTTCTGGCCACCCGGAACAGGTCAGCAACGATCCGGCGTTCGTCGAACTGTTCGGCAAGAACGCGCAAAGCCTGGCGATCTATCACCACCATCACGACCATGCTCATGACCTGCATGGCGAAGTCGTGAGCGGCGACGCGACGCCAGCGTCCCCCATCCACACCCATGTCCATGGAGACAACTGCAAGCATGGCTGATTTTCTTCTTTACGCCTTGCTCGCAGGCCTGGCCCTGGCAGTGGTCGCGGGTCCCCTTGGTTCCTTCGTGGTCTGGCGGCGCATGGCGTATTTTGGCGACACCCTTTCCCACGCGGCCCTGCTGGGTGTGGCGCTGGGCTTTCTGCTGGACGTCAGCCCGACGATTGCCGTGACCGTCGGCTGTCTGCTGCTGGCGGTCCTGCTGGTCACGCTGCAGCAGCGCCAGCCGCTGGCTTCGGACACGCTGCTGGGTATTCTCGCACCGAGCACCCTGTCTCTTGGGCTGGTGGTCCTGAGCTTCATGCATGAAGTGCGTATCGACCTGATGGCCTACCTGTTTGGTGACCTGCTGGCGATCAGCCAGACGGATCTGGCCTGGATTCTGGGTGGCAGCGCACTGGTTCTGGTGCTGATTGTCTGTCTGTGGCGACCGTTGCTTGCCGTGACCGTGCATGAAGAACTGGCCAGGGTCGAAGGCCTGCCGGTGGCCTCATTGCGCATGACGCTGATGCTGCTGATTGCTGTGGTGATTGCGGTGGCGATGAAAATCGTCGGGGTTCTGCTGATTACTTCGCTCCTGATCATTCCCGCGGCTGCGGCACAACGTCACGCCCGCTCTCCGGAACAAATGGCCCTGGGCGCAAGCCTTATTGGCGTGACGGCCGTGTGTATTGGGCTATCGTTGTCATGGTTCAAGGACACCCCGGCCGGACCGTCTATTGTGGTATCCGCTGCGGCACTGTTCTTGCTCAGCTTTGTTCTACCCAAGCGAGCGGTGTAGACTTGCTCGTTTTTTGCGCAACCTAGAGAATCGCAGGAATGAAGCCGCTCGCCTCCCGTTATCTGCTGCTTGTCGCATTTTCCATCCTGTTGGGTGCCTGCCAGAGTGCCCCGACTGTTGAAACGCCTGTGGCCGAAGCTCAGCCGGACGGGTTCGCTCAGCTGGAGCAAAGCATTACCAGCAATGAATTGGCGACTGCCGAAGAGCAATTGGCGACCCTGCAGGCTGCAGCGCCGACCGATATTCGCCTGGAGCCTTTCCAGCGCCGGCTGGCGGAGGCCTATCTGAGCCGCAGCCAGATCGGTCTGCAGAAAGGCGACATGAATGCCGCTGCTGCCGCCTTGAGTCGTGCCCGTGCGCTGATGCCCAAGGCACCGGCGCTCACCAGCGGGGTCAATGGCGCCATTGCCCATGCCCGCAAGGCTGAACTGGAAAAAGCCGAAGCCGAACTGCGTGCTGCTGAAGCCAGACGCGTTGCGAAGCTGATCGACCCGGATGCCGAAAGCACGACCATCGATTTGAAAATCGGTGACATGCCGCAACTGCGTCGCCAACTGGATGCAATTGCCTCCGATACCGTGGCATTCAATTGCGAAGTGCTGTTGCAGGTCCCCCGCACCGATGATTACCCATGGCTGGCGACTTTGCTGACCAAGCGCGTAGTCAGGATCAATCCGGATTTCGAGCTGGAACTGCGCCGTCAGATCGAGCGCAATGAGTCTGCGCAGGTTGTCTTGACCCCGGCCAAGCCTGTTCGCGAATAAACGGGGTCGGTCAGCGGGATACAGCTTGATGGCGACAACGTGAGGTCGCCAGCAAGCTGCCTCCTACCCCGGAACGACCCCCCCGATCAGGCAGGCACTGCCTTGGCTTTCGCTTCGCGATCCCATACCCGGTGCTGGGCGATTGCATTGAAGAAGGCATCGTATGAGCTGCCAGTCACCACCAGCAATCCCGCGTCTTGGTCCAGATGCAGCAGATCCAGCAGCGTCTTGGCATCGCTGGCCAGTGCGATGGCCTTGAGGTGTTTGTAGGCTTCCAGCACGAAATGCAAGGCAACCCCGTCAGTGCTCAAGGCTTTTATCGAGTCCTTGCCGCCGGGGATGAATACCGCATCGAATGCCACTGACGGCAGGCCTTCCATCGAAGCATCCACCGCCAGGCTCTTGCCATCCGCTGTCACCACAGGCGCAGATGTCGGTCCCAGCACCTTGCCATGCGCACCCTCGGCTTGCAGAGCCGCTTTCAAGGCTTCGACGGCTTTTGCGTCCACGCCATTGGCCACCAGGATGGCGACCTTGCGTGAAGCGATATCGCCCGAAAGCAGATTGTCCTGACTCAAGGCCGGGGACTGCTTGATGGACGAGGTTTTGGCAGGGACTGTTCCGGCTTTCGGCGCAGGCAGCCCGAGGTTCTGTGCCACACGCCCGGCCAGTTCCAGATCGATATTGGCCAGAATCTCGTTCACTGTCCGTGCCCGGATATATTCGCGCTCCACCTTGCCCAGCTCGAAACTGTAAGCCGAGATGATGTGCTCTTTCTCGTGCTTGCTCATGCTCTGGAAAAACAGCGTGGCCTGAGAAAAGTGGTCGCCGAAGGACTCGCTGCGCTGGCGTATCTTGTGCGCATCGATGCGTTCCGGATACGACTCGAAGCCACCGTCCTCTGCCGCGACAGGGGTTTCCTTCGGCCAGCCACCGTCGATGGAGTTCGGTTCGTAGGACGCCCGGCCCTTGTTGATCGTCGTGCGATGTTGCGCATCGCGTTGCCCGTTGTGGTTGGGTGCTACCGGACGATTGATCGGAATCTCGTGGAAGTTCGGCCCGCCCAGGCGGCTGATCTGGGTGTCGGTATAGGAAAACAACCGGCCTTGCAGCAACGGGTCGTTGGAGAAGTCGATGCCCGGCACGATATGGCCCGGGCAGAATGCGACCTGCTCGGTTTCGGCAAAGAAGTTGTCCGGGTTGCGGTTAAGCACCATCTTGCCCAGTGGCGTGACCGGAACCAGCTCTTCGGGGATGATCTTGGTCGGGTCCAGCAGGTCGAAATCGAAGTTGTGTTCGTCTTCCTCGGCGACGATCTGCACCCCCAGCTCCCACTCGGGGTAGTCGCCCATTTCAATGGATTCCCACAGGTCGCGGCGATGGAAGTCGGTGTCCTTGCCCGCCAGTTTCTGCGCCTCGTCCCACACCAGCGAGCAGACGCCGTATTTGGGCTTCCAATGAAACTTCACGAAGCTCGACTTGCCTTGGGTGTTGATCAGGCGAAAGGTGTGCACGCCGAAGCCTTGCATGGTGCGCAGGCTTTTCGGGATGGCGCGGTCGGACATGGTCCACAGCACCATATGCGCCGACTCCGGCACCAGCGATACAAAATCCCAGAAGGTGTCGTGAGCCGAGCCACCGGTGGGGATTTCGTTATGAGGTTCTGGTTTCACGGCATGCACGAAGTCCGGAAACTTGATGGCATCCTGAATGAAAAACACCGGCATGTTGTTGCCGACCAGATCGAAATTGCCTTCATCGGTGTAGAACTTGACCGCAAAGCCGCGAACATCCCGTACCGTATCGCCCGATCCCCGTGGCCCTTGCACGGTGGAGAAACGCACGAATACCGGGGTTTTCTTGCCTGGGTCGCGAAGGAAACCGGCCTTGCTCAAGGTGGCATGATCGTCATAGCTCTGGAAGTAACCATGGGCCGCAGTACCACGCGCATGGACGATCCGCTCCGGGATGCGCTCATGGTCGAAGTGGGTGATCTTCTCGCGCATGATGAAGTCTTCCAGCAGCGAAGGACCCCGGCTGCCGGCTTTCAGCGTGTTCTGGTTATCGGCGATCTTCACGCCCTGATTGGTGCGCAGGGCCTGTTTCGTTGCATCGGAGCGAAACGGTTCGAGGCTTTCCAGTTTCTCGTTGGTATTGCCTCGATCAAGGGTGTCTGTTCCTGCCAGTTCGCTGTTGGGTGAAGTGCTTACTGGCGGCTTTTTCGGGCTAGACATCGGGTGCGTCTCCTCATTCCCAGGCCCTGACTTCATGTCGGGCTCTTTGATCCAGTTCCCTTGGCAAGCCATGGGAATCACGGTGTTAAAGGAGTGACCTGTCTGGCAAAGTGCCGTTCAGTAAATTTTCCGCCCGGTAGCACCACCGGTCGCGTTATGCCAATTCAACATGAAAGCTGGCAAATAAATGCTAAGCAGTGCTTTGCGGAAAGGCTAAAATGCGCGCCCGGCTTATCCCGCCGAGGTAACGAAGCAAGTGACTGAGGTCACTGCGCTGATTTTTTAACGCGCCCCCACAAGGTTCGCTCCGTGATCGAGTTTCATAACGTCCATAAAACCTACCGGGTTGCAGGCAAGGATATTCCGGCTCTGCATCCCACCACCCTGCGTGTCGAAGATGGCCAGGTATACGGCCTGATCGGCCATTCCGGCGCTGGCAAAAGTACTTTGCTGCGTCTGATCAACCGCCTTGAAACCCCGAGTGGCGGGCAGATAGTGGTCGACGGCGAAGATGTCACGGCACTGGACGCCAACGGCCTTCGGCGTTTCCGTCAGCAGGTCGGGATGATTTTCCAGCACTTCAACCTGCTGTCTTCCAAGACCGTTGCCGACAACGTGGCCATGCCGCTGACACTGGCGGGCGATATGTCCCGCGAGCAGATCGATCGGCGAGTGGCCGAGCTGCTGGAGCGTGTCGGGCTGTCCGACCATGCCAGAAAGTATCCGGCGCAACTGTCCGGCGGGCAGAAGCAGCGCGTCGGCATTGCCCGCGCCCTGGCGACCAAGCCCAAGATCCTGCTGTGCGATGAAGCCACCAGTGCTCTGGACCCGCAGACCACTGCATCGGTGTTGCAGTTGCTGGCCGAGATCAATCGCGAGCTGAAACTGACCATCGTGCTCATCACCCATGAAATGGATGTGATCCGCCGTGTCTGCGATCAGGTGGCCGTGATGGACGCTGGCGTGATCGTCGAGCAGGGCAATGTGGCCGATGTGTTCCTGCACCCGCAGCATCCGACCACCAGGCGCTTCGTCCAGGAGCATGAGCAGGTCGACGAGAACGAGCAGCGTGACGACTTCGCTCATGTGCAGGGGCGCATCGTGCGCCTGACCTTCCAGGGCGATGCCACATACGCGCCGCTGCTGGGCACGGTCGCCCGGGAAACCGGCGTGGACTACAGCATCCTGGCGGGCCGTATCGACCGCATCAAGGACACTCCTTACGGGCAACTGACGCTGGCCATCACTGGCGGCGACATGGAGGCCGCCTTCGCCCGCTTCACCGCCGCTGACGTTCATATGGAGGTGCTGCGCTGATGGACGCTTTCCTGAATCTGTTTTCCAACGTCGACTGGTATGAAATCTGGGTCGCCACGGGCGATACCCTGATCATGCTCAGTGTCTCGCTGGGCTTTACCATCCTGCTGGGCCTGCCTCTGGGCGTGCTGATGTTCCTGACCTCGCCTCGCCAGTTGCTGGAGCACAAGCAGCTGTATGCAACGGTCGGGCTGATCGTCAACATGCTGCGCGCCCTGCCCTTCATCATCCTGCTGATCGTGATGATGCCGCTGACCGAGATCATCACCGGCACCTCGCTGGGCATTCTCGGTACGTTGCCACCGCTGATTGCCGGTGCCACGCCGTTCTTTGCCCGTCTGGTGGAAACCGCCTTGCGTGAAGTGGACAAAGGCATCATCGAAGCGACCCAGGCCATGGGTGCCACGACCCGGCAGATCATCCTCAAGGCGCTGCTGCCCGAGGCACGCCCCGGCATTCTGGCCGCCATTACCGTGACCGCCATTGCGCTGGTGTCCTTCACTGCCATGGCGGGTGCCGTGGGGGCTGGCGGGCTGGGTGACCTGGCAATCCGCTATGGTTATCAGCGTTTCCAGAACGACGTGATGTTCGTGACGGTCGTATTGCTGTTGGTGCTGGTGCAGATTCTGCAGACCGTCGGTGACAAGCTGGTCGCGCACTTCACCCATCGTTAATCGAATTTGTGGGTAGGGCCTGCTTGGTGCGGGCCTCATAAAAGGAGCTGTTGCATGAAAAAACTATTGGCCGTATTTGCCGCCGTTACAGCATTGTCCGCACAGGCCAACGAAACCCTGAGCATCGCCGCGACCGCTGTCCCGCAGGCCGAGATTCTGGAATTCATCAAGCCAACACTGGCCAAGGAAGGCGTGGACCTGAAAATCAAGGTCTTCACCGACTACATCCAGCCGAACGTACAGGTTGCCGAAAAGCGCCTGGACGCCAACTTCTTCCAGCACCAGCCGTACCTGGATGAGTTCAACAAGGGCAAGGGCACCGATCTGGTCACCGTGGCCAAGGTTCACGTAGAACCTTTCGGTGCCTACTCGGACAAGTACAAGAAACTCGAAGACCTGCCAAGCGGCGCAACTGTCGCGCTGCCAAACGATGCCACCAACGAAGGCCGTGCCTTCCTGTTGCTGGCCAAGGCCGGTCTGATCACCCTGAAGGACCCGAGCAGCATCCTGGCAACACCTAAAGACGTTGCCAGCAACCCGAAGAACCTGAAGTTCCGTGAACTGGAAGCCGCCACCCTGCCGCGCGTGCTGACTCAGGTCGATCTGGCACTGATCAACACCAACTATGCGCTGGGCGCCAAGCTCGATCCAACCAAGGATGCGCTGGTGATCGAAGGTGCCGAGTCGCCTTACGCCAACATTCTGGTTGCCCGCCCGGACAACAAGGATTCGGACGCCATCAAGAAACTGGCTGCTGCGCTGAACACTCCAGAAGTCAAAGCGTTCCTCGTCGAGAAGTACAAAGGCGCTGTGGTTCCGGCGTTCTGATAAACGAATCATGTGGAGGCAGCTTGCTGGCGACTCTTTGGCTGCAAGCTGTCTTCCACAAATTTCGCCCAAACGGGTGGGGTTATTTTCGCTGCAACAACCCAGGCATTTGCACCACCAGCTTCTGGCTGCTCAACGGTGCACGAATGAACCCGCGCTGAGTGCCGTCCGGCCCCAGCAGTGCCAGGTTCCCGCTGTGGTCTACGGTGTAGTTCGGCTTGCTGGTATCGGCAGGGATGAACGGAATGCTTACCGCATTGGCCAGTTTCTGAAGATCCGCCACCGAGGCGGTCAGCCCGACGAATTCCTTGTCGAAATAACCCAGGTATTGCTTGAGTTGCTGCGGCGTGTCGCGGTTCGGGTCAACGCTGATCAGTACCACGCGCAGGTTGCCGACCACGTCCTTGGGTAGCTCGCTCTTGATCTGACGGATCTGCGCCAGCGTGGTCGGGCAGATGTCCGGGCAGAAGGTGTAGCCGAAGAACAGCACCGTCCATTTGTCTTTCAACTGGTTGATGACAACGGGTTCGCCGTTCTGGTCGGTCATCGTCAGGTCGGGCAGGTTACGGCTTTGCGGCAGCAGGATGATGCCCGCATCGATCAGGGCCGTCTGATCGCCCGCCCCTTTGCCCGACAGCACGCGGTTGAAGGTCAGGCCCAGGAGCAAGGCCACGATGGCGACAAGGATGAATACGGTTTTCTGGGTTCGAGTCATGGTTTCAACAGTAGGTAGTGATCTGCGAGCAGGGCAACGAACAGCAGGAACAAGTAATGGATAGAGTACTTGAAGGTGCCGATTGCCGCGTGCGGTCGAGTGCCACGGTACAGCACCCGGCTCCAGTGCAGGAAGCGTAAACCCAGCAGGAATGCACAAATCAGATAGGCAATGCCGCTCATGTGAATCGCATAGGGCAGCAGGCTGACTGCAAACAGGATGCAGGTGTACAGCACGATATGCACCTTGGTGTAGTGCTCGCCATGGGTGATCGGCAGCATCGGGATACTGGCCCTTGCGTATTCGGCCTTGCGATGAATGGCCAATGCCCAGAAGTGTGGCGGGGTCCAGGCGAAGATGATCAGCACCAGCAGCAGGGGCTCGGCACTCACCTGCCCGGTCACGGCCACCCAGCCCAGCAAAGGCGGTGAAGCGCCGGCCAGCCCGCCGATGACAATGTTCTGCGGCGTGGCGCGTTTCAGAAAGCCGGTGTAGATCACGGCGTAGCCCATCAGTGATGCCAGGGTCAGCCAGGCGGTCAGCGGATTGGTGAAGGCCAGTAGCAGAAACTGCCCGAGCAGCGTCAGCAGCAAGGCCAGGACCAGAGCGTTTTCCGGTGCAATCCGTCCCTGAGCAATCGGCCGTTTGTGAGTGCGGGCCATCAGGGCATCGATATGTCGGTCCAGCACATGATTGATAACGGCGGCGCTGCCCGCACACAGTCCGATCCCCAGATTACCGAATACCAGAACCGTCCATGGCACGCTGTTATGGCTGGACAGCAGCATGCCGACCAGGGACGTGATCAACATCAGCGTCACGACTTTGGGTTTGGTGAGCTCCAGGTAATCACGCCATACGGCCTGACGTTCCTGACTCAATACGCTCATGGCAGTGTGTCCTTCCTGGTCGGCAGCATATTTGCCCATGAGATTGCCAGGCGGGCTCGATCAGGGTTGCGGCGTTCGCTGCTGGAAGCCGCACGTGTACGAAAATTGATCAATGTCAGCGTCACCATCAAAGCCGCGCCTCCCGCGTTATGGGCTATCGCAACGGGCAGGTGCAGATTGAGCAGCACATTGCCGAACCCCAGGCCGATCTGTATGCCGAGGATCAGCACCAGCAGTTTCGCCAGCCCTTTGAGCCCGGCGCGCTTGAGTTGCCAGGCCAGGATCAGCAGCGCGCAGGTAACCAGCAGCGCGCCGAGGCGATGGGTCAGATGAATCGCGGTGCGGGCTTCGCTGTCGAGTTTGCCGCCCAGATAATCGGGACCGATGTGCTGGGTCAGGTGGAACCCATTGGCGAAGTCCGTCTCCGGCCACCATTGCCCTTGGCAAGTGGGCAGGTCGGTGCAGGCCAGCGCTGCATAATTGGAACTGACCCAGCCGCCCAGGGCGATCTGCAGCGTGACCAGCACCAGCCCCAGCGCCGCCCAGTGCCTGAGGCGTGCGGGCAAGTGGGGTAATGGGGCGAAAGCACCGCTCAGGCGCAGGGTCAGCAGGAACAGCAGACTCAAGGTGGCTACGCCTCCCAGCAGATGCGCTGTGACCACTTGCGGCCAGAGTTTGAGGGTTACGGTCCACATGCCGAAAGCTGCCTGAACGAAGACCACTGCCACCAGCAGAAAAGGCAGTTTCAGCGGTTGCCCGGCCAGATGGCGACGCTGCCAGGCTTTTATGGCCAGCCACATGATCGCCAGGGTCAACCCGCCTGCGAAATAGCGATGCGTCATCTCGCTCCAGCCTTTTCCTGCATGCACCGGGGAGTCTGGGAAGTGCAGTTGCGCATGCGCCAGTTGCCGGTCGGTGGCAGGTACGCCAATGAATCCGTAGCAGCCCGGCCAGTCAGGACAACCCAGGCCAGCATGGGTGAGCCGGGTGTAAGCACCGAGTAGCACCACGAACAACGCCAGCAGCGTGGCAAGCAAGGCGATACGAAAGCCGGGTCGGGTCATGACGACCTCCCTTTATCCGATGTTCGACAGTTTCAGAAGTTGGCGCAGGTCGATCAGCAGGTCCTTGCCGTTGACCTTGGCGCCATAGCGCAGCACAAGGTTGCCGTGTGGATCGACGATCCATAGCTGCGGCGTATCGTCGGGCAGCACTTTCCGGTAACGGTCGACATCCAGTGGATAGCGCTGCAGTTGTGGATAGTCCTGGCGAAGTTTCTCGGCATAGTCGTCACTGAGCGGCGCAGATGTGGCCAGGGCATGACTGGCCCGCGTGGCATCGCGACCCAGACCGATCTGGATCTGCCGTGCCAGATAAACCAGTTGCTGACAGTCGGCATTGCATTGCCCGGGTGCGCTGACCAGCAATTGCCAGCGCTGCTCATCGGTCTGGACACCCAGATCGGCGCGGCTTTGGCCATTACCGATCAACTGGCCGTGATAACTGCGACTGTCCGGCACCCAGAAGTTGAAGCGGTACATGCTGGTGGCCAGAATCATGGGACCGACCGCCACCAGTACCAAGATCAGCAGTTGCAGGCGGCCTCGCCTTCGCTTGCGGGACTCAGGTGCGCCGACGGGGTTCATGGCTGCTCCCATGGGGTTTTTCCTCCGTTTTTCTGTTGCGCCAGCCCCAATACAGTCCCAGACCGAGCAAGGCGGTGGCCAGGGCGAACCACTGCACGGCATAACCCACATGTTTTTGCGGATCGATCGCCACCACCGGCCAGTCAACGCGATACGCCGCACTGCCCGGCTCAAGCCGCAACTCGTGTGAATAACCCTGACGATCCAGCGTTGCCCAGAGCTTTTCGGGCGCGATTGCGGTCACCAGTTTCGGCCACGAATCGTTCAGCGCATCGGCTTGCAGGTGAAAGCTCTCGCCCAGAGGGACATGGACCCAGGCAGTCAGGTCCAGCGGCTGGCTTGGGGTCGTGAATGCTGGCGGTGTACGTCGGTCCGGCCAGGGCAGCCAGCCACGATTTATCCACAGCCATAAACCGCTGCTCTGATCCTGGAAAGGCTGGAGCAATTCGACACCGGCCTTGCCGTCGCGGGTGCTGTTATCGAGCAGCAGACTGTGGGCGGCATCGAACCGTCCATGCAATTGCACACGCCTGTAGGCGGGCTCTTCGATATCTAGCAGTCGGGCGATATCGATGGGTTCGGCCGCCTGGCTTTCGGCGTAACGCCCGAGTATCACGCGCTTTTCCTCGGCCCGGTTCAATTGCCAGAAACCGAGCATGAACAGCAGCGGCAGCACCGCCAGAATCAGCAGCACAGGCCCCGAACGCCGGATGAAGCGGTTCATCCCGTCGCCCGTTCCGGCATCGGGGCCATGCCTATACTCCATTGCATCATGGCGATTGCTCCTGGAGTTTTCACATGCTCAAAGCAGCGATTGTTCTTATGTTGGCAGCCACCATTACCTGCCTGTTCAGTGGCCTGTTCTTTCTGATCAAGGACGACAATCAGTCGACCCGGCTGCTCAAGGTGCTTGCCTTGCGGGTCATCCTCGCCGCTCTCACCCTGGCGCTGATTAGCTGGGGGTTCTACAGCGGCCAGCTGGTTTCACACGTGAGCTGGTAACGGCCTCACAGGACATACACAAAGGTGAACAGGCCAACCCACACCACATCTACAAAGTGCCAGTACCAGCTCGCGGCCTCGAAACCGAACTGATGCTCGGCATCGAAATGCCCGCGCAGAATCCGCATCAACATCACAAGCAGAATGATCGTGCCGATGGTGACGTGGGCGCCGTGAAACCCGGTCAGCATGAAAAAGGTCGCGCCATAGATCCCGGAACCCAGGGTCAGACCAAGCTCTTGATAGGCATGCACGTACTCTTCGGCCTGCAGGGCCAGAAAGCTGCAGCCCAGCAGTACGGTGACGGCCAGCCAGGCTTTGAGTGCGCCACGATGGGCCTTTTTCAAGGCGTGATGGGCAAAGGTAACGGTCACGCTGGAGCTGACCAGCAGAATGGTATTGATCAGCGGCAAATGCCACGGATCGATGACCCCCTTGGGCGGCGGAAACAGTTTCGGGTCGGGGTTTTCCAGCAGCGGCCACTGGAACTGAAAGTTCGGCCACAGCATATTCGAGATGCCGTTGGAGCCCTCGCCGCCCAGCCACGGGCCGGTCCAGACCCGTACGTAAAACAGCACGCCGAAGAAAGCCATGAAAAACATCACTTCGGAAAAGATGAACCAGACCATGCCCCAGCGAAACGAGCGGTCCATCTGTGCGCTGTACATTCCGGCTCGCGCTTCCTTGACGACCGCACCGAACCAGCCAGCCATCATGTAGGCCACCAGCAGACCGCCCACGAAAAAGATCAGCGGCCCGTTGGATTCGGGTCGTCCGGCCTTCAGGTCATTGAACCAGGTGCCCAGGCCGAACATCGTGACCAGCAGGGCCAGCGTGGCAATGATGGGCCATTTGCTTTGCGCCGGAACGTAATAGTGCTCATGGGGCGTCGCCATTTGAGCGTCTCCTTCAGCCACCGTTTTTCACGACAGGCAGAACGGGTGGCTGGCGTGCAGTGATATCGAACAGCGTGTAAGCCAGGGTCAGGTGTTTCACTTCTTTGGGCAGATCGCGGTCAACGATGAAACGCACCGGCATTTCGATCTGCTCTCCCGGTTGCAGCATCTGCTGGGTGAAACAGAAGCATTCGGTCTTGTGGAAATAGGCCGCCGCCTGACCGGGGGAAATACTGGGCACGGCCTGGGCCGTCATCGCCCTGTCGGTGGGATTGCGGGCGATGAAAATCATCTCGTTGACCGCTCCGGGGTGAACTTCGACTTCATCGTTGCGCGGATGAAAGGCCCAGACCATGTCCACCGCATTGGTCGAGATGAACTGCACACGCACCAGCCGCTGCTGATCGATCATTTGCGAGCCCTGGTACTGGCCGCCGGTCTTGCCATTGATGCCGAATGCCCTGCACATCACGTCATACAGAGGCACCAGAGCGAAACCAAAGGCAAACATCACCGCTACTATCAGCAGCAGGCGAGTGACGAGGCCTTTGATCGAATGCACTTTGCTCATATCGGTACTCACTTCACTTCGGGCGGTGTGCTGAAGGTGTGATAGGGCGCGGGCGACGGCAGCGTCCACTCCAGCCCGTCAGCTCCATCCCAGGGCTTGGCGGGTGCAGGCGGGCCGCCGCGAATGGTCTTGATCACGATGAACAGGAAGAACAGCTGTGTCGCACCAAAGGTGAAGGCACCGATGGACGACACCATGTTGAAGTCCGCGAATTGCAGGTTGTAGTCGGGGATTCGCCGCGGCATGCCCGCCAGGCCAAGAAAGTGCATCGGGAAGAACGCCAGGTTCATGCCGACGAATGACAGCCAGAAATGCAGCTTGCCCAGGGTTTCGTCATACATGTGTCCGGTCCACTTGGGCAGCCAGTAATAGGCCGAGGCGAAGATGCCGAAGATCGCGCCAGGCACCAGCACATAATGGAAATGCGCCACCACGAAATAGGTGTCCTGATACTGGAAGTCGGCCGGAGCGATGGACAGCATCAGTCCCGAAAATCCACCTATGGAAAACAGGATCACGAATGCCACGGCGAACAGCATGGGCGTCTCGAACGTCAATGAACCCTGCCACATGGTACTGACCCAGTTGAACACCTTGACCCCCGTCGGTACGGCGATAAGCATCGTTGCGTACATGAAGAACAGTTCGCCCACCAGCGGGATACCTACTACGAACATGTGGTGCGCCCATACGATGAACGACAGAAAGGCGATGCTCGCCACGGCGTAGACCATTGAGGTATAGCCGAACAATGGCTTGCGCGAGAACGCAGGAATGATCGAGCTGACCGCCCCGAAGGCCGGCAGGATCATGATGTACACCTCGGGATGGCCGAAGAACCAGAACACGTGCTGGAACAGCAGCGGATCACCGCCGCCGGCGGCATTGAAGAAACTGGTCCCGAAATGGATATCCATCAGCATCATGGTCACGCAGCCGGCCAGCACCGGCATGACCGCGATCAGCAGAAATGCGGTGATCAGCCAGGTCCAGACGAACAGCGGCATCTTCATCAGGGTCATGCCGGGGGCTCGCAGATTGAGGATGGTGGCGACCACATTGATGGCACCCATGATTGAGCTGATACCCATCATATGAATGGCAAGCATGAAGAAAGTCACGCTTTCGGGTGCATAGGTCGTTGAAAGGGGCGCGTAGAACGTCCAGCCAAAGTTGGGGCCGCCGCCCGGATGAAAGAGCGTTGAAACCAATAATAGAAAGGCCGCAGGCAGCAGCCAGAAGCTGAAGTTGTTCAGGCGCGGCAAGGCCATGTCCGGTGCGCCGATCATCAGTGGAATCATCCAGTTGGCCAGGCCGACGAAGGCGGGCATCACTGCCCCGAAAACCATGACCAGACCATGCATGGTGGTCATCTGGTTGAAAAAGGCCGGCTCGACGATCTGCAGACCCGGCTGGAACAGCTCGGCGCGAATCACCATGGCGAACGAGCCGCCCAGCAGGAACATGGTGAAACTGAACCACAGGTACATCGTGCCGATGTCCTTGTGGTTGGTGGTCAGCACCCAGCGCATCAGGCCCCTGGCGGGGCCGTGGGCATGGTCATGGCCGGTTCCGCCATGGTCATCGATCACTGCACTCATGTTTCAGTCTCCTGCGCGCTCATTGCTGTGACTGCTTGAGGGCTAGCACATCCTTGGGGCTCAGCATGTCGCCCTTGTCGTTACCCCACGCATTGCGCTCGTAGGTTACGACCGCTGCGATATCCACTTCCGAAAGCTGTTTGCCGAAGGCGGCCATGGCGGTGCCGGGCTTGCCGTTGAACACAATGTTCAGGTGCCCTTCGATGGGGCCGGTGGCGACCGGCGAACCCTTGAGCGCCGGGAACAGCGGCGGCATGCCCTGTCCTTCGGGCTGGTGACAGGCGGCACAGACGGTGTGATAGACCTTGTCGCCGTGAGCGATGAGTTCTTCCCGGGTCCAGTTCTTGTCGGTCAGCTCCTTGAGTCGGGCGCCCTCTTCCTTGCGTTCGGCCAGCCAGGCCTGGTAATCCGCCGTGGACTTGGCTTCCACCACTATGGGCATGAAGGCGTGATCCTTGCCGCACAACTCGGTGCATTGGCCACGGTAGATGCCGGGCTTTTCGATGCGGGTCCAGGCTTCATTGACGAACCCTGGAATCGCGTCGCGCTTGACCGCGAAAGCCGGTACCCACCAGGAATGGATCACGTCGGCCCCTGTCACCAGAAAACGGATCTTCTCACCAACCGGCAGCACCAGTGGCTGATCGACTTCCAGCAGGTAATGTTCGCCTTTGGTATCGCGGTTCTGGATCTGATCGGTGGAGGTCGCCAGGTTGCTGAAGAACTCCACATCCTGTCCCAGGTATTTGTAGTGCCACTTCCATTGATAGCCGGTGATCTGGATATCCACATCCGATTCGCTGGCGTCATACATGCTGATCAGAGTGCGGGTCGCCGGAATCGCCATGGCGACCAGAATCAGGAAGGGCACGAGGGTCCAGAGAATCTCGACCGTGGTGTTTTCATGGAAATGGGCGGCTTTCTGCCCGAGTGAGCGTCGATGCATGAGCACCGACCAGAACATGGCGGCGAACACCACCAGACCGATCACCACACAGATCCAGAAAATGGTCATGTGCAGATCGAATACCGCATTGCTGACGACAGAAGCGCCAGGCGACATATTCGTTGTCCAGGCTGCATGCACCTGAACAGATATCAGCCACAACGCAAAGCCCATCCAGACGCATGGACGTCGCTTCATCGCGGGGTCCCCCCAGGCTCTTGTTATCCGACAGACTCGGTCTGCGGCCAAGGAGCGGCTTGCGAATTCACTGACATCATGCCCAGGGTAGCCAGGTCTACAGCGTTGCGGTATCAGCCAACGTCCTTCACAGCCGAGTATAGACACAGCCCAAGAGTGCGCAACGGAAGGGCACTACCACTCATATAGATGTATGAAGTCTGATTTAAAAACCGGGATAATGCGTCAAAAAGAGCCTTTTAATAACCAATACACATAAATGTTACTTAGTTATGAAAAATGCGTCTTAGGGATTCAGCCAATCAGGCTAACGTATCACTTCCCCTAATAACTACCTGGTTTTAAGCCGTCAGGAGCCTTCATGAACACCGCCGCATTGCGCGAGCAGATTCAGCGTGCACATCAACACGAAGCCGAAACAGGCCAATTGCTAAAACAGCTGGAAACCCAACTACCCCACCTGCATCCCGCTATCGATCTTCCGGATGTCGACGCCAAAGGTGTTCTGACACGCTTTGTTTCTGCCTATATCGAACTGGTACCGGACCTGCTGGACGCCGCTCATGAAGTTGCCGTTCAGGCAGGTATCGAAGGACAGATAAAACCCGTCCTGAAGATTGCCGAACATTTTTTCACGACCCCGCCAGCCATCATGGATGGCCATGAAGGGCTCGACAGTCTGCTGGATGAGGCGTATCTGGCGCATCGTCTGGTGGAAGAGGTGAATGACCTCTATATCAAGCATTTCGGTCAGCCGTTGATTCCGTCGAATACGGTCGTTGCCAGCGTGATTGCCCATCAGTTGATCGGCGAAGAGTTCGCCAACCAGCTCGATGAAGCCGTACACCATGCTGTTGACCAGCTATTGGATGAGGACAGTTTTGCTCTGGAATCGGTTGAAACCTATCGTGATCGTCTTGGCAGTCCGGACACCGAAGCCGCGTGGAAACGCTGGCCATGCCTGTCGCGCCAACTGGGTATCGGCCTGGAACTGGATCGCCCCCAGGCCTGATACTGTTGATCGTTTCAATAATGTCTTTGCGAGCAAAGGAAGGAGAGTCGGCAGGCGCTCCGCTGCTTCGCGAAGACGCCCACCGTTGATGCGAGCTACCTGGCAGCAGCTCCGATACCCGTTGTCGTATACACCCGCCCTTCCAGACGACGCTTCAGACCCCGCGACTCGATACGCAGTTTCGTCCCCTGAGCGGCATTGGCCCGCCCCCACTCTTCCAGCAACTCCAGGCAAGAGTGATCGATATAGCTCAGATTGTTCAGCGGCACGTGCACGATGCTGCCTTGAGGGATAGTGCCCAGGACCTTGGTCAGCGCTGGCACCTTGAGGAAGGTTGCCGCACCTACCAGACGCAACTCCAGCTCGCCCTCTTCTTCCAGTTGAACCAGGCTGATCTTCAGGCGTGAAGCCTTGAGTGCCAGCTTGACCAGAGTCAGACCGAAACCGACCAGTACACCGGTCAACAGGTCAGTGAAGATGATCGAGCAAGCCGTTGCGGCATAGATGAACATCGGCATGCGTCCATAACGGCCCAGACCACGAAATGCCTTGAGGTCCACCAGCTTGAGGCCTGTGTACACCAGCACACCCGCCAGACTCGCGATCGGAATGCTCTGTAGTACGCTCGACAGAACCAGTACGAAAGCCAGCAGCCACAGGCCGTGGAAAATCGTCGAGAAGCGGGTCGTGGCACCTGCCTGAACGTTCGCCGAGCTGCGAACGATAACGCCGGTCATGGGCAGCGAGCCCACCAGACCGCACAGCATGTTACCGATGCCTTGTGCGCTCAGTTCCTTGTCGAAGTCAGAGCGTGTGCCGCTGTGCATGCGGTCGACGGCAGCAGCCGAGAGCAGCGTTTCGGCACTGGCGATGAAGGCCAGGGCGACGGCGGCAATCAGGATCGCAGGATCGGCGAGGTTCATGAGGTCCGCAGGGCGCAGCCAGTCGATGGCATCGGCCAGATTGTCGGGAACCTCCACGCGCTTGACCTCCAGCGCCATGATGAGGCTGATGCCTGTTGCAAGAGCGACACCCAGCAGAGCCCCCGGAACGAAACGCAGCGACTGCGGGCGGATCTTTTCCCAGGACCACATCACCAGCATGGTGCCCAGCCCCAGCATGCCTGCCTGCATGGCCGAGCCCGGACCGATGGCCTGTACCAGCGTCGAAGGAAAGGCGATCAGGTTATCCAGCCCGGACGGTTTCGGACCGCTGTCGAACATCACATGCACTTGTGAAAGGACGATCAGCACGCCGATACCGGCCAGCATGCCGTACACCACGGCCGGTGCCGTGACCCGGAACCAGCAGCCGAGCTTGAAGCGTCCGGCCAGCAGTTGAAGCAGTCCGGCCAGCAACAGGATCGGGCCCAGCATGGCCATCCCGTGTTCACGCACCAGCTCGAATACCAATACAGCCAGTCCTGCGGCAGGGCCACTGACCTGCAAAGGCGACCCTGCGATCCAGCCGACCACCAGGCCACCGATGATGCCAGTAATCAATCCCTTGGCCGGAGGCATGCCTGAAGCAATTGCAATCCCCATGCACAACGGCAGGGCAACCAGGAACACCACCACGGAAGCGAGCAGCTCCCGTGGTAAAACGGATTTCAGTTCTGTAGTACCCATGATGCTTCTCCGGGATCTCTTCAGACGTAACAAAGCCTGGCGGCGCGCATCCTGCGCAACCGCCATAGACTCAAAGAGGGTTTACCGCCAGTCGTGAATCAGATGATGCGACTAGAAGCGTGGCTTCGGGGTAGCCATGGGTGTCGGACCTTCGCCATCGAGTGGCAGGAATGTATCCCGGTCCGCGTCGTAAGCCAGAATTTCACTGGTTTCGATGTTGTAGACCCAGCCGTGGATGAACAACTGACCGCTGGCCAGTTTTGCTGCAACCGAAGGGTGGGTACGCAGGTGCTGAAGCTGGGCGATCACGTTTTCCTGAGTCAGGACGTGCATGGTTTCCTTTTCGCCGGAGCAGCTGCAGTTGTTTTCGACAACTGTGCGGGCAACCTCTGCATGACGCAGCCAGGCTTTGACCGTAGGCATCTTGTCGAGGCTTTGAGGGTTGAGTACGGCACGCATCGCGCCGCAATCGGAGTGTCCGCAGATGATGATGTGCTGTACGCCCAGAGCCGAAACCGCATACTCGAGGGCTGTTGAAACACCACCGTTCATCTGGCCGTAAGGTGGAACGACGTTACCGACGTTACGGGTGACGAACAGGTCGCCTGGAGAACTCTGGGTAATGAGTTCAGGCACGATGCGCGAGTCTGCGCAGGTGATGAACATGGCGCGAGGCGCTTGCGCCGTGGCCAGTTTCTTGAACAACTCTTCCTGCTGTGGGAAGACCTCATGGCGGAAATGCACGAAGCCACTCACGATTTGCTGCAGCGCTACCTCAGCACTATTCAATGCAGGCTGCTCACTGGCTGAGGTAGCCGACTGCTGTTTATCCATGTCTCTCATGTCTTCATCCTCTCTGACGGATTGATGTGGATTTCATGCTTTATCTAACCGGAATCGGACCTGAACCCTCTTGTGAGGCATAGCGAACAAGTCCATTGAACGCTATCGCGGGCATCACTCCGATTTACAGATTAACGACTCAAGCTTAAGTGAAACTGAATGCGACGGCTCTAGAACGCCAATTCCTGCATTTAAAGGAGTGACATCTGCCCTCCCGGTGGGCAAAAAGCGTTGCAGTCCAGATGAAAACTCTCACGACGGTTGAGGCCTAAACGTGTAGTCGCGATTGAGTAACGCTTGGCCAACAGATCGGCAAAAGGACCTTCGCCCCGCATGCGCGACCCGAACTCGCTGTTGTAGACCTCACCGCCACGGGTTTGACGTATCAGACTCATCACATGTTCCGCACGCTGCGGATAATGTGTTCTGAGCCATTCGTCGAACAGCGGTGCCACCTCCAGCGGCAGGCGCAACATCACATAACTCGCGCTCTGTGCGCCGGCTGCCCTGGCTTCAGTGAGCAGGGCTTCAAGCTCGCTGTCGTTGATCATCGGGATCATCGGCGCACACAACACACCCACCGGCACGCCCGCCTGACGCAAGACCCGAATCGCTCGCAAGCGCGCCTTGGGTGCAGCGGCCCTGGGCTCGAGAATGCATTTGAGCTCGTCATCCAGGGTGGTCAGGCTGATGAACACCGACACCAGATTCAGCTTTGCCATTTCGGCCAGCAGATCGAGGTCGCGCAGGATCAGCGAGCCTTTGGTAATGATGGACACGGGATGACGATAGCGCAGCAAGACCTCAAGGGTTGCGCGGGTGATCCGGTGCTCGCGTTCGATAGGCTGATACGGATCGGTATTGGCCCCCAGCGTGATCGGCGCACAGCGATAGCCGGGTTTGGACAGCTGTTGTTCCAGCAGGGCCGCCGCATTGGTCTTGGCGATCAGTTTTGTCTCGAAGTCCAGACCGGGCGACATGTCCCAGTACGCATGGCTGGGCCTTGCAAAACAATAGATGCAGCCATGCTCACACCCTCGGTAAGGGTTGATGGAGCGATCGAAGGGGATGTCCGGCGAGGTATTGCGGGTGATGATGCTCTTGGCCGTTTCGTGGATGACCTGAGTGCCCTGGGTGAGCGGAACCTCCTGATACCAGCCATCGTCCTCGGCGACCGACCGGTTGGGAGCAAAACGGTTGTGCGGGTTGGTGGCGGTACCACGGCCGCGGATCGAGGTTGGGCTGACCATGAGGGATTACTCGAATACTGTTTATACATACAGTACAGCAATTTTTTACCTTCGCCCGGAAAAATCCTTCTTACCTGACAGATGGTGTCTGCGGATTCCTCTGTCGAAGCCCTTCGCCATAGCACTTATTAAAAGGCTGTAACAATAAGCTTGTTCCATCAATCTCTGTATTCGCTTATTACTTTTCGCCAGTAGTACTCAAGGATGAGTATTTATTCAGAGCCTGATAAAGGCCCTGACAAACATTGAAAAGGACGTCACTCTTGAACAATAAATATACATTGCGCGTTTTGCTTGGAATCTCGCTTCTGTTCTGGCTGGTCAGTGCCGCCCAAGCGGATAACGTCAGCGGTAACGATAAACCCTTCGATCAGTATTACTGGGTTACTACCCATAATTCCTACGAGAAGATCAACCAGAATCTGGCAGAAATGCCCCGGCAACTGAAAGACGGTGTTCGTGGCTTCATGCTCGATCTCTACCGCGATGAAAAACCGGGCATTAACCGCATCAAGGTCTGTCATAAAACCATCGCCTGCTATGGGCCGCTCGGTAATCAGCTGAAGAACGAGTTTATTCCCTTCCTGAAAAACCATCCGACGGAAGTGGTCACGATCTTTTTTGAAACCTATGTCAGTCGCAACGATGTACAGGAAGTATTCGATGCACTGCCTGAGCTGGCGGACTACTCGTTCAACCCGGCCAATTTCGGCGCCCAGAGCTGGCCCGGTCTTTTGGAGATGGCACGTAAGAATAACCGACTGATCCTGATGACCGACAAGCGGGAAGTGAGTGGTAATTACACGGTCGGCTCAAAAACCGTCACGGTTCTGTTTGATCAGGATTGGGTGAAGCAAAATAAATGGGATACGCTTGGGCCCGTTGCGTCCAACATCCTTGCCGCACATGATTTCTCCTGTCCGACCCGCTGGACTTCAATACCTCTCAGTACCGGGTCCGTTGCAGCCTCTACCGGAAAATCATGGAATCGCCTGTTCCTGATGAACCAGTTCCATACCGTCACGTCCACAACCACAGACTCGGGCAAGTACGATAACAACCTGACCCATCTCATGCGGCGTACAGCCAGCTGTGGGGCAAAACCGAACTTTGTGGCGATCAACAACTACAGGAGCGGCGATGCTTTCGCCTATGCCCGGACCCTGACCCAGGGGGGTATTTATTTATGGGAAGGTGAAAATGCAGACAAGAAGCGCGACGCGGTCTGCGCGATTCCAAGTGGTTCAAGGACACTCGTTTTACCGACTCTGGGTTGTGAAAACGACGAAGCAAAATCCATGACCTTGTCTGGCATTACCAAAGGCACTCGAATCACGCTGTACGACAATCCCAATGGTCGCCGCTCGGACGATTACGCGGTGATTGATATCAAACGAGACATTGGTATAAACGAAAGTGTCCTGATTCCGAAATTCGATAAAAGTCGTAAAAACGCCGACTACCAAATGGTATTTGCCAGCAATAATAATCTGAACGGCAAGGTTTCCAGGATCGAGATTGGCAGAACACCTTCCAATTTTTCCGACGCGGCCATCGTGCTGTATGAAGGAAACAATGCCACTCAAAACATAGACTGTACGATCCCTCTCAATCGTTCCCATAACGTCAAGATGAAAAGCAACAGTTTTGGCTGTTCCAATGATGAAGTACGCTCGGGCATGATACTTAAAGCCAAAGCCGGTAGTCACTTCAGTCTCTATGGTCAACCGGACGGCAAGCCATCACAGGGCAGAACCAATGTAACGATCAAGCGTGATATTACCTGGCCTGTCGTTATTCCAAGTTTCAACCGCTCTTATGAGAACAGTGATGTACGGGTCGAGGCCAGTAAATCGATTGATGGGAAGATTTCGTTTGGTTATTTCAATGGTACTCCGTGAGGCTATGTATTCTTGAATACCGAGGCCTCGTCCTGATGAACCCATGAAACGGGAAGCACCTATCAAGTGCTTCCCGTTCCTCTTGACCCGACCATCAGGTTTCAGCTCGGATCGACGGGCTTCTTCAACTTCGGATTCGGGAAGAACTGCACGCCCTGCACCTTTGGATCGGCAGGTTTTGGCGTGATCTTGTTGACCCGTGTGCCCAGCTCTTTGGGAATCGACAGGCCCTGTTCATTGAGCGTATCGCTGTAGCCGCAGCCCACGCATTCGCGATGGGGCACGTCGTCCTCACTCCACATTTTCAGCTTGTCGGGCTCGCTGCACGCCGGGCAGACAGCCCCGGCGATAAAGCGTTTCTTGGTAATGACTACCGGTGTATCGGTCATGCTGCCGCTTCCTCACTCAAGCCACTGTGACGCAAGAGTGCGTCAATCGAAGGCTCGCGTCCGCGGAAGTCGACGAACAACACCATCGGCGCCTGGGACCCGCCACGGGCCAGAATGGCTTCGCGGAAGGCACGGCCAGTCTCGGCGTTGAGTACACCGTCTTCCTCGAATCGCGAGAACGCATCGGCGGACAGCACTTCTGCCCATTTGTAGCTGTAATAACCTGCCGCATAACCGCCCGCGAAGATATGCGCGAAGCTGTTCGGGAAGCGGTTGTAGGCAGGTGGACGCATTACCGAAACTTCATCGCGGATGCTTTCAAGCACTTCCAGTACGCCACGACCATCGCCATGGGTGGCGTGCAGCTCGAAGTCGAACAGCGAGAACTCCAACTGGCGGACCATCATCAGGCCAGACTGGAAGTTCTTGGCGGCGAGCATTTTTTCCAGCAGGTCCTGAGGCAGCGCTTCGCCGCTCTCGTAGTGACCGGAAATCAGCGCCAGGCCTTCAGGCTCCCAGCACCAGTTTTCCATGAACTGGCTTGGCAGCTCGACCGCATCCCAGGCCACACCGTTGATGCCCGAGACACCGGCATGTTCGACGCGGGTCAGCAGGTGATGCAGGCCATGGCCGAATTCGTGGAACAGGGTGGTGACTTCATCGTGAGTCAGCAAGGCCGGCTTGCCGCCGACGGCTGGGGTGAAGTTGCACACCAGATTCGCTACCGGGTTCTGCAGGCGGCCTTCGGCGGTGCGACGACGGTCGCGAGCGCCATCCATCCAGGCACCGCCACGCTTGTTGGCGCGGGCATACAGATCGAAGAAGAAACGCCCGACGTGCTGGCCGTTTTCCTTGATCTCGAAAAGGCGAACATCCGGGTGCCAGGTGTCGAAGCCTTTCTGCTCGGTGATTTCAATTCCGTACAGGCGCTGGACGATCGCGAACAGGCCGCTCAGCACTTTGTCGATCGGGAAGTAGGCACGCAGGATTTCCTGCGAAACGCTGTAGCGTTGTTCGCGCAGTTTCTCGCCATAGAAACCGCTGTCCCAGCTTTGCAGATCCGGGCAGCCCTGTTCGGCGGCATAGGCCTTGAGCTGCTTGAGGTCCTGTTCGGCAAAGGGCTTGCTGCGCTTGGCCAGATCGCGCAGGAAGCTCAGCACCTGATCGCTGGACTCGGCCATCTTGGTGGCCAGGCTCAGTTCGGAGAAGCTGGCGAAGCCCAGCAGTTGCGCCAGTTCCTGACGCAGGTCGAGGATCTGGGCCATCACCGGGCCGTTGTCGTTCTTGCCGGCATTCGGGCCTTGATCCGAGGCGCGGGTGCAGTACGCCGCATAGACTTCCTCGCGCAGGGCACGGTCTTCGGCGTAGGTCATTACCGCGTAATAGCTCGGGAATTCCAGAGTGATCAGGAAGCCTTCCAGATCCTTGGCCTTGGCGGCAGCCGCCATCTGCTGCTTGGCCGAATCGGTCAGACCCGCGAGGGCGGATTCGTCAGTGACCAGTTTGGTCCAGGCCTGGGTGGCGTCGAGCAACTGGTTGGAGAACTGGCTGCCCAGTTCCGACAGCTTGCTCTGAACTTCGGCATAACGCTTCTGCTGCTCGGGCGGCAGGTCGATGCCCGAAAGGCGGAAGTCACGCAGCGACTGTTCCAGGATGGTCTTCTGACCGACATCGAAGTTTGCCGCTTCCGGGCTGTTGGCCAGGGCTTCATAGGCCTTGAACAGTTCGCGGTTCTGGCCCATTTCGGTGGAGTAGGCGCTCAGTGCAGGCAGGCACGACTCGTAGGCTTCGCGCAGCTCGGCGCTGTTGCAGACGGCATTCAGATGGCTGACCGGGCTCCAGGCGGCTCCCAGACGATCATTCAATTCATCCATCGCCAGGATCAGACCGGCCCAGGTGGGGGTCGAACCCTGCTTGGCAAGAATGTCGGCAATCGCGGCGCGGTTATCGGCCAGGATCTGCTCGATGGCAGGTTTTACGTGCTCGGCACGGATCGCCGAGAAAGGAGGCAGGTCGTACGATTGCAGAAGAGGGTTGTTCGCGCTCACGGTTTTGCACCTTGGCTGGAAGAAACACTCACGCATCTTAATTACAATCGACGCCGACCGCAGCACTCAAACCTGAATCGCGCCTCTATCACCCGTAAAGAAGGAGTCTATCGTGGCCATTCGCAAGTTCCAGGACCACACCCCAGCCCTTGGCGAAAGAGCGTTCGTCGATCATTCGGCTGTTGTGATCGGCGATGTCGAAATCGGTGCAGACAGCTCCGTCTGGCCACTGACCGTGATCCGTGGCGACATGCACCGCATCCGCATCGGTGCCCGCACCAGCGTGCAGGATGGCAGCGTGTTGCATATCACCCATGCCGGGCCTTTCAACCCTGATGGCTTTCCATTGCTGATCGGTGACGAAGTGACCATTGGCCACAAGGCGATGCTGCATGGCTGCACTATCGGCAACCGGATTCTGATCGGCATGGGCACTACCATCATGGATGGCGCGGTGGTCGAGGATGAGGTGATTATCGGTGCAGGCAGTCTGGTGCCGCCCGGCAAGGTGCTGGAAAGCGGGTTTCTCTATGTGGGGCGTCCGGTCAGGCAGGCCCGGCCTCTGACTGAAAAGGAAATTGCCTTTTTCCCTTATAGTGCGAGCAATTACGTGAAGCTCAAGGATCAGCATCTGGCCGAAGGCTATGACCAGCCCTGAGTTATCCACAGGCCCTTTTACGCATTACTGGCGAGACTTCATGAATTACCAGAATATTCTTTTCGACCTCGACGGCACACTGACCGACCCGCGCCTGGGGATAACGCGTTCCATCCAGTTTGCCCTGTCGAAGCTGGGGATCGACGAACCGGACATCACCCGGCTCGAACACTTCATCGGCCCTCCATTGCTCCAGGCTTTCATGCAGTTCTATGACATGGACGAAGCCCGTGCCTGGGAGGCCGTAGGCTTCTATCGCGAGCGCTTCAAGGTGACCGGGCTATATGAAAACCAGGTGTTCGATGGCGTGCCCGAGTTGCTTGAAGCCTTGGCGGGTCAGGGGCGAACGCTGTATATCGCAACGTCGAAACCCTGGGTGTTTGCCCATGAAATCGCCCGGCATTTCGACTTCGCCAAGTATTTCAAAGTGATATATGGCAGTGAGCTGGACGGTACCCGCACCGATAAAGTGGAACTGATTGCCCATCTGCTGGAGCAGGAGGGGCTGGACCCAAGCCAGACCCTGATGATTGGCGACCGCAAGCACGACCTTATCGGCGGCCTGCGCAACGGGCTGGATGTGGCGGCTGTGGGGTATGGCTTCGGCAGTCATGAGGAACTGACGGCGCAAATGCCGACCTATCACTTCGCAACCATGGCCGAAATGCATAAAGCCTTTACCGCCACGTAGGAACCCGTGAATCCACAAGATTCTGGAAGACCGCCGTCGCGGGCAAGCGCGCTCCTACTGTAGGAGCGCGCTTGCCCGCGACGGGATTTACCGGGACATCAATTGCTGCAGGCGTGCCTTACGCTCTTTGGCGGGCAGGTCGCCCAGCGTTTCCACTGCCTCGAAGAACTCAGGCCAGTCGCCCTTCACCTGTTTGAACAACGCCTCAAACGCTGGCACCCATTGGTCGTACAGCCCGAAGGGCAGCAATTTGGCGTTGTTCATCGGTGAGTTGATCCACCCATCGAAACGTTTGTCGCCGCGCCATTGTTCATCACGCACCTGTCGGTACTCATGACGCAGACGCTCGAATTCGGCCGCTTTGCGCTCACGCATCACTTCGGCGGTCAGCGGCTGGCTGTACAGCGTCTTGAGCCGTTCCCGGGTGTCGAGCACCAGACGAATGAATTGATCCCGGCGTGTAGATTGCGAAACACTCTCGGGAGCCAGGCCACGCGAAGCCCGCCATTGGCGTGTGCCTTCCTGTTCCACGAAACTGGCGTAGGACTCGTTGAACTCGGTGTCGTCTTTCACATAAAAGCGCTGATGCGCCAGTTCGTGAAAGATCAGCGTCGCCAGTCGTTCATCGCCCCAGCCGAGCATCGAACTGAGAATCGGATCGTTGAACCAGCCCAGTGTCGAGTACGCCTCGATGCCGCTCATGTACACATCCTTGCCGGCCTGCCGTTGCAAGGCGGCCTCGCCACGTGCGCCGCCCAGGCTGTAATAGCCTCGGTAGGCCACGCAACCGGCAATCGGAAAGCAATGAGTGACGGGGTCCAGAGAGAACTCATCGGTGGCGAATACGTTCCATACCACATAAGGACGGCCCAGATCGGCGTACAGGCGATAGCTCTTGTTGTCCGGCAGATGCAGATGGGCGCTGGCGAAAGTGCGGGCCTGTTGGGCATAGGCCAGACGCTGACGCAATTTCGGGTCGCGTCCGGGGTCAGAGATGATGTCTTCGACAGGCTCGCGTGCCTGCAACAGTTTCAGCTGACCACTGGCCAACTGGCCGTAGTACGAGAGGCTGGAACATCCACAGAGCAAAACCATCGTCGCTATCGGCAAACTGCGCCAGAGACGTACAACATCGAGTCGTGGCATACACGGCCTTCAAGACAGGGATAGAACGCGTTATGCAGGACAGCCAGGGTATTACGCAACTATCATCGTCATCCGTCCATTTGCGGAGCCTGACATGCGCTCGATAGCCTTGATTCTCATCCTTGGCACCCTTGTCGGGTGTACCACGCCTTTACCTGCCGTCGATCCTGGCATGGCCTGGGTCGATATGCGCACCACGACCGGCAGGCTGGTGATGGCGGACAAGCTCGATGGCAAGAATACCGAGGATGGTCGCTACTTTCAGGTCACTCCCGGTCGTCATGAACTACAGATCCGTTTCGACTACGAATATCGCTCCGGTGGACTGGGCCTGATCAGTGACGATTACACCGATATCACCTGTTTCATCGATATCGAATACGATCACTTTGCCGCCGGGCAGCGTTACATGATCGATGCCCGCATCCTGGCCAATGACATTACGGCCCGGCTTTTCGACGCCGAGCGCAAGGTGGTGGCCGAGCAGGGTGATATTCACTGCATCTGATCAGCTGTCGTTTTTCTGGTAGATGATCTTCCGGGTGCCGTTGTCGCAACTGCCCACCACCATGTTCTGATCGTGGACTTCAGCATTGGGGACGATTTCCAGCGTATAGGACGTGACATTGTTGGCCTGGATCTTGGCCTCGATTTCGTCCTTGAGTTCTTCGCAGGACTTCGGCGCAGCCAGGGCGCTGGTCGTCAGCAGAATACAACTGATGGTCAAGGCAAAACGTTTCATGGCCGATTCCTTCGATAGGGCGCACAGGTTTTTGTCTGTGCTGTAGTCCTTCATACGACCGTCCGGCCCCGCATCTGGTTCTGACGGGCAAAAAAATGACCCGCACAACCGGGTTGTGCGGGCCCGCGGCGTCAGGCGATCGATCAGCTGAGCAGCGTGGCATCCAGGGTGATCTTGGCATTCAGCACCTTGGAAACCGGGCAGCCTTCTTTGGCCTGTCTGGTCAGTTCATCGAACTGCTGCTGGCTGGCGCCGGGCACTTTGGCCTTGAGCACCAGATGCACGGCAGTGATGGAAAATCCGCCGCTGTCCTGGTCCAGCGTCACTTCGGCCTGGGTATCGATGCTTTCAGCGGTGAAGCCGGCGTTTCCGAGAATCATCGACAGGGCCATGGAGAAGCAGCCGGCATGAGCTGCGCCGATCAGCTCTTCAGGATTGGTGCCCTTACCGCCTTCGAAGCGGGCCTTGAAGCCATAAGGTGCTTCGCGCAGGACGCCTGTTTCGGTTGAGATATGACCAAGACCGCTTTTGAGATCACCTTCCCAGTGCGCTGATGCTTTCTTGACGATGCTCATGATGCCTCCTGTTGAAATCGGTAATGTTTGAAACGTAGCCAGGATTCTGAGGATAGACGGCTTTGGAAAGTTCAACGCATAAGTCCTAGTGTTTTAGTAGGTCTTTTTTGGGGGTTGCCATTGAAAAGCAGCGCTTGCGCCCGCACTGCTGTTTCATCATGGGCTCAGCCCCATACATTTCGAGGAGAAGCAGCGGCCTATGAAACGTTTGTCGGATGTAAAGATTTCCACCCTGGACCTGGTGCCGGTGCGCCAGGACAAAGGCCCCGCAGATTCACTGCGCAATTCCCTGAACCTGGCTCAGCATGTCGAGAAGCTGGGCTATAACCGCTTCTGGGTTGCCGAGCACCACAACATGGACGGCATCGCCAGTTCGGCGACTTCCGTGCTGCTGGCCTATCTGGCTGGCGGCACATCGACGATTCGCGTAGGCGCTGGCGGGGTGATGCTGCCCAACCATGCGCCGCTGGTGATTGCCGAGCAGTTCGGTACTCTGGCCAGTCTCTATCCCGGCCGTATCGATCTGGGCCTGGGACGTGCGCCGGGCTCGGACCAGATGACGGCCCGGGCACTGCGTCGAGAGCGCTCCGGCAGCGCCGACGATTTTCCCGACGATGTCGCCGAGTTGATGGATTATCTGGGACCGCGCACGCCTGATCAGAAAGTGATCGCTGTGCCGGGTTCAGGCACCAATGTGCCCATCTGGCTGCTGGGCTCGAGCCTGTTCAGCGCGCAACTGGCCGGGATGCGCGGGCTGCCTTATGCCTTTGCCTCGCATTTCGCGCCGCGCTACATGCATGAGGCGATTCGTGTCTATCGCAATCATTTCCAGCCTTCCGAGGTGCTCGACAAACCTTACGTGATGCTGGGTGTACCGCTGGCGGCCGCCGACACCGACGAACGTGCCGAGTACCTGGCGACGTCGGTCTATCAGCGCATTCTGGCGCTGATGCGCGGGCACAGTCTGGTGCAGCGTCCACCGGTCGAATCCATGGACAAACTGTGGCTGCCTCACGAGCGAGAGGCTGTGGCGAGTTTTCTGGGTCTGGCGATGGTGGGCGGCCCGGAAAAGATCCGCGCCAAGCTGGACGTGCTGCTGGAACAGACCGATGCCGATGAATTGATCTTCACCTGCGACATGTACGAACACGAGGATCGTTTGCGCTCGTATGAAATCCTGGCGCAGGCCGCACAGGGATAAAAAGCCGTACTGTGCAGGACCGGATTTATCCGGGAAGGCGGTGGTGAAAATCCATGGGATGACCGTTTTCGCCAATGAATTCGCTCCTGCACTTGTGTGCAGGAGCGAACCCGGATCAGTTGCGCGAATAGATAATCTTGTGGGTGCCGACTTCGCAGGAGCCGACGACTTTCTGATCCATCTTCACATCTGCGTTTGGAACGATCTGCAGGGTGTAGGACTTGACATTGAGCGACTGGAGCTTCGCATCAATATACGCTTTCAGCTCTTCGCAACTCCTGCCCGCCGCCATGGTGTTTCCTGCAAGGCTCAGCAAACCTGCTACCAATAGAAACTTCTTCATCAATGACACTCTCCCTCGTGATGACAAACGCAGGCACTCCAAATGAAGCGCTCAATGGCAACCGCCACGCATTGATGCGTGGCAGCGGTCTCTATCTGTAGCGGAATTTATGGCAAACGGCCAGTTAAAAGGGTCAGAACCTGTCAGCTATTTGCAATGCGAAACCCTACCTTGAGGGTGACCTGATAATGCGCAACCTTGCCGTTTTCGATGTGCCCGCGGGTTTCGGTCACCTCGAACCATTCCAGGTGCTGAAGGCTCTTGCCGGCCTCTGCAATCGCATTGTTGATGGCATCTTCAATACTGGTAGTAGACGAGCCAACCAGCTCGATCTTCTTGTAGGTATGGTGATCACTCATGGCGGTTCTCCTTGTTAGCCTCAGAGGCGCAGCAATGGCGGCGCACATTGGTTCTGTCAGGAAAAGGCAGAGAAAAGTTCAGCACTTCGCATAAATACCATCGCACTTTCCAAAAAGCCTGGAGTCGGAAACAACACACCTACTCATCACAGCAGGAGAAATACCATGGCTAGCAATTCACTTCGTAAAGCCTCGTTGCAAAGCATGGAAGCGGAGATCGAGAGCCTTCTCAAGTCTTTGGAAAGCCTCAAAGGTGATGCTTCCGAGGAGTCGCGCAAGACGCTGAAAAGCCTCAAGACCAATGCTGAAAATGCATTGAGCCATTCGCGTCATCTGCTCAGCGATCTCTACGAGGACGTGAAGGTCAAGACCCGTGAAAACGCCATTGCCACTCGTGACTACGCTCAGGAACATCCCTGGACCACCGCGGGTGTTGCAGTCGGGGCTATCGGCCTGCTTGCTGCCTACCTGCTGATCAAACGCGGCGACTGATCATTTTCTGATCGGCTCGATGGAGCGCTCCAGCTCGTTTTTCAACCATTGAGCCAGTTGCTGTGCCCGACCGTCTGCGGCGCGTCGGGGCACCCAGAGTGCAAGTCGCGCCGGGGTTTCGCTGAAGCCCCAGGGTGCCGCCAGGCGCCCGGCCCGCAGGTCATCCGTGACCAGTGGTTCGGGCGCAATGGCAATCCCCAGGCCCGCCACCGCTGCCTCCAGCAAATAATACAAATGCTCGAACCCCTGACCGTAACGCAGTGCCTGCGGATCGATCCCGTGATGTTGTGCCCAGCTTGGCCAGGCTTGCGGGCGTGATGTGGTTTGCAGCAGCGCCTCACTCAACAGCGCCTGGGCGGGAGCCTGTCGCAATGCCTCGAAACGGCTGAAGCGTGGACTCAGCACCGGGCCGATACGTTCGCTGGCCAACTCGAAAACCTGCATGTCTGCCGGCCATGGCGGCTCGGCAAAGACCAGCAGCGCATCCAGACCGGGGCGACGCGGGTCCAGATCGCCCTCGCCCGCCGAGAGGTGCAGGCGCAGGTCCGGCAACTCGGCATTCAGGCGGCCCAGGCGCGGAATGAACCAGCGCGCCAGCAAGCTGCCGGAGCAGCCCAGTACGAAGGGCGCATCCGCGCCACCCTGACTCAGTTCGGCACACACATCGCGCAGGCGGTCGAAGGCTTCGCCGCTGACCTCGCGCAGACGCATCCCGGCATCTGTGAGTTTCAGGCCGCGCCCGTCCTTGCCGAACAGGCTGACGCCCAAGTGTTCCTCCAGGGCTTTCAACTGGCGACTGACTGCGCCGTGTGTCACATGCAGCTGTTCCGCTGCCTGACTGACGCTGCCCAGTCGGGCAGTGGCTTCAAAAGCGCGCAAGGCGTTGAGGGGAGGAAGGTCGCGGCTCATGGTATCTGTGAGTTTTCCTGACAGGTTGTGGCGATCTTATCGGTTTTCATCCGGGCGTGCGCTGGTTAAAGTGAGCTCATTGCCGATCCGGCTCAATCCATTCGCCCAAGACTGCCACTGGAGCCCCCATGACCCAGACCAACTATCGCAGCGGTCCCGACGCCAACGGCCTGTTCGGCTCATTCGGCGGCCGCTACGTGGCTGAAACCCTCATGCCACTGGTGCTTGACCTGAACCGTGAGTACGAAGCCGCCAAGGCCGACCCTGAGTTCGCCGAGCAACTGGCTTACTTCCAGCGCGACTATGTCGGTCGTCCGAACCCGCTGTATTTCGCAGAGCGTCTGACCGAGTCCTGCGGGGGCGCAAAAATCTACTTCAAGCGTGAAGAGCTGAACCACACCGGCGCGCACAAGATCAACAACTGCATCGGCCAGATCCTGCTGGCCAAGCGCATGGGCAAGAAGCGTCTGATCGCGGAAACCGGCGCAGGCATGCACGGCGTTGCCACGGCCACAGTCGCTGCCCGCTTCGGCCTGCCTTGCGTGATCTACATGGGCGCCACCGATATCGAGCGCCAGCAGGCCAACGTGTTCCGCATGAAGCTGCTGGGTGCCGAAATCGTACCGGTCACTTCCGGCACCGGCACCCTCAAAGACGCCATGAACGAAGCCCTGCGTGACTGGGTGACCAACGTCGAAGACACCTTCTACCTGATCGGCACTGTGGCCGGTCCACACCCTTATCCGGCGATGGTCCGTGATTTCCAGTCGATCATCGGCAAGGAAACCAAGGCTCAGATGCACGAGAAGGAAGGACGTCTGCCTGACAGTCTGGTGGCTTGCGTGGGCGGTGGTTCCAACGCCATGGGTCTGTTCCATCCATTCCTCGATGATGCCAGCGTGCAAATCATTGGTGTCGAGGCCGGTGGTCACGGCATTGACACCGACAAGCACGCAGCCAGCCTCAATGGTGGCGTTCCCGGCGTATTGCATGGCAACCGCACTTACCTGCTGCAGAACGAAGACGGCCAGATCGCGGACGCCCACTCGATTTCCGCCGGCCTGGACTACCCGGGCATCGGTCCGGAGCACGCTTACCTGCATGAAGTGAAGCGCGCCGAGTACGTCAGCATCACCGACGAAGAGGCACTGGAAGCCTTTCACGCCTGCTGCCGTCTCGAAGGCATCATTCCCGCACTGGAAACTGCCCACGCACTGGCCGAAGCCATCAAGCGTGCCGCCACCCTGAGCAGTGACCATCTGATGGTCGTGTGCTTCTCCGGTCGCGGTGACAAAGACATGCAAACCGTAATGAGCCACATGGCCGCCGCTGAACAGAACCAGGAGAAGTCGGTATGAGCCGTCTTGAGCAACGTTTCGCCCAGCTGAAAACCGAAGGCCGTGCGGCACTGGTGACTTTTATCACCGCTGGCGATCCTGGCTATGACACTTCCCTGAAAGTCCTCAAAGGGCTGCCAGCGGCTGGCGCTGACGTGATCGAACTGGGCATGCCCTTCACCGATCCGATGGCCGACGGTGTCGCGATTCAACTGGCGACCCTGCGCGCCCTGGACGCCGGCCAGACTCTGCTGAAAACCCTGCAGATGGTCAGCGAGTTCCGCGTCGAAGACCAGGCCACACCTATCGTGCTGATGGGTTACTACAACCCGATTCACCGTTTTGGTGTGGACGCTTTTGTCGCTGCTGCCAAGGATGCCGGTGTGGACGGTCTGATCATCGTCGACCTGCCGCCCGAGCACGATGCCGAGCTGGCTACGCCTGCCCAGGCTTCGGGTATCGATTTCATTCGCCTGACCACGCCAACCACCGATGACGCACGTCTGCCACGTGTGCTGGAGCGCAGTTCCGGTTTCGTCTACTACGTGTCCGTCGCCGGTGTGACCGGTGCCGGTTCGGCCACCACCGAGCATGTCACCGAAGCCATTGCACGCCTGCGTCGCCATACCAGCCTGCCCATCAGTGTCGGTTTCGGCATTCGTACGCCTGAACAGGCTGCTGCCATCGCGCGTCTGGCCGATGGCGTGGTGGTCGGTTCGGCGCTGGTGGACAAGATCGCCACAGCCAAATCGCCCGACGAGGCTGTAGACGAGGTGCTGAGCCTTTGCGCCGCGTTGGCCAAAGGGGTGCGTCAGGCTCGTCACGCCTGAAGGTAAAGTTCCTGATACAGAGGAATCAATACGCCATTAGCTATTCTATGTAGCGAGACACAAGGGTTCATGACCACGGTCCTGAACCCTTTTTTGAGCCATTGAATGCTGAGGTAAACCTTCATGAAACTGCCAAACCGTTTTATTGCCGGTCTGGGTATTCTGTTGATCGGTGCCAGTCCGCTGCTGCAGGCCGCACCACCGGATCAGCGCGATGGTCGTGATGACAATCGGGGTGGTCAGCATCAAGGTCCGCAGAACAATGGCGGTCCCGGCGATCGTGGTAATGGCGGCAACAAAGGTAATGGCAATCCGGGCCATCAGGATAAGCGTGGCGGCACTCGTCCTCCTCAGGACTTCGGCCAGGTTCGCCAGACCTTCCAGCAACATCGTGATGTGATCGGGCGAGGCCAGCCGCTGCCGCCGGGTATACATATCGTCAAGGGCAAACCACTTCCGCCCGGCTATGGCAAACGTCTGGATGCCCGCTCGTTGCAATACCTGCCGCGCTATGACGGTTACGAATGGCGTCGCTTGGGCACCGACGTGGTCTTGATCGCAGTGGGCACAGGTATCGTCTACGCTATCCTCGATGGCGTACTGAATTGATTCAGTAGCACAGGCGAAACGGGCTGCCTGCTGGTGACGGCAGCCCTTCGGGGTCATCAATCAGGGCTTGATATGCCTGAAATTCTTTTTCATGGAACTATCTGCCGTGACGTCTAAATTAGGCGCTCACCGTAGAAAAGGACCCTGAAAATGCTTGTCTTGAACAAGGAAGTTGGCCACTCGCTACAACGTGACAAGTTTGCAAATGTTCTAGGCAGCGATTTTAGTCTGTACGGTCATTTCGCCGATTTCATCCGGCTCACCAAGAGCTGGGAGAACATGGAAGAAGACAAGTACTACGGGCAGGCCGATTCAGGCATGCGGTTTCGCCGCTATAGCGACTTTGAGTACAACCCCGTCACTCGCGACCTGCGCCAACTCGAACATCGTGCCTATGTCCAGTCCACCGCTCATAACCGCTACGTTGGCGGCCTGGAGCGGCATTTTCAGGACTTTTCCGAAGAGGTTATCGCCTCGCCTGTGGTGCGCAGCCTTATAGACCTGGATTTTGAAGTCTATAAGCACGTACTGCCGCCGGAACTGCACAACAAGGTCTGGCAGTGTCAGATCCATCAGATCCGTATCGAGATCAAACCGGGCAAGACGCTGGAAATCACTCCCGAAGGCATCCATTGCGATGGCTATCCTTTCAGCGGCGTGCACTTCTGGGGCAAGCAGAACGTCGAGGGTGCCCAGAGCCGGCTGTACAACACCAAGGAAGAACAACTGTCGGCACTCACCTACGATGAAGTGCTGGACACCACGTTCTTCCTGGACCGGGAAATGCGCCATTACGTAACGCCTGCGAGCAATCGCGACCCGCACAAAATGGCCTATCGTCAGATCATGGCTATTTCATTTTCCTTGCCGGGGACGTCTTTTGACATTGTTCGCTGAAAATCTCGAACCCGCAGAAATTGCCCTTCTCAAACGAGCGACTTATCAGGATGCCGCGCTGCTTGAGAACTTTTTCCGCTCTTTCAAGGAAGTCGCTTTCTGCCAATGGCAGGACACCAAATGTCTGCAGCGAATCCTGACCCGCGAAACCACCATCGCCTATCTGGCCAAGGATGCCAAAGGTGATGTCGTCGGTGCGGTCATGGGGGGCGTACTGGGGACTCGCGGGACCATCAATCATCTGGCGGTCAGTCCTGAATCTCGTGGTCAGGGCGTCGGACAGTGTCTGGTGGATGCTGCCACCGCGGACATGAAACGTCTCAATGTGCGACGCATGTTCCTGTTCGTCGACGGCGATAATCTGGTGGGGCGCAATTTCTGGAACAGCCTGGGTTTTCATGAGCCCAAAGGCGAAATCACTTGCGAGAAAGACCTTTGAGCAAGCTATCGATCGATCAAACCATGTCGGCTCCCAAGCAGAAGTCCAGTGCATTCGCTGAAGCCAGCCCGGTCGTGGCCGGCTACTTTGCCGTTGCCTTCGTGTTCGGGCTCATGGCGATCAACGCGGGCTTTCCGCTCTGGTTGCCGGTCGCGATGTGCCTGTTCGTCTATGCCGGTGCTTCGCAGTTCGCCGCTCTGGCGCTGCTGAGCGCGGGGGCTTCGTTGCCGACGATCATCCTCACGACGTTCCTGATCAATGCCCGGCACATGCTGATGTCGGTGTACATGGCCAAGGCCTTGCGCCCCCTGAAACTGACGCGTCTGGAGCGTTTCTGCTATGGCGCAGAACTGACCGACGAGTCGTTCGCATTCCACAGTGTACGGCTCGGCAAGGACCAGCCTGTCACGGCCCGTTATCTGATCGGCTTCAACCTCTACTGCCATACGGCGTGGGTGGCCGGTGGTCTGATCGGTGCCTTGTGCGCGCAGTATGCGGCGCATCTGGTGAGCTACAAACTCGACTACGCCTTGAGCGCCATGATGCTCTACGTGCTGGTTTCGCTGTGCGATACCCGCAAGAAGCTCATTGCAGCAATGGTGGCCGTGGTTGCCATGGGCGGGCTCAGCCTGCTGGGCGATTCCGCCTTCAATGTATTTATTGCCACACTTCTGGGTTGCGGGGCCGGACTATGTCTGAACAAACGTTCCTGATTCTGGCGGTGGCGGCGATGGTCGCCGTCACGCTGCTGCCACGCACCCTGCCGTTGCAGGTCAATACCGAGCACTGGCCGGACTTTATCGCCAAGGCGCTGGAATACCTGCCTGTGGCGATCGTTGCCGCCATTACCGTCACCCCGCTGCTGATCAAGAACCAGCAACTGCAACTGGACCGCCCCGAGTTTCTTGCCGCGATCCCGACGCTGTTATGCGCATACCTGAGCAGGAATCTGTTTCTCAGTGTGGCGCTGGGTGTGGCGGCCTACATTGCTATCAGTGCTGTCCTGTAATGCGGTGTGAACCACGTAATTCAGGGCCTGGCACGACAGGCTCGAATTGTTCACCACCAGATGCACCTCCAGCGAGTCCTCGAAGCCAGGCACGATGGTCAGGCCACTGTGTTCGGCAACGCTTCTGGATACCAAGCCAATGCCGTCCAGTTGCCTGATCAAAGAGAGCGTCAGGGTCTCGCTGCCCGAGTACACAATGCTCGGCGGCTTGCCTTTCTTGGGCGTGCCGCCGGCAATGAAGCGCTGGAAGCTGTCCGAGTACGGGCAATTGCTGCTGGGGCGAACCTGGAGTTTTTCATTGAGCGCAGACAGCGGTGTATCTTTCGGGCCGCAATGCACGCCCACGACCTGGACTTGCACGAAGGGCAGCAGAACGCTGGGCCTTATGGATTGCGGTCCGATCAGCACTGCCATATCGAAGCTCTCGTGATTGAGCTTGCTCAGGTTCTCTACCGATTCGGCGTAGCTGAACTCCAGCTGGCAGTCGTCGAACGCCTCGATCATGCGCGCCACGATGCAGCGATTGACCTCGCTCGACAAGGTGCTGTTGAGCGCCACCCGCAGGATTCGCGAGGACGACACATTGAGCGCGGCAACCTTGTTGTCCAGTTGCCGGGAAGCCTCCAGCACCTGTTCCATATAGGGCTCGAGTTCCTGGCCCGCACTGGTCAGGGTCAGGCCCTTGTTGGAGCGCTTGAAAAGCTTGAAGCCAAACTGCGCTTCGACCTTGTTCAATTGCGCGGCCAGCGCCTGGACACTGAGGCAGCAGATTTCGGACGCGGCGGTCAGAGAGCCGCACTGGGCGACTTGCATGAGATTTTTCAGAGTGCGAATGTCCATGTGATGACCTCTCCACGGGATAGCGCTATTGGATTCAAACATTACCGACAAACCACTGCTGAAGCCATTTGCCTGAAGTGGAAGTCACCCTTCCATGATCTGGAACATCTTCACTGCTTATAGCGGAGCAGGTCATACGCAGTCCGTGTCTCCACGAGCTGTGGTTCAGGCCTTGAATATGGAGACATCCAGAGGCCGGATTTCTCCCATCCAGATGGCGTGTTCGGTGTGATCCTTCAACTCATCGCCCGTGAGCGGGTGTACAAAGACCACCAGATCGTTTCGATTGAGCGCCAGCCACAGCATCACATCGGCAAACTGCGAGTGCCCGAATGCCAGTTGGCAGCTCCAGTCCGGATGCGGCCCTACCAGTCGCTCATGAACCCTGCCCATTTGCACGTCGAACTTTGCTGTGGCGGCTTCGCACAAGGCCCGTGCCTGTCCGATAGTCTGTGCGTCGAAATAAATGTGGGCGTGATAGCCCTGGACATCCTGCATTGCCCAGCCCTCCCTGATCCAATATGGCTCCCAGTTATCCACAGATCAGGATCAAACCGCAATCGATGGTAGCGGTTTGCCACTTAATGAGTCGCCACTGAGCGCCTGTTCGCTGGCCAGCCAGTCGACAAACTGTTGCACGACCTGCAGCCGTCGCTTGCGCTGGGGCAGGATCACGTAATAACCGCAGGCGGAAATCGCCGTGGCTGCGATGGGTCGGCACAGCAATCCCTGATCCAGCAGGTCGTCCACCAGATGCCGCCAGCCAATGGCAACCCCCTGCCCGGCGATGGCGGCCTGGATCAGCAGCGTGTAATTGTCGAAGCGCAACTGTCCGGGGGCCGGTGCCTGAGGAATATTGAGCGCCCGGAATACGCCGGCCCAGTCGAACCAGTTGTTGTTGCCTTCGCTACGCAAATGCAACAGCGCAAACTCTCGCAGCGCCTCATTGGGCAAAGGCGTCGCCCGACCGGCAAGCAGTTGCGGACTGCACACCGGAAATACCTCTTCGCTGAACAGCCAGCGGCTTTCACCCTGCTTGAAGCGCCCGTCCCCGAACAACACCGCCACATCGATATCGGCGCTGAGCATGCTGTGGCTGCGCTCGCTGGTCACCAGACTGACATCCACATCCGGGTGATGCTTGTGGAAGCGATGCAGACGCGGCATCAGCCAATAGGAGGCAAATGCAAAGTCGGTCGCCACCTGCAGCACTTCGTTCTGGCGCCGCTCGGTAATCGCGACCAGTCCGCTTTCGATGGACTGCAAGCCACTCTGCACATGGCTGAAGAGGATTTCCCCGGCTTCGGTCAGCTCGATCCCGCGATAGATCCGATTGAACAGACGAATCGCCAATTGTTCTTCCAGGCGCTTTATCTGCTGGCTGACCGCAGGCTGGGTCGTTTCCAGCTCCATGGCAGCGGCCGTGAAACTGCGCAGGCGGGCCGCTGCTTCAAAGGCTCGCAGCAGGTCCAGAGACAGGTCACCGAGGGCTTCAAACATAAGCTGTGCTTATCCTAGGCATTGTTTTGTGTGGGCTTTACCGCAAATCTGCATGTCTTCATCCTCGAATACAGCATTTTTTGTATAACCGCCAACTATGGGATGTAGCGATTACATGAAGCGCAAAAATATTCTGTTCATCATGGCCGATCAAATGGCCGCGCCAATGTTGCCGTTCTACGCACCGTCTCCTGTGAAAATGCCTAACTTGAGTCGCCTGGCTGCCGAAGGCGTGGTGTTCGACTCCGCCTACTGCAACAGTCCCTTGTGTGCGCCCTCGCGTTTTACACTGGTCAGTGGCCAGCTCCCGAGCAGGATCGGTGCCTATGACAATGCCGCGGATTTTCCTGCGGACATCCCGACTTATGCCCACTACTTGCGTGGCCTGGGCTACAAGACCGCGCTGGCGGGCAAGATGCATTTCTGCGGCCCGGACCAGTTGCATGGCTACGAAGAGCGGCTGACCAGCGATATCTATCCGGCCGACTATGGCTGGGCGGTGAACTGGGACGAACCGGATGTGCGCCCGAGCTGGTATCACAACATGTCGTCGGTACTTCAGGCCGGGCCGTGCGTGCGCACCAACCAGCTGGATTTCGATGAAGAAGTGGTGTTCAAGGCACAGCAATACTTGTTCGATCATGTTCGTCAGGACGGTGACGCACCGTTTTGCCTGACCGTTTCCATGACTCATCCTCACGACCCGTACACCATCCCCAAACGCTACTGGGATCTGTACCGCGACGAAGACATCCCGCTGCCAGTAGCCCACGCCGATCAGGAAACGCTGGACCCTCACTCGCAGCGCCTGCTCAAGGTTTATGACCTGTGGGACAAGCCTCTGCCGGTGGACAAGATCCGCGATGCCCGTCGCGCCTACTTCGGTGCCTGCAGCTATATAGACGATAACGTCGGCAAACTGCTGCAGACCCTCGAAGAAACGGGGCTGGCCGAAGACACCATCATTGTGTTTTCGGGTGACCACGGCGACATGCTGGGCGAGCGCGGCCTCTGGTACAAAATGCACTGGTTCGAGATGTCGGCGCGGGTGCCGCTGCTGGTTTACGCGCCGGGGCAGTTCAAGGCGGGCCGCGTCAGTGCTTCGGTGTCCACCGCCGACCTGCTGCCGACCTTTGTCGATCTGGCTGAAGGCCAACTGGACACTGGGCTGCCGCTGGACGGGCGTTCTCTGTTGCCGCATCTGCAAGGCGCAGGCGGCCACGACGAGGTATTCGGCGAATACATGGCCGAAGGCACCACCAGTCCCTTGATGATGATTCGTCGGGGCGCCTACAAATTCATCTACTCGGAACAGGACCCGTGCCTATTGTTCGATGTGGAAAACGATCCAAAGGAACAGGAAGAACTGAGCCAGTCGCCTGTCCATCAACAGATATTCAATGATTTTCTGGCCGAAGCCCGTGCCAGATGGGACATACCGGCGATACACCACCAGGTGCTCGCCAGCCAGCGTCGTCGGCGTTTCGTCGCCCGCACACTGGCCATCGGCAAGCTGAAGAGTTGGGATCACCAGCCACTGGTAGACGCCAGTCAGCAGTACATGCGCAACCATATTGATCTGGACGATCTGGAGCGCAAGGCACGTTATCCACAACCTTGAACCCTGCCATCACCGAGAAAACCAAAAGGGTCATATCCATGAATAAGTTATCCACAGCACTGGCAGTCGGTGTCATGACGTTCTGCAGCCTGGCGGTGCATGCCGCTGACCAGAGTTGCAGCACGGTAAGAATGGCCGATCCTGGCTGGAGTGACATTGCTGCCACCAACGCCATTACCGGGTTGCTGCTTGATGGCCTGGGTTACAAGGCCAAGGTCGATACCCTGGCGGTGCCGATTGCCTTCGGTGGCCTCAAGGACGGTCAGCTGGATGTGTTTCTGGGTAACTGGATGCCGGCGCAACAGGGTTTCTACGACAAGTTCGTGGCCACCGGCGACGTGACCCAGTTGGCCAAGAACCTGCAAGGTACTGAATTCACCCTGGCCGTACCCGACTATGTCTGGGATGCCGGCGTGCATGATTTTGCCGACCTGAACAAATTCGCCGACAAGTTCAGCAAGAAAATCTACGGCATCGGCTCCGGCGCGCCGGCCAACCTGTCGCTACAGGAAATCATCAAGAAAGACGAATTCGGGCTGGGCGACTGGAAACTGGTGGAGTCCAGCGAACAGGCCATGCTGGCCGAAGTGAACCGCAACGTCAGGAGGAAAGCCTTTGTCGTCTTCCTGGGCTGGACGCCGCACCCGATGAACGTGCAGATCAAGGGCATGCGCTATCTCAAGGGCGGCGAGAAATACTTCGGTGAAACCGGTTCGGTCTACACCCTGACCCGCAAGGGCTACGCAGAGGCCTGCCCGAATGTGGGCAAACTGCTGACCAACCTGAGTTTCACCCTGGAAATGGAAAACAGCATCATGGCCGAGGTGGCGAATAAAAAAGTCAGCAATGCCGAGGCTGCCAAAGCCTGGATCAAGGCCAACCCGGCGGTTCTGGACAAGTGGCTCGATGGCGTGAAGACCATCGATGACAAGGAGGGATTGGCAGCGGTAAAAGCCAAGCTGTAAGAGCACGCTTCAGAAAACGGTATCGAGCTATCCAATCGAGTGTGCAAGTGCCTGCGCGCTCATTCTATCGGTCAAATATGTTGCTGAATGTATGACCGAGAACCATCGACCCAGCCAGCCTCTGGCTGGGTTTTCCCCTGCCGATACGGCCTCTTTCACTGCACTGCGACGACCGTCGATCCAATAAATTGCGATGGAATTGCTCCGGGCATTCCATTGCGTCATGCCGTTCCCGAACCATCCCCTTGCCATGCTGGAAGCGACGTTCTAGCCACTTGTGGGGGCAATACGGACAACTCATTTGTGTCGTTATTAGATACGAATTCTCGTTTTCGTATGCCGATTTGGCATGAGGTAGTCGTTTATGGCATTAGACGTACCAGAGTGCCATGGGAATAGTTGCGCCTTTTTTCACCTGCTATAGAGCGCTATTGCTCGTTTGCAGGGACCTTTTCTGGGCGTTTCCGGTTTCGACACTGTCTCTGGAAAAAACAGTTTCAGCATGTCGGTTCTGGATATGTTCAGCCACTAAAAACAAGGGTAATTGAATGAAGAAGGCAAAGCTGAGTCTGGCCTGGCAGATTCTGATTGGACTGGTACTGGGGATTGCCCTCGGTGCGTTGCTCAACCACTTCAGTGCCGAGAAGGCCTGGTGGATCAGTAATATCCTGCAACCAGCAGGCGATATCTTCATTCGTCTTATCAAAATGATCGTGATCCCGATCGTGATTGCCTCGCTGATCGTCGGTATCGCCGGTGTGGGCGACGCGAAGAAGCTGGGTCGCATCGGTCTCAAGACCATCATTTACTTCGAAGTCGTCACCACCATCGCGATTCTGGTCGGTCTGGTTCTGGCCAACGTGTTCCAGCCGGGTGCGGGCATCGACATGAGCACTCTGGGCACGGTCGATATCTCGAAGTACCAGCAGACCACTGCCGAGGTTCAGCACGATCACGCCTTCATCGCGACGATCCTCAACCTGATCCCTTCCAACATTTTCGCCGCCATGGCGCGTGGCGAAATGCTGCCGATCATCTTCTTCTCGGTGCTGTTCGGTCTGGGTCTTTCCAGCCTGCAGGCCGAAGTACGTGATCCGCTGGTGAAAATGTTCCAGGGCGTCTCGGAAACCATGTTCAAAGTCACCCACATGATCATGAACTACGCCCCGATCGGCGTATTCGCTCTGATCTCGGTGACAGTCGCCAACTTCGGTTTCGCGTCCCTGCTGCCGCTAGCCAAGCTGGTGATCCTGGTTTACGTGGCCATCGCCTTCTTCGCTTTCGTGGTACTGGGTCTGATCGCTCGCATGTTCGGCTTCTCGATCATGAAGCTGATCCGCATCTTCAAGGACGAGCTGATCCTGGCCTACTCCACCGCCAGTTCCGAAACGGTCCTGCCGCGTGTGATCCAGAAGATGGAAGCCTACGGCGCGCCGAAAGCCATCTGCAGCTTCGTGGTACCGACCGGCTACTCGTTCAACCTCGACGGCTCGACTCTGTACCAGAGCATCGCGGCCATCTTCATTGCCCAACTGTACGGTATCGATCTGTCGGTCGGCGCGCAGATGATGCTGGTGCTGACCCTGATGGTCACCTCCAAGGGCATCGCCGGCGTTCCGGGCGTTTCCTTCGTGGTACTGCTGGCCACTCTGGGCAGCGCCGGTATTCCGCTGGAAGGTCTGGCGTTCATCGCCGGTGTCGACCGCATCATGGACATGGCGCGTACTGCCCTGAACGTGATCGGTAACGCCCTGGCGGTATTGGTTATCGCGCGTTGGGAAGGCATGTACGACGAAGCCAAGGGCCAGCGCTACTGGAACTCCCTGCCGCACTGGCGCAGCAAGGACCCGGTTCCTGCCGCTACTCCGCTTGCTGACTGATCGCTGATCGGTTGCACCGACAAACCCCGGACTTTCCGGGGTTTGTCGTATCTGGCGCTACGGATTTCCCTCAGGCTCGCCCCGCCGTTATCATCCCCGCATCTTGTGAAGGACGTATCCGATGCTCAATGGCTTGTGGCTTGGTTTTTTTGTCGTTGCGTGCGTGTCTGCCATGGGGCAATGGCTGATTGGGGGCAACGCCGGTATTTTTGCCGCGATGGTCGAGAGCATCTTTGCGATGGCCAAGCTTTCGGTCGAAGTGATGGTGCTGCTGTTCGGCACGCTCACGCTCTGGCTGGGCTTTCTGCGGATTGCCGAAAAGGCCGGGATTGTCGACTGGCTGGCCAAGGTGCTGGGGCCGCTGTTTCTGCGCCTGATGCCGGAAGTGCCGCCGGGCCATCCCGCACTGGGCCTGATTACCCTCAACTTCGCTGCCAACGCCCTGGGCCTGGATAACGCCGCCACGCCCATCGGCCTCAAGGCGATGCGCTCGCTGCAGGAACTGAATCCCAGCCAGACCGCCGCCAGTAACGCGCAGATCCTGTTTCTGGTGCTCAATGCTTCGTCCCTGACATTGCTGCCAGTGACGATCTTCATGTATCGCGCCCAGCAAGGCGCACCGGACCCGACGCTGGTATTCCTGCCTATTCTGCTGGCCACCAGCGTATCGACCATCGTGGGACTGCTGTCGGTGGCGTTCATGCAGCGTCTGCGCCTGTGGGACCCGGTGGTGCTGGCCTATCTGATTCCGGGCGCGCTGCTGCTCGGTGGCTTCATGGCTTTTCTGGGCACGCTGTCGGCGGCGGCCCTGGCCGGTCTGTCTTCCATCCTCGGTAATCTGACCCTGTTCGGCCTGATCATGCTGTTCATGATCATTGGTGCGCTGCGCAAGGTGCAGGTCTATGAGGCCTTTGTCGACGGTGCCAAGGAAGGGTTCGACGTTGCGAAGAACCTGTTGCCCTATCTGGTGGCTATGCTGTGTGCGGTAGGCGTATTGCGGGCTTCCGGTGCGCTGGATTTCGGTCTGGAAGGTATCCGCCATCTGGTGGAATGGCTGGGTTGGGACACACGCTTCGTCGATGCGCTGCCGACCGCCATGGTCAAACCTTTCTCCGGCAGTGCGGCACGGGCGCTGTTGATCGAAACCATGCAGACCCAGGGTGTGGACAGCTTTGCCGCGCTGGCTGCCGCCACGATTCAGGGCAGCACCGAAACCACCTTCTACGTGCTGGCGGTGTATTTCGGCGCGGTGGGCATCCAGAGGGTTCGGCATGCGGTGGGCTGCGCCCTGCTGGCCGAGTTCTCGGGTGTCGTTGCTGCCATTCTGGTCTGCTACTGGTTCTTCGGCGCTACCGCGACCTGATTCGTCATTGCTCAGCCGGTGCTTCGGGTGCCGGCTCTGATGCGGGTTTCTCAGGTTGCGGTTCGCTCTTTTGCTCTGGAGCCGGTTGTGCTGCAGGCTCTTCATCATCGCCGCCCGGTTTGAGCTTGATCAGCCTGCCTGTTGGTCGTGTGACTGCCGGTTGATCGGTATCGGTGACTTCAAAGCGCAGCACGCCGATCATTTGCCCGTCTTCTGTGAGCACCCTGATCTGCCAGCGCCCGACCACGTCCTTGGGGAAGTTCTGCTTGTGGGTCCAGGCGCGATAGCCTTCCTTGCGTCCGCCATGGATATCCAGCGCGATGCGGTCCACTTCTTCGCCGTTCCGTCGCCAGACATGGTAGATACGCTCTTCCAGACCACGCGGGGCGTTGATGGCGGTATAGGCGTACAAGCCGTCGCGGCGCAGCTGTGTGGCGCTTATCTGCCTGATGCTCTCGCCCGGTGTGCGGTTCTTGTTGTCGAAGTCGGTGCTGACGGCGACCTCGGTCAGCCACAAGGTCGCAGGCGGCACCCAGGAGCGCAGCAACCAGCCAGCGCTGCCCACCGCCAGCGTCACAACGATGACCGCCACGCCGCGCCGCCAGGTATTGATCGGAAAGCTTGAGGCCAGACTGGGGAACGACAGCAGCATGGCGATACCCAGCGCCAGTTTGTAACTCTGCGAAGTGGTCAGGTTGAGAATGATGGGCAGTGCCGTGAGCAGTGCCGCGAACAGCGTCAATGTGTGCAGGGCCATGAACAGCCAGCGCCGTGGTGCCAGCCATTTGTAGTACAGCGGATCGATGATCGAGATCAGCCCCGCTGCGCCCAGCAAGGCCGTGAACACCAGTTGCCCGCTGTTCCAGGTCGTGGTGATGATGAAGAACGGCAATACGAAAAACAGGCTTTCCTGATGGATCAACTGCGTACCGTAACGCAGCAGACCCTGGGGGATTTCCCGACCGAACTTCTTGCTTAACAGTTGCACCACGCTGTTTTCGATCATCAGCCACAGCCAGCTGATCAGCATGACAACCGCGATCCAGGTCGCCAGTCCGGCCTGACGGTCCACCAGAATGAAACTGGCGATCCCGGAGATGAAACCACCTGCCGCAATGACCCCCGGGTAGCGTCTTATCAAGCTCAGGGTGCGAGTTACGTAGGCGTTCCAGTCAGGCATTTTGGCACTTCACTTTCATCGGCGTTAAAACCCCGGCAGCATATCAATGCCAAGATCTGTGTAAATACCGCTCTGACAGCGATCATTTGCGCGCACGTCTGCGCACTCGCCAGAACACCAGCAACCCGATCAGCCCGACAACCAGCGCAGCCAGCCCATACAAGTCGTCATAGCTCAGCAATGATTTTTCGACCCGCCAGTAACCGGGCTTGGCCAGTAACTGGCGCATGGCGTGATTGGCGGTGTCCAGGCTTACGGCCCTGATGCGTTTGACCGGGTCGGCAAAGCGCCCGTTTTCATAGTCATTGAGTGCGCTCCAGTAATAGTCGGCCAGCGCACTGTTGCCTTGCACTGCCCAGGCCTGTCGGGCGATGGCGGCCTGTTGCAGACGGGCGAAGGTGGCCGGTTGCATGCCTTCCTTGTTCAGTCGCTTGAGCAGATTGCGGATGCTTTGCTCGGCCTCATTGATGTCACCGCGTTCAAGATCGGCATTGAGGCTCATGAAGCCGACCTCCCCGAACACTTCACGATCCGCCGACGGCCCATAGGACAGGCCATGCTTGAGGCGTAGTTCCGTGTAGAGCGCCCAGTCCAGATAAGCCTCGACCAGCTCCCATGTCTCGTCGTGCTGCTTCTCGAGCTGCGGTTCGGTGAAGGTCAGGTGCAGGCGTGCGCCCTCGCCCAGCAAACCACGGATCAGGGTGCTCGAGGCCTGGGCCGTGCCATTGCTTTCTGCCAGCGGTGGATGCTCGATAGGATCGGTGGGATTGAGTTGCCCGTAGGTGCGTTCCAGATAGCTGGGCAGCAACCGGTCGAGGTCGCCCACCACGATCAACGTCATATTGTTGGGGGCGTACCAGCTTGCGAAGACATCCTCGACCTGCTCGAGGGTAATGTCGTCCACCTGAGGGCGCTCGGCACATTTGAGACCCAGCTCCATCGCCAACTGGCTGCTTGCGCCACTGTTGGACTCACGACGATCGAGCAGGCGCTGCAGGTGGGAAAAGTGGCCGCCGTCTTCGCGCTCGACGATGCGTTTGACCTCATCGAAGCGGCTTTGCAGCAGTTCGGTGTTGGTCAGAACCTCCAGCAGCAGATCCAGAACCTTGCGCTGATTGCTGGCTGGAGCCTCGATCACGAAGGTGGTGTCGGTGTTGCTGGTGAACGCATTCCATTCGCCACCCAGGGCTTGCATGCGCTCTTCGAGGCCGCCTTCGCCGCTGTCGTCGGTGCCGCTGAACAACAAATGTTCCAGCAGGTGCGGCAGTTCCTTGTCCTGACAGGCGAAGTCATCGAAGCCTATGCCGACCACCAGCCGAATCGCCACATGACCTTTTTCGTAGCCCGGTTTGAGCAGGACTTGCAGGCCGTTGGGTAACAGATAGCCCTCGACCTGAAGACGATCAAGGGCCAGCGAAGGGAGAGAACTCAGAAGCAGACAAGCGAACAGCAGGCAACGCATAAAGCAGCTTTCCTTGCGGGCCGGTATGTTTAACAGACTTCGCGCTGCCTGGTACGTTCACACCGATTGCTCTTGAATACTCTCGCTCGACAAGGCTCCGGTATCGGCTGTTCCCAGCACGGCATAAGCGCTGCTGCAGAATAGCGAGTTGAGGCGTTTCATGTCAGCGATGAGCTCAAGGTGCAGCGAACTGGTTTCGATGCTCTGCACGACCTTGCGTTGCAGGCGGCTGACATGGGCATGGGCCAGACGCCGCTCCAACGCCCTGAAACGGCGCTTTTCCCTGAGTAACTGGCGGGCGCTTTCTTCGTCCGAACTGAGAAAGACCGACAGGCCGAGGCGCAGGTTGGACTGTAGCTGGACATGCAGATCGGCCAGTTCTTCCAGACCGACTTCCGAGAACGTGCGGCGCTGGGAGGTCTTCTGCTGCTGGATCTTGCGCAGCATGCGTTCGATCAGGTCGCTGGCCAGCTCCAGGTTGATGGTCAGCTCGATGATTTCCGCCCAGCGACGGTTGTCGTGTTCGCCCAGTTCTTCACGGGGCATCTGCGCCAGATACAGCTTGATCGCGCTGTAGAGCGCTTCCACGTCATCGTTCAGGCGGCGGACTTCCTGAGTGACAGCCGTTTGCGTGCCCTTCAGTACCGCAAGCATCGAGCCCAGCATGCTTTCGATCAGGTCGCCCATGCGCAGGGTTTCACGCACGGCATTGGCCAGCGCCAGACTGGGTGTCGACAAGGCTGCGAGATCCAGATGCCGTGCTTTGGCCGGGCCGTTGGTTTCGGCCTGATAAGGCAGCAAGGCGGCGCACAGGCGTGCCATCGGGCCGACGGTGGGCAGCATCAGCAGGCAGCGCGCGGTGTTGTAGATCAGATGAAAGCCGATGACCAGTTCCTGAGATCTGAAGCCCAGGGAAGAAAGCCAGTGCACCAGCGGGTCGAGCACCGGAATGATCAGCAACAGCCCCAGCAGCTTGTAAAGCAGGCTGCCCAGCGCCACTTGCCGACCGGCAACGTTCTGCATGCTGGTACTGAGAAAGGCCAGCAGGCCGCTACCGATATTGGCGCCGATCACCAGACCGATCGCGACCGGCAAGCCGATGACATCGGCCCCTGCCAGTGTGGCGGTCAGCAATACCGCCGCCAGACTGGAATAGGAAATCAGCGCGAACAGAGCGCCGACCAGTGCATCGAGCATCAGGTCGCCGGTCAGTGAGGCGAACAGCACCTTTACCCCGGAGGCCTGGGTGATGGGCGCAGTTGCACTGACGATCAGTTCCAGCGCGAGCACGATCAGGCCCAGGCCTATGGCGACCCGACCCAACTGGCCGGCGCGTGTCTGCTTGCGCGACAGGAAGAAAATCACGCCCAGGAAAATCAGCAGCGGTGAAAGCCAGGACAGATCGAGGGTCAGTACCCGCGACATCAGTGCCGTCCCCACATCGGCTCCCAGCATGATTGCCAGTGCCGGTGTCAGGCTCATCAAACCCTGGCCCACGAACGACGTCACCAGCATGGCGGTGGCGTTGCTGCTCTGGACCATGGCAGTCACCAGAATGCCTGCGATAAACGCGAGCGGTCGTTTGGACATGTTCTCGCTGAGGACGCGGCGCAACTGGGCACCATATACGCGAAGAATTCCGGTGCGCACGATATGCGTGCCCCAGATCAACAGGGCCACGGCGGATAACAAATCGAGCAGGGTCAGCATACTGAGAGCCCCCTGGGATCAGCCCCATTCAGGGCGAAGGATTGAAGGTGCAGCGTGTAGCGAGCGGAAAATTTTTATGACGCTCTACTAAAGCTTGTAGTCGGCCTTTGGCCTTGTCGCCAGCATCGCACAGGTACTGATTCATTGAAATAAAACTGTCATAAATCAATGAGAACCCGTCGGAGCAACGGGCATGCGCTCTGACGGGTTCTGCCGTTTCAGGGAATATCAGCTTCCCATATAGCGAGCGACAATTTTCTCGCCGCTGTTGCCCATTGCGGTGGCGACGATTTTCCCATCGGGCTGCCTGAGCAGACTGTTGCTTTCCCTGCCGGAATATTCCCACCAGCCCGAATTTCCATAAGACGCGTCCGGAGTGCCATCCAGACGATAGCGGGCTAATGCGATATTGCCCATATCACCCAGCAGCACAATGCCGTCGCCGTCGGAGACAAGATCCTTGAGGAGCAACTTGTGACCACTGGTGCCCAGTTTTACCTCTACGGCGTTACCGCCGTTGAAACCTGTGTCCCAAGCGCCATCGGTCGTCAAACCCCGTAGTACGGCGCTCCATGGGCTAAGGCCGCTGAAGTTACGTTTGTTGGCACCCACGATAAGGCCATTTGTTCCATGAAGTGCGATTGCCGTGATGTGCCCGCCTTCCAGCCCGTCTATGAGCCGATATCCTGCGGAACCGAACGTCCGATCAAGCTCGCCATTTGACAGATAACGGGCAACGTATCCTGTATGTTCCGGGGTGTTTTCCATCTGACCGGCCAGCAGGATGCTTCCGTCCTCAAGAACCAGATGCTGATCTACGATATTTTGCGGGGGCTTCGGATACAGGTAGCCCTTGTCCGCGAAAGTATTGTCCAGCGAACCGTCAGCATTCATGCGACCGAGCACGCTGAATTTGGTGGCCCCATCGTTTCTGTTCGCCTGAGTGACTCCAGAGAAGACGATCTTTCCATCCGGCAAGGGCGTGATTTTGAAGCTGAAGAGTTCATAGGCAGTATCGGGTGGTCCGCCCGCGGGCTGAGTCTTCTCGGGGTCGGGAGATTTCGGAGGCGGGAAATCGAAAAAAACGACGCCGTTTTCACCGAATCCGGTATCGATTTCGCCGGTAACGAGATGGCGTGCAAGCGCGGGTTTATGCTCTGCCAGTGGTTCTTCCTTGTAAAAGCCAGAGATCAGAATCTTGCCGTCCCGGGTATAAGCCGGCACTCCGGCGGCTGCCGTTTTACCGGGTTTGAATTGACCGGTGACCATGCCGTCCCGGCCGAACTGCGGAACGGGTTGACCGTTCTCCGTCAGCCGGGCAATGGCGTAGACATCGCCTTGCCCTCGACCGGCAACGATGGTGCCCCCGTCGGGGCCAGATACGATCCCGGCGATGGAGAAGGAGCCGTAAACGTCGTTGGAAAAAGTAAAAATGCCGTCGGTGCCAAACGACGGGTCCAGACTGCCAGCGGAGCGAGCATTGGAAGTGTCCATTTCGAGGTATCTCCTTGTTAGGTTGATATGGACGCAATCACACTGGTCGCTGGATGACAATAAACAGAACGTGTGGTCGCCCATCGCATACAGAGTGCAATAGGGCCAAGGTCCCGGCTACTGACAGAAATGACAGCCATGAAGCAGGGGCGCGGCCTGCTTGAAGCCCCATGGGGATAACCCGTTCATGGCCATGGATTGACGTTGCAGTGGGTAATGAGCTGACGCTTTACGACATTTGCAGTCGAGCCCGCATTGCACAGGCACTGGTCAATCGAGATAAGGTTTTTGCAAATCATATGGCTGGTGTCTCGCGGCCAGCGATCAGGCTGGCCGCGAGGCGAATCGCTCTTTAAACGCTGCTGACCAGTGGGAAAATACCCATCATCAGAGCCGCGATCAGGATGCAGATACAGACCAGGATCGCCCATTTCAGAGTGAAACGCTGGTGATCGCCGAAGTCGATACCGGCCAGTGCCACCAGCAGATAGGTCGATGGAACCAGCGGGCTGAGCAGGTGAACCGGCTGGCCGACAATCGAGGCACGAGCCATTTCCACCGGCGTGATGCCGTAATGTGCTGCCGCTTCCGAGAGTACCGGCAATACGCCGAAGTAGAACGCATCGTTGGACATGAAGAAGGTGAACGGCATGCTCGCCAGCGCAGTGATGACCGCCAGATAAGGTCCCATGGCTTCAGGGATCACAGCCAGCAGGCTTTTGGACATGGCGTCGACCATGCCGGTGCCGGTCAGGATGCCGGTGAAGATACCGGCGGCGAAGATCAGGCCGACCACCGACAGAACGCTACCGGCGTGCGCCGCAACACGGTCTTTCTGGTCCTGGAGTTTCGGGTAGTTGATGATCATCGCGATACTGAACGCGATCATGAACAGTACTGGCAGAGGCAGTAGGCTCATCATCAGGGCAACCATCAGCGCCAGAGTCAGGGCACCGTTGAACCAGATCATCTTCGGACGACGGGCATCGGGGAACTGTGAAACGCTGATTTCGCTGTGATCGATTTCATCGCCTTGCAGGTGCAGCTCACCCAGACGGGCACGCTCACGCTTGCCGTAGAAGTAGGCAATCACCAGGATCGCGACCACACCGGCCAGCATGGCAGGGATCATCGGTACGAAAATATCCGAAGCATCGACATGCAAGGCGCTGGCTGCGCGAGCGGTCGGGCCGCCCCATGGGGTCATGTTCATCACGCCGCCGGCCAGAATGATCAGGCCTGCCATGATGCGCGGGCTCATGCCGACACGGCTGTAGAGCGGCAGCATGGCGGCGACGCAGATCATGTAAGTGGTCGCTCCGTCACCGTCCAGGGAAACCACCAGCGCCAGTACGGCAGTGCCGACCGAAATGCGCATCGGGTCGCCTTTCACCATTTTCAGGATCTTGCGCACGGCCGGGTCGAACAGGCCCGAGTCGATCATCAGGGCGAAGTAGAGAATCGCGAACATCAGCATGACGCCGGTAGGTGCCAGCTTGGTGATGCCAGCCAGCATCATGGGGCCGATCTGCGGGCCGAAGCCGCCGAACAGGGCAAAAATGATCGGAACGATGATCAGGGCAATAAGCGCGGTCATGCGTTTGCTCATGATCAGGTACATGAACGCAATAACCATGGCGAAGCCAAGGAAAGTCAGCATAGAAATACTCCAGGCGTAATACGGCTACAGAACGATGGACGAACGAATCAGCTCAGCAGAGGCAATACGTGGAGGGGAGGCGCAAGGAGGGTATGAATCGGGGTAGGAACAAGCATCACAATCACCATTTATTTTTGTTAATTGGGCCGGAAACTGCGCTTGGCAGGTTTTCTGGCTGGCCGGTCTTTTGCCGGTGGTGAGCTGATCCTAATTGCAGAAGCTTTCACTTACCTTTCAATGATGAAGGGGATTCGCGAATAAATTCGTTCTCACAGATGGGGTGTGGGAGCGAATTCATTCGCGAAAAAGCCGATTACTGGGCGAACTGAGACGCCAGCTCACGCAACATGACTTCGGCTTCCAGAACCTTTCTGACAGATTCGTTGGCCTTTTCACGGGTCAGGCCCAGGCGCTCGAAGAGTTCGTCCGGGATTTCCTGCTGAGGACCCGAGCCGACGCCGTTGGCACGCAGCAGGCGTACCGCCAGGAAGATCAGGTTGGCGTATTCGCAATGCTTGCCCGCGTAGTGCGGGTCATGCTGGAAGCGCAGTGCAGTGGACAGTTCGTCCGGCATGTCCCAGTAACGCATCAGCCAGGCGCCGATCTGCTCGCGGCTGATGCCCAGCAAATGGTGCTCGACGTAGCTGTGATGCAGATGCGGGTTGACCTCCAGTTGACGGCAGATCAGCGAGAAATGCGGCGGGAACACATGGGCCAGCAGCAGGTAGCCGAAGTTGTGCAGCAGGCCGGCCAGATAGGTCAGGCCGCCTTCTGGGCGCTTGGGGCGCGGAATGGCGCGGGTCAGGCCTTCGATGACGGCGGCGGTGTAGATCGACTGCTGCCAGTAAGGCGTTGTCTGCTGTGGATGATCCTTGGGCAGGCTCAAGGTCTTGCCCAGTGCCAGGCCCAGTGCCAGGTTGATGACCAGATCGAAGCCCAGTACACGAACGATTGCGTCTTCGACCGAGCGAATCTTGCCTGTCGAGGCGTAGTAAGGCGAAGCCGCCCAGCTCACGACCTGGGCGGCCAGCGCCGGATCGGTTTCAACCACGCCGGTAATGTCATCGATGGTGGCGTCGGGGTCGACACGCAACTTGATGATCTTCTGTGCAGTACCGGCCAGTGGCGGGATTTCCAGGGTCGCTTCCAGACGCTGCTGGATGCGTCGTGCCGTGAAGGCATGCATGGCCTGGGTGATTTCCTCGCGGTCGTCATCGGGGCGATCGAGGTTGGGATGGATGCCGCTCAGCAGTTCGCCAAAATGCGCTGCACTGGCCTTGCTCAGCATGCCCTTGAAGTCTTCGCTGTTGATTTCCAGCAGAACGCCCGGCTCGCCGGAGCCAATCAGTAATGCGGGCTCCTGCAGGAGACGATCGTCATACAGACAAGGAGAGCTGGTCAGGGCCGGCAAGCCCGGCAGGGCATGCAGACCGTGCTTGGCGAGCATGCGCAGGAGGCGATCATGGGGGACTGCCGCCAACTGGCGACCAGTCAACTCGGTGATCCGGCTGAGGTCCAGCAACTGGTTTTGCGGAAACAGGATCAGGAGTGCGCCAACAGCGTCTTCGACCAACACGGCCTGGACTTTGCGCGATGCCGGCAGGCTCGCATCGTCCAAGACTTCGTTATAGCCGATAGCCATTTTTTCAAGCAGCTGCCGGATTACCGACGGGGCTTGGTGAGAGTCATCGACGTGGGCAACTTCTGTCATGGTCTTTGTCCGTTTTCCTACAATGACGGCAGTATAACCACCTTATTTGTTTTGGGCCGCATGCGCTTCCCAAAGCGTTGCCTGTGTCACACCTGACCGTATTGTTGACCGTGCCTCAACCAGCGTTCGAGCAAGGGGCTGACATGTTGCGGCCAACGCTCCAAAAGCGCGTGGGCCGCATCTCGCACGGCTGGTAGCAAATCGGCATCACGCATCAGGTCAGCGACCTTGAATTGCAGGAGGCCCGTTTGTCGGGTTCCCAGCATTTCACCCGGACCACGCAGTTCCAGGTCCTTTTCGGCGATGACAAACCCGTCATTGGTTTCACGCATGATGCCCAGACGTTGCCGACCGATTTGTGAAAGTGGCGGATGGTAGAGCAGCACGCAATGACTGACGGCGCTGCCGCGTCCGACCCGCCCACGCAACTGGTGCAGTTGGGCCAGCCCCAGGCGTTCGGGGTTTTCGATGATCATCAGGCTGGCATTGGGCACATCGACGCCGACCTCGATGACTGTCGTCGCCACCAGCAGTTGCAGGGCACCCTGTTTGAACTCGGCCATGATGGCGGCCTTTTCCGCAGGCTTCATGCGCCCGTGGATCAGCCCGACCCGCAGCTCGCCCAGCGCACTGCTCAGTTCCTCGAACGACGTCTCGGCAGCCTTGCAGGTCAGTTCCTCGGATTCTTCGATCAGGGTGCAGACCCAATAGGCCTGACGACCTTCTGCACAGGCTGCGCGCACCCGCTCGATGACTTCGATGCGACGGCTGTCAGCCACCAGCACAGTGTTGACCGGTGTGCGCCCCGGCGGCAGCTCATCAAGGATCGAGGTATCCAGATCGGCGTAGGCGCTCATGGCCAGGGTTCGCGGAATGGGGGTTGCGGTCATGATCAACTGGTGCGGGCACATCATGCCGTCCACGCCTTTCTTGCGCAGGGCCAGACGTTGCTGAACACCGAAGCGGTGCTGTTCATCGATGATGACCAGTGCCAGGTTCTTGAACTGCACTTCGTCCTGGAACAGCGCGTGAGTGCCCACCACCATGGGTGTGCCGCTGGCAATCTGTTCCAGTGACGTGACCCGGGCCTTGCCCTTGAGCTTGCCCGCCAGCCAGGCTACCCCGACGCCCAGAGGCTCAAGCCAGCGCTGGAAGTTGATGTAGTGCTGTTCGGCGAGGATTTCGGTGGGAGCCATCAAGGCGACCTGATAACCCGCTTCCAGGGCCTGCAGGGCTGCCAGGGCGGCAACCACGGTCTTGCCCGCACCCACATCGCCCTGGATCAGGCGCAGCATGGGCTCCGGCTGGCTGAGGTCGTAGGCCACTTCCTTGCCGACCCGCTGCTGCGCACCGGTGGGTGGAAAGCCCAGATTGGCCAGAAACTCTCTGGGCAGTTTCTTGGCCAGGGGCAAGGCCGGTGCATGCTGCGCGCGCAGGCTTTCACGCAGTCGTTGCTGGGAAAGCTGATGGGTCAGCAACTCTTCAAAAGCCAGGCGGTGTTGTGCCCAGTGGTGCCCCAGAGCGAGCTCTTCGATGTCGGCATCGGCGGGTGGATGGTGCAGATAGCGAATCGCATCGTCCAGCGGAGCCAGTTTGTAGTCACGGGCCAGCTCTTCGGGCAGCCAGTCCGGCAGGCTTCTGGGGCCGAGCATCGCCAGGCTTTGCTGGCAGAGCTGACGCAGGCGTTGCTGGGTCAGGCCTTCGGTGGTCGGATAGATCGGGGTAAGGGTCTGCTCGACAGGCGCGGGTTCGTCGCCGGTCAGCGCCCGGTATTCGGGATGGTAGATTTCCAGGCCCGAAGCGCCGGGTCTGGCTTCGCCAAAGCAGCGCAGATGAGTCCCGCGCTTCATGCTTTCTTTCTGGGCGTTGCTGAAGTGGTAGAAGCGCAGGCTGACCACGCCTGTTCCGTCACCCAGCCGCACCAACAGGCTGCGCCGCTTGCCCATGACCACATCGGCACCGCTGACCACGCCTTCGATCACCGCATCCTGGCCGGGGCGCAGCGCGCCGATAGGGACGACGCGGGTCCGGTCCTGATAGCGCAGCGGCAGGTGAAACAGCACATCCTGCAGGTTTTCCAGGCCTACCTTTGCCAGCTTTTCGGCCATGGCCTCGCCGACGCCCTTGAGCGCCGTGACCGAGACTTTGGAAAGCTCGCTCATTTTCTCTGCCTAGCTTGCTTCTGTTTTGGGACGAGCCACTGAACACAGGCGTACGGAGTCAGCAAGAATCTCGATTGCCTTGGGCCTTGGGAAACTGGCGCGCCATGCGATGGCGACCGTACGGAAAGGTACGGGAGCCGTCAGCGGGCGAACTTCGATGACGCCAGGTGCGTAGTGATGGCTGTCCACGGCCGACAGCGGCAGGATCGAGATACCCAGTCCCGAGGCGACCATATGGCGAATGGTTTCCAGCGAGCTGGATTCCACGGTCGTGTGCCGGGCACCTTCTCCGCCTTTGTTCAGCGTCGGGCAGGCTTCCAGAACCTGATCGCGGAAGCAGTGGCCTTCGCCGAGCAGCAACAGGCTCTTGTCGTTGAGTGCCGATGGATCGATGGACTCTTTCTGGGTCCATGGATGGTTGGCCGGCATCAGAACGGAGAAAGGCTCGTCGTAGAGTGGCAGGGTCAGCACATCGGCTTCGTTGAAGGGCAAGGCGATGATGACCGCGTCCAGCTCGCCGTTGCGCAGCTTGTCGCGCAGCACGTGAGTGAAGTTCTCTTCGATGTACAACGGCATCTGCGGGGCAACCCGGTGCAGTTGTGGAATCAGATGCGGGAACAGATACGGGCCGACGGTGTAGATGGCACCGACTTTCAGCGGTGCCGTCAGCTGGTTCTTGCCTGCCTGGGCCAGCTCGCGGATGCCTTGTGCCTGCTCCAGCACCTTCTGGGCCTGGGCAACGATGCCCTCACCGACAGGCGTCAGACGCACAGCACTCTTGCTGCGCTCGAAAATCAGCACACCCAGTTCATCTTCGAGCTTTTTCACGCCCACCGAGAGTGTGGGCTGGCTGACGTGGCAGCGTTCGGCGGCGTGGCCGAAGTGCTGCTCTTGAGCAAGCGTAACGATATAGCGCAATTCTGTAAGGGTCATAACGTGCGTCCATGAAGTTGCGGCCCCAGCATAGCGGGTGCAATCGATAGACGCACGTTATCAGAAGCACTCATGAGTAACAAAAGTGTTATTCAGCGTTTATCCAGGGAATAAACGAAAGGTGCCAGGATCTCGATCGTGCCGTTGTTCAGGGTTTCCGCCGGCGGTTTGGGCAAGGGTTGAGCACGACGGATCATCTCCATGGTGGCTCGGTCCAGTGCCGGACTGCCTGAAGTGCTGGCAATCGAATAGGACAGGACATTACCTTCCGCATCGACCACGAAGCGCAGACGGGCTACCCCTTGCATGCCGCGACGGCGGGCATCTTCGGGATACTTCTTGTACTTGCTCAAGTGCCTCAGCAGGTCGCTCTGCCAGCTTGGCAATGCCGTGCTGGGTGGAGACGGCGGGCTGGGCGGTGCCGGTGGCGCAGCCGATTTCTCGGGCGGTGCCGTGGTGGGTGGGGTGTCCACCGGTTTTTCGGCAGCGGGCTTCTCCTGTGGAGGCTCAGGCTTCTTCTGCGGCTTTGGCGGCTGCGGTTTTGGCTTGGGCTTTTCCACTTTCTTGGGAACCGCGATTTCCGGCTTTGGCGCCTCGACCAGATCCGGCAGCGGGACTTCTTCTTCCGGTGCTGGCGGTTGCGGCGGCTGAACGACCTGAGGCGGTGGTGGCGGTGCGGGTTCGGGCAGCGGTGCCAGCTCGACCATCATGGCGGCCGGTGGCAGCTCGATGGCCTGCGATGCCGGCCAGCGGAGTGCGACGATCACCGCGATGGCATGCACAGCCAGCACCAACAACAGACTACCGCTATAGCGCGTCAGTGTTTGGCGCGTACTGATCATTTTTTACCAACCGTCTCAAGGCCAACCAAACCGACTTTCAGGTAGCCGGCACCGCGCAAGGTGTTCATGACGTCCATCAGATCGCCGTAATCCACGCCCTTGTCGGCCTGGAAGAAGATGGTGGTGTCTTTCTTGCCCTTGGTCCTGGCATCCAGTACCTGGCCGATCTGCTCGCGAGCGACCTTCTCTTCGCCCAGGTACAGGCTCTTGTCGGTCTTGACGCTGAGGAAGATCGGCTTTTCGGGCCTTGGCTGCGGTGTCGCGGTGGACGCTGGCAGATCGACCTTGATGTCCACGGTCGCCAGAGGTGCCGCGACCATGAAGATGATCAGCAGCACCAGCATGACGTCGATGAACGGCGTCACGTTGATTTCATGGTTCTCGGCGAGATCGTCGCCGCCTTCGTTAAGATGCAGGCCCACGTCTTAGCCCACCTTTACCATGTGCGGTTGCTGTTGGTTGCGGTCGGTTTCCGGCAGGTGGTCCAGATCGCGGCTGACCAGCAGCAGAACCTGGGCGGATGCGTCGGAAACCTGAGCCTTGTAGCCGGCGATGGAGCGGGCGAAGACGTTGTAGATCACGACCGCAGGAATGGCGGCAACCAGACCCAGCGCGGTAGCCAGCAGGGCTTCGGCGATGCCGGGTGCAACCACGGCCAGGTTGGTGGTCTGGGTCTTGGCGATGCCGATGAAGCTGTTCATGATGCCCCACACGGTACCGAACAGACCGACGAAGGGAGCGGTCGAACCGATGGTGGCGAGCATGCCGGTGCCGTTGCTCATGTTGCGACCGCAGGCAGCGACCAGACGCTCCAGGCGGAAGCTGACACGTTCCTTGATGCCTTCGCGCTCGCGGCTGTTGGTCGACAGACGCATTTCTTCCAGGGCGTCATGGACCAGCAAGTGAGCCAGCGTGCCCTCCTTGTTGGCGCTCTGGCTGGCGTCGCTCAGTGAACGGGCCTTTTTCAGACCGGCGATTTCAACCCGCAGACGACGCTTGGCACCCAGCAGCTCGAAGCCCTTGGCGATCCAGATGGTCCAGGTGATGATCGAGGCGATGACCAGACCGATCATCACTGCTTTGACGACGACATCGGCGTTCTGGTACATGCCCCATGGCGACAGGTCGTGAGCCATGCCCAGGCCGCCTTCTTCAGCCACAGGCTCCAGGGTATCGACAGGCGTAACGGCTTCAGGCTGGGCAGCAGGTGCGGCGGTTGGAGCAGCGGCAGCCGCTTGTGGTGCCGGAGTGGCCGGAGCCGATTGGTCAGCGAGAGCGACCGGTGCGAGCATCAGGCTCCACACAAGGGCAGCCACACCACGCCATGCACGTGGCAGGCGAGGTAGCTTGGTTGGCGAAGCGGGTGATTGAATACGTGTCATGCTGGCCTGACCTGAAATGGAAATAATGGTTGTCCCGGGACGTCGTTCCGGAAGCTCGACGAAAGTGCGGGGACAAATGGACGGGTATTATTGCAAATCGTTCTTGTTAGCAGAAGTAATAATGTATCTTTTTTTCAATAAATAACATCAGGTTCCCTTATTCCTGATTATTTTTCGGATTAATCCGTCGTTATGTGGAGGTATCAAGTGTCAGCTCCATCTCTTCTGATCGCTGGCTGTGGCGATGTAGGCTCTCGTCTTGCTACCCGATTGCTGCCCCTCCAATGGCGGGTCCATGGCTTGCGACGTGATACATCTCAGTTGCCTGAAGGCGTGATCCCGTTGCAAGGCGATCTGTTCGACGAGCAGGAGCCACAGGACTGGCCGACAGAGGCCATCGATTATCTGGTGTATTGCGCCACACCTACGCAAAGGGACGAAGACGGTTATCGGCGCGCCTATGTCGAGGGTTTGTCGCATGTCTTGAGCTGGATGAAGCAGCATGGCCAGCAACCCAGGCGAGTGTTTTTTGTTTCCAGCAGCGGTGTCTACGGGCAGCAGAACGGCGAATGGGTCGATGAAACCTCGGCAACCGAGCCGTCAGGCTATACCGGCACGGTAATGCTGGAGGCCGAACGGTTGGCTCTCGGCAGCGGCTGGCCCGCCACGGTCGTGCGTCTGACGGGGATTTACGGTCCAGGCCGTAACGACCTCTCCAATCGGGTGCGCCAGGGCCATAGCGTACGGATCGATCCGCCGGTCTATGCCAACCGCATTCATGCCGACGATGCCGCGGGATTGCTGGCTTTTCTGCTTCAGGCCGATGCGCGGGGCGTGGCGCTTGAGGATTGCTATCTGGGCGTCGATGACGATCCGGCGGCGCTTGGCGATGTAGTGGCCTGGATCCGCGAATATCTGGGTGTGACCGAGTGGTCCGAAGATGTCAGCGTGCAGCGTGTGGGCAGCAAGCGATGCAGCAATGCCAGAGCGCGGGCGCTGGGTTGGGCGCCGACGTATGCGGATTATCGTGCGGGGTATGCGGCGTTGCTCGGGTAATACGAGACGGGCCCGGTCATTTCAATGATCGGGCCCGTCTTCAGGAATGCATCACTGCTGTTCAAGCAGCCAGCGACGCTCGCCCGGACGCAGTTGAGGCATCTCGCCTGCACCCGCCGCGTTGAGGGCCTGGAAGATTTCCAGTTGCTTGCCTTTGCGGGCAAATATCCACGGGCTGCCCTGTTCGTTCTTTTCCAGCCACATGCTGTCGTATTCGCCGCTCATGGCTGCACAATCGCCCGCCAGACACAGGGCGTAACGATCGTTTTCAGGAAGGCCCTGCACGCTGCCGTCCGGCATGAACTGCACGACGCTGCCCTGGCCGTCGCCGCTGACGATGGTCCATTTGCCGCCCATGTAGGCGCCATAGAGCGCTCTTTCAAAGCTGCTGCCCGATGGCGCGCCTTCCGGAGCCGGATTTTTCGGCTTCTCGAAATGCTGTTCCGGGCCGGATTCGCTGGCGGCCTGAACAAGATGGTCGCCCTTGATGCTCAGGTTTTCAGAGAAGCTGCCGTAGAAATTGACGTTCAGCTTGCCGTCGGCAGCGCTGGAGATCTTGCCTTCGCCCAGTTCGAAGCCGTTGGAGTAGATGGCTTGGCCAGCCTTGGTGTTGACCTGCCATTCCAGGTTCGGACCGTTGGCAAGCAGGGCTTCGCGCAGGTTGCCGCCTTTTACGGCAGCATCGATGGCGCTCTGGTTGATCCAGGTGCCGTCGGGGTTGCGGTCGGCATGGCTGGCGCAGCCCGTCAGGAGGGCGGCCAGCAGTGAAATGGCGAGCGCGGAGCGCATAGCGGAGTCCTTCCTTTGCAGGGAGCGGAGCGGCTGGCGCTCCGCCGGGATGATTTATTCGATGACGAGAATCGCGTCCATTTCTACCTGGGCGCCACGAGGCAGTGCGGCAACGCCAATGGCAGCGCGGGCTGGATAAGGCTGCTCGAAATATTTGCCCATGATCTCGTTGACCTTGGCGAAGTTGCCCAGGTCGGTCAGGAAGATGTTCAGCTTGACGATGTCCTTGAAGGAGCCACCGGCTGCTTCAGCGACAGACTTGAGGTTCTCGAAGACCTGAACGATCTGGGCTTCGATGCCTTCGACCAGTTCCATGCTCTTGGGGTCCAGAGGGATTTGCCCGGACATGTAGACGGTATTGCCAGCCTTGATTGCCTGGGAGTAAGGGCCGATGGCTGCAGGTGCCTTGTCGCTGGTGATGACAGTCTTGGTCATGAAGAACTCCTGATGATGGGGTGGCTAGGCGCGCATGCGGGTGATGCGTGTCACTCCTGCCAGGGCGCGCAGTTTCTTGATCACGCGGGCCAGATGCACGCGGTCGTGAACGCTGACGACCAGTTGGACCACGCTGATACGACCATCGCGCTCGTCCATGCTGATCTTTTCGATGTTGCCGTCGGCGGCGTTGACGCTGCTGGCCAGCAGGGCAATCAGACCGCGCTGGTGCTCCAGCTCGACGCGCAGCTCGACATTGAATTCGCCAGTGACATCCTTGGCCCAGGACAACTGGATGCATTTTTCCGGGTTGTGGCGGATTTCGCTGATATTGCGGCAGTTGTCCAGGTGCACGACCATGCCCTTGCCTGCGGACAGGTGGCCGACAATCGGGTCGCCCGGGATGGGTGTGCAGCACTTGGCGTAACTGAGCACCAGACCTTCGGTGCCGCGAATCGCCAGCGGACCTTCGGGGCTTGGCAACTGTTCGCCTTCGCCCAGCAGGCGGCGGGCAACCACATAGGCCATGCGATTGCCCAGGCCGATGTCTTCGAGCAGGTCTTCCAGGACTTCAACGCGATATTCGTTCAGCGCCAGCTGGATGCGCTCGGGGGCGATCTTGTCCAGCGTGCTCTCGAAACCGTTGAGTACCTTGTTCAGCAGGCGTTCGCCCAGGCTGATGGACTCGGAGCGACGTTGCAGTTTCAGGGCGTGACGAATATGGGTACGGGCCTTGCCGGTCACCACGAAGTTCAGCCAGGCCGGATTCGGGCGTGCGCCCGGCGCGCTGACGATTTCGACGGTCGAGCCGCTTTGCAACGGTTCGGAAAGCGGAGCCAGCCGGCGGTTGATCCGGCAGGCGATGCAACTGTTGCCGACATCGGTGTGGACCGCATAGGCGAAGTCCACCGCCGTGGAGCCTTTGGGCAGCTCCATGATCCGGCCTTTTGGCGTGAAGACGTAGACCTCGTCCGGGAACAGGTCGATCTTCACGCTTTCGATGAATTCCAGGGAGTTGCCAGCACGTTGCTGCATCTCCAGCACACCCTTGACCCACTGACGGGCGCGGGCGTGGGTGCCCTTTGGCTGCTCGTCGTCGGTGGATTTGTACAACCAGTGTGCGGCAATCCCGTTGTTGGCCATCTCTTCCATTTCGCGGGTGCGGATCTGGATTTCGATGGGCACGCCATGCATGCCGAACAGCGTGGTGTGCAACGACTGATAGCCGTTGGCCTTGGGGATTGCGATGTAATCCTTGAAGCGCCCGGGCAGCGGTTTGTACAGATTGTGTACGGCACCCAGAACGCGATAGCAGGTGTCTACCTTGTCGACGATGATGCGGAAGGCATAGACATCCATGATCTCGTTGAAGGCGCGACGCTTGCCGCGCATCTTCTTGTAGATGCCATAGAGGTGTTTCTGCCGTCCGCTGACTTCGCCTTCGATTCCGTCCACGGCCAGACAGTGGCTCAGGGACTCTTCGATCTTGTTGACCAGTTCCTTGCGATTGCCTCGGGCGCGCTTGACCGCCTGATGGATGCGCGAAGAGCGCATCGGGTACATGGCCTTGAAGCCCAGGTCCTCGAATTCGATGCGAACGCTGTGCATGCCCAGCCGGTTGGCGATGGGAGCGTAGATTTCGAGGGTTTCCTTGGCGATGCGGCGGCGCTTCTCGCCGGACAGGACTTCCAGCGTGCGCATGTTGTGCAGGCGATCGGCGAGCTTGACCAGGATCACGCGAATGTCGCGGGCCATGGCCATGGCCATTTTCTGGAAGTTTTCAGCCTGGGCTTCGGCCTTGGTCTCGAAGTTCATCTGGGTCAGCTTGCTGACCCCGTCGACGAGTTCGGCCACGGTTTCGCCAAACTGCAGGCTGAGTGCTTCCTTGGCGATACCGGTGTCTTCGATCACGTCATGCAGCATCGCGGCCATCAGGCTCTGATGGTCCATGTGCATGTCGGCGAGAATGCTTGCGACCGCAAGCGGGTGCGTTACATAGGCTTCGCCACTGCGACGGCGCTGGCCGTCGTGGGCTTGTTCGGCGTAGTAATACGCTCGGCGGACCAGATTGACCTGGTCCTTGCCAAGATAGGCCGAAAGGCGGTCGGCGAGTGCGTCTATGCTCGGCAAGGCGTTACTCCCTGCGCGTGGCTTTTACACTGCGTCGAACCACATCGCCCCGGCATAGGCTTAGACGGCCTCGCTGGACTCGTCCTCGAACGCTGCGAACAATGGTTCATCTTCAACGATTTCGGCTTCTGCGATCACAGAATAATCCATCAGGCCAGCTGCGATTTCACGCAGGGCAACGACGGTAGGCTTGTCGTTTTCCCAAGCCAGCTTGGGTTCCTTGCCGCCAGTGGCGAGCTGACGCGAACGCTTGGTAGCGAGCATGACCAGCTCGAAGCGGTTATCGACGTGTTCCAGGCAGTCTTCAACAGTCACGCGGGCCATGGGTATTCCTCGTAGCAAATGCGTATGCGCGGTGCCCGGATGGGCGAGCGGACTCGGTAGTTTACAAGCGGTCAGCCACAAGCTTCAAGCGGCACGCTAAAGGGTGAGTGTTGCGGGCAGGCGTCAGCGCGTGCCCGCAAGGTCGGTTCAGGCCAGTAACTCATTGAATAAATGGCTGTATTTCTCTTCCTGGTGCTGCAGGCTGAGGCGGTTGGCGCGGAAAATGGCTTTGAGGTCTTCCAGTGCATGGGCGAAATCATCGTTGATCACGATGGAGTCGTATTCCTTGTAATGGCTCATTTCACTGACCGCTTCGCGCATGCGGGCGTCGATGATCTCGTCGCTGTCCTGGCCGCGGTTGGTCAGGCGTTGGCGCAAGGCCTGCTGGGTAGGCGGCAGAATGAAGATCGAGCGCGCATGGGGCATCTGCTTGCGAACCTGCTGGGCGCCCTGCCAGTCGATTTCCAGAATCAGGTCGTGGCCTTCGTCCAGGGTCTGCTGAAGATGGCTTTGCGACGTCCCGTAGAGGTTGCCGAACACTTCTGCCTGTTCCAGGAAGTCACCGTGTTCGATCATGCGCTGGAATTCTGCGCGATCGACGAAGTGGTAGTTCACGCCATCGACTTCACCGGGGCGCATGGCGCGGGTGGTGTGGGAAACCGAAACGCGGATCTGCTGCCCGGAGTTTTTCTCCGAGTCGTCGATCAGTGCCTTGACCAGGCTGGTCTTGCCTGCGCCGGACGGAGCGGAAACGATGTACAGGGTACCGGTACTGTGGGTCATGTCAGGTTCAGCCTTACTCAATGTTCTGCACTTGTTCACGCATCTGCTCGATCAAAACCTTGAGGTTGACGGCGGCTTGGGTACTGCGTGGGTCGAAGGCCTTGGAGCCTAGTGTGTTGGCTTCGCGGTTGAGCTCCTGCATCAGGAAGTCCAGGCGACGGCCTGCCTGTCCGCCGGTCTTGAGCACGCGACGCACTTCCGTGACGTGGGTGCTCAGGCGGTCGAGTTCTTCCGCGACATCGCTTTTCTGCGCCAGCAGAACCATTTCCTGCTCCAGGCGCTGAGGGTCCAGCTCGGCCTTCATGTCGGCAAAGCGGTCCGTGATTTTCTGCCGTTGGGCGGCCAGCATCTGTGGCACCAGAGTGCGCAGGGTGGCGACTTCCTGAGTGATGGACGTCAGGCGCTCGTCGAGCAGTCTGGCCAGATCCGCGCCTTCGCGGCCGCGCCCGTTCTTCAGTTCGGTCAGGGCTTCGTTGAACAGCTCAAGGGCTGCGTTGTTCAAGGCCTGCGGATCGGTGGCATCGGCCACCAGCACGCCGGGCCAGGCCAGGACTTCCAGAGGGTTCAGGGCTGCGGGCTGCTTGATCAGGCCGGCGACGGATTCGGCGGCGGCAATCAGTTGCCTGGCTCGCTCGCGATCCACTTGCAGCGGCTTGCCGGCGGTTTCCTCGACGAAGCGCAGGGTGCACTCGACCTTGCCACGCGACAGGCCCTGGCGCAGCGCCTCGCGAATCGCACCCTCCAGATCCCGGAAGGATTCCGGCAGGCGCAGGTGAGGCTCGAGGTAGCGATGATTGACCGAGCGTAGTTCCCAACTCAATGTGCCTTGAGTGCCGGCCTGTTCGACGCGGGCAAAGGCCGTCATGCTGTGCACCATAGGAAGTACCTCTTGTATTCGGTCCATGAGCGCGGCCGCGCTGCGGTCACGGAAGTCGTAATAACCGACAGGTTGCAAAGGCGCAGGATTGTAGCGCAGTGCGGCGCAGGCTCCCAATCCGCGAGTGTGACAAGCGATGCAAGGCGTTATCTTTTTCGTCGCTGCTCTCTGGAGAACCCGGTTCCAGAGCCTTTGAACCATTCGGTATCGGTATTGCGACGTATTAGGTGTGCCCAGCCTGGGTTGTGACCTCTATAATGCTCGGCAGTTTTCCGTCCCAGTACAGGTATTCCAGATGAAACGTCCAAGTGGTCGCTCTGCCGATCAGCTCCGTCCGGTGCGCATCACCCGCAATTACACAAAGCACGCCGAAGGTTCCGTGCTGGTGGAGTTCGGTGACACCAAGGTGATCTGCACGGTCAGCGTCGAAAATGGCGTACCACGCTTTCTCAAGGGCCAGGGTCAGGGCTGGTTGACCGCCGAGTACGGCATGTTGCCGCGTGCGACCGGTGAGCGTAACCAGCGCGAAGCCAGCCGTGGCAAGCAAGGTGGCCGTACGCTGGAAATCCAGCGTCTGATCGGTCGTTCGCTGCGTGCAGCCCTGGACATGTCCAAGCTGGGCGACGTGACCCTTTATGTCGACTGCGATGTGATCCAGGCCGACGGCGGTACGCGTACTGCCTCCATCACCGGTGCCATGGTTGCCCTGGCCGATGCCCTGAAAGTGATCAAGAAGCGCGGCGGCCTCAAGGGCGGTGACCCGCTCAAGCAGATGATCGCTGCCGTGTCGGTCGGCATGTATCAGGGCGAGCCGGTGCTCGACCTGGACTATCTGGAGGATTCCGCTGCCGAGACCGACCTCAACGTGGTCATGACCAGTGCCGGTGGTTTCATCGAGGTTCAGGGTACTGCCGAAGGCGCGCCATTCCAGCCTGAAGAGTTGAATGCAATGCTGGCGCTTGCCCAGAAAGGCGTGACAGAGTTGTTTGAATTGCAGCGTGCCGCACTGGCCGACTGAATCGTGCAGCAACAAGGAGCCGCATATGAGTGACAGTCAGTTTTCCAAACCTGCCCGTGAAATACGCCAGTGGGCCATGTTCTGTCATCTGTCGGCTTTCTTCGGGCTGGTCTTCCCGTTTGGCAATCTGTTGGGACCGCTGATTATCTGGCAGCTCAAGAAAGATGCCGATTCGTTCCTGGATTCTCAGGGCAAGGAGGCGCTGAACTTCCAGATCACGGTCTCGATTGCTTCTATCATCAGCCTGTTTCTGTTTGTGGTGATCATCGGCATTCCGATGTTTGCACTGGTCTGTATCGGTGCGATGGTGCTGACGATCATTGCGGGAATCAAGGCCAATGAAGGTCGGGATTACCGTTATCCGTTCACCTGGCGTGTGCTGAAGTAATCTGTCCGAAACCCGCCAGCCGCTTCCTGCGCAGGAAACGGCTGGCGGATCTGGCTTCATCAGATCTTGAAGCTGTCCACCAACTGCTTCAGACGTCCCGCCTGCTGCGAAAGCGCCGCACAGTCCTTGAGGGTTTCATTGAGGTTGGCAACGCCCTGCTGATTGAGGCTGTTGATCTGGTTGATGTCCACGTTCAGGGTTTCCACCACGGCGGTCTGCTCTTCAGTGGCCGCGGCGACTGACTGGTTCATGCCGTCGATCTCGCCAATGCGCCGGGTGACGTCGCGCAGACGGCTGCCTGCCTGATTCGCCACTTCCACGCTGTCCTGACTGGATGTCTGGCTTTCGTTCATGTTCACGACGGCCTGCTGCGAACCGCTTTGCAACTCGCCGATCATCTTGTGGATTTCGTCGGCGGAAACCTGGGTACGGTGCGCCAGATTGCGCACTTCATCGGCTACCACGGCAAAGCCACGGCCTGCATCGCCGGCCCGCGCTGCCTCGATGGCTGCGTTGAGCGCCAGCAGGTTGGTCTGCTGCGAGATGCCTTTGATGACGTCCAGAATGTGCCCGATGTTGTCGGTGCTGGCATTGAGGGTTTCGATCCGCGAGCAGGAGTCGCTGATCTTGCTCGACAGCTCGCTCATGGCGCTTATGGTCTTTTCTACCACGATGCGACCGTCTTCTGCCTGTTCACGGGCTTCGCTGGCCTGGGCAGAAGCGTCGGAGGCATTGCGGGCAATTTCCTGAGTGGCGGCGCCCAGTTCGTTGATCGCGGCGGCCACGCTGTTGGTGCGGGCGCTTTGCTCGTCGAAGCCTGTGATCGAGGCGTTGGAGGACTCCACCACACGCCGCGACAGGTCATGCACCTGGACCGTTGCCGACGACACTTCGGCAATGGAGGCATGGACGCGCTCGACGAACTGGTTGAAGGCACCACCCAACTGGGCGAATTCGTCCTGGCCCTGAATGCGCAGACGACGAGTCAGGTCGCCTTCGCCCTGGGCGATATCTTCCATCGCACGGCCCATGTCGGTCAGTGGACGCATCAGCGCACGGATCAGCAGGCTCAGCAGCAAGGCGATCACGGCCACTGCAATGAGTACGGCGACCAGCGCAGAACTGCGGAACTGGCTCAGAGGTGCATAGGCCTTGTTTCTGTCGATGCTCAGGCCGATATACCAGTCGGCCGACGGCAGGCCGGTGATCGGGGTGAAGGACAGGATGCGCTCCTGGCCATTGAGGGTCACTTCGCGCAGATGTTTGTCCAGGGCCAGAGTCTGGCCCGGGTAGATGTCCTTGAGGTTCTTGAGGACCTGATCCTTGTCCGGGCTGACGATGACTTGGCCGTCGCCGCTGACCAGGAAGGCGTAGCCGATGCCGCCGAAGTCGACGGAGTTGATGATCTTGACCAGCGTATCGAGGCTCAGGTCGCCACCGGCCACGCCGGAAATCTGGGCACCTGACTTGATCGGGCTGGCGATCGTGACCACCAGACCGCCTACCGAAGCCATATAGGGCGCACTCAGGATGCTCTTGCCGGCTTCGACTGTGGATTTGTACCAGGGCCGCTGACGGGGATCGTAACCGGCAGGCATTTCGACATTTGGCCGCTGGGTGAACGTGCCTTTGCTGTCACCGACATAGGTGAACTGGAAAGTGGATACCAGCGAGGACTGGGACACCAGGCCGCTCAGGTCTGTGCCTATGCCCTGGAAGGCAACGTCCTGAGCCAGGTTTTCAAGGACAAGGATGCGTCCGCTGAGCCAGTTCTGGACACTGCTGGCGGCCAGCTCGCCTGCCTGACCTACCGACGTCTCGAGATTCTGACGAATGGTCGTACGCTGCAGGTAATCGTTATAAAGCGTGAACAATGCGAATGCCAATACCACGACACCCGATGCTGCTAACAGAATTTTATGACGGAACTTCAAGCTCATTACTATAAATCTCGGCAGAAACAATAGGTTGGATGTTCGGGTAGTTCTTTTTATAGATGCGTTTTATTCGCTATGCCTAAAGTACTATATACCCACATCCGTATGGGGGATTTTTTGGATCCATTAAGGACAGATTTTCTGGCGTCTCTTTTATGACGGCACATGACGAGTTTCATACTCTGCATGCCTTTATAACCGTGGTCTAGAGCGAATGAAAGCTTCGTGAAAGCTTGAGGAAATTTTTCAATTTTTATCGACTTTTTATTTCAGTCACGCAGTGATCTGCCGATAACGGAATTACGTATTTCCCTTGCTGCGGCCTAAAAGAACAACCTACCAGCGGCCATAAAACTGAAACTAGACGATCCTGGAGAAAGTCGATGAATAGCTGGTTTGCCAACATCAGCGTAAATATGAAACTGGCCCTTGGGTTCGGTCTGGTACTTGTTTTTACTGCCATTCTTGCCTTGACGGGCTGGACCAGTCTCAGCGGACTGATCGCTCGTAGCAACTGGATGAGCGACATCACCTCGCTCAATTCCCAGCTGACCAAACTGCGGGTGACGCGCCTGCAATATATGGTTGCCAACGGTGACGAAAAGGTCGCCGAAACCGTTCAGGTTTCTCTCGACGGTTTCAAGAACTATCAAGAGAAGCTGCTCAAGAGCTTCAAGAGCCCGGAAAACGTCAGGTTGCTCGAAAAGCTGGGTGCCGTGATCAGCGACTATCAGAAATCCCTGAACAACATGCGTAATGGCTACAGAACCAGCACTGCCATGCGTACGGAAATGGGCGTGCAGGCGGTCAAGGGTGCCAGCCTGATCGAGCAGATCCTGGCCGATGTCAAAAAGCTGGACCCTGCCGATGGAACCCGTTTCAGCCAGTATGAGAGCGTCATCAATACCAAGGAAGACATGATGCTGGTGCGCTATGAAGTCCGTGGCTATGCCGCTGACATCACGCCTGAAAACGAACAGAAAGCTGTCAATCAGCTGGACGATGCCATCAAGGGGCTGACTGCGCTCAAGGCTACTTTCAGCGACACCCACGGTGATGTTCTCAAGCAACTGGAAACCGCGCTGGGCAACTACCGTACGGCGCTTCAGGGCTTCAAGGCGGCCAATGCCGATATCGTCCAGGCCCGTAAGGAAATGACCGTACAAGGCCAGGATATCGTCAAGATCAGTGAAGACATGTATCAGCTTCAACTGGATCGTCGTGACCTGGAGAGTGCTCAGGCGCGCAACATGCAGATCGGCTGCACGGTGCTGGCGCTGTTGCTGGGTATTCTGGCTGCGGTGATCATCACTCGTCAGATCACCCGTCCTCTGCAGGAAACCATGGCTGTGGTAGACCGCATCGCTTCGGGCGACCTGTCGCAGACCATCGAGGTGACCCGTCGTGACGAACTGGGTGTGCTGCAACAGGGCATCCAGCGCATGGGCACGACCCTGCGCACCCTGATTACCGGGATTCGTGACGGTGTTGCCCAGATTGCCAGCGCTGCCGAAGAACTGTCGGCTGTGACCGAACAGACCAGCGCCGGGGTCAACAGCCAGAAAGTCGAGACCGACCAGGTGGCGACCGCCATGCATGAAATGTCGGCCACTGTTCAGGAAGTTGCCCGTAACGCAGAACAGGCTTCTCAGGCGGCCTCCAATGCCGACCGCGAAGCCCGCGACGGCGACAAGGTGGTGGGCGAGGCCATTGCGCAGATCGAGCGTCTGGCCACTGAAGTGGGTCGTTCGGCCGATGCCATGAGCGAACTGGAACAGGAAAGCGACAAGATCGGCAAGGTCATGGACGTGATCAAGGCCGTGGCCGAACAGACCAACCTGCTGGCGCTCAACGCGGCCATCGAGGCGGCGCGGGCCGGTGAAGCGGGCCGTGGTTTTGCGGTGGTGGCCGATGAGGTGCGTGGCCTTGCGCAACGTACCCAGCAGTCCACCGAGGAAATCGAGAATCTGGTGGCAGGTCTGCAGAATGGTACTCGCCAGGTATCGAGCATCATGCTCAGCAGTCGCGAACTGACCGCCAGCAGTGTTTCGCTCAGCCGCAAGGCCGGTGCGTCCCTGGGCAATATCACCCAGACCGTGTCCAACATTCAGGCCATGAACCAGCAGATCGCCGCTGCTGCCGAAGAGCAAAGTGCTGTGGCCGAGGAAATCAGCCGCAGCATCATCAACGTGCGCGATGTTTCCGAACAGACCGCTTCGGCCAGTGAGGAAACCGCTGCTTCCAGCGTCGAACTGGCCCGCCTGGGTGGTCAGTTGCAGATGATGGTCAGCCACTTCCGCGTCTGATAGCCCTTGCTTCACTCTTGAGCCCGGCCTTTGCCGGGCTCAGCTTTTTCTGGCTCCGGCCTCTCTATCTCAAGCCTTTTCGCGCTCCTCTACGGGGAGGAGATTCGCCTATTTATTGATGGCCTTGAGCTATCCTTTCTGTTATTCATGTAATCATCTGTATCAATTTACTGATTCGATCCAGCCCACTCACTGGACACCGGTAGCGGTTCAGAGCGCCCGGAAAAACGTTCAGGAAATCGAAGGAATGTCATGAATACATGGTTTGCGAACATCAGTGTGAAATTGAAACTGGCCCTGGGCTTTGGTGCTGTGCTCGTCCTGACGTGTCTCATGGCGCTGACGGGCTGGAATGGCCTGGGGAGTCTGATCGAGCGCAGCGACCGTGTTGCCGACATCATGGGGCTCAACGCCGACATGAGTGAGCTGCGCCTCAGACGCTTGCAATACGTGACCGAGAACGGCGATGAAAAGATGGGGGATGTGGCCCAGGGCCTCCTGACCCATCTCAAGGAAAAGCAGAACTCACTGCAGGGGCTTTTTACCTATCCGGGTAACCAGGAAAAGCTTCAGGAGATGGGCAAGCTTACTGCCGACTACCAGCAGTCGTATGACCGGATGCGTGAGTCTTATCGCGCCGATGCGGCGTTGCGTAAAACCATGGGTGTCCACGCCGTCAAAGGCGCAGAAATCATCGGCAGGATCATCGATGACGTTCTGGCCATGTCGCCGGACGACGAGCGCCGCTTCGGGCGCTATCAGGCGATTCTCAAAGCCAAGGAAAACCTGGCCCTGATCCGCTATGAAGTGCGGGGCTATACCGGTAACCCCAACGAAACCACGGAAAAGAACGCCTACCGTCAGCTCGGGACGGCCCTGCAAGGCATGGCCCCCCTCAGGGCTGCTTTCAATGGCAGTTATGTCGAGGAGTTCAAGCAACTGGAAAGCGCCATCCTCAGCTACCGTCAGGCTGTGGATAACTTCAAGGCGGCGAACGAGGCGATCAGCACCGCTCGCAAGGAAAACACCGCACAAGGCGTGGCGATGGCCAAGGTCAGCGAAGCGCTGTATCAACTCCAGGCGGTGCGGGGCGCTCAAGACAGTGAACATGCCCGTAACATGCAGATCGGTGGCACTGTACTGGCTCTGATTCTGGGCATTCTGGCGGCGCTGATGATCACTCGTCAGATCACGGCACCCTTGCAGGACACGCTGGTTGAAGTGGAGCGTATTGCGTCGGGAGATCTGTCGCGCAACATTGCTGTGACACGCCGCGATGAGCTGGGTGTACTGCAACAGGGCGTGCAGCGCATGAGCACGACCCTGCGGGACCTGATTGTCGGGATTCGTGATGGCGTGACCCAGATCGCCAGCGCTGCCGAACAGCTGTCAGCCGTCACCGAGCAGACCAGCGCCGGGGTCAACAATCAGAAAGTCGAAACCGATCAGGTGGCCACGGCCATGAATGAAATGTCGGCCACCGTTCAGGAAGTGGCGCACAACGCCGAACAGGCTTCCCAGGCGGCATCGAGTGCCGATCGCGAAGCCCGCGATGGCGACAGGGTGGTGGGCGAGGCCATTGCGCAGATCGAGCGCCTGGCCTCGGAAGTGGGTCGTTCGGCTGAGGCGATGACCGAGCTTGAGCAGGAAAGCGACAAGATCGGCAAGGTCATGGACGTGATCAAGGCCGTTGCCGAGCAGACCAATCTTCTGGCCCTCAATGCGGCCATCGAAGCGGCGCGGGCCGGTGAAGCGGGTCGCGGTTTTGCGGTGGTGGCCGATGAGGTTCGTGGTCTGGCACAACGTACCCAGCAGTCTACCGAGGAAATCGAGAACCTGGTGGCAGGTCTGCAGAATGGCACCCGCCAGGTGTCCAGCATCATGCTTAACAGCCGCGAGCTGACGGCCAACAGCGTCACCCTCAGTCGCAAGGCCGGCGCGTCTCTGGGCAATATCACCCAGACCGTGTCCAACATTCAGGCCATGAACCAGCAGATTGCAGCGGCTGCCGAACAGCAGAATGCCGTGGCCGAGGAAATCACCCGCAGCATCATCAATGTGCGCGATGTGTCCGAGCAGACGGCTGCGGCCAGTGAGGAAACCGCTGCTTCCAGTGTCGAGCTGGCGCGTCTGGGCGTTCAGTTGCAGACGATGGTCAGCCGCTTCCGGGTCTGATTGACAGAGCCCCCGGAACCTCAGGGTTCCGGGGCTTTTATGTGAGCCGGTTGATTGCCTCTATGTACTGGGTGACGGCTATCTGGTCGGCCTTGCGCTTTCCGGCCTCAAGAAAGGCCTGGAACTTCTCGCTTTCAAATAACTGATCGACTTCCTGGCGAATCTTTTTCTGCGCGGAATAAGGTATCGCTGCAACGCCCTCTTCCACCTCATAGGCATTTTCCAGCACTTCGACCAGTTTGGAGCGAAGTTTCCCCATGCCCCGGCCACTGGCGACCCGTTTGTAAGTGGACAGGAAAAAGGTTTCGCCACGACCAGGTCCCTTTTTCGGAACATAGGCAACGGCACACAGGCCGGCACCGCTTCTCTTGCGCCAATGCGCCGTGGCGCTTTCGCTCAGTTGCAGGACGTCATCCCGCATCCAGGCATGGCCACTGTGGATCAGATGAATGATTGCAGCATTCAGTGCGCGCTGTGTTCCACCAAATCGCAAATCGGTGAAGCGTGCCGAGACCAGTATCTTTTTATTTTTCAGGACGCGAACGATCCAGACTCGACCTCGTGTTTCACGAGTGATACCGCGAGGAACGCTATAGGTCACATCATCGACAATCTTGTCGTAACACCTGAGTCCTGAAATATCGATTTCAGCGGGTGTATTCATGGGTGTGATCAGCTGTATCAGTGGGAAGTTAAAAACCGAAAAGGAAATAAAATCATGCTCTAGTAACATCTCCGTTACTGTCAGTAAAGTTAACAGTGTTTCATCTTTCGGTTAATGGACACTGCACATTTCATCGAGCAGTCATTGATATGGAATTCTTCGGATTGCTGAACTTAACTGTAGCGCATCAGCCGTGTCCGATAACCTTTCTGCGACGCTCAGGCAAACTTCATGACGACTCACGATCTCATCACTCCCGTACTCAGGACAGCCGTCGTTATCCCCAGCTTCAAGGTAAAAGACCACATTCTGGATGTAATAACCGGCGTGGGTGAAAGCGTGAGCCGGATTTATGTCGTGGACGATTGTTGCCCCCAGGGCTCTGGCCATGAAGTCGAAAAGCACTGTGCGGATCGACGGGTCAGGGTGATCTTCAACCCAGTCAATCTGGGCGTCGGAGGTACGGTCATGGTGGGATACGCCGCAGCCCTGGCCGACGGCATGGATATCATTGTCAAGGTGGACGGCGACGGGCAGATGGACCCGGCGTTGATTCCCTCCTTCATCGCGCCGATACAGAGTGGCGAAGCGGACTATACCAAGGGTAACCGCTTCTTCAATCTTGAAGAAATAACCCGTATGCCCGGCTTGCGTATTTTTGGTAATACCACGCTTTCCCTGATGAACAAACTCTCGTCGGGATATTGGGATCTTTTCGACCCGACCAATGGGTATACGGCTATTCACAGCGATGTTGTCCGGCACTTGCCGATGAACAAGATCAGCCCGCGTTATTTCTTCGAAACCGATATGTTGTTTCGTCTCGGCACTCTGCGTGCCGTGGTGTTGGATATTCCGATGAATGCCCGGTATGGCGATGAAGTCAGTAATCTCAAAGTGTCTGCGATTCTGGGCGAGTTCATTGGCAAACACCTTCGCAATATGTTCAAGCGCCTGTTCTACAACTACTACTTGCGCGACATGTCACTGGCGTCCTTTGAACTGCCCCTTGGCGTGCTTCTGCTGACATTCGGTACTTTCTTCGGGATGTTTCATTGGGGGCTTTCTCTGCGCACCGGTATTGCAACATCGCCCGGAACGGTCATGTTATCGGCGCTGCCCATACTGGTCGGCATCCAGTTCATCCTGGCCTTTGTCGGCTACGACATTCAGTCCGTCCCCAGACGTCCGATTCATTTGCAGAGAAGATTCCTTGGCCGGGAGCTCTAGCATGGCGGTTTATATCGCTGCGCTGGCCTGCGTGCTGGGTATCTCCATCGGTCAGGTGCTGTTCAAGATGACGGCTCAGACTTTCCGTCAGAGCGGCGATTTGCTCGATCCGGTCATGCTCGGCTGGTTTTTTCTGTCGCTGTTCCTGTATGGCGTCACCACCATTGCCTGGATCTGGGTGCTGCACAAAGCCGAGCTGGGCAGGATCTATCCGCTGATGGCTCTGGCATTCGTGATTGTGCCGATTGCCAGCCACTTCATATTCGGTGAGCGGTTTCACATTCAGTATTTCATCGGCGTGGCGATCATCATGAGCGGCATCGTGATCACGGTCAGTTCATGAATAGCGGGAGCTGAAGACAATGAACCTTGCGCTGATCAAACTCATCATTGTGGTGGCCATACTCGGGCTTTCACTCTGTTTCATCAGGACGGAGTGGCTCAGACGCAGCCTCAAGGCCCGATTGAAAATCGACCTGCGGGAGACCACGCTATTCAGTGGCTGCGTACTGATCGTTTTCATGCTGTTCACGGCATTGGGGTTGACCGGCTCTTCCCTTGATCAAGGTGTGCGGCAGTCGGCTTTCATCGAGTCGGACATGACGCGGATCTGGGGGTACGAGCAGCCGATACGCAGCGATGAGTGGCTGGTGCTCACGCCCATGGCCATTGCCCAGTATCAACATGCTCCCCGCTTTCCGGTGGTCAATGACCGGCTCGGACTCGATGGGCAGAACATGCTGGTGACGGGGATGACAGGCCTGCCGGTGGCCCATGTGTCGTCCCTGGCCAAACCGGCGACCTGGGGGTTCTTTGTCTTCGATCTCAGAAGGGCGCTGGCCTGGTACTGGTGGTTTCCGGTGTTTGGCTGTTTCCTGGCCCTTGCCCATGTCCTGCATGCCCTTTCGCCCGGTCACTGGCGCCAGAGCTTTCTGTTCAGCCTGCTGTTCGTCTCCGCGCCCTATGTAGTGGCCTGGTCGTTCTGGCCGGCCTATGCAGTTTTCTTCCCTTGTGTTGCCTTGCTCTGCCTGCTGAGGATTCTCCAGCCGCGAAAACTCTGGACACGGGTTCCACTGGGCCTTCTGGCTGGAGTGGCCATCGCCGGTTTCGTCCTGCTGCTGTATCCGCCCTGGCAGGTAACGGTGGGGTACGTGTTCATTGCCATGATCATCGGCATCGTCATACGCGACCGACTGTACAAGACCCTCAACCTTGAATCGGTATTGGCCCTGGTGCTGGCCTTGGCGGTGGCGAGTTTCCTTCTGGGAAGCTGGTGGCTGAGCGCACGCGAAGCCATCGAGGCCATGATGCACACCGTCTATCCGGGCCAGAGAAACCTCGAAACGGGAGGTCATGTCACCTGGCAGTGGCTGCTCAAGGGCTATACCAATATCACGACCTTGCAATACCGAGAGTCGCCGCCGATCAATCAGAGCGAGATGGCTTCTTTCCACTACTTTTTCCTGCCTCTGGCCGCGCTTTTCATCCTGAGGGCCTGGCAACGCTCCCTGACGGCTCTGGAAGTCGCCCTGGCAATCATGATCGGTTTCATCCTGCTCTACATGCTGGCGGGCATCGGGCGAATCATGTCGACCTATTCGCTGTGGTCATATGTGCCTGGCAAAAGAGCCGATATTGCGTTGGGGCTGGCTTGCCTGATACTGACTCACCTGATGATCCGCCCGGCCCGGAAACACGTTTCCACTCGCGATAACATGGCTATCGCCATGTTCGGCCTGGCGCTGCTCTGGGCTGGCGTGGTGTATGTCGCCCTTCGCCGATTCGATGAGCCGCTGCTGTCGGGTGCGCATGCGCCGATTCTCATCGGCCTGATATTCGTGGTCATTGCCTGCGGTTATTTCCTTCTGAGAGGGCAGCAATATGCATTCCTCGGGCTGGCTCTGGGGCTGACGCTGGCGTCCACTGCAGCGTTCAATCCCCTTTCGATCGCTCCCCTCTACCTCAAGAGCCCGCCTATCCAGACTCCGATTCTCACCCTGGCTTCGCAGATACCGGCGATGTTTCTGTTCGCCTCGGGACGTCAGGTGGTCAATGGTGTTTTCTATTACCCCCAGACCCGCCTGTGGCAACAGCTGGACCCCGCCGGTCGGGACGTGGCGCTCTACAACCGTTATCAGCACCTCATATTCACCGGCCGGCCAGATGTTCGGGATGTGCAGATCACCTCGCCTCACCTGGACGTGATCAATGTCTTGTTCAACCAGCAGCATCTGGATTTCAATCGCACGGGGGCAGGCCTGATCATCGCACCCGAAAGCGAGCAGGCCGTGCTGGATCAGAACCCCACGCTGTCGTTCGAGCGTACGGAAAAAGGCTGGTCGTGGTTTCTGGTAAAGGCGCGGCCCTGATACGTATCACTCTTCCAGACGTGGCGGCCAGGCCAGGCCGAAGTCCAGTTGTTCCAGGGTCAGGTTCGGGTTGTAGGCCGGATCGGTCTCTATATCCGGCCAGCGTGTGTGCATGTAAGCCACTTCCCGGTTGAATCTCTCCTGCTTCTGCGGGGAATCTTCAAAGCCGCGGGTTGCCGATTCGTGATGGTAAAGCTCGGCAAAAGGAGTCCACAGATTCACGTACCCGGCCTCTTTGACCCGCAGGCAGAAATCGACATCGTTGAAGGCGACCTTCAGGTTCGTTTCATCGAGGCCGTTGACCTGCTCGAAGATGGATTTGCGAATAACCAGGCAGGCCGCCGTGACCGCCGAAAACTCCTGAATCAATACGGCACGCCCGAAATAACCATGTTCACCTCTGGGCAGGAATTTATGCGAGTGATTGGCGATGCCGCCAATGCCCAGAATGACGCCGCCATGCTGCAGCCGTTCATCGGGAAACCATAACCGCGCACCCACTGCACCGACCTCCGGCTGTATGGCCAGGGCGACCATTTCATCCAGCCATTCGGGGCTGATGACTTCGATATCGTTATTGATCAGACCGACCAGCTCGCCACGCGCCAGCCTGACGGCCCGGTTGTTCAGCGCTGAATAGTTGAAGGGGCCGTCATCCCTGAGCACTGTAATGTTCGGCTGTTCGCTGATGTGCTCGAAATAAGCCAGGGATTCGCTGTCGTCGGAGCCGTTGTCGACCACGATGATTTCATACGGGCCGTAGTGGGTCAGGCTCTGAATGCTGTCGATGCACTGTTTGACCAGTGAGCCTGCGTTGCGGGTCGGAATGATCAGGCTGACCAGAGGGTTGTGCTGCGGCAACCGGTAATGCACGCGATACATGCCTATCGGCAGCAATTCGGTCCAGCCTGTGCGGCCGGTGCGTTGCAAGTGTTCGTCCAGGGCTTTTACAGCGGCCTGAGCGGCATAGGGCTTTTCGTCGGTCGCCATCGCGGTGCTGCCGGCATGAATGCGCCAGTGATAGAGCACGCGAGGGATATGAACGATCTGTTCGCGGGACAACCTTTCGCAGCAGCGCAAGGCCAGGTCGTAATCCTGCGAGCCCTCGAACTTCACCCGGAAGCGACCCACCTCTTCGACCAGATCGCGACGATACACGCCAAGGTGAGAAATCATGTTCTGCGAGCGGAACAGAAACTCGTTCCAGTCGGGTTTGAAGTAAGGCGCACTGCGTTGTCCCTTGCGGTCGATCTTGTCTTCGTCCGAGTAAAGGATGCCGACATCCGGGTGCTCGATGATTTTGCGGGCCACCCAGTACAGTGCGTGCTCGGGCAGCAGATCATCGTTGTCCATCAATGCGATGTATTGCCCCAGGGCGATATCGAGAGCCGAATTGCTGGCTTCTGAAATATGCCCGTTGGTGCTGCGCAATATGACCTTGATCCTGGGGTTCTGCTGTTCTGCCTGCTTGAGAAACTCCTGCACTGCAGGGTTACTGGAAGCGTCGTCGGCAATGCACAGTTCCCAGTGGGGATATAACTGGTTTCTGATGCTGTCGAGGGCTTCGCGCAACAGATCCAGCGGCGGATCGAAGACCGGCATGATGACCGAAATCAGTGGCGGATTTTCCCAGGTGCCGATGTGTCGGGCGATTTCCCGGCGATCATCGTCATCGAGTGTGTCGTATTGTCTGATCCAGGCTGCATAGTCACGGCGGTCCGGTGTCGGCTCGATCTCAGCCTTTTCAGGCCCTGGCTCCGTGTCATTCAGGAACCAGCGCATCCGCGCCAGCAACCCCGGCAGGCCATGTTCCTGCAAGACGTGGGCAGCCCGACTGGCGCTTTTCTTGAAACCGCCGCCCCGCTGCACCAGTGCCGACACGTGCCTGGAAAGCTGTGCCAGGCGACGGGCCGCGATGATCGAGTGGCGCAGCGGCGCAGCCAGCCTGCGGCTATAGGAGCCTTCCAGCTCGCGGATTCGCAGGTTCAAGGTGTGGATGCGGGTGTCTTTTTCAATCTGTTGATTGAGCAGTGCGCTTTCCAGACCCGCGATGAGTGCTTCGCGGCCATTGGTCAGGTGCGCATGGTCATTGAGCAGGCGTTCGACGGCCTGCACGGTATGTTGTTTGCCATCGGAGACATTCTGCTGGAGCAGATAGGTGGTGCTTTCCAGTTCATTGATGCGCAGGGCCAGGCTCTGCATCTGCTCATGCAGGGGCTCGAAGGCTGTTCGCAGCGACGACTCCTGTTGAACGGCCCAGTTGCGATTCTGGTTGATGCGTCTGGCGATCACTTCGTCGGTATAGAGCACCAGATCCAGCCTCAGGATCAGTGCTCGCAGGTCGGTCAGTTGCGACAGATCTACCGGCAGTTCCAGATAGGGATCATCGTCCAGACAGACAAACAGTACGGACAAGCCCGACCTTTCGATTTCCATGAGGCCTGAAACCGAAGGCAGTGAGGCGACATCGCCATCCCAGGACCAGATTTCGGTGCGTGCCTTGAGGATTCGCACGTTATCCACAGAGAAGGAAATATGGCGATCCACAGGATCAAGCCTGAGTCTCTTGGGGTGTGCTTTCAGGTTTTTCAGAGAGAACTGCAATTGTTGATGGCCGGGAAGAACCTCGATCTCCAGGGCGTAATCTTCCCGGAAGTTACCGGCTTCATCGCTGTAATACAGCTTGGCCAGAACCCGGGATTGCTCAGGCGCAGCCCGTGGGTTGATGATCTGCTCAGGTTCCCATTTGAGGAAGTGATCGGCGCGTATACCGGTTACAAAAGCCTGGAACTCCGCTTCTTTTTCGATGAAGGCTTCCAGCTCCTGCTGCGTCATTTCCAGGCCGACATGACGCAGGCTGTGAATGATGAACTGACGTCGGGTCAGCGGCACGACGCCCGGGCAGAACGGCATGGCACTGGCGATCAGCAGCAACAGGGCGCGGATCAACAGATGCCCGAGCAGCACGCCCTCGCGGACATCCCATTCGATATCGATCAGGGACGGATGGCCTTGCGCGTCGAGCAGAATATTGTGAGGGACGGCATCGATGAAAAGCCCGGGCAGGCGCTCGTCGAGGTGGTTCAGTGAGGTGGCATGGCCTCGTTCTTCAAGCAGGGTTTCGAGTGCCCTCAGATAACGGGAAATGAAGGCTCCGAAGTCCTTGAGCGTCCAGTCGGGTGCGCTGGCGATATTGAGGAATTGCTGGCTGAGTGCCTGTCCGCGCCGATATCGGTCGACACGGGAAAGCACATGTCGATAAGCGCCCTCTTCATCGATGGCTGTTTCTGTGCGCAAGGGATCATGCCGCACCTCGATGCTGCCGTCCGTTTCGATAAACAGCGTCTGTTTGCAGTAGCCGGGTTTTCTGCTGACGTTGTAATGGCCTGCGAGCAGGTCGGTTGGCACAACGCTGGATGGTGAGGATGAGGCGGCGACCAGAAAAGAGTTGGCCAGCTCCATCCCCAGGCCGTTGCTGACAATCACCGGCCAGGCCCGCTCCAGATTGAACAGCGGCGCGCCCGGCAACTGAGGGTCCTTTCTGGCGTTCTGCCAGGCCAGGGCCGCCGCATCGAAGCTGCCCAGCTCAAAGCCGCGCTGGGTGACGATGGAGTTGGGCAGTTTGTAATCAGGCATCGGAAACAGGAACTCCGAGCGACTGAAACCTGCCTTTTCAAGCAACGCCATCAGGCTCTTGCGACCGAATGTCTCGGGGTCGCGGTCGCTGTAGCGACCTTCGATGCCATACATCGGGCTATTGAGGTGATCTTCCGGTGCGCCGGCGAAGTACTTGAGGCCCAACTGGTTTTCGATGGCGAGTAAAAGCACGCCATCGGGTTCCAGCAGCTCCTTGACCCGTTTGAGCATGTGCAGGGCTGCATCGGGTTGCTGGCTGAACATGCTGGCGTATTCCAGCACGCCGATCAGGGTCACGACATTGAAACGATGGGGCGGATTGAACTGATCGAAGCGTTCGGCGACTACTGTGACGTTGTCCAGATCCCGTGTGCGGCTCGCCGCTATGCTGGCCCGGCGAACACTGCCTTCCAGGCTCAGTACGCTGGCGCCACACTCCCCCAGATAACGGCTGATGGCGCCACAACCCGCGCCCACTTCCAGTACCCGTCCCGACAGAAGATGGCTGAAGGGCCGCAGGATATTTCCACGCGCTCGGCCCAGGTGATACAGCGACGGCCAGTCCGTGCAATGCCTGCTCAATTCGCCGGACAGCACCGACAGGTCCACGGCATCACGGATAACCTGCGCCAGGCGCTCTTCGCTTTCGTCACCGTCGCTGTAGGCAAGTCCCTGATAGTCCGGCCGTGCCCATACCCGGGTGTTTTTGTCCTGGCGATAACCGCTTTGTTCTAGATCGATCATGGGTGGTTTACCTGGTCGAAATCCATCGTGACGGCAAGATCGACCAGGCCGAACAGTGTACTGGTCTGGGCGACAACGAGGTGAATGGAGTCATAGCGGCGGTCATGGGGAACGATGTCTTCCCCTTCGCGGGAGGCGACACCTATCGAGATGAAGTAGTCGCCACTGGCCAGGCGGTTGGTGAATTTCACACAGGCCTTGAGCCGCGATCCGTCGTTGTACAGGTCCTGGCTGGAAGCGCAGCCCAACAGGTAGGAGTTGGTGCCGTAGACGGTGACGCCTTCCTTGGTCTTTATCGTGAAACCCAGCACCGGATTGCTGATCGTGCGGTTGAAACAGATGGCCAGATACAGCATCACTTCGTCACCCGGCTCGATGCTGGCGGGAAACTCGCGACCGTTGGCCGCCAGGTGAAAGTCCTGCAGGCTGGCGGCACCATCGCCCCAGCGATACTCATGCGGATTGAAACCGGCACGTGAGCTGTAGGCATCGTGCTCGAAGCTCAGGACGGGACAGTGATCGTTTACGGGAGGCTGGAGTGAAGCCTGCTTTTTCGGCGGTGCTGGCTCGACGCGCCGGTCACGGCCGAAGAGCAGGTCCATGTAGCGATTGATGACCGGTCGCGAGGCTCCGATCATTTCCACACGACCCCGATCCAGCAGAATCGCCCGGTTGCAGTGAGTCACGACCTGTTCGCTGGCATGGGTCACCAGCAGAATGCTGGTGCCGTTCTGCTTCAACTGGCGCAGCCGCTCGAAGCACTTGGCCTGGAACTTTGCATCGCCCACCGACAGTGCCTCGTCGACAATCAGCACTTGCGGATCGACCTGGGCCTGGACCGCAAACGCCAGGCGCACCGCCATGCCGCTGGAGTAGGTCTTGACCTGCTGATCGATGAAGTCGCCGATATCGGCAAAGTCGGCAATGGCACTGAAGCGCCGGTCGACTTCTTCGCGATCCAGGCCCAGCACCGAGGCATTCAGGTAGACGTTTTCCCGACCCGTGAACTCGGGGTTGAAGCCCGACCCAAGCTCCAGCAGGGCCGCTACCCGTCCCTGTGTCTGGACGGCTCCGCCCGTGGGTATCAGGGTGCCGCAGATGATCTGCAGCAGGGTCGACTTCCCGGAGCCGTTGCGCCCGACTACCGCGACCGTTTCGCCCTTTGCGACTTCAAAGTCGATATTGCGCAGCGCCCAGAACTCCCGGCCATAGGTTCTGGCAGGCAGACCCAACATCGACTGCATTCTGGGAACCAGCGAATGCAGCAACCGATCCACGGGTCTGTCGTAGGAATAAAAACACTTGGAGACATCGCGTACGCTGATGGCGATTTCATCAGAGGACATCGGCAAACCCTTTGCGAGTTTTCTGAAAGAACCCGAAGCCCAGTGCCGCGAACCCGAAGCCGATCAGCATCGCCAGCGCCAGACTGTCCCATTGCGGCCAGAGCCCGAACAGCAGAACGTTGCGGCTTTCTTCGATGATGTAGGTCAGCGGGTTGAGCTTGAGCCAGGGTTGATAAACCTCCGGCAAGGCGGCCACGGGATAAAGCACGGGCGACAGGAACAACAGGACGGTGGTCAGTACGCCAATGAATTGCCCGACATCGCGCAGGTACACGCCCAGTGCAGCCAGCAGCCAACTGAATCCGAGCGTTGCGATCAACAGCGGCAGCAGGACCAGCGGAAAGCTGATGGCCGTTGCATACAACGTATGAGTGAGAAGAAATTGCGCCAGCAGCAGAACGGTGAGGCTGATCAGCGTATGAAAGATCGCTGAACCCAATGTCACCATCGGCAGGATTTCCAGCGGGAACAGGACTTTCTTCACGTAGTTGCTGTTGGAAATAATCAGCGAGGTGGACCGGTTTGCGCATTCTGCAAACAAGCCATGAACAATCATTCCCACGAACAGCAGAACTGCAAAGTTGCCCTTGCCGGTTTCCTGTCCCACCCAGCGGGCCTGGAATATTTCGGAGAACACGAAGGTATAGACCGCCAACATGAGCACGGGATTAAAGAACGACCAGGCAATCCCCATCACCGAACCACGGTAACGCCCGATAACATCGCGTCGGGTCATGGTGATAATCAGTTGGCGGTTATTCCACAGACTGCGAACGAGTGCCACAGGACTTGCAGCGGGGACCAGATGGGGGTTGAGCATTCGGGCTCCATTGCGCCCTTTCGCGAATGAACTGTCAGGTCGCTGCCTCCCACAGTCCTCTGACGGACTTGCAACACTTAATGCAGGCAGAGCCAATTCATTCGCGAAGAGACAAAGATTCACATCACATTAATGACAACCGCCATCAGCAATCCCAGATTGCCCAGCCTTGTCTGGCGGTAGAGATCGGTGCGTCTGAAACTGGCCAGGCGCATGGCAAGCGAGGGCGAACGCAGCGCCTTGAGCTGTTCCAGCAAGTCGCGGCTATCGTCGGTCAGATACAGGATGACCGCTTCCAGTGCGGCGATATGGGTGGTGTTCCAGTCCCTGAAGCGTCCCTTGAACAACTGGCGGATACGTATCAACCGGGCTTTCCAGCCGGCGTTCGAACCCACCAGATTGTTGTCGTGCTGGCGATAACGCACGTAGGGCGTCGGGTCGTAACGCACTTGCCCACCGACGCCGGTGACCAGCAGATAGGCCCACCAGTCATGGGACACGATATCCAGCGACAGCAGCCTCAGATGCTCGGTGGCATCCTGCAGCAGGCAGCGAGCCGCGTGGTTGAAAACCATGGTGTTGCCGCCGCCGATATTCTGCACCAGTGCATTGGCGAAAGACGGCGGTCTCTGGAACAGTGGTGAACAGCCAAGCACTTCGCCCTGTTCGCTGATCAGTTCGGTGCGCCCCAGATAAATCGCCGGTTCGTCACGGGGGACGCTTTGCAACCAGCCGACGGCCACCTGCAACTTGTTTTCGTCCCAGATATCGTCCTGATCGCACCAGGCATAGAAGTCGGCCTGCAGAGTACGGTTGCAGGTAAAGGACAGAAAGTTGTGTGCGAAACCGCGGCCTGGCCCGCGCCACACGTTTATTTTCTCGGCTCCCCACAAGTCCCGGTAATGATTCGCTATCTCCAGGGTGTCATCGCTTGAGCCATCGTCGGATAACGCAATGAACCAGGACGACCAGCGCTGGTTTTTTATGGAGTCCAGTTGTTGGGGCAAAAAACGCTGGCCATTGAAAGTGCACAGCAGAATGGCGACCTGGGGAGAGTCATATTGTTGCTGCGTATCGGATAACGGTGGCCCTGAACGTTCTTCAAAGATGGCTACCGCCTCTGAAATCGCTTCAGCGGCATTCAGTTTTGCGGGGGGCGTCAAACCTTCATTTACAAGCGAACTACCATGAATATGACTTGAGCGTCCTTTTGCAGGATCGTCGATCATTTTCAGGGCCTGAGCATCGGGTGGCCGTTTACTGCTCCAAGCCAGTGTGGCAGGCCCGTGAACATCGGGCCTTTCGAGGCGATGGGTGGTTAATGTTTTTATTGCTCAATCAATAAAAACAGGGGTGTCGTTTCATGCCTGAAACATGGAAGCTTGTTTGCACCACGGCCTTATGAGAAATATTTCGCCAGAGGCCTATTTCTCCTGATGCATGTGCAGCGTATCGAGCTCCAGAATGGTGAAATAACCGCTGCCGTCTGCCTGCCAGCCGCCGGTATCGATATGAAATACATTGCCCAGGATTTCTACCTGCCGCACCAGCGAATGGCCCACGATCAGTGCTCTCAGGTCCGGGATACCGGTCGTGTCTCCCGAGCGTAATCGCATGCGTGACCACAGGCATGACTTGCGCAGTTGCGCCAGCCCCGGCAACTCCTCGCGTACTACCGCGCTCATGAGATCCCAGGTAGGTAGCGGACAACAGGCATGCACAATGCCGATCAGGCCGTTGGCGGTATCCACTTCCATTGCCAGCGGCATCCGGGAGAAGCGTTCGGCGAAGCGCAACTGGTTTTCATCGGACAGCTCCAGAAACCAGCTTGCGCCATTGGCCACATACTTCTGATAGTCCAGCGGCAAACCTTCCACATGCTCGATGGCCAGAGCTTCATGGCTGCCCTGTACGGAGAAGAACCAGGGCTGGTCCAGCCATTCGGCAGACAAGTGACTTTGCGGGCCACGATCGATCAGGTTACCGGTGCAGAACAGGCGGTCGATGACCTTGTCGAAGCCAATTTCATCGAGAACCCCATCTAGTCGGGCGAAATGCCCATGGATATCGCCAACCGCGAAGTCGCGTCCGACAACGTTGATATCGAAATGCTGGAAACTGTTCATCACGGTCCTGTGTGCAGGTGATGTGGCGGGTGTCAGGGGGCCTGACATGAATTGATCGAACTGCTCCCTCCATCGGTCCGGCTATCCTTTGCCGATGCGTTGACAAAGCGGGCTATGCTGTAAATACTCCTTCCTGTTGTACGACAACATATAACAATAACAAACAAGGAATCTCTCATGACTACAGCTCGTCATACTCAAAATCCCTTCAACCGCCTCCTGCTCACAGGTGCGGCAGGAGGCCTGGGCAAGGTGTTGCGCAAGACACTGCGGCCTTATGCGAAAACGCTCAGACTCTCGGATATCGCGGAACTCGAGCCTCCTATTGATAGTAGTGAAGAAGTCCAGAGATGTGATCTCTCCGACAAACAGGCCGTACACCAACTGGTGGAAGGCGTCGATGCGATCCTGCATTTCGGCGGTGTTTCAGTCGAACGTCCCTTCGAGGAAATCCTCGGCGCCAATATTGCCGGCGTGTTCCATATCTATGAAGCTGCCCGCCGCCACGGCGTCAAACGGGTGATCTTCGCCAGCTCCAACCACGTCATCGGCTTCTACAAGCAAGACCAGGTCATCGATGCCCATGCGCCTCGTCGCCCGGACGGTTACTACGGTCTGTCCAAGTCTTATGGCGAAGACATGGCCAGTTTCTACTTCGATCGCTACGGCATAGAAACTGTGAGTATCCGCATCGGCTCTTCGTTCAGTGAACCTCAAAACCGTCGGATGATGAGCACCTGGCTCAGCTATGACGACCTGACTCAACTCCTGGAACGTGCCCTGTATACGCCGGATGTCGGGCATACCGTTGTGTACGGGATGTCAGACAACAAGACCGTGTGGTGGGACAACCGGCTGGCCAGCCATCTGGGCTATTCCCCCAAGGACAGCTCCGAAGTTTTCCGCGACAAGGTCGAAGCCCAGCCAATGCCGGCCGCCGATGATCCGGCCCGGATCTATCAGGGTGGTGCCTTTGTTGCCGCAGGACCTTTCGGCGACGAATGACCGCCGCTCTTTCAATCGGAAGACTTCATAGAGATCCGAACTGCCATGGATGCTGAACTGATCTTCGATGCCCGCAACGCAACGGGTGAGAGCCCGGTCTGGAGTGTTCGCGAGCAAGCGCTTTACTGGGTCGACATTCCAGCCGGACGTTTGTACCGCTGGAATGCTGCCGATAACCGTACCCAAAGCTGGAAAGCCCCGCAGATGCTGGCCTGCATCGCAGCTCACAGCAGCGGCGGCTGGATCGCCGGGATGGAAAGCGGTCTGTTCCACTTGCAGCCCGGCGAAGGCGAAAGCCTGACCAGCACCTTGCTGGCCAGCGTCGAGCATGAACAACCCGGCATGCGCTTCAACGATGGTCGTTGCGACCGTCAGGGCCGTTTCTGGGCGGGCACCATGCTGCTGGACATGGCCGCCGGCGTTTCTGCCGGGGCCTTGTATCGCTACAGCGCAGGGCAGCAGCAACTGAATGCGCAATTACACGGCTACATCGTTCCCAATGGTCTAGGGTTCAGCCCTGACGGCAAAACGATGTACCTGTCCGATTCCCACCCCAACGTGCAGAAAATCTGGACGTTCGATTACGACACGGACAGCGGCACGCCTCATGACCGCCGTCTGTTCGTGGACATGAACGATTATCCGGGCCGTCCCGATGGCGCGGCAGTCGACAGCGATGGCTGTTACTGGATCTGTGCCAACGATGCCGGACTGATCCATCGGTTCACGCCACAGGGCAGGCTCGACCGCTCCGTGACCGTTCCGGTGAAAAAACCAACCATGTGCGCTTTCGGTGGTTCAGGGCTGGATACCCTGTACATCACTTCCATTCGCCCGGGTGGCGATATCGGCGACCAACCTCTGGCTGGCGGTGTGTTTGCCTTCAGACCCGGCGTGACCGGGCTTGAGGAGCCGATATTCCAGAGCTGACCTGCCGACACTGAAAATCCCGTAGCACCGACCAAAAACAACAAAATCGGAGAACTCCATGGATTTCAAACGCAAGCTCCTCCTCACTGTATTGCCGTTGGCATTTTGCTTCTCGAACGCCGCCCTGGCGGAGATAAGGATCAAATTCGCCGAAGTACACCCTACCGGCTACCCGCCGGTGGTCGCCGAACAGAACATGGGCAAGAAACTGCAGGAACAAAGCAACGGTGACATCAGCTTCAAGATGTTCGCGGGCGGTGTGCTGGGCTCGGAGAAAGAAGTGATCGAGCAGGTCCAGGCCAACGCCATCCAGATGACCCGGGTCAGCCTGGGTATCGTGGGGCCGGTCGTACCGGATGTGAACGTGTTCAACCTGCCGTTCGTGTTCCGTGATCATGAACACATGCGCGCCATCATCGACGGTGAGATCGGTCAGGAAATCCTCGACAAGATCACCAACTCGAACTTCAACCTGGTGGCCCTGGCCTGGATGGATGGCGGTACTCGCAACCTGTACACCAAGAAGCCGGTGCGGCAGATATCCGACCTCAAGGGCATGAAGATCCGGGTGCAGGGCAATCCGGTATTCATCGACACCATCAATGACATGGGCGGCAACGGCATCGCCATGGCCACGGGCGAAATCTTCAGTGCCCTGCAGACCGGTGTGATCGACGGTGCGGAAAACAACCCGCCGACCCTGCTGGAACACAACCACTACCAGAACGCCAAGTTCTATACCCTGACCGAGCACCTGATCCTGCCCGAGCCGGTAGTGATCTCCAAGGCAACCTGGGAAAAGCTCAGCCCCGACCAGCAGGCGCTGGTGAAGAAACTGACCCGCGAAGCGCAGATGGAAGAGCGTGTGTTGTGGGACAAGAAGTCGGCCGAGGCCGAAGCGAAACTCAAGGCCAGCGGTGTGGAGTTCATCACCCTGACGCCTGAGCAGAAGAAGGCTTTCTACGACGCCACGCAACCTGTGCGCGATAAATACGGCGCGCCATACAAGGAACTGATCAGCCGTATCGAAGCCGTCAAGACCGATACCGCCAAGGTCGGTGCCAACTAAGCCCATTCGATAATGCCGCGCAGCGGGCGAAAGCCCGCTCGCCTTGGTTGTGGTGAGCCCAATGAAAAATACGCTACTGCGCATTAACGACGTGCTTTACCGGATCTGCATCGCGATTGCCGGCCTGTCGGTACTGACGATGAGCCTGATAATCCCTTGGGGCATCTTCGCCCGCTACGTACTGGGCAGTGGTTCCAGCTGGCCCGAGCCCACCGCGATCCTGTTGATGGTGGTGTTCACCTTCTTCGGTGCGGCCGCCAGTTATCGTGCCGGTGCACATATGGCGGTAGCGATGGCGACCGAGCGCATGTCGCCGCCGTTGCGCAAGTACGCGGCCTTACTGGTGCAGATTCTCATGGCGGTGGTGTGTGTGTTCATGGCCGTCAAGGGTTTCAAGCTCTGTGCGACGACCTGGAATCAATACCTCGGTGAGATGCCGTCCCTGCGGGTGGGGATTTCCTACTTGCCGATCCCGATCGGCGGCATCCTGACCCTGATCTTCGTGCTGGAAAAAATGTTTCTGGGTGATCAAAGCCACCGCCGTGCCGTGCGCTTCGATCTGTTGGAAGAAAGCGAAGAGGCCGCATGAATGGACGCTTTTATATTGCTGGGAAGCTTCATCGCGCTGATTCTGCTGGGCATGCCGGTCGCGTATGCCCTGGGGCTTTCGGCGCTGATCGGGGCCTGGTGGATCGAGATTCCCTTCGATGCGCTGATGATTCAGGTGGCAGGCGGTGTGAACAAGTTTTCGCTGCTGGCGATTCCGTTCTTCGTGCTGGCGGGCGCAATCATGGCCGAAGGCGGCATGTCCCGACGGCTGGTGGCATTTGCCGGTGTGCTGGTGGGGTTCGTGCGCGGCGGCCTGTCGTTGGTGAATATCGTCGCTTCGACCTTCTTTGGGGCCATATCGGGTTCGTCCGTGGCCGACACCGCCTCGGTCGGTTCGGTGCTGATTCCGGAAATGGAGCGCAAAGGCTATCCGCGGGACTTTTCCACGGCCGTAACGGTCAGCGGTTCGGTGCAGGCCTTGCTGACACCGCCCAGCCATAACTCGGTACTGTACTCGCTGGCGGCAGGCGGCACGGTGTCCATCGCTTCGCTGTTCATGGCCGGCATCATGCCCGGTCTGTTGCTCAGCGCGGTGATGATGGCGCTGTGCATGGTTTTCGCCCGCAAGCGCAATTACCCCAAGGGTGAAGTCATTCCATTGCGTCAGGCACTGAAGATTGCCGCCGATGCGCTCTGGGGCCTGATGGCCATGGTCATCATCCTGGGGGGAATCCTGACCGGGGTTTTCACCGCGACCGAGTCGGCGGCCGTCGCCGTGGTCTGGTCGTTCTTCGTCACCATGTTCATCTACCGCGACTACAAGTGGCGCGACCTGCCCAAGCTTATGCACCGGGCGGTAAGGACCATTTCCATCGTCATGATCCTGATCGGTTTTGCTGCCAGCTTCGGTTACATCCTGACGCTGATGGAAATTCCCATGAAGATCACCACGGCTTTCCTGACGCTGTCGGATAACCGTTACGTGATCCTGATGTGCATCAACGTCATGCTGCTGTTGCTGGGTACGGTGATGGACATGGCGCCGCTGATCCTGATCCTGACCCCTATCCTGCTGCCCGTGATTACCGGTATCGGTGTCGATCCGGTTCACTTTGGCATGATCATGCTGGTCAATCTGGGGATCGGGCTGATTACACCGCCGGTGGGCGCGGTACTGTTCGTTGGTGCTGCGGTGGGCAAGGTCACCATCGAAGCCACCGTCAAGGCACTGCTGCCGTTCTATCTGGCGCTGTTCATGGTGCTGATGATGGTCACCTATATCCCTGCCATTTCGCTGTGGCTGCCGAGCGTGGTGCTTTAAATCCGGGTCTGTGCAGGAAGGTTGTGACGTCAGACACAACCTTCCTGTGCTGCCACTCACGTATCAAGGCGAGATAGTGAGTGTGGAAGGACCGCTGACCTGCACGACGCCTGTCGGTTGATTGCAGTCGTTGTTCAAGATGGATTTGAGGTTCGCAAGCACGAACGTGGTGGTGGCATTGGCATTCTTGTAACGCCCGTCGGTGATCTTGCCCGTTCCCAGAATGGTGGTATTCAGATTGCCGATATTGTTCACGGTTGCCGTGAACTCATAAGTGCTGGTCGTTCCATCGTTCCAGTTGATGACCCAACTGATGGGCGGTGTCTGCAAGAGCAGCGACTGGCAGGAGAAGGTCGCCTGAAAGTTCTGTACGGACGATGCCGTGGCCCCCAGAGGTAATACGCAGAGGTTCCAGTTGCTGGTCGTCGAAACATTGACCGGATGCTCGGTATTGGTCAGCCCCGGCGACCAGTTTGCAGTATGCGTACCCGTGCATTCGGCCAGATTGATTGCTTCTGCACGGTTGGGCGCGATAACGAGTCCTGTTCCGACGATGACCAGCATCAGGAACATCAGCCGGATCAGAGCGCGTTTCATTGAGTGGTGGGAAAGGTCGATGTCCATGTGAACCCCCCGAAGGGATGAATTGAAGTAACTCCTGATGTGCAGGTTAATGGAAAGGGTTTTATCGACCACTGACAGAAATCATAGTGGCTTAGACAGGTTTGAAATAAACTCCCCGCCTTTGATCAGATTCCGTCTTTCCGTGCTTTTCGCTGCTACAGGCTCCTCCAGTCCGTGGCAGACGGCTATCATGGCGACCAGGTAAAACTACTTTTCCCGGCAGTTCATCTTGTGATCCGTTTGGCGGCAGGTTGCGTAATACACAGGCAACCCGACCCAACGAGGGCACAGAAGGTGATCATGAGCAGCATTGCCAGCATCAGGACCTTCCGTCACGTGTCACCTTCGTGCAGCGACTCGCCAATCACCCGACTTTGGATCGATGAAGTCACCGCTGTGGCCCGCAGTCAGGACCGCGACAGCTTCATGCGCATCTACGATCACTTCGCCCCGCGTCTGCTGCGCTATCTGACGGGGTTGAAAGTGCCTGACGGGCAGGCCGAAGAGCTGGTGCAGGAAGTGCTGCTCAAGCTGTGGCACAAGGCCGAGTCCTTTGATCCGGCCAAGGCCAGCCTCGGAACCTGGCTGTTCCGGATCGCGCGTAACCTGTATATCGACAGCGTGCGCAAGGACAGCGGCTGGGTCGTGGTGCAGAACTCGCTGGAACAACTCGAGCTTCTGGAGGCTCCTGCCGACAGTTCACTCGATTACAGCCAGCGCCAGGAAAAACAACTGAATATGGCCATCCAGAACCTGCCAGCCGATCAGGCCAGGGTTTTACGGATGTCCTACTTTGAAGCGCTCAGCCATCGAGAGATCGCTCAACGCCTCGGCATGCCTCTGGGGACTGTGAAGTCATGCCTGCGTCTGGCCTTTCAAAAGCTGCGCTCCAAGGTCGAGGAGTCATGATGAGCCCAGTCCATCATCCCGATGAAGCCACTCTGGTCAGTTACGCTTCGGGTGCGCTTGCACAGACAATTTCTCCGGTTGCCGCCGCTCATCTGGAACAGTGTGTGGAGTGTCGTGAACGCGTGCGCCATGCAGAGCGCATCGGTGGCTTGCTGATTCAGCAATACAGCTCAGGTGCCGAACCCGCCAGGGGACGCGATGCCATGCTGGCTCGCCTGGATGAGTCGCCCCGCGTCGCTGCACCGGTCGAGCCTGTTGTGCAGAGCGCGGATTTGTTACCCGTTGCCCTGCATGCCCACTTTGGCCGCTACCTGAGCGAACAACCCTGGAAAACCCTGCTTCCCGGTGTTCAGCGGGTCCAGGCCAAGGGGTTGGAGCAAGGCAGCCTCATGCTGCTGAGAATCGCTCCTGGTGTCAGCATGCCGTTTCATGGCCATGGGGGCAGCGAAATGACCCTCGTGCTTCAGGGTTCCTACCACGATGAGCTGGGCGAATACCGGCCCGGAGATCTCGCGGACCTGGATAGCGACACCCGGCACCAGCCTACGGCCAACGCCGGTGAGCATTGCATCTGTGTCATGGGCACAGACTCCCCGCTGCGCTTCCAGGGCCTGCTTGCCCGGATGCTGCAGCCGATTTTCGGGATCTGAACATTCGCTCCTGCCATGCGGTGCAGGAGCGACTTCAGTCGCGAAGGGCTGTCAGCGTTCGATCTGTACGCCCAGTGACTCCAGCGCTGCCCAGTAGCCGGGATAGGTCTTGCCGACGCAGTCCGGGTCGAGAATCCTGATGCCCGCGATCTTCAGGCCCGCCAGGGCGAAGCACATGGCGATGCGGTGGTCGGAATGGGTGTCGATCAACGCATCGACGGTCTGACCGCTCAGTGCCGGATTGGCATGAACCAGCAGATCGTCACCCTCTTCTACCGCCAGCCCCGGCGCGATGGCACACAAGCCGTGGGACAGCGCCGAAATGCGGTCGCATTCCTTGACCCGCAGGTTCGCCAGGCCCACGAAACGCACCGGATGGTTGTTGAACGCCGCCAGCACTGCCAGCGTCGGAATCGCGTCCTGCATCTGCGAACCGTCGATCACGGCCGGCATGTTCGGGAAGCTGTCGATGATCTGGCTGGCCAGGGCATCGGGCTGGGTGAATTCTTCAGTGGCGACGCCCAGGTCGATCTTGCCGTCGGTCAGTACTTGCGCTGCCCACAGGTAAGTGGCCGCCGAAGCGTCAGGCTCGATATGGAAGTCCGTGGCCTGATAGCCGGTGGCCGAGACTTTCCAGGCCGCATCGCCAATCGCCTCGACTTCAGCACCGAAGGCTTTCATTGCCGCCAGGGTCAGGTCCACATAGCCGCGTGCGCCGATTTCGCTGCCGGTCAGGGCCACTTCGATCGGGCCTTGCCCGCAGGCACCGGCCATCAGCAGGGCCGAGACGTACTGGCTGGAAAGATTGCCGTCGATTTCGATACGCCCGGCGGACAGGCCGCCCAGGCCCTTGATCGTGACGGGCGGGCAACCGGTTGGCGCGCTGACCTGTACGCCCATGCGCTGCAAGGCATCGACCAGCGGGCCGATGGGACGTTTGCGCATGTACTCGTCGCCATCGACGATGAATTCGCCTTCGAAGTTGGCCAGTGCGGCCGTCAGGAAGCGGGTCGCAGTGCCGGCATTGCCCAGGAACAGCGCCTGTTGCGGAGCCTGCCAGTGGCCGGAGCTGGTGACCACGAAGGTGCTGTCATCCGGTTCGTCGACCTGGACGCCCATCAGGCGCAGGGCTTCGGACATGACGCGGGTATCGTCACTCTTCAAGGCACCGGTCAGGCGACTCGTTCCTTTTGCCAGGCCAGCCAGCAGCAACGCACGGTTGGTGATCGATTTGGAGCCCGGCGGGCTGACGCGCCCGACCAGAGGGTGCTCGACAGGCAAAACAGTGAGTGTGGATTGAGGTCGCATGATGTCCCTGAACGTCACCGGAAAAATCGCGATCCTAGCACGAGCAGGAGGCGGGCCGCAGCCTGATGGCGGCCCTGCTCCCTTGTGGCGATTAGCCGTTGGCAGAGTTGCTGTCGGAGAGTTGCTTGAGTGCGGCCTGCAACTGATGCCGGTTGGTGGCCACGTCCGTCACGTCGTAGATCACCAGACAGATCTGGTTGATCTCGTTGTTGGTCGCCCGCAACGGAAACATCGTGGTGTTCTGGTACATGAACTCTTCCTGCCCGGTGATGGGCTGGTAGTTCTTGAAACGCACCAGATAAGGTCGCTGTTCCCAGATCGTGAAAGCAGGCGTGCCGAGGGTCACGACATTCTCGACCTTCTTGCTGAACCACTGCTGGTTGACCTCGGGGAACAGCTCGAAGAACGTCTTGCTGGTCGCCTCGTACGGCGTCACGCCGGAGCGGTTCTCCATGAAGGTATTCCAGACCATCACCCGGTAATCCCGATCCAGGACCACGATGCCGACGTCGATGTTCTGGGTAACGGCCAACAGCCAGTGCAGCTCGTTGATATCGATATGGCTCATGGGGTCAGCTCATCATGTAGGCAAGTTTGCGCGTAAGCAGTTCGACCGAGTCTTCGGTGAACAGCATCAACAGATCGAAGTGGATGTTGTGGCCTTCGATGTTGTAACTGATCTCCACCGCGAGGGTCTTCTTCCAGCGCTTGCTGTTGACGCGAATCAGATCATCGATCCCGCCCTGAGCCCCCAGAATCTGTGGATGGCTTTGCGAGAACGCGATATCGATCTGCTCGGCAATTCCGCTCAGGCAGGCACCGATCAGGACCGTGGAGAGATCCAGCAGCATTTCCATGTCGGTGTAGTCGGGCGAATCGCGTTGCATGAGCTGAGCCATGTCGGAGAGTTCCGAATCATGGAAAATCAGCAGCGCTTCGCCGGAAATTCCGCCGCCGATATAGCCCTGGCACACCGCAGTGAGACGCTGGTCGCGATGGGCATCGGCAAGCGCCATGTGCAACTCGCCGACTTCGAGCATGTTGACGTTGGGGACCGGCAATTGCACGAACACGCCCAACACCTTGGCCAGCAAGGCCGCGGCCCGGCCCATGGCAACGTTGATGGTTTCCCGGAAGGCATCCTGGAAACTGATGACGCCATCCTTGAGCGGCACAATGGCGGTCGGCACCTTTGTCGGCTCGCCCATCAGGCCCAGCCGCACAAGGGTCTGCTTGAGTTCATCGGGGTCGGCGGGCTTTTTCAGGAAGGCCAGTGCGCCGAGTTCCATGACCCGCCGGACCGCTTCATCCTGAACGTCGCCGGAAACCACAATCACCTTGGCTTCGAGGTTTTCTGCACGAATGGCCGCCAGCGCCTGATAGCCATCCATCACGGGCATCGTCAGGTCCAGCAGTACCACCTCGCCCAATCCACTGCGAACGGCGCCCAGCCCTTCGAGTCCATTGGTTGCCATCGTGACCGATACACCCCAGTCCTCAGGCAAGGCTCGCAACAGTTGCTTGCGAGCCATGTTGGAGTCATCGCAAATCAGCAGCGGAATCATGGACATTCATTGTTTCTCACTACAAAAGTTTCAGGCTGACGGCAGCAGAGTATCGATACGTCCGATTGCCTTCACGAAAAAAACGGGCCGGAACGTAACCTGTAAAAACCCCTTTGATACTTCGACACCCATCCATGAATCTACAAGTCCCTTCTTGCCCTGCTGTAACGACTTTCATGCAATAACTGTGCGCGTGGAAGCCTGATGGATCAGTGCCTTTTTAGTGCAGCAGGCCTTGCAGCATCTGGGATTGCACTACAGCACAGATTCAATATAGCAGGGCAGGCAAACTTATATATACCTCAATGACATAATGATTTATTGGCGCTTTTTCCTGAATGTAGCGTCAATAAAAAGGGATGAACTTTCCGGTTGCACGAGTCGGTTTTCAACCGTCTGTCAGAGTCATCCATGACAGATGGCTTATCAAGTGATATATCTGGTAACTATCAGTAGATGGAAGGATTCTGTCATGCCTCTGGCTATTCGCGACTATTACCCAACCCCTGTTCAGAATGAGGATTTCTGGCAGAAACTGGGCGTGCCTCCCCGTGGCGCGCAGTTGTACAACGCCTTGCGTACCGGACTGCCCTACGAAGTGTTCGAGCGACTGGCCAACTACACCGACCTGAATCGCTCGACCCTGGCCGAACACCTGGGAATCGCGCCTGCGACGCTGCAACGACGCCTCAAAGTGCGTCAGTTCAATGCCGAAGAGAGCGATCGGCTGTTTCGCCTGGCGGCCATTTACAAGGCTGCAATGGACCTGTTCGAAGACGACGCCGAAGCCACCCGCCGCTGGCTGACCAAGCCTGTCTACGGGCTTGGCCAGCGCAGACCGCTGGAAATGCTCACCACATCGGCAGAAGCCCAGGCCGTGCTGGACCTGATTGGTCGTCTTGAGCACGGGGTCGTTGCGTGATCCATGTCTATCGTCTGGTAAAACGCAAATGGCTGGCTCAGGCTTTCGATGGTGAAGGTGCAAAGCTTTACGGTGGACGCTGGAACAGCAAGGGCCAGGCTTGCGTGTATTGCGCCGGCAGCGAGTCGCTGGCGTTGCTGGAAGTGCTGGTCCATCTGGACAACTCCAGCATGGTCCAGCATTACGTCATGCTGGAGCTGCAGATTCCCAAGGATCGAATTCTCAAGGCCCGCCCCGACAACCTGCCTGCGGACTGGCGCGAAGAGCCCGCGCCGCCCTCCACTTCCTCCTATGGCGATGCATGGCTGGAGTCTGGCCAGAGTCTGGCGCTGGCGGTGCCCAGCGTGATCGTGCCCCGTGAATTCAACTACCTGCTCAATGTGCGCCATGCGTCCTTCAAGAGCATCGTGGCCAAAGCCAGGGAGCTGGATTTCGAGGTGGACAGCCGACTGGCATAGCCGAGGCTGTCACTTCGCGGCGTAAGCTGCGCAGAAACCTACTTCTGCGCAGTCTCGCCATCCTGAGGCAAAGGCTTGTCCTTGGGCCACAGGAGCCAGATATTGCCTTTCTGTTTCATATCCCCGGCCAGATGCCCGGCTTCTTCACCTGTGCCCCAGAACAGATCGGCGCGCACTTCCCCGGCAATGGCACCGCCGGTGTCCTGAGCCGCTACCGGCCGGATCAGGCTACTGCCATCAGGGCGTGTGGTCGACAGCCAGAGCAGGCTGCCCAGTGGAATCACTTTCCGGTCGATGGCCACGCTGTAACCGGCGGTCAGCGGCACGTTCAGCGAACCCCGCGGCCCTTCGTTGCTGTCCGGGTTGCGGGTGAAGAACACATAGCTGGGGTTGCTGGCCAGCAGTTCGGGAACCCGCAGCGGGTTGGCCTTGGCCCAGGCTGCAATGGTGCCCATGGTCACGTCTTCTTTCTTCAACTCGCCCTGCTCCACCAGCCAGCGGCCAATGGCGCGATAAGGACGACCGTTCTGATCTGCGTAGGCCAGGCGCGCTTGCGTACCGTCTGGCAGGCTGACTCGCCCGGAGCCCTGGATCTGCAGGAATTGCAGGTCCATCGGGTCGGTCAGCCAGGCGATCACGGGCGCGTTCAGCCCTTTCTCATTGATGGTCGCGGCGTCGTCATAAGGCTTGAGCACGCGTCCTTCAAGCCGTCCACGCAGGCGCTTGCCCTTGAGTTCCGGATAGATGCTGTCCAGATTGACCACGATCAGATCGTCGGGAATGCCGTAGACCGGAACCGAAGCCTGTGCGGTCTGTTTCAGGCTGCCGGGGTAGACGGGTTCGTAGTAACCGGTAATCAGGCCGTCGGCGCTGCCGCTGTCGTTGCGCAGGCTGTAGACCTGCAGGCTGCTTTGCAGAAAGGCACGTATCTCTGCCGCGCCAGGGCTGGCAGGCAGGCTGGCCGCTGCACTGCAGGTTTCGGCCCATACCGGATCGGCCTTGAGCCGGGTGCAGGCGCTGCGCCACGAGGCGAAACCGGCCTGCAGATCGCTGTCGGAAACAGCCGGCAAGGCGTCCCAGGTGCTTTTGTTGTACGAAGTATGAGGTGGAGTGGTCTTGGTCGGCTTCTCGGAGACATCACATGCAGTGAGCAACAGGGCCAGCGGTGCAACCAGCGCCAGTCCTTTGCGCCATTGTCTGGAAAACAGAGTCATCGGGGGACTTTCCTTCGACGGGCTGCCCGATGCGTCGGCATGCGGGCAGCGTCATGAGCCAAAGGGCGTCATTGTGTCTCAAGTCCGTTTCCGGATCGAGTGACTCTGTTCTCAGCTTATTTCAATTGATTGGCAAACTGCCCCACTGCACCGACCACCTGCTTGGCGCCTTCCTGGATCTCGACAATCACCGAGCCCGCTTCGTTGGCCAGCGCCAGGCCCTGCTCTGCCTGTTCCCGGCTGTTGATCATGCCGCGCACGGCTTCATCGGCCAGGTTCTGGTTCTGCTGCACGACGCTGACGATCTCTTCGGTGGCTGCGCTGGTGCGCCCGGCCAGTTGCCGCACTTCATCGGCCACCACCGCAAACCCGCGACCCTGCTCGCCGGCCCTGGCCGCCTCGATGGCTGCGTTGAGAGCCAGCAGGTTGGTCTGCTGAGCGATACCGCCGATGGTCTGCACGATGGAACTGATCAGCAGCGATTGCTTGCCGAGTGCTTCAATGCCCGAGGAGGCCGATTGCAGCTCATCGGAGATCTTGTGCATGGTCTGAACGGTGTTCTGAACCACCGTTGCTCCCCGCTGGGCGCTGACGTCGGTCTGTTGCGAAATCTCGAAGGCGATACTGGCGGCCTTGCTGACTTCTTCTTCCCGCAGCACCTGATCCGTCACGACTGTGGCGAACTTCACGACCTTGTAGAGCTTGCCCTGGGCATCGTGCACCGGGTTATAGGTCGCTTCCAGCCAGACGACCCGGCCAGCACTGTCCAGACGCTTGAAGCGCCCGGCCACGAACTCGCCGCGGTTCAGAGTGGCCCAGAAATCCTTGTACTGACTGCTCGAACTCTCATGCGGCTCGCAGAACATGCTGTGATGCTTGCCCTTGATCTGCCCCAGGTTGTAGCCCATGCCGCGCATGAACTGATCGTTGGCAATCAGTACGTGACCGCCCAGATCGAACTCGATCACTGCGGTTGAGCGCAGCAAGGCCTGAATGAAGGCCGCGTTTTCGGCGGCAGTCTCGACGGTCTGGGTGATGTCCGAACCGTAGCACTTGATTTCCAGGAGCTTGCCGCCGTCATCCAGAATCGGCTGCCACATGGCGCGAATCCAGGCCAGGCTGCCATCAGCCTTCAGAAACCGGTAGCTATCGAAAGCCGATTCGCCCTTTTGCACTGCAGCCACAAGATTGCGGTAGCAGTCGAGCTGTTTGACATAGGCCGGTATCAACTGGTCCATGTTGCGCCCCACCAGTTGCTCGGCGGAATAGCCCAGCATCTTGAGAAAGTTGGTGTTGGCGTGAGTAATGCGATAGTTGGCATCAACTGTTACGGACACCATTCGGGCGTCCATGCCCCGTTGCATCTGTCTGTACATCGATAACTCGGCTTGTTGCGCCTGTAATTCCTTTTTCAAGCTGGTATTGAACATGGGGGCTACACCAACAGTGATGGATATTCAGTGCTATCGACTAAAAGCGTAGAAGGGTTAATGCTCTTCGTCAGGTGGCGGTGGGAAAAATTTCGGGCTGAACTCGGGCAGCAAAAAAAGCTCTGATAGTGACCCGCGAGTCCCATTTCAGGACAAAGCCGGATACTCGGGCTAGCCTGCTTGCAACGGCTCCAGAAAGCCTGTCTTTCAAGCTCCAATGCTTGCCAAAAGCCACTGAGGAAGCTCCAAGATGCAGCGCATCCTGATCACCGGCGCCAACGGTTTCGTTGGGAAAATTCTATGTGAGAGCCTGCAGAGTGCCGGGCATCACGTGATTGCCCTGATAGGCAACACTTCGCCTGCGCCCTCCCATGCCGACCAGTACCTGCAATGCGACATTCGCGATGCCGAGGCTCTGGAGCAGGCAATTACCGAAGCCGCGCCTACCCATGTGGTGCATCTGGCTGCCATTACCCATGTGCCGACCAGTTTCAAGGAGCCTCTGCTGACCTGGCAAACCAACGTCATGGGCAGCGTCAACCTGCTCCAGGCCTTGCAGAACAAGGCGCCCAAGGCGTTCGTGCTGTTCGTCAGTTCTTCGGAGGTCTATGGCGGCAGTTTCAAACAGGCGATTCCCCTGACGGAAAGCAGCCCGTGCCAGCCGCTCAATCCTTACGCTGCCAGCAAACTGGCTGCCGAAACCGCAGTAAACGAGTATTTCAGGCAAGGTCAGCCGGGCATTATCGTGCGCCCTTTCAATCATATCGGTGCTCAACAGTCGCCCGAATTTGCCACGGCATCCTTTGCCCGCCAGATCGCGCTTGTCGAAGCCGGCGAGCAGGAGCCGTTATTGAAGGTGGGTAATCTGCAGGCCGAACGCGACTTTCTCGATGTGCGCGATGTCTGCAACGCCTATATCGCATTGCTGCAACTGGCCGAGCAGGAAGGCGACTATCCGCGCTGCTTCAATATCTGCAGCGGTCAGCCGCGCAGGATGCAGACGATGCTCGACATGCTGCTGGCCATGAGTTCACGGGAGATTGAAGTGGGCGAAGATCCTGAGCGCATGCGCCCTTCGGATATTCCCAGTGCCGTCGGTGATAACTCGGCCATCCGCAATGCCATTGGCTGGCAGCCCGGCATCGACCTTCAGGAAACCCTTGCCGCGCTGCTGGATTACTGGCGTGCCGAGGTAAAGGCGGCTCGCTGAGGAATCAGCCCCCGAATGCCAATGCACTCGGGGGCGTCAGGTACTATCAGAACGAAGTGCCGTTCTTGTTGCGCTTCAGATCGGTTTCCACCATCAACTGACAGAGTTGCTCCAGATTGGTAGTGGCTTGCCAGCCCAGTACTTTTCTGGCTTTTTCAGGATTGCCAATCAGCAGCTCGACTTCCGCCGGGCGATAGAATCTGGGGTTGACCCGGATCACGGTCTTGCCGGTGCGGGTGTCGATGCCATGCTCGTTGTCGGCGCTGCCTTTCCAGTCCAGATGGATATCGACGGCCTTGAAAGCCATGGATACGAAGTCGCGAACGGTTTCGGTGCGATTGGTGGCCAGCACGAAAGTGTCCGGCTCATCGGCCTGCAACATGCGCCACATGCCTTCGACATATTCCTTGGCGAAGCCCCAGTCACGTTTGGCATCCATGTTGCCCAGTTCCAGAACGTCCTGCATGCCCAGGGAAATGCGCGCCACGGCATCGGTGATCTTGCGGGTCACGAATTCCTTGCCGCGCAGTGGCGACTCGTGGTTGAACAGAATGCCGCTCGCACCAAAGATGCCGTACGACTCGCGATAGTTGATGGTCATCCAGTGCGCATACAGCTTGGCCACGCCATAAGGACTGCGCGGGTAGAACGAGGTGTCTTCGGTTTGTGGAACCTGCTGCACCTTGCCGAACATCTCCGAGGTCGAGGCCTGGTAGAAACGGATCTTCGGATTGACGATGCGGATGGCTTCCAGCAGGTTGACGGCACCAAGCCCGGTAATTTCGGCAGTGGTCAGCGGCTGGTCGAAGGAAACCCCCACAAAGCTCTGGGCCGCGAGGTTGTAGATTTGTGTCGGTTCGGCTTTTTGCAGGAGGCGAATGCTTGCGCTCAGATCCGTAAGGTCATGCTCGACCAGATGCAGGTTGGGATGGTTGGTGACGCCAAGCTCCTCTAGCCGCCAGAAGGTGACTGAGCTGGTACGACGATAGGTACCGTAGACCTTGTAGCCTTTTTCCAACAGCAATTGAGTCAGATAGGCGCCATCCTGGCCCGTGATGCCTGTGATGATGACGGATTCTTTCGGTGCATTCATATCTGGATTCCGGTCTGGGAGGCTGGTCCTGCTTTGTTGCATAGCCATGTGTTCATGCTTTCGGCAATACCTGCCATTCCTGCACAACAGGTTTTAGCCAAACTGAAGTCACTACTATAGATCGGAATTGGAACTGCACGCGGCGCCGAGGAGTATCCAGTCATTACGCCCAAGAAAAATGCCCGTACCTTGCGATACGGGCATTTTCTCTGTCGACCTGCAAGGACCTGATTTCATGGGGCCCGGAGGAGCCGGATCAGATCGTCAGGGTCCAGTCGTAGTCCACAATCAGCGGCGCATGCTGCGAGAAGCGTGGCTGACGCGGCAGGCGAGCGCTACGCACGAAGCGACGCAGACCCGGCGTCAGGATCTGATAGTCGAAGCGCCAGCCCAGATTCAGCATCTCGGCCTGTTCGCTGTCGGGCCACCAGCTGTACTGATCGCCTTCGCGGTTGACTTCGCGCAGGGCATCGACATAACCCATGGTGCCGACAATCTCGTCCATCCAGGCGCGTTCCGGCGCCAGGAAGCCAGGAGATTGCTGACTGTCGCGCCAGTTCTTGATGTCGAGCTTCTGCTGCGCCACATAGAACGAGCCACAGTAGATGTATTCGCGACGCTTGCGGCGCTGCTTGTCCATGTACTTGGCGAAGTCGTCCATGAGCTTGAATTTCTGATTCAAGTCTTCGTCCCCGTTCATTCCCGAGGGGAAAAGCAGGGTTGCAATACTGACTTTATCGAAATCTGCTTGCAGGTAACGCCCGTAGCGGTCGGCTGTTTCAAAGCCCAGGCCGCTGATTACCGCCTTCGGTTGCAACCGCGAATACAGCGCCACGCCACCCTGGGCAGGAACTTCGGCTTCGCAGGCATAAAGGAAGTAGCCATCCAGCTGAAAAGCCGGATCATCCAGTTCAAAGGTGGAGGCGCGGGTGTCCTGTAGACAGATGACGTCGGCATTCTGCGCTTGCAGCCAACTGAGCAAACCGCGCTCGACTGCAGCTTGAATGCCATTTACGTTCACACTGATGATCCGCATAAATGGCCCCAAAAATCACGTGCGTGTATGATACCCGAGCTCTACCTATTTAGCTAAATCCGTGGTATTCGGGGCTTTTTTCATGCAAGCGTATCAACGCGATTTCATTCGTTTTGCCATCGATCGCGGCGTTTTGCGCTTCGGTGAGTTCACTCTCAAGTCCGGGCGCACCAGTCCGTACTTCTTCAATGCCGGTCTGTTCAACAGCGGTTCGGCCCTGTCGCAGCTGGGGCGTTTCTACGCGGCAGCAGTGGTCGACAGCGGTATTTCCTTCGACGTCCTGTTCGGGCCAGCCTACAAGGGAATTCCCCTGGCGGCCGCGACAGCCGTGGCTCTGGCGGAACATCACGGCATGGATCTGCCCTGGTGCTTCAACCGCAAAGAGGCCAAGGCACATGGTGAAGGCGGTAGCCTGGTTGGCGCGCCGTTGACCGGCAATGTGCTGATCATCGACGACGTCATCACTGCTGGCACCGCAATTCGTGAGGTCATGCAGATCATCAAGGGCCAGGACGCAACAGCGGCCGGTGTCCTGATCGCGCTCAACCGCCAGGAACGCGGCAATGGCGAGCTGTCGGCCATTCAGGAAGTCGAGCGTGACTTCGGAATTCCGGTGGTGAGCATCGTTTCCCTGAATCAGGTTCTACAATTCCTTGCAGACGATCCTCAACTCAAGCAGCACTTGCCTGCGGTTGAAGCCTACAGGGCGCAATACGGGATCTGACAAGGGGAGTGTATGGCTGTCGCTCGCATGAACATGCGCCTGCTGAATGTGGTGCTGTGGCTGTCACTGGGCGTGCTTGCGCCCGTGACGGCTCAGGCTGCCGATCCGGCTGACGTTCTGTTCTATCGCTACATCGACAGCCGTGGCGTGACCGTTCTGGATCGCCAGGGCGTACCGCCGGAGTATGTCGCCAAGGGCTACGAAGTACTCAACGCCCGAGGGCGAGTGGTGCAGGTCATCCCTCCTGCACCGACTGCCGAAGAAGTCCGGCAGGCGGCGGCCGACAAGCTCCAGGCTAATGCCGATGCGCAGTTGCTGAGCCTCTACAGCAGCGTCGAAGAGGTGGACCGCGTCAAGGCCCGCAGGCTGGCCGAACTGGATGCCCTGATCGGCGTGGCCCAGGGCAATATCCAGGGGCTCAACGCCCAGCAGCGCAACCTGCAGAGCCAGGCTGCCGACCTTGAACGCGCAGGCCGCCCCATCCCTCAGGCCCTCATCGATCAGTTGAACGACGTGCAGGACCAGCAACAGCGAATCCAGGCCGATATCACCCGCTACCAGACCTCCCGCGTACAGGCCGAGGCAAGCTTTGCCGAGGACCGGGCGAGGGTGGAGAAACTGCTCAGGTAGCGTGGTTTCTGGCGTTTTCGCGAATGAATTGGCTCTGTCTGCATGAAGTGTCGCAAGTCCTTCAGAGGACTGTAGGAGGCAGCTTGCTGGCGAGTTCACCGTTGTCGCCAGCAAGCTGCCTCCTGCAGTATTACCTGCGCTGTACCGGAGACACCACAAGAGCGAATTCATTCGCGAAGAGCTTCTCTAGCGCATAAAAAAGCCCCGCCAACACAAGCTGGCAGGGCTTTGGTGTCGCCTTCGCAATCAGTGACGCTTGCGATTGGTGATCAGTGTACCTACACCGCTGTCGGTGAAGATTTCCAGCAGTACGGCGTTGGGGACGCGGCCGTCGATGATGTGCGAGCTGTGAACGCCGCCCTGGACTGCTTCCAGCGCGCAACGGATCTTGGGCAGCATGCCGCCGTAGATGGTGCCGTCGGCGATCAGGCCGTCGACCTGTTCGGTGGTCAGGCCGGTGAGGACTTCGCCCTGCTTGTCCATCAGGCCGGCGATATTGGTCAGCAGCATCAGTTTTTCGGCCTTGAGGGCTTCTGCAACCTTGCCTGCCACCAGGTCGGCGTTGATGTTGTAGGACTCGCCATCCGGGCCGACACCGATAGGTGCGATGACCGGAATGAAGTCGCCTTTGACCAGCATGTTAAGCAGTTCGGTGTTGACGCCCACGACTTCGCCCACATGGCCGATGTCGATGATTTCAGGCTTGGTCATTTCCGGTGTCTGACGGCTGACGGTGAGCTTGCGCGCACGAATCAGCTCGGCGTCTTTACCGGTCAGGCCGATGGCGCTGCCGCCATGACGGTTGATCAGGTTGACGATGTCCTTGTTGACCTGGCCGCCCAGAACCATTTCCACCACGTCCATGGTCTGGGCATCGGTGACGCGCATGCCATCGATGAAGTGACTCTCGATGGACAGGCGCTTGAGCAGATCACCGATCTGAGGACCGCCGCCGTGAACGACCACCGGGTTGATGCCTACCGCTTTCATCAGCACGATGTCACGCGCGAAGCCGGTTTTCAGCTCCTCGCTTTCCATGGCGTTGCCGCCGTACTTGATTACCAGCGTCTTGCCGACAAAGCGGCGAATGTATGGCAGCGCTTCGGATAGAACCTTGGCTACATTAGAGGCGGCATCACGGTCGAGGGTCATTCAGGGCTCCTGTCAAAAGGTAAGGCAATCAGAACGGAAGTTTGAGATCCGGTGCAACTTTCTTAATCTCGGTGTGGAAAACATCCTTGATACGCTGCAGCTCGGCTTCGGTTTCGGCTTCGAAGCGCAACACCAGTACTGGCGTAGTGTTGGAAGCACGCACCAGGCCCCAGCCGTTCGGATAGTCCACGCGCACACCGTCGATGCTGGTCAGTTTAGCGTCGCCCCACTGGGCGTCTTTCTCAAGGGCCTCAATGATGCTGAACTTGGTGACATCGGTCACCTTAATGTTGATCTCAGGCGTCGAAATATCGTTCGGGAAGGTCTCGAACAGGTCTTCGGCGCTCCGGGATTCCTGGCTGAGGATTTCCAGCAGGCGCGCAGCGCTGTAGATACCGTCGTCGAAACCGAACCAGCGCTCCTTGAAGAAGATATGGCCGCTCATCTCGCCAGCCAGCAGCGCGCCGCTCTTTTTCATTTCTTTCTTGATCAGGGAGTGGCCGGTTTTCCACATGACCGGACGACCGCCGTGTTCGCTGATCAGCGGGGTCAGGCGGCGGGTGCATTTGACATCGAAAATGATGTCGGCGCCTGGATTGCGTTTCAGCACGTCCAGGGCGAACAGCATCAGCAGGCGGTCGGGATAGACCACATTACCCTTGTTGGTCACCACGCCCACGCGGTCGCCGTCGCCGTCGAAGGCCAGACCCAGGTCTGCACCGGTCTCCTTGACCTTGGCGATCAGGTCTTCGAGGTTTTCCAGCTTGCCCGGATCAGGGTGGTGGTTGGGGAAGTTGCCGTCGACTTCCGCAAACAGAGAAATCACTTCACAACCCAGGGCTTCGATCAGTTGCGGGGCGATGACACCGGCTGCACCGTTGCCGCAGTCGACCACGACTTTCAGCTTGCGGGCCATCACGATGTCGTTCTTGATCTGCTGGAAGTAGCGATCAAGGATGTCGACCTTGGTGATGCTGCCTTTCTGGAAGGTCAGATTGTTGGTCTTGATGCGGTCGTGCAGCGCCTGGATCTGCTCGTTGGCCAGGGTATCGCCGGCGATGACGATCTTGAAACCGTTGTAGTCCTTGGGGTTGTGGCTACCGGTCAGCATGACGCCGGTCTTGCCGGCCAGCACGTTGGCTGCATAGTAAAGCGCAGGGGTCGGTACCAGACCTACATCGCTGACATGGCAGCCGCTGTCGTGCAGGCCTTGAATCAGTTGTTGCACCAGTTCAGGACCTGAAAGACGTCCGTCGCGCCCAACGCTGACGTTCGGTTCGTTCTGGGCCAGGCTTTCAGAGCCGATGGCGCGGCCGATCCAGTAAGCCGTTTCAGCATTGAGGGTATCCCCGACCACGCCGCGAATGTCATAGGCGCGGAAGATGCTGTCGGGAAGTGTAGGTGCCGCGGATTCTTGACTGCTCATAACTGGGGGATGCTCCGATCTCAGGAAGTCCTGGTTTTCGTCGAGAAGGTCGATATCAAGAATATCGGTATCTTGAAACAGCGGATCTGTCCATTGGGTATCAGGTGCCGTGTTTCTCGCACTGTTTGCGGTGTCCGCTTCCTCGCTCACGACCGGCTGTTGCTGGCCGCGAGGCGAAAAACGGGCAAGGGCCTGAGCTAGGCTGTTAAGTGCTTCAAGGCTCAAACCGAAGGGTTTGACGGCTTTTCCGTCAGAGAGTTCTTGAAGCAGCTGATTCAGTTGCCGGGCATCCTCGCCAATACGCCGTTGCAGAGCCCTTTCATTAAAGTGCAGACCCAGTAATGCGCCAGTCAGAGCAATGATCGCCGCCAGTAGCAGGAGCAGCAGGGAAGGTGAAGCATTCAGTGATGAACCAGGGGTGAACTCGAGTTTCCAGTTGGCATGGCCGGTATCGAAACGGGTTGTCTTGCCGCCGCCGGCATCCCCGCGTTGCAGGAAGATCTGTGCCTGACCGGTGCCGAATTGCTGGCTCAGGACGACTTTGCCGGCTTCGGCAGGCATGGCGGGCAATGCGTTGATCAGCCGTTGCGGATCGAACGCCAGCAGCAGGGTGCCAAGGATCGGCTGGGTCGGATCGGCCCGTACCGGTGCTGCGCTATAGATCACCCAGCGTTCGCCAAGCTTGCGGGCTTCGGGCGGTGCGGCCTGGCCCTGGGCGGCGTCGTTGAGCATGTCCAGAGTCGCAAAGCTCACCGGCAGCGAGCCTTGCGGATCGACGTCATTCAGGCCCTTGGGGTCGATTCGAGCGCCGATCAGGCCGTCCCACCTGAGTTGCCGTTGCAGCGTCGCCAGTGCTACGGAGTCCTTGTTCTGCAAGGCTTGTACGAGTGCGGGGCCGGATGCTGCGGCCTGGGTGTCGGCGCTCATCTGCCGCAGGGCCTGATCGACGGCCGAGGCCTGGCTGCTTCCCCAGGCCAGGGCGCTCTGTTGCTGAGGGCTGTTCGACAGCGCCAGCCAGACCAGCACCGTTGCGCACAGCAGGCCGACGAGGGCAGGGATGAGGCCGGGAAGCAGGCCTTGCAGGCTGGCAGCCGGAAGCGGGTTGGCGGCGGTTATCGATTGCTTTGACACGTTTTGACTGCCTTTCACCCGACCTCTCCTGCGATTCGTCCTGAAACGGGATGATCTTCCTGAACAGCGAGCGATCAGTGGCTGCCGGAGTGACCGAAACCACCAGCGCCACGCTGGCTTTCATCGAACGCTTCGACCAGCTCGAAGCGGGCCTGAACCACCGGCACCAGCACCAGTTGGGCGATGCGTTCGCCGATGGATATCTTGAATGCCGTCTGCCCGCGGTTCCAGCAGGAGACCATCAGTTCGCCCTGGTAATCGGAGTCGATCAGGCCGACCAGATTGCCCAGCACGATACCGTGTTTGTGGCCCAGGCCAGAGCGCGGCAGGATCATGGCTGCCAGGCCCGGATCACCGATGTAGATCGACAGGCCGGTAGGGATCAGCAATGTCTGGCCCGGTTCGAGGACGGTGTCTTCCTTGAGCATGGCGCGCAGGTCCAGGCCGGCCGAGCCTTCTGTGGCGTAGGCCGGGAGCGGGAATTCGTTGCCGATGCGAGGGTCGAGGATCTTTGCTTGTAGAGCGTGCATTCGTAGTTAAACCTGATTCATGCGTTCTGCGATAAAGGTGATCAGCTGGCGGGCAATCTTGGCCTTGCTGGTCTGGGCGAAAAGCGTTGCGTGCAACGCCCGGTCGATCACGCTGCAGGCGTTTTCCTCGCTGTTGAAGCCGATGCTGGGGTTGGCCACATCGTTGGCGACGATCAGGTCGAGGTTCTTGTCCTTGAGTTTGCGTGCAGCATAGTCGAGCAGATGTTCGGTCTCGGCGGCGAAGCCGACACTGAAAGGGCGATCCGGGCGGGTGGCGATGGTGGCCAGAATGTCCGGGTTACGGACCATCTGGAGCAGCAGGCCGTCGCCGCTTGCAGGATCTTTCTTGAGTTTGTGTGGCGCGATGACTTCCGGGCGGTAGTCGGCCACGGCTGCGGAGGCGATGAACAGATCGCAGGGAATCGCGGCCTCACAGGCGGCCAGCATGTCGCGGGCACTGACCACGTCGATGCGCGAGACGCGATCCGGCGTCTGCAGGTTGACCGGGCCGGTAATCAGCGTGACACGGGCTCCCGCTTCCACGGCGGCTTCGGCCAGGGCAAAGCCCATCTTGCCGGAGCTGTGGTTGGTGATATAGCGCACCGGGTCGATGTTTTCCTGGGTCGGACCTGCGGTGATCAGCACGTGTTTGCCGGTCAGGGTCAGGCGCTGGAAACAGTCCGCTGCGCACTGGGCCAGGTCGTTCGCTTCGAGCATGCGCCCGAAACCCACGTCGCCACAGGCCTGGCTACCTGATGCCGGGCCGAAGACGCGAAAGCCGCGATCTTCGAGCAGGCGGGTATTGGCCTGCACCGACTCGTCGCGCCACATGGCCTGGTTCATGGCCGGAGCAATGGCGACCGTTGCGTCGGTGGCCAGCACGATGGTGGTCAGCAGGTCATTGGCAATGCCTTGCGACAGACGAGCGATCAGGTCGGCGGTGGCCGGGGCGACGAGGATCAGATCCGCCCACTTGGCCAGCTCGATATGACCCATCGCGGCTTCGGCAGCGGGGTCCAGCAGGTCCATGTGTACGGGGTGGCCGGAAAGGGCCTGCATGGTCAGAGGGGTGATGAACTCGGCACCACCCTTGGTCATGACGACACGCACTTCTGCGCCGTGATCGCGCAACCGGCGAACCAGTTCGGCGCTCTTGTAGGCCGCGATGCCGCCGCCGACGCCCAGAACGATGCGTTTTCGATACAGCCGCTGCATAGACCTGCCTTTTTGGTCGAGTGAGTCCGCGACGGCGATGACGCCTCCCCAGGCCAGGTCGCCGCGCAAAAAAGATGGGCTAAGATAGCACAGCGACCGCACCGGAACAGCGGCGCCACACACATGGAGGTGCTATGAGTATTCGCAATTGGCCTGCGTCCGAACGCCCGCGTGAGCGTTTGCTGGAGTCGGGGGCGCAAAGCCTCTCGGACGCCGAGTTGTTGGCCATCTTTTTACGGACCGGCGTAGCCGGAAAAAGCGCTGTAGACCTGGCGCGTTACCTGTTGAATCAATTTGGCAGCCTCAGGGCATTGCTGGAGAGCGATCTGAGCAGATTCAGCTCGCATCTGGGGCTTGGGCCGGCGAAATTTGCCCAGTTGCAGGCGGTGATGGAGATGTCGCGTCGGCACATGGCCGAAACATTGCGTCGCGATTCGATCCTCGAAAGTCCTATGCAAGTGCGCAGGTATCTCAAGGCCATCCTTCGCCAGGAGCCGCATGAAGTGTTCGGCTGCCTGTTTCTCGACAGCAAGAATCGTGTCCTGACGTTCGAGATCCTGTTTCACGGGACTATCAATGCGGCGTATGTGCACCCTCGACAGGTCGTCAAACGTGCCATGGTCCACAATGCCGCCAGCCTGATCCTGTGCCATAACCACCCTTCAGGCGTTACCGACCCCAGCCATTCCGACATCGAGCTGACCAAGCGCCTGAAACAGGCGCTGGCGCTGATCGATGTGCGGGTGCTGGATCATGTGATCATCGGCGACGCAGAGCCGTTGTCGATGGTGGAACTGGGGCTGGTGTAGGGTTTTATCACGGTGGGAGGGGCCTTGGCCGCGACGACCCGCTTGAAGGCACCGCATTTTCAGCGCCTTCACATTGGCTGTCGCGGCCAAGCCCCCTCCAACGGACTGTGATCCGCTTACTTCACTTTCACCTTGTAGAAGTCCTGGCGTCCGAACGGGCTGACTTCATAGCCGGTCACGTCCTTGCGGGTCAGGGTGGCGGCGGTCGGGTGAGCCAGTGGCAACCAGAGGGCCTGCTGCTGGATCTGCGCCTGTGCCTGTTGATAAAGCTTGCTGCGCTGTGCCTGATCGCTGGTGGATTTGCCGTCGCTGATCAGCTTGTCCAGGGCCTTGTCGCAGTAGCGGGCAAAGTTGGTGCCCGATTGCACGGCAGCACAGGAGAATTGTGGCGTGAGGAAGTTATCCGGGTCGCCGTTGTCGCCTGCCCAGCCCATGAACAGCAAGTCATGCTCGCCAGCCTTGGCACGGCGGATCAGTTCGCCCCATTCGATGACCTTGATCTCGGCGTCGATGCCGATCTGCTTCAGGTCCGACTGCAGCAATTGTGCGCCCAGGCTCGGGTTGGGGTTCAACAGGCTGCTGGAAGGACGAGTCCAGATGGTGGTCTTGAAACCATCCTTCAGCCCGGCCTCGGCCAGCAGTGCCTTGGCCTTGGCGACATTGTGCGGGTAACCCGGCAGGTCCCTGGCGTAACTCCAGGTATTGGGCGGGTAAGGGCCGTTGGCGATTTCTGCGGTGTCTTCAAACACGGCCTTCAGGTAGTTGGCCTTGTCGAAGGCCAGGTTTACCGCCTGACGCACTTGCGGTTTGTCGAACGGTGGATGCTGGCTGTTGATTGCCACGAACGCAGTCATGAAGGCTTCGTTCTTTTCCACCTTGAGCGCCGGGTCCTTGCTGGCTTCCTGAATATCCAGCGGCTTGGGCGAAAGGGCGATCTGGCATTCGTCCCGGCGGATCTTCTGCAGGCGCACATTGGCGTCCGGCGTGATGGCGTAAATCAGTGTGTCGCTTCCGGGTTTGCCGGCGAAGTAGTCCTCGTTGGCTTCGTAGCGCACCACGGCATCTTTCTGGAAGCGCTTGAAGACAAATGGCCCGGTGCCGATGGGTTGGCTGTTGAGCTTTTCCGGAGTACCGGCTTTCAGCAACTGGGCGGTGTATTCCGCCGAGTAGATCGAGGCGAATCCCATGCTCAGGGTCGCCAGGAAGGTCGAGTCTGCATGATTCAGGACAAAGCGCACGGTGTGCTCGTCCGGCGCTTCGATGGTCTTGATAAGGGCCGGCAACTGCATGGACTGCGCGTGCGGGAAGCCGCTCTGGGCAATCTTGTGCCAGGGGTTCTGTGGGTCGAGCATGCGCTTGAAGCTGAACACCACGTCCTCGGCGTTGAATTCGCGAGTCGGCGTGAAATAAGGCGTGGTGTGAAATTTAACGCCTGAGCGCAATTTGAAATCATAGGTCAGGCCGTCGCTGGAGACGGTCCATTCCCGGGCCAGGCTTGGGACCAGTTTGCCGCTCCCGGCATCGAAATCCACCAGGCGGTTCATCAGCACGTCGGCCGAGGCATTGGTGGTTGTCAGTGAGTTGTATTGCACCACATCGAAACCTTCGGGGCTGGCTTCGGTACAGACCACCAGGTTCGATGCCTGGGAAATGGCCGGGAATAATAGTGGGGCCAGTAAGAAGGGTATTGCAGCAAGACGCATGGCGAAATTCCTGTCAGTTCAGAAAGTGTCCATCTGCCGGCGCAGTCTGGTGAGAGGCTTGATTCGCCACACTAGACCATGTGCCTGCCCAGAACAATCGCCATGGCGCGACGAGCGGTCAATTTGCCAGTGTGCCCGTGATAGCTTGAGCGCGTGGCCGGAGAGTGAAGATTCCTGAGGCTTAAAGTGGATTGCTTGTTGTTGCATCAAAGGCTTTCTGGTATAAAGCAGCGCTCTTTTCTAGGGGCCCGGTTCCTTCACTGTAGGTGTAGCCGGTAAGACCCTTAAAGAAACGCGGCGCCTGGCGCCAAATGACTGAGAGATTAAGCGGCCAACCCATGCCGGGTTGGGCATGTGGTTTTAGAGGGCTGAGGCATGTCGAGAGTCTGTCAAGTTACTGGTAAGGGTCCAGTAACCGGGAATAACATTTCCCACGCAAACAACAAAACCCGTCGTCGTTTCCTGCCAAACCTGCAGCATCATCGCTTCTGGGTTGAAGGCGAGAAGCGTTTTGTTCGTCTGCGCGTATCTGCCAAAGGCATGCGTATCATCGACAAGCGTGGCATCGAAGCTGTGCTTGCCGATCTGCGCCGCGACGGCAAAATCTAAGGAGATAATCATGCGTGAATTGATTCGTTTGATCTCGAGCGCCGGTACTGGTCACTTCTACACTACTGACAAGAACAAGCGCACGACTCCGGACAAAATCGAAATCAAAAAATTCGATCCGGTTGTACGCAAGCACGTGATCTACAAAGAAGGCAAAATCAAGTAATTGATTTTTCTTCTTGCGAAAAAGCCCGCAGCGATGCGGGCTTTTTTGTGCCTGTGGTTTTTTGCTTTGTATGATCGCGCTTCTTGCAAACCGCTGAAACGCAAAACGCCCGGTGCATTGCACCAGGCGCTTTTGGCTCGACAGTAGTGCCTTGGCACAAGGCAGGTCAGGCACTCGCCTGGCGTTTAGCCAAAGGTGAAGCCCGAAATCAGGCCCGCGTCATCGGTACCGACATGCACGCGATTCAGATCGAATTCCTTGGTGCTGACGTCGCCTGCGCCAAGCACGCGAGTGCGGCCGGTCAGTTCGCTGATGTAGGGTTTGACGCTCGGTACATAGCGGGTGCCGATCAGATATTGAAGTGCCTGGGTAATTTGTTCGTTAGTCATTTTCATAGTCCTTTATGAATAATGTCCGGATTGGACGCCCCTAGAATCTCGAATCCGATAGCGTCCCACGCGTTACTTATTTATATCTTTTTCTTCGAAAACCACATAAATCTTGCGGCATGTTTCCAGGACCTCCCAGGTCCCCTTGAAGCCTGCCGGAATCACGAACCGGTCGCCGGCCCGCAAGGTCTTGGCGCGGCCTGCCTCATCACGCAGCACTGAAACACCCTGCACGATCTCGCAGTATTCATGTTCGGTGTAGTTGACCCGCCATTGCCCCGGCGTGCCTTCCCAGACGCCAGCATTCATTTGCCCACACGGGCTGTTGTAATGGTTGTAGATCGTCTGTTGCGGATCACCCTTGAAGAGTTTTTCGGCTGGGGGGCGATAGTGCTCCGCTGTCGTACCGGCTTCGCTGAAATCGACAATGCTCTCGATGCTCATGTGTTCACCTGGCGTTGAAAAGTGATGGTGTTTGGATAGCTGGCAGCCCGGATAAGTGCCGTGCCGTTAAAAAACATCGTTTAATAAAATCAACATATGAGCCTGAAAATGGCTATTTATGTCAAATATATTGGAATTACAAAGCCTCTGGTTTAGGGTGGCGGATGCTTCGGGCTGAACTCGCAGACTCTGGATCGAGTCCTTGATGTTCAACAGCCGCGCCAATACCATCAAAAGGAGGACATGCGTATGACCACTCTGACTCATGCTGACTGGGAAAAACGTGCCCAGGATTTGAAGATAGAAGGCCGCGCCTTCATCCATGGCGAATATACCGCCGCCGCTTCAGACGCCACTTTTGATTGCCTGAGCCCGGTTGATGGCCGCTTGCTGGCCAAAGTCGCCAGTTGCGATGCCGCCGACGCCCAGCGCGCTGTAGACAGTGCTCGCAGTGTATTCAATTCCGGTGCCTGGTCGCGTCTGGCACCGACCAAGCGCAAGGCTACGATGATCCGTTTCGCGGGCCTGCTGAAAAAGCACGTCGAAGAACTGGCCCTGCTTGAAACCCTGGACATGGGCAAGCCTATCAGCGACTCCTTCAATATCGATATTCCCGGCGCGGCCCAGGCGCTGAGCTGGAGTGGCGAGGCCATCGACAAGCTGTACGACGAAGTTGCCGCTACGCCCCACGACCAGTTGGGTCTGGTAACCCGTGAGCCCGTAGGTGTCGTGGCCGCCATTGTGCCGTGGAACTTCCCGCTGCTGATGGCCTGCTGGAAGCTGGGGCCTGCGCTGTCCACCGGTAACTCGGTAATTCTCAAGCCCTCGGAAAAGTCGCCACTGACTGCCATCCGTATCGCGCAACTGGCGATTGAAGCCGGTATTCCGGCGGGCGTGCTCAACGTCCTGCCAGGGTATGGTCACACCGTGGGCAAGGCCCTGGCCCTGCATATGGATGTGGATACCGTGGTCTTCACCGGTTCGACCAAAATCGCCAGGCAATTGATGGTTTACGCGGGCGAGTCGAACATGAAGCGTGTCTGGCTCGAGGCGGGCGGCAAGAGCCCGAATATCGTGTTTGCCGACGCGCCGGATCTGCAGGCCGCAGCCGAAGCGGCAGCCAGCGCCATTGCCTTCAACCAGGGCGAAGTCTGCACGGCCGGTTCGCGACTGTTGGTCGAGCGCTCCATCAAGGATCGCTTCCTGCCGCTGGTGATCGAAGCTCTCAAGGCCTGGAAGCCAGGTAATCCGCTGGACCCGGCGACGACTGTCGGTGCGCTGGTCGATACCCAGCAGATGAACACGGTGCTGTCGTACATCGAGGCCGGTCACGCCGATGGTGCCAAGCTGGTTGCGGGCGGCAAGCGCATCCTGGAAGAAACGGGCGGCACTTATGTCGAGCCGACCATTTTCGATGGCGTGAACAACGCCATGAAAATCGCCCAGGAAGAAATCTTCGGGCCGGTACTCTCCGTCCTGACCTTTGACAGCGCCGAAGAAGCCATCCAGATCGCCAACGACACGCAATATGGTCTGGCTGCTGCGGTATGGACGGCGGACCTGTCCAAGGCGCACCTGACGGCCAAGGCATTGCGGGCCGGGAGCGTGTGGGTCAACCAGTATGACGGTGGCGACATGACTGCTCCGTTCGGTGGTTTCAAGCAGTCGGGCAACGGTCGCGACAAGTCGCTGCATGCGTTCGATAAATACACCGAGCTGAAATCGACCTGGATCAAGCTGTAAACACGGTTTTGTAAGCCTGGATCTCTAGGAGGGCCTTGGCCGCGACAGCCAGTTCAGGCGCTGAGAATGCCTTGCCTGCAAGCGGGTCGTCGCGGCCACGGCCTCTTCCACAAGTGACCGGTTTGCCAGTTGTCATTGAACACTTCTTGACCCGTCGGAGCAGGGAAATGCGTTGGGGTACATATTTCGCCGTGCTGGCCTCGGTTCTGAGTGTCGGCCTGGCGGTGGGCGTCAGCATGCCGCTGGTGTCATTGCGGCTGGAAAGCTGGGGCTATGGCACGTTTGCCATCGGGATCATGGCGGCGATGCCTGCCATCGGTGTGCTGCTCGGGGCCGGGCTGGCGAGTCGGCTGGCCTCACACTTCGGCACGGCGAACCTGATGCGTCTGTGTCTGTGGGCTGGCGCGTTCTCGGTCGGGCTGCTGGCGCTGTTGCCCTATTACGGGGTCTGGCTGGTCTTGCGCCTGATGCTGGGCGTTATCCTGACCATCGTTTTCATCCTGGGTGAAAGCTGGATCAACCAGTTGGTGATCGAGCGTTTGCGTGGCCGTCTGGTCGCGCTGTATGGCAGTAGCTATGCCTTGAGCCAACTGGCCGGGCCGCTGTTGCTGGGGGCGATCGGTACTCAGGCCGATTATGGTTTCTGGATCGGTGTGGCACTGCTGGTCAGTTCACCCTTGTTGTTGCTCGGGCGCAGCGGCGCTCCAGATACCGAGGCCTGTTCGGTGACGTTCCGGGATTTGCTTGGCTTCTGCCGTGGCATGCCCGCCATTGCCTGGGCGGTTTCACTGTTTGCCGCATTCGAGGCGCTGATCCTGACGCTCTTGCCTGTCTACAGTCTGCGCCAGGGCTTCACGCCGGAAATCGCCTTGATGATGGTCAGCACCGTGGTGGTCGGTGATGCACTGCTGCAGTTACCCATCGGCCTGCTGGCTGATCGTGTCTCGCGGCGCGCCCTTTTCTCGGGGTGTGCGGGTGCTCTGCTGGCTTCCAGCCTGATGATCCCGCTACTGATCGATACTGTGCTGATCTGGCCGCTGTGGGTGCTGTTTGGTGCCAGTGCAGGTGGTCTGTTCACCCTGTCGCTGATTCTGATTGGCGAGCGCTATCGCGATGATGCGCTGGTGCGCGCCAATGCTCATGTAGCCCAGTTATGGGGAATCGGCTGCCTGCTCGGGCCGTTGGTGGCGGGTGCCGGCAGCCAGTGGGTCAGTGGACATGCCCTGCCATTGATGATGGCCGCCGGGGCATTCGGGCTCGTGGTTCTGTCGTTGCGAAACAATGCTTTTGGCGGCAAGCAAACGGTTGTCGCTTAAAGCATCTTTTCCAGGCCAATGGCTTTGCTGACCCAGGCGTTCATGCGCCGCCACCAGCCGCCCGGCTCCTTGTGCAGGGTATGCATCTGGCCGTTGTCTTCGGTGACCCACACCACCTGGCCATTCTCCAGTTTCACTTCATAGCTCAGGTTCGGGGCCATGCCTTGCAGGGTCAGCTGGCGAAGCTCTTCGGCCAGTTTCGGGCTATCGACCAATACGCCCACTTCGGTGTTCCACAGCACCGAGCGCGGGTCGAAATTGAACGAGCCGACAAAGATTTTCTGCCGGTCGAAGATCATCGCCTTGCTGTGCAGGCTTGAGTCGGAACTGGTGAGGAACGAGCTTTTCTTGAACAGTTTCGGGCCGCTGCCGCCGGTTCCCGTGTCGCCGGGCTGGCGGCGCAGTTCGAAGAGTTTCACGTCATGTTCCAGCAGCGCCTTGCGATAGGGCGCATAGCCACCGTGTACCGCAGGCACATCGGTGGCCTCCAGTGAGTTGGTCAGCAGGCTCACGGACACACCGGCGTCCGCACGGTTGGTGAGGTACAGCAAGCCAGCCTCGCCCGGCACGAAGTACGCCGAAATCAGCATCAATTCCTGATGTGCCTTCAGCAGCTCGGGAGCCAGTTGCGTGGTGAGCAGCAGATGCGGGTCAGGCTCCCCGCGTGCCAGGACCTTGGTCGGCGCGTCCCACAAGGCCTGGTTATGGGCCCAGACCAGTTCGTTGAGCCAGATGTTCAGGCTGGGCCGGGTCTTGTAACTCATCAGCCGCTCATACAGGGCCTTGTGCTGCTGATGGGCCTCTTCCAGCGATTTGGCCAGGCGTTTGCGGGCCTTCGCCAGATCCTTGGTAGTGGGCAGGATGTACATGAACGCATCGATGGGTTTGCTCAGTGTGCTGTTCCAGTACTGATCGAAGCTGTGTCCCAGTTGCTCGGCGACCGGCCCGACACTGAGCATGTCGATATCGGTGAAATTCATATTGGGTTCGGCATCGAAATACTCGTCGCCCAGATTGCGCCCGCCGACGATGGCCACGCTGCTGTCTGCCAGCCACAACTTGTTGTGCATGCGCCGGTGTTGCTGCGAGAGGTTCATCAGTCGCCCTACACTGCGGGTCACGCCGGTTTCACGACCAAGGTTCTGCGGATTGAACAGACGGATCTGGATATTCGGGTGGGCGGCGAGGGTGGCGATGGGCTGATCGAGGCCGTCGCTGGTGGTGTCATCCAGCAGGATCCGCACACGAACTCCGCGATCTGCGGCCTTTAGCAGCTCATCGATCAGGGCTCGGGTGCTCAGGCCGTCATGCACGATGTAGTACTGCAGATCCAGGCTGCTTTTGGCATTGCGGATCAGCTCGGCACGGGCCATGAACGCATCGGTGCTTTCGGGCAGCAGGCGGAATCCCGAGCGCCCTTCATGGGGCATTGCCAGGGCCTGGATCGAGCGCCCGAACTCGGACGTTGAAGGTGCCAGGGCCTGGCTTGGCTCGTTGGGAACGCTGAAGTGAGTGCAGCCACTGACGCTCAGCGCAACCAGCAGGCAAAGGGGCAAGGCCCATGATTTATTCAAATTCTTGTCCGTCAGGCAGGTTTCGCATGCGATATGACCCTGAAATGGCGGAAAGATTTTCAGATTTCAGTCGGTTTGTGCACTCATTTTCGCAATGGTCAGGCCGATCTGGCGTACGGCGCTCTCGATTTCCGGTGTCGGCTTGGGGGCGAAGTTCATGCGCAGGCAGTTCCGGTATTTCCCGGAGGCCGAGAAAATGCTGCCCACGGCGATCTGGACATTGTGTTCCAGCAGGGCACGATTGAGGCGCAGTGTGTCGAAGTCTTCCGCCAGTTCCACCCACAGCATGAAGCCGCCCTGAGGACGGCTGACCCGTGTGCCTTCGGGGAAGTAACGCATCACCCAATCGATCATCTGGTCGCGACTGCGCTGGTATTGCGTGCGCATGCGTCGCAGATGCGGCTCGTAGTGGCCGCCCTGGAGAAATTCGGCAATCGCCAGTTGCGGTTGGGGGGCCGTGGAGCCGGTGCCGATGTATTTCATGTGCAGCACACGTTCCAGATAACGCCCCGGCGCAACCCAGCCGACGCGTAACCCGGGGGCGAGGCTCTTGGAAAACGAACTGCACAGCAGGACGCGACCATCCTCATCGAAAGACTTGATGGTGCGCGGGCGAGGGTAGTTGAAGGCCAGGTCGCCATACACATCGTCTTCGATGATCGCCACGTCGAAGCGCTGCGCGAGTGTCAGCAAGGCGCGTTTGCGTGATTCGGGCATTACGTAGCCCAGTGGATTGTTGCAATTGGGCGTCAGTTGTATGGCCTTGATGGGCCATTGTTCCAACGCCAGTTCCAAGGCTTCGAGACTGATCCCGGTTATGGGGTCGGTGGGGATTTCAAGCGCCTTCATGCCCAGCCCCTTCAGGGTCTGCATGGCGCCGAAGAAGCTGGGCGAGTCCACGGCCACGATGTCGCCCGGCGAGCAGATGGCGCGGATGCTCGCCGACAAGGCTTCGTGACAGCCCGTGGTGATGATCAGGTCGTTGGCGGTGAGGTTGCAGCCTGAATCCAGGAGCAGTCGCGCAATCTGTTCGCGAAGTGTATGGGCTCCGTAGATATTGTCGTAATACAGACTGGCCATGCTTTGATGACGGCTCAACTTGCTGAGCGAACGCATCAGTGGCTTGAGCGTCGGGCTGCTGATATCCGGCATGCCGCGTCCCAGCTGGGTAACCGCATTGGCAGGTGAGACCCGAATCAGGTCCAGCACCTGTTCCCATTGGGAAATATCCACCGGTCGTTGTGCCGGGCGACCAACGGCCGGGAGTGCCGGAGCCTTTCTGCTGGCGGGCACGAAATAGCCGGACTTGGGTTTCGGAGCCGCCAGACCGCTGTCCTCCAGCACCCGATACGCCTGTTGTACGGTACTCAGGCTGACACCGTGCTCAAGGCTCAGCGCCCGAACCGACGGTAAGCGGTCTCCCGGACGATAAAAGCCGTTTTCAATGCGTGAGCCAAGCAGTTCGGCGAGGTTGACGTAAAGCGTCATGGCGTACTCTGGAAGGTTGTGGGGCGCAGAAGCAATACAGATTGGGCAAAAATATAGCATTCAGTGCCGATTATGGCTTTTCTGTATGTAAATAAATAATGGTTTTTGAATCTGTAATGGTTTGCCGGGACAATTCATCATGACATCACACCAAAACGTGATGGAGGGTTGAAAATGAACGGGCTCAGCGATGTGCGTCTAGCGCTTCACAGCCAGCAACGGGAAGAGAAAAGTCTGGCCAGGGTCAGTGCGAGCTCCCCACCTTGCATGAGCCGCTGGGCGCTGTATCGTCATCGCTGGACCACCCGTCACGCACTGCTGAAGCTGACCGACGATCAGCTTCGCGACATCGGACTCGATGCCGGGCAGGCCATGGCCGAAGCCATGAAGCCCTTCTGGAAGGTTTGAGTCAGCGCAGTTCCTTGAGCCGATGCCAGAGCATCCCCAGTGCCAGCAGCGGCGAGCGCAGGTACTTGCCGCCGGGGAAGGTCATGTGCGGGACTCTGGCAAACAACTCGAAGCCATCGCTGTGCTGACCGGCGATGGCCTCTGCCAGTAGCCTGCCTGCCAGGTGTGTGGCATTGAGGCCATGGCCCGCATAGGCCTGGGCATAGAACACGTTCGGCTTGTCTTTGAGCTGGCCGATCTGCGGCAGGCGGTTGGCACCGATGCCGATCATTCCACCCCATTGATAATCGATCTTCACATTGGCCAGTTGCGGGAAGACCTCCAGCATCTTGGGCCGCATGTAGGCCGCGATATCCTGTGGATCGCGCCCCGAGTAGTGACAGGCACCACCGAACAGCAGGCGTCGGTCGGCCGAGAGCCGGTAGTAGTCCACTGTTACCCGCTGGTCACAGATCGCCATGTCCCGGGGAATCAGTTCGGCTGCCTGTGCCGGGCTCAGTGGTTCTGTCGCAATGATGTAGCTGCCGGCGGGCAGCACCTTGCCGCCCAGTTCCGGGTTCAGGTCATTCATGTAGGCGTTGCAGCACAGCACCAGAGTCCCGGCCTGTACCGAGCCCGAGTCGGTATGCACCTTGACCTGCGGGCCATAGTCGATGCGCGCCACGCTCGAATGTTCGAACAGTCTGACGCCGAGCGCCTGGGCGGCGGCAGCTTCGCCCAGCGCCAGATTCAAGGGATGCAGATGCCCGGACCCCATGTCGATCATGCCGCCGACATAGCGATCCGAGCCCACTACGCTGTGCATCTGCTCCGGCTGGACCAGTTGCAGGCTGTGGCGATAACCCAGGCTGCGCAACTCTTCGAGTTCTTCAGCGAAGCCGGCCAAATCACGCGGCTTGTTGGCCACGTCGCAATAACCCCATTTCAGATCGCAGTCGATGCCATGGCGTTCGATCCGCTGGCGGACGATTTCCACGGCCTCGATCCCCATCAGCTTGAGCTGGCGCACGCCGTCATGGCCGATGACGGATGTGAACTGTTCAAGGTCATGGCCGACGCCACGGATCAATTGCCCGCCATTGCGTCCGCTGGCACCCCAGCCGATTCTGCGGGCTTCCAGCAGGGCCACGCTCAAACCGCGCTCGGCTAGCTCAATGGCCGTGTTCAGCCCCGAGAACCCACCACCGACCACGCACACATCCACTTTCAGCTCGCCTTTCAGCGCAGGATAATCCGTGTGCGGATGGCTGCTGGCGGCGTAGTAAGAGGCGGCATGCTGGTTGTAGTGAACGCGGGCGTTCATGAATTGATCCTGTCGGCGGGAATTGAAAACCAGCAGCGAGGATAAGCCGCTGTCATGCGCCTGCCAACTGAGGCAGAATTCCATCACTGTGTTCGGGTGGTCGATTCAATGAGCTGCAACCGTGAAAGAATCCGCGATCTGCGTCGCCAGATTCCCTCCTTCGAGTGCGTGCCTGGGTGCCACGACTGCTGCGGCCCGGTGACCACTTCGCCTGAAGAAATGTCGCGTCTGCCGCGCAAGACCGCCGCCGAACAGGAAGCCGCTCTGAACGAGCTGAACTGTGTGCACCTCGGCCCCGATGGCTGCACGGTGTATGACGAACGCCCGCTGATCTGTCGCCTGTTCGGTACCACCCCGACCTTGCCCTGCCCGAACGGGCGGCGACCTGCCGAGCTGATTCATCCTCGGGTCGAGAAACAGATCCATGACTACATGGCCTCGACCCGGCAGGTGCTGGTTTGACCCACCGGGCTCAGTCTGCAATCGGCAGGTTCAGGCTCTCTTTCACTTCTTCCATCACGATATAGCTCTTGGACTCCCGCACATGGGGCAGCTTGAGCAGGATGTCGCCCAGCAGCTTGCGGTATGAGGCCATTTCCGAGATGCGGGCCTTGACCAGGTAATCGAAGTCACCCGATACCAGATGGCACTCCAGCACATGGGGCAGCTTCAGAATGGCCCGGCGAAACTCATCGAAGGTATCGCCCGACTTGTAGTCCAGGCTGATCTCCACGAATACCAGCAGGCTGGCCTTGAGGTATTGCGGGTTGAGACGGGCGTTGTAGCCCATGATGATGCCTTCGCGTTCCAGCCTGCGAACCCGTTCGGTGCAGGGTGTGGTCGACAGCCCGACCCGCTCGCCAAGCTCCGTGAACGAGATTCGTCCGTCTGCCTGGAGGATGCGCAGGATATTGCGGTCGATCTTGTCCAGCTCGCGTTTTGACTGGTGTTGAGTGCGCACAGGCAGTTTCCCCTCTACGAAAGCGTTCTTTGCCGAGAATTAGCGCTGAATATACGCATATATATAGTGAGATACACTGCTCGAAGCTCAATATACTGCACACAATCCTGCTTTAAACTTGAAATGGCAGCGGATATCCGCGAAGAGGTTGTCGAGATGCGTGTTCTGGTCCTTGGTGGTGGTGTGATCGGCACAACCAGTGCCTATTATCTGGCCCGTGCCGGTTTTCAGGTCACAGTGGTCGATCGTCAGCCAGCCGTTGCCATGGAAACCAGCTTTGCCAACGCCGGTCAGGTATCGCCTGGCTATGCATCCCCATGGGCTGCGCCCGGTGTGCCGCTCAAGGCGATCAAATGGCTGCTGCAGCGCCATGCGCCGCTGGCGATCAAGGTCACGGCCGATATCGATCAATACCTGTGGATGGCGCAGATGCTGCGCAACTGCACGGCCAGCCGCTATGCGGTGAACAAGGAACGCATGGTGCGGTTGTCCGAGTACAGCCGCGACTGCCTCGACGAACTGCGCCTCGAAACCGGTATCGCCTACGAAGGCCGTAGCCTGGGCACTACTCAGTTGTTCCGCACCCAGGAGCAACTGGACAACGCCGCCAAGGACATCGCCGTACTCGAACAGTCCGGTGTGCCTTACGAGTTGCTGGACCGCGAAGGCATCGCCCGGGTCGAGCCGGCTCTGGCCGGTGTCACCAACATTCTGAGCGGTGCATTGCGCCTGCCCAACGACCAGACCGGCGACTGCCAGCTGTTCACGACCCGTCTGGCGGAAATGGCCGTCAAGCTGGGAGTCGAGTTCCGTTACGGCCAGTCCATCGAACGCCTCGACCACACCGGCGACCGCATCAATGGCGTCTGGATCGACGGCAAGCTCGAAACCGCAGATCGCTATGTGCTGGCGCTGGGCAGCTACTCACCGCAATTGCTCAAGCCGCTGGGTATCCGCGCGCCGGTCTATCCGCTCAAGGGCTATTCGTTGACTGTGCCGATCACCAACCCGGACATGGCCCCGACTTCAACCATCCTCGATGAAACCTACAAGGTCGCCATTACCCGCTTCGACAATCGCATCCGCGTCGGTGGCATGGCTGAAATTGCAGGTTTCGATCTTTCGCTCAACCCTCGGCGTCGCGAAACGCTGGAGATGATCGTCAACGACCTCTATCCTCAGGGCGGCGATCTGACCCAGGCCGGTTTCTGGACCGGGCTGCGGCCGACCACGCCCGATGGCACACCGATTGTGGGTGCGACGCCATTGCGTAATCTGTTCCTCAATACCGGCCATGGAACACTGGGCTGGACCATGGCTTGCGGCTCCGGGCGTTTGCTGGCCGACCTCATGGCGAGCGAAAAACCCCAGATCAGCGCTGCAGGTCTCGATATTTCCCGCTATGGCAGTACCAAGGAGAGTGCAAAACATGTCCATTCAGCGCCAGCTCACCAATGAGCGCATGAGTCAGATTGTCGTCCACAATGGCACCGTTTATCTGGCGGGGCAGGTGGGTGACGACATGGCGGGCGATATCGAAAAGCAGACCCGTGAGACGCTCGACAATATCGAGCGCTTGCTGGATCTGGCGGGCACCACCAAAAGCCGCATCCTGTCCGTCACGATTTATCTGAAGGACATCGATGCTCACTTTGCCGGCATGAACAGTGTCTGGGACAAATGGCTGCCCAAAGGTGTCGCTCCTGCGCGTGCGACGGTCGAAGCCAAACTGTGCGAGCCGGAAATCCTGGTCGAGCTTTCAGTGGTTGCTGCGTTGCCATAACCGCAGAAGATTCATTCGCGAAGGCCGGCCACATACTGCAGGGATGTGTTGGGTATGGGCTTCGCGAATGAGTTTTACATCATGAATTTCAATTTTCTCTGAGTCAGAACTATCTTCCCATGCGTCCAGCCCGCGCCCTGATTGATCTTCAAGCCCTGCGTCACAACTACCGACTGGCCCGCGAAGCGACCGGTGCCAAAGCCCTCGCTGTCATCAAGGCCGATGCCTATGGTCATGGTGCGGTGCGTGTCGCCCAGGCTCTGGAGGCCGAAGCCAATGGTTTTGCCGTGGCCTGCATCGAAGAAGCTCTGGAGCTGCGCGAGGCGGGCATTGGTGCCCCGATCCTGCTGCTGGAGGGTTTTTTCGAAGCCGACGAACTGGCGCTGATCGTCGAGCATGACCTGTGGTTCGTCGTGCACTCCCTGTGGCAACTGGAAGCTATCGAAAAGGCCAGTATCGGTAAGCCGCTGACCGTATGGCTCAAGCTCGACACCGGCATGCATCGGGTTGGTTTGCATCCGTCCGAATTTCAGGCGGGCTATCAACGCCTGCTGGCGACCGGCAAAGTGGCGAAGATCGTCCTGATGAGTCATTTCGCCCGTGCCGACGAGCTTGGGTGTTCTCGCAGCGACGAGCAGATGGCCGTGTTTGAAGCTGCCCGCAAGGGGCTGGTCGCAGAAGTCAGCCTGCGCAACTCGCCGGCCGTCCTGGGCTGGCCGTATATCCCCAGCGACTGGGTGCGGCCTGGCATCATGCTTTATGGCGCAACGCCCTTCGATCAGTCCCAGGCGCTGGCCGACCGGCTGCAGCCGGTCATGACCCTGGAATCGAAGATCATCGGTGTGCGCGAACTGCCCGCTGGCGAGCCTGTGGGTTATGGCGCCATCTTCGTGACCGAGCGCCCGACCCGTGTCGGTGTCGTCGCCATGGGTTACGCCGATGGTTATCCACGGCATGCGCCTACCGGCACGCCGGTGTGGATCGACGGCAAACCGAGTCGCCTGCTGGGGCGGGTTTCCATGGACATGCTTTGCGTTGACCTCACCGATCTGCCCCAGGCGGGGCTCTGGAGTCATGTCGAGCTGTGGGGCAAGAACGTGCTGGCCAGCGATGTGGCGGCGCATGCTGGCACCATTCCCTACCAGATATTCTGCAATCTGCGACGCGTTCCGAGAGTCTACTCACAAGAGTGAGCCCGCTGGCCCGGTTAAAAGTCCGAGGTGTTGTAAATACTGAACGCTGTTGCCATCATGGCGTTCATCTCGACTTTAACCTTACCGAACCAGGGGGAATGCCGCATTGGACGTCGGTGAACGACTGCAATCCATTCGCAAGCTCAAGGGCCTGTCCCAGCGTGAACTCGCCAAGCGGGCAGGTGTGACCAACAGCACCATTTCCATGATCGAGAAAAACAGCGTCAGCCCCTCGATCAGTTCCCTGCGCAAGGTGCTCGGCGGGATTCCCATGTCCATGGTCGAGTTCTTTTCCGAAGAGCTCGAGCCGGAAAACCCGACTCAGGTCGTCTATAAGGCCAGCGAGTTGATCGATATCTCGGACGGTGCCGTGACCATGAAACTGGTGGGCAAGTCGCATCCAGGTCGGGCCATCGCCTTTCTCAACGAAATCTATCCGCCAGGCGCCGATACCGGTGAAGAGATGCTGGTGCATGAAGGCGAGGAAACCGGAATTCTGGTCGAAGGAAGACTGGAACTGGTCGTCGGTCTGGACACCTACATCCTCGAAGCAGGCGACAGCTACTATTTCGAGAGCACCAAACCGCATCGATTCCGCAATCCGTTCGATGTGCCGGCGCGACTAATCAGCGCAGCCACCCCGGCCAATTTTTGATCAGAAGTAGCGCAATCGCCTCATGTACGCGGGCTGGCTGGCCATACACGCCTTGAATGGGCCTTCGGGTAAATAACCATTCTTTCTGTAGGGGTGTTTCGGCTCCAAGGGCTAGTCGCTATAATTCGCCAGCCTGCCAGACCGTGGTCGCGGGCGTGATTAGTCACCATGAGGGTGTAAGCGTGAACCTGATAAACAAGATACTGGCAGGGGCTGCCATGTTGGCTTTTTGGGCATTCAACGCTCAGGCAGCGACGAATGATGAAATCGCCAAACGACTTGAGCCGGTCGGGCAGGTCTGTGTTCAAGGCAAGGAATGCGCAGGTATTGCAGTTACCGCATCAGCCGGTGGCGGCAGCGCGAAATCCCCCGACGATGTGATCGCCAAACACTGCACCGCCTGCCACAGCGTCGGCCTGCTGAATGCGCCCAAGATCGGCGATACCGCCGCCTGGGATGAGCGAGCCAAGAAAGAAGGTGGCCTGGACGGCCTGCTGGCCAAGGCCATAACCGGCCTCAACGCCATGCCCCCCAAAGGCACCTGTGGCGACTGCACCGATGAAGAGCTCAAAGGCGCCATTCAGAAGATGTCTGGCCTCAAGTAAGTCCTGCGCTGTATCCAGAACCGCCGTGGATGCCTGATCCCCGGCGGTTTTTTTGTGGGGCTGAAAGCCAAAGGCTGAGCGACAGAAATTCTTACAGAGTTTTCATGATAGTCTGTATCCACTTGGATACAATCGGGTCATGACTTATAGTGTTCAGCAAACCAGTACTTTTGCTTTATGGCATGCCGCCTTGCGTGACATGCGTGCAAGAATCGCCATTGCCCGGCGCATCGAGCGTGCATCCGCAGGTAATCTGGGGGATGTGAAGTCGGTCGGCGAAGGTGTTTCCGAGATGCGCGTGGATGTAGGCGTTGGCTACCGTGTCTATTTCACAACCCGCGACAGGACCCTCATTGTCCTCTTGGTGGGAGGCGATAAATCAACCCAGCCTGCCGATATAAAGCGGGCTAAATCAATGGCTAAGGAGGTTTGATGATGAACGAGATCCTCGTGCCTTTTGACATGGCATCGCTGCTGGACAGTGATGAAGCAATAACCGAATACCTTTCCCAGGTGCTGGCCGAAGGCGATACCGATGAGTTGATACGTGCTGTTGGTCATGTGGCGAAAGCCCGTGGCATGGCGCAGATTGCCAGGGATTCGGGGCTTGGGCGTGCGAGCCTGTACAAAGCGCTGGCACCGGGTGCAAAGCCCCGTTTCGACACCATTATCAAGGTAATGCGTGCCATGGGCGTGGAGTTGCAAGCCAGAGTCGTTGCTCACCCTTGATCACCAGGGCGGCCAGTCGCACATAAGAAATCCCGCAGCGGCTCGCAACGCTGTTCACTGAAGGCGGTCCAACCTCCACCAGCCACAACCCCGGAGAGTTCGGATGCCAAGGTCCTGTTCCATTGAGCAAGCCGTCGATCATGTGCTCGCGCAGTTGCCCGAGCATATTCACATGGGCATGCCTTTGGGGTTGGGCAAGCCCAATCGGTTCGTCAATGCGCTGTACGAGCGCATCAGCCAGCTTCCCGAGCGGCAACTGACGATTTATACCGCGCTGAGTCTGGGGCGGCCGCCGGCGGGTGAGGGGTTGCAGGGGCGTTTTCTGGAGCCGTTTCTGGAGCGGGTTTTCGGGGATTATCTGGAGCTGGAGTTCCTGTCGGCGCTGCGCCGTGACAACCTGCCGCCGAACATTCACATCCAGCAATTCTTCATGCAGCCCGGCAGTCTGCTCAACAGCGAGTCTGCCCAGCAGAGTTATGTCAGCAGCAACTACAGCCATGCAGCCCGGGACATCAATGCCAGTGGCCTGAACCTGATTGCGCAACTGGTGGCCTGTGATGAACAGCGGCCCGGCAAGTTGAGCCTGAGCTGCAACCCTGACGTGACCCTCGATCTGCTGCCGATGGTTGCCAAACGGCGGGCCGCGGGCGAGACGATTCTGATACTGGGTCAGATTCATGCCGATCTGCCCTATATGCCCGGCGATTCCGAACTGGATGCCGAAGCCTTCGATCTGCTGCTCGATGAGCATGAGCGCAGCGTTCTGTTCTCGACGCCCAATATGCCCGTTGGCTTTCAGGATCATTTCATCGGCCTGCATGCCAGCACTCTGGTTCGCGATGGCGGCACCTTGCAGATCGGCATTGGCTCCATGGGGGATGCTTTGACCGCCGCGCTGCTGGCCCGGCAGGCCAATAACGACAGCTATCGCGGGTTGCTCGCGGAACTGAACATGAGCAACTGGCAGACCCTGATCGACCGCGAAGGCGGCGTCCAGCCTTTTGCCAACGGGCTTTACGGGTGCAGTGAAATGTTCGTCAACGGCCTGTTGGTACTGGCCGACGCTGGCATTGTGCGGCGCAAGGTGTATGCCGATGTCGAGTTGCAACGACTGGCCAATCTGGGCACCCTGGATGAAAGCGTTCACCCGGATGGCGTTGTGCTGCATGGCGGGTTCTTCCTCGGCCCGCTGAGCTTTTATGAGCGTTTGCGTGAGTTGCCTGCCGAGCGACTGGCGCAGTTCAACATGACTGCCATCAGCTACATCAACGAGCTCTATGGCAATGAGGAGCTCAAACGCCTGCAACGCCGGGATGCGCGCTTTATCAACAGTGCGTTCACCATGACCCTGATGGGCGCAGCGGTGTCCGATCAACTGGAAGACGGACGTGTGCTCAGTGGCGTCGGCGGGCAGTACAACTTCGTTTCCCAGGCCCATGCGCTGGAGGACGCACGCTCGATCCTGATTTTGCGCAGTTGGCGGGAGTCGGGCGGCGAGATCAGTTCCAATATCGTCTGGGAATATGGCCATGCGACCATTCCCCGGCACCTGCGCGATATCGTCGTGACCGAGTACGGCATTGCCGACCTGCGTGGCCAGACCGATGCGACGGTGATCGAGCGACTGCTGAATATCAGCGACTCGCGTTTTCAGGAAGGCCTGATTGAGCAGGCGCAAAAGGCGGGCAAGCTGCCGAAGGGCTTTCACCTCGACCCGCGTTTTACCGATAACACGCCTGCGCGTTTGCAGGACATCGCATCCCGCTACTCGGCGTTGTTCACTGAATACCCACTGGGCTGTGATTTCACTTCACAGGAGCGTGATCTGCTACGAGCCTTGAACTGGCTCAAGAGCAAATTCAAGCTCAGCGAGCTTCTGGAGCTGGGCAAAGCCACCCTGGATGCGCCCGAGCCTTCGGCTTATGCCGCGCACCTGCAACGTATGCAACTCGATCAGCCTGAAGGCCTGCGTGAGGAGTTGTATCAGCGTCTGTTGCTGGCCGGCTTGCAGAGCTCTGTCGAATCAGCGCTTTGAGCGGTTTTCCAGAGCCTGGAATATCAGCATTCCAGCCAGCATGGAAAGCACGAAAACCAGTGGTTGCCATTGCAGTGTGAGCAGCAGAGCGACGCTGGGCCCGGGGCACAGCCCGGCAATACCCCAGCCGATGCCGAACAGCAGGCTGCCGCCGATCAGGCGCTTGTCCAGCGTGCGGTTGGTCGGCAGTTGCATGGGGGCTCCGAGCAGCGACTGACTGCGTTTGCCGGCCCAGCGAAACGGCAGGAAAGCCACGGTGATGGCTCCAAGCATGACAAACGCCAGTGAAGGGTCCCATTGCCCGGCGAGGTCGAGAAAGCCCAGAACCTTGGCCGGGTTGGTCATGCCGGCCAATAAAAGACCGATGCCAAACAGCACTCCGGCCAGTAATGCAATGAATGGGCGCATGCTCAGTTCCCCGACAGGTGGCGAAGAATGAAGACTGTGCTGAAACCTGCCAGCATGAAGATCACGGTTGCCACCATCGAGCGCGGTGACAGGCGAGCGATACCGCAGACGCCATGGCCGCTGGTGCAGCCGGAGCCATAACGGGTGCCGATGCCGACCAGCAGGCCTGCCACAATCAGGCCGGGCCATGAGGTTTCAAACGACATGGCGGGCCATGCGCTGAACAACCCCCAGATCAGTGGCGACACCAGCAGACCGACGATGAACAGTGCCTTCTCGTTGCGGCCTTCGCCCTGCTGCAACAGACTGGCCAGTAAACCGCTGATCCCGGTGATGCGTCCGTTGCCCAGTACGAACAGGCTGGCAGCCAGGCCGATGAGCAGGCCGCCGGCCAGTGCTGACCAGGGTGTGAAGTGAAGCCAATCGATGAGCATTGCGATTTCCTTCAAGTCAGGACGCTGAAAACGAGCATGGCCGCAGCAACCCATCCGGCAATGGCGAACAGTTGCTGCAAGCGAGGGCCTGCAAGGTGGTGGGAAACCTGCCTGCCGCCCAGCAGCCCGATCATGGCTCCCAGGGCGAACGGGGCTCCGACTGCCCAGTGCATCACGCCAGCCAGCGATGCCGTGATAACACTGCCGGTCGACACCAGTGCAATGACCGCCAACGAGGTGGCGACCACACTTTTCGGGTTAAGGTCGCTGTAGCGTGTCAGCGCCGGGATGATGACAAATCCGCCGCCTACGCCCAGTAACCCCGACAGCAGGCCTGAGGTCATACCGGTCAGGGTCAGCGCCCGGATGCAGGGCATGGTCCAACGCAGTCGACCTTGCAGCGGATTGAGCACACAAGGCAAGACTTCCTGACGACAGGCTGTGGGGCCGTGCTTCAACTCGCGGCTGGCCTTGATGAAGATCCGCCCGCAGGCATAGAACATCACCCCGGAAAAGATCAGCAGCAACGGCGTATTGGGCACACGATGGGCAAGCCACAGGCCCAATGGCGCCATGACGACACCGATCCCGGCGATATAGGCCGCGGCCCGATAGCGGACAATGCCCTGTCTCAAGCCCAGAATGGCACCCAGTGCCGCCGCCAGGCCCACGGCCAGCAAGCCGACGGGCGCGGCCTCGACCATCGACAGCCCCAGCCCGAAAACCAGCAGCGGTACGGCCAGAATCCCGCCGCCTGCACCGGTCAGCGCCAGTATTGCGCCAATGATCGCCCCCAGGCCTGCGCCCAGCAGTTGATGTTCATCCATGTTGTACGGCTGCCGGTTGTGGTCTGGCCAGCCATTCGCGCCCCTTGAGCATGCCTTGCCAGTAGAGCGGTGGCAGCACACGTTCTTTCAGCCACCAGGCCAATCGTGTCGGGTGACGTCCATCGAAGAGCCAGAGCGGGAAGCTGGGGGCGACCTTGCCGCCGTAGGTGAATTCAGCCAGTACGATCTTGCCCCGTTCCACGGTGAGCGGGCAGGAGCCGTAGCCGTCATAAGCGGCCTGTCTTGCTGCGCGGCCCATAGCAACCAGCACATTGACGGCAACCACCGGGGCCTGTTTCCGGGCAGCCGCTGCGGTTTTGGCGTTGCTGGTATTGATGGCATCGCCCAGGCAGAAAATATTGCTGAATCGGCGATGCATCAATGTGGCCGGATCGACGTCCAGCCAGCCTGCGGTGTCGGCCAAAGGGCTTGAGCGAATGAAGTCCGGTGCTGTCTGGGGCGGCACCACATGCAGCATGTCGAAGCCTTGTTCGACAGTCTCGCTGGTTCCGTCTGCGCGGGTCTGGATGAAAGTGGCGCGTTTTGCAGGCCCGTTGACCGCCACCAGCCTGTGGCCGAACTTCAGGTCGATAGCATAGCGTTCGACATACTCCATCAAGGCCGGCACATAGTCCGGCACCCCGAACAGCACGGCTCCGGCATTGTAGAACCGGGTATTGATCTGTCCCAGATGGCCGGATCTTAGCCAGTGATCGCAGGAGAGATACATCGCCTTCTGGGGGGCTCCGGCGCATTTGATCGGCATCGGCGGCTGAGTGAACAGGGCCTGGCCGCCCTTGAGCCCTTGAACCAGCTCCCAAGTGTAAGGGGCCAGGTCATAGCGATAGTTGGACGTTACTCCGTTGCTCCCCAATGTTTCGACCAATCCCTCGATGGCGGCCCAGTCCAGCTTCAGGCCGGGACAGACCACCAGTTGCTGGTAACCCAGGCTGCGTCCGTCCTCCAGGATCACGGCATTGGCATCAGGCTCGAAGCTCGCCACGGCCGCCTTGATCCACTTCACGCCTCTGGGGATCAGCGAAGCCATGCTGCGGGCTGTCGATGACGGCTGGAAAACTCCGGCCCCGACCAGCGTCCAGCCCGGCTGGTAATAGTGGGTGTCGGCAGGATCAATGAGGGCGATATCCAGCGATGCATCGCGAGCCAGCAGGCTTGCGGCGGTGGCGATTCCGGCGGCTCCGGCACCGACGATCACTATCTGGTGGGCAGGGGAGTTCAGGCTCATGTCAGGTTTCCAGACGCATGGCAGCGATTCAAAGAACGTTAAGCGGAATTTTCAGGTAGCTGACGCCGTTGTCTTCCGGTTCGGGGAAGTGGCCGCAGCGCATGTTGATCTGCACCGAGGGCAGCATCAGGACCGGCATTTCCAGGGTGGCATCCCGCGTTTCGCGCATTTTGACGAAGGCGTCTTCGTCGATGCCTTCATGCACATGGATGTTGTTGGCGCGCTGTTCGGCAACGGTGGTCATGTATTGCAGTTCGCGGCCATTGGGCAGGTAGTCATGGCACATGAACAGCCGGGTCTGTGGCGGCAGGCTCAGGATTCGGTGGATGGAGCGATACAGCGTGCGCGCATCGGCCCCCGGGAAGTCGCAGCGGGCTGTGCCGTAGTCGGGCATGAACAGCGTATCGCCGACGAACGCAACCGTTTCGTCGCCGATCTGCACCAGATAGGTCATGCACGCAGGCGTATGGCCGGGGGTATGCAGCGCCCTGGCCTGCAGCGAGCCGATGGAGAATGCGCCCTCGTCATCCAGCAGCACATCGAACTGGGTGCCGTCCCGTGCGAAGTCCTCAGGAGCATTGAACAGCTTGCCAAAGACCTGTTGTACGGCCGTGATGTGGCTGCCGATGGCGATCTGTCCGCCCAGTTGCCGTTTCAGGTACGGCGCTGCCGACACATGGTCCGCATGGACATGGGTTTCCAGTATCCACTGCACCGATGCTTCCAGAACCTTGACCCTTTCGATCAGACGGTCGGCCGATTCGGTGGCGGTGCGCCCGGATTTCGGGTCGTAGTCCAGCACGCTGTCGATCAGCGCGCATTGCTTGCTGACCAGATCCATCACCAGATAACTGATGGTCCATGTATGGCTGTCGAAGAGTCCTTCGACATACAGCCTGTCCCCGATAATCATTGCTGTGTCCCCGTGGCCGTAAATGGAGTTACCCACACAAGCGCAGGCAGGCAGCGATTGGCAGTCTTGTCTATGCATACCAATAAGCATGCCAATCGATACCGGTGGGCGGATTACCCAATGAATGCTTGATTCCGGTCAGTTGAGCAGAGCATGGCGTTCTCTGCCAATTCCCGAGAACTGCCAGATTCTGGCAGTCGGGTGGCAGTATCTGGCAGTCGATGGCAGTCAATTGGGTTAATCTGCACGCACCATCAACAGGAGCCCACATGTCACTCGTAGCCGGTCAACTTCCAGGCAGGCAGATGCAGTCCCTGGTGTCATACCTTGAACATGACGAGCGCCCCAGCATCGTTCTCGACACGCAGTACAACATCATTGCCGCCAACACGGCCTATCAGCGTCAGTTTGGTATAGAGGGCAGGCCCCATATCGGCGAGAAGTGCTATCGGGTTTCCCACCAGTTCGCGGTGCCCTGCGATCAGGCAGGCGAGCATTGCCCGATGCGCAAGGCTCATGAAACGCGGCTGGCGGAGAGGCTGCTGCATATTCATCACACTCCGCGTGGCCCTGAGCATGTGGATGTGGAGCTGCGCCCGATCCTCGATGATCAAGGTGTCGTCATTGCCTATGTCGAGCGTTTGAGCACGGTTGCCGTGGCCTCGGTGCAGCCGCAGCAACACGGGCTGGTGGGGCGTTCGGCTGCATTCAAGCGGGTACTGGCCGAGCTTCAGCGTGCCGCGCCGTCGCAGATTCCGGTCCTGCTGCAAGGCGAGTCGGGTACCGGCAAGGAGTTGTTCGCCCGCGCCCTGCATGCCAGCAGCTCAAGGGCCAATGGTCCGCTGGTGGTGGTCGACTGCACCGGCCTGACAGAAACCTTGTTGGAAAGTGAGCTGTTCGGCTACGAGAAGGGAGCGTTCACAGGTGCCTTGCAACGCAAGACAGGCCTGGCCGAAGCCGCGCATGGCGGTACGCTGTTTCTTGATGAGATCGGTGAAGTGCCACTGGCCATGCAGGTCAAACTGCTGAGGCTGATCGAGTCCGGCAGCTTCCGGCCCGTGGGCAGCCTGCGCACGGTGCATTCCGATTTCCGACTGGTTTGCGCCACTCACAAGCCACTCAAGGATATGGTCACCGAAGGCAGTTTCCGCCAGGACCTGTTCTATCGCATCAGCGGCTTTCCGATCCGGCTGCCTGCCTTGCGCGAGCGCAGCGAGGATTTGCCCTTGCTCATCGACAGCCTGTTGCAGCGCTCGGCGCAAGGGGCTGTGCCGCGTATCGATCCGGCAGCGATGAAGTTGCTTTGTCTGTATGGCTACCCCGGCAATATCCGGGAGTTGCGCAACATTCTGGAGCGCGCCCGGTTGTTCACCGACGACGGCATCATTCGTGTTCAGGATTTGCCCGCAGAAGTGCAAGGCCATGCAGAGGGCGGTTTGCCCGGTTATCGCCGCAAGGACGATGGGCTGGAGAAACTGGCCCATGCGCTGAGTGTGTTCAAGGGCTCACGCAGCGAACTGGCCAGGGAGCTGGGGCTGAGCGAGCGCACCTTGTATCGCCGTTTGCGCTCGCTCGGGTTAACGGACTGACCTTACTTGAACGTCACCACGCCGCCAGCCAGCGACTCCACCCGTGCCAGGGATTCAACGCGATAACCCTGCGCATCCAGTTCGGCACGGCCACCCTGAAAGGACTTCTCGATCACGATACCCAGTCCGGCAACCTTGGCACCGGCCTGCTTGATGATCGAGATCAGGGCCTGGGAAGCTTTGCCGTTGGCCAGGAAGTCATCGATGATCAGCACGTTGTCGTTGCTGTTCAGGTGCCGTGGCGAGATGGCGACAGTGCTTTCGACCTGCTTGGTGAAGGAGTAGACCGTAGCCGACAGCAGGTTTTCGGTCAGAGTCAGCGACTGATGCTTGCGGGCGAAGATCACCGGCACACCGAGGTTCAGACCGGCCATTACTGCCGGAGCGATGCCCGAAGCTTCGATGGTGACGATCTTGGTGATGCCTGCATCCGCGAACAGCCGGGCGAACTCGTCACCGATGGCTTTCATCAGTGCCGGGTCGATCTGATGATTGAGAAATGCATCGACCTTCAAGACCTGATCAGAAAGTACGATGCCCTCTTCGCGAATTTTCTTGTGCAGTGCTTCCACTTCGATTCCTTGGGTGCGCCAGTGCGCAATAGTTGATCGTTTTCTGTTCAGGTTTCAGCGTTTGAGCATGGCGCGGATATCCGCCAGGGCGGTATTGCCGCGTACGGCCTTTACCTCGGTTGGCGTATCGTCGTTGCCTTCCCAGGCCAGATCGTCCGGCGGCAGCTCATCCAGAAAACGGCTTGGCGCGCAGTCGATGATCTCGCCGTATTGCTTGCGCTTGGCGGCAAAGGTGAACGCCAGTGTCTGCCGTGCACGGGTGATACCCACGTAGGCCAGACGACGCTCTTCCTCGATGGTATCGGCCTCGATGCTGGAGCGGTGTGGCAGGATTTCCTCTTCCATGCCCATGATGAACACGTAAGGAAACTCCAGCCCCTTGGAAGCATGCAGGGTCATCATTTGCACGCCTTCGGCACCGTCTTCCTCTTCCTGCTGGCGTTCGAGCATATCGCGCAGGACCAGCTTGCCGATGGCCTCTTCGATGGTCATGCCGCCGTCTTCGTCTTTTTCCAGGGTGTTCTTCAGCGCCTCGATGAGGAACCAGACGTTGCCCATGCGGTAATCGGCGGCCTTGTCGCTGGAACTGTTCTGACGAATCCAGTTCTCGTAATCGATATCCATGACCATGCTGCGCAGTGCCGCGATAGGGTCGTTCTGCGCACATTGCTGGCGCACGCCGTCCATCCAGCGCTTGAAGCGTTGCAGGCGGTCGGTGAAACGGCTGTCCAGGTGTTCGCGCAGCCCGATTTCCTCGGTGGCGGCGTACATCGAAACCTTGCGCTCGGTGGCGTAGTTGCCGAGTTTTTCCAGGGTCGTGGAGCCGATTTCCCGGCGCGGAACGTTGATGACGCGCAGGAAGGCGTTGTCGTCGTCCGGATTGACCAGCAGGCGGAAGTAGGCCATCAGGTCCTTCACTTCCTGGCGGCCGAAGAAGCTGTTGCCGCCCGACAGGCGATAGGGAATCTGATGGTGCTGCAATTTCAGCTCGATCAGCTTGGCCTGGTAGTTGCCGCGATAGAGGATGGCGAAATCGCTGTAGGGCCGGTCGGTGCGCAAGTGCAGGGTGAGGATTTCCATCGCCACCCGTTCGGCTTCGGCATCCTCGTTGCGACAGCGGATCACGCGGATCTCGTCGCCATGGCCCATTTCACTCCAGAGCTGCTTCTCGAAGGCGTGCGGGTTGTTGGAGATCAGCACGTTGGCGCAGCGCAGGATGCGGCTGGTGGAGCGATAGTTCTGCTCCAGCATCACGACTTTCAGGGAGGGATAGTCTTCCTTGAGCAGCATCAGGTTTTCCGGTCGTGCACCGCGCCAGGCGTAGATCGACTGGTCGTCGTCGCCTACGACGGTGAACTGGTGCCGGGTGCCGATCAGCAGTTTGACCAGCAGGTACTGGCTGGCGTTGGTGTCCTGGTATTCGTCCACCAGCAGGTAGCGGACCTTGTTCTGCCACTTTTCCAGAATGTCGGCGTGTTCCTGGAACAGCTTGACCGGCAGCAGGATCAGGTCGTCGAAGTCTACCGCGTTGTACGCCTTGAGCGTGCGCTGGTAGTGGGTGTAGACGATGGCGGCGGTCTGTTCCTTGGGGTTGCGGGCATTGGCCAGCGCTTCGGGGGGCAGGATCAGGTCGTTCTTCCAGGCACCGATCATGTTCTTGATCTCGTCGACGCCGTCGTCGCCCGAATATTCCTTCTGCATGATGTCGGTCATCAGGGCCTTGACGTCGGTTTCGTCGAAGATCGAGAAACCGGGCTTGTAGCCCAGCCGCACATGCTCCTTGCGGATGATGTTCAGGCCCAGGTTGTGGAACGTCGATACCGTCAGGCCGCGACCTTCGCCACCGCGCAGCAGCGTGCCGACCCGTTCCTTCATCTCCCGGGCAGCCTTGTTGGTAAAGGTCATGGCCACGATGTACTGCGCACGGATGCCGCAGTTCTGGATCAGATGGGCGATCTTGCGTGTGATCACGCTGGTCTTGCCGGAGCCTGCACCGGCGAGCACCAAAAGAGGGCCGCCGACATAGTTCACGGCTTCCTGTTGCCGGGGATTGAGTCGGGACATGGCGGTAGGGATATCTGTTGCGAAAAAGGTCGGGCATTTTAACAGGCCCGCGCATTTATGCAGCGCTCATCGTTGAGCGACAGTGGCAGCTATCTAAATTTTTTGTTTTTGTTACATTTGCCGCAGTGCGAATGTGCGTCCATCAGTCACACCCTTTTTGCTTGGGTGGTAATCGGTTTTTCCTTTGCAGTTAAGGAGTTAGCGTGCCTGATCCCCTGAGGTTGCTGTTATTGGCTCCAGAGCCTGCATGGCTGGCTCTGTTGAGCAATTGTCTGACCCCGTTGGGTGATGAGGTCATTGTGTATCAGGCCGCTGACTGGGACGTTTTCAACAGCCAACTCGACAGCCCGCGCCCCGCCTTGCTGCTGACGACTCCCGAACTGCAACCGCCCGCCACAAGCTGCTCATTACCGACGGTATTGCTGCTCGAAGAGGAACCGTTCGTCGCGCCGATGGGCGTCAGTGACTGGCTGGTCCGTGACAGCCTCACAACCGATACCCTTCGCCGCTGTCTGCGTCATGTACGTGAGCGCGGAGCGTTGGAGGACACTCTGCAACGCCTCGCTGGCCAGGACCCACTGACCGGTATCGCCAACCGACAGGGTTTTCAGACGTTACTGGCAGCCCGTCTGGCCGACAGCAGCGGTTTTGCCCTGGGGCATCTGGATCTCGACAACTTCCGCCGCGCCAACGATGCCCTGGGCCATCAGGCCGGTGACCGGTTGATCCTGCAAGTGGTAGCGCGACTCAGAAACCAGCTCGACGTCGGGGATCAGATCGCCCGCCTGGGCGGTGACGAGTTCGCTTTGCTGATCGACACCCGCCATACGCCAGAGCGTGCGGTACAGATGGCAGAGCGCATTACCGATGCCTTGTCCGAGCCTTACTGGATCGATGGTGAAAGCCTGCTGCTCGGCTGCAGCCTTGGTATTGCTCATGCCCGGCCCGAAACCGGCGCCGATCCCTTGATGTGGCACGCCCATATCGCCATGCGTCAGGCCAAGAGCCTTCAGGGCTGCACCTTCCACCTCTTCGATCACAGCATCAACCGCAATGCCCGCAGCCTTGCGGACCTTGAGGCTGAACTGCGCAAGGCCTTGCGCAATGACGAACTTGAGCTGCATTACCAGCCGCGTCTGTGTCTGGAAAGCGGTGCTGTTGTCGGCCTGGAGGCATTGGTGCGCTGGCGTCACAGCGAGCGCGGCCTGCTGCTGCCCAGCGAGTTCGTGCCGCTGGCCGAGCAGAGCGGCATGATCGTGCCGTTGGGATACTGGGTCATCTACCGCGCCTTGCGAGATATGCAGGCCTTGCGCGATCGGGGTTTTGCACCGCTGCACATGGCGATCAACCTGTCGTTCCGACAGTTTCAGGACAGTCAGCTCCTGCCGACCCTCAGCCGCCTGATCGCCGAGCATGATATCGACGCACGCTGGCTGGAATTCGAGCTGACCGAAACGTCGGTCATGCGCAGCAGTGAACAGGTACGCCAGATCATGGACGCGTTGCGCCGATTGGGCGTGCGCTTTTCCCTGGATGACTTCGGCACCGGCTTTTCTTCCTTCATGCACCTCAACAGCCTGCCGATCGAACTGCTCAAGATCGACAAAAGTTTTGTCGGCGAAATGGAGCAGAATCGCAAGCTGGTCCAGGCAATGATCAACCTGGCCCACAACCTGAGCCTGGAAGTGGTGGCCGAAGGCGTCGAGAACCCTGAGCAACTGGCGCTGTTGCGCAGCTTTGGCTGCAATCAGGTGCAGGGTTATCTCATCAGCCGACCGTTGCCGATGGCTGAACTGGCTGACTACCTGGATCGGTCCACAGGCGCGAATCCATTCGCTAATACGCTATGAAGCCCGCCTGATTCGTTTCCGTCATGGATGAATGGCATCCAGAGCCTCTTCAGGCTCCCGCTTCGACTCCACCTTTATCAACCGCGCGGTCTTTTTCTCGAACGCCCAGGTCAGGGCCACGGCCGAACACAGCAGGCCCAGCGCCAGCCCCCACCAGACACCCTCTGCACCCAGATCCGTCGAAAAGGCCAGCAGCCATGCCGCAGGCGCTGCTACCAGCCAGTAGCAGACCAGCCCGATCAGAAAGGTGGTCTTGGCGTCCTTGAGCCCGCGAATGGCGCCCATTGCGATGGTCTGTGTGCCATCGAGCAACTCGAACCACGCTGCGATGGCCAGCAGTTTTACTGCCAGGATCACAATCTCGGTGAACGCCGGGTCATTGAGGTCGAGAAACAGGCCGATGACCTGATGAGGTGCGAGCCAGAACAGCACGCCGAACATCAGCATCACGGCCCCGCCGAACGAGATACCCAGTCGCCCGGCGGTGCGAGCCATCACTATATTGCCCGCCCCGTAATGCTGGCCGATGCGCATGGTGACAGCATAGGAAATCCCTACCGGAATCATGAACGCCATGGACACTGTCTGTACGGCGATCTGATGCGCAGCCATCTGCGTGCTGCCCATGGCTCCCATGCAGAATGCCGCAAAGGTGAACAGGCCTACTTCCACGGCATAGGTTCCGCCAATCGGCAGGCCGAGGTTCCAGAGCTCCTTGAGATGGCTGCCAGACAATTGCCACAGCCCTTTGCGAATCGGATAGGCCGCATAAGCAGGATGGCGGCGTATATGCAGGGCCAGCGCCAGTGCCATGCAGTTGGTCACTATCGCAGTGATCAGCCCGATGCCCATCAGGCCGAGGTTGGGCAGGCCGAACCAGCCGTGGATCATCATGTAGTTGAGCGCGAAGTTGGCCCCGGCCCCGGCCAGGCTGATGGTCATGACCGGGCCTGCACGTCCGAGGGCACTGGTGAAACCGCGCAGAGCCATGAAGCTGAGCAGGCCGGGAAGCGCCAGCGGCAGGGTGGTCAGGAATTGAGTGGCCATGTGGACGTTGACTTCGGTCTGACCGAATCTGAGCAAGACCGGCTCAAGGTTCCAGAGCAGCAGCGCAGCCGCCAGCGCCATGCCCCACGCCAGCCACAGACCGGCCTGGGTCAGCCGTGTTGCACCTTGCGTATCGTTTGCGCCATGACGAATCGCAACCAGCGTGCCGACGGCTGCCATTACTCCCACACAGAAAAACGAGACAAAACTGTAGGTAGCAGCGCCCAGGCCTCCACCGGCCAGCGCTTCAGGCCCGATCTTGCCCATCATCACCGTATCGGTGAACACCATCAGCATGTGCGCCATCTGCGATGCGATCAACGGCCCGGCCAGGCGCAGGATGATCCAGAGTTCTTTGAGGGCAGGCTGTCGCATGATGGGGAGGCTCTACTTCACGTCTACTTATTGGCTGCATATTCTCGATATTCCAGCGCTCAAGCACAAAGCGATAAATCCGATCATCAGCATGATAAAAACTCATGTGAGTGTAATTGGCGTACAGTTGCGCTTTATCGTGTCGGGATATCCACATGCCTCGTAAGCTTGCGCCTTTATATGCATTACGTGCTTTTGAAGCGGCCGCTCGACATGCCTCGTTCACACGTGCGGCAGAAGAGCTGTCGATAACTCAAAGTGCTGTAAGTCGTCATATTCGTACGCTTGAAGATCACTTTTCCTGCCGACTTTTTCAGCGTAATGGCCGCAACTTGCAGCTCACTGAAGCTGCCCGCGCTTTATTACCCGGTGTATGTGACGGATTTCAGGCACTGGAGCGTGCCTGCAGCACGTTACAGGCTGAAGAAGGCATCTTGCGCATGAAGGCCCCGTCGACCCTGACCATGCGCTGGCTGTTGGCGCGGCTCAGCCGTTTTCGCCATCTGCAGGTGGGTAACGAAGTCCAGTTGACCAGCGCCTGGATGGACATCGATTCCGTGGACTTTTCGCAGGAGCCATTCGACTGTGCAGTTCTCTTGAGTCGCGGACATTTTCCGCCGGACTGGGAGGCGACCCTGCTGTTTCCGGAATATCTGATCCCGGTGGGTGCCCCTGCCTTTCTGCAGGATCCCCCTTGGGATGTCGAGCGGCTGGCCAGTATCGAGCTGCTGCACCCGACACCGGATCGGCGTGACTGGCGCACCTGGTTGAACCGCATGGGGCTGGCGGACAGGGTTTCGCTCAGGGGCGGTCAGGTTTTCGACACCCTGGAGCTGGGCATGATCGCGGCTGCCCGAGGTTACGGGCTGTCGATGGGCGATTTATTGATGGTGGCCGAAGACGTGGCACAAGGCCGTTTGAGCCTGCCCTGGCGTACCGCAGTGTTCAGCGGCGAGAACTATTATCTGGTCTGGCCCAGGACGAGGCCCGGTCTAGAGCGGTTACGGCGACTAAGTGACTTCCTGCAGGGCGAGGTTCAGGCGATGGAATTGCCGCAAGTTGAAATGCTGAAGTAAGGAGGGTCGTTGGGCGATTTGCCATCTGTTTGCTAATATCCGCTTGGCTGACTCAAGTATTTTACTTGTGAGCCGAAGTTACTCTTGAAAAGGCCGTTTGTTCAAAACGGTTCACTCTAATCATTAGAATTTTGCTGGATGGTCGGCCAGGGAGTTGGCGAACCCGATAATTCAGCCTGGAGCCTTTATGTCCAAGCCCCGTGCCCGGATTGCCTCGCAACTCGGTATTGCTTTGGCTGTGATTCTTGCGGTGGTGATAAGCGGCAGTACTCTTTTCGCCTTGCGATCCTTGGACGCTGCCAACCTTGTCATCCGTGAAGAACACATGTCCAGTGAGGCTCGTCTGCTCGCTGACCAGCTCAACACTTTTCACAGCACCTTGCGTGACAGCACGCAGCGCCTGAGCGGGCTGTTTGAAAAGCGTTTTTCTGGCGGCCTGAGCCTGCAGACCGACAAGCCCGTCACTGTGGCCGGGACTCAGACCCCGGGTTTGTATCTGGGTGACACCCCTCTGAACAACGACTTTACCGAGGTCGATGAATTTCGTCGTCTGACGGCAGGTGTCGCCACCATTTTCGTGCGCAGCGGCGATGACTTCGTCCGTATCAGCACGTCCCTGAGCAAGCAGGACGGCACCCGCGCCATCGGCACGGTGCTTGACCGCAAAGGCCCGGCCTATGAGCGCCTGATGGCCGGTCAGGAGTATGTGGGCAAGGCGGTGTTGTTCGAACGCTACTACATGACTCAGTACAGCCCGGTTCGCGACAGCAGCGGCAAGATCATTGCTGCTCTGTTCGTAGGTTTCGATTACACCGACGCCCAGAAAGCCCAATTCGAGAACCTCAGAAACTTCCGTATCGGCAAGACCGGTTCTCTGGCATTGCTGGACGAGCAAAACCGCTGGCTGGTCGCACCGGCTGGTGCCAAGTCCCCGGATGATGCAGCCAAGTCCGTAGCTGACGTGGTCAAGCATCCTGGCAAGGGCCGCTTCTGGCACGATGGCGAGCAGGATTTCTACAGCGTGGGTCAACCCTTCAGCGGCGGACCATGGACGGTACTGGCCAGCATGCCAAGGGACGAAATCAGCGAAGTGACCTGGAACGTAGGCACCAAGCTTGCCATTGGCAGCCTGTTGGCGATGTTGATCGCTGTTGGCGGTGCCATCTGGCTGCTGCGTAGCAAACTGCGTCCATTATCCGAGCTGGTGCGTCAGGCCGATGCCCTGGGATCCGGGGACCTGAGTGTACGTCTGCAGGTTTCCAGCCACGATGAAATCGGGCAACTGGCGGGCAGCTTCAACAAGATGAGCGAAGCCCTGTCGAACATGGTTTCCCACATCCGTACCGCGGCCCAGGAAGTGAGCACCCGTGCCCATGCGTTGTCCGGCCTGTCGGGCGGCGCTTATGAAGGCATGGAACAGCAGTCCGGTGAAATCACCAGCATGGCGGGCGCGGTCGAAGAGTTCAGCGCGACTTCTCTGAACATCGCTGACAACATGAAGAACACCGAGCGTCTGGCGCAGGAAAACGCGCAGCAGACTCGCATTGGTCGTACTTCCATGGATGAGGCTTCGTCTGCGCTGCAACAGATCGCAACCTCGTTGAACAGCACCGCCACCGTGATCGATACCCTGGGCCAGCGTTCTCAGGAAATCGGCAGCATCGTCGGTGTGATTACCTCGATTGCCGAACAGACCAACCTGCTGGCACTCAACGCCGCCATCGAAGCGGCCCGTGCCGGTGAGCAGGGTCGTGGTTTTGCCGTGGTAGCCGACGAAGTCCGAAGCCTCGCTTCGCGTACCCGTCAGGCCACTGACGAAATCTCCGGCATGATCACCAGCATCCAGCAGGAAACCGGCAATGCCATCAGCACCATGCAACAGGGCAATGCCCTGATGCAGGACGGCCTGTCACGCAACGCCAAGGTTGCAGCTGCTCTGGCCCAGATCGACGAACAAAGCCGCTCCGCCGGCCATCAGTTCGCCGCGATCACCACGGCCACGCAAGAACAAAGCAGCACCGCCACCATGCTCAGCAGCAACCTGCAAAGCATCGCCATGGCCAACAGCGAACAGCGCGAAGTGGTCTCCAACCTGGCAATCACCGCCCAGGAACTCAACTCCCTGGCGGCTGAACTGCGCCAAGAGGTTGATCGCTTCCGGTGAGGTCTGAAAGCGCATAAGTGACCCCTTCAGCGCGAAGGTGACGCCCCGACAGTTGGAACACTCCAACTGCCGGGGCGTTTTCTATGGTGCGCAGATTAAAATCTCAATCTGGTGGAGATTGTGCCGATAAGGTGAGCCTTGTCTATTTGTTATGGATAAGCATACGTGAACCAGGGAGTGTTTAAATTGTTCAAAAGACTGTTCGTTGCTTACTTGAAAACATTCGATCACGGGGCTGCACGCAAAGCGTTGAGCAGTACGTTGGTGTCGCTGTTGTTCGCTATTGTTCCTGTTGTATTGGTTATCGCATGGACTATGTTATCCGACTGGATAAAAAGGGTTTTTGCTTTTCCTTGGGAATTCAGCTTTTTTAGCTGGGCATGGTTGAATGAGCTCATCACCCGACTCATGAACTGGATGGCCGAGACTGTAGAGATCCTATTGGTATCTATGATCCCATTGATATTCGGCGCTTTTTTTCTCTGGGCCTACCTTCGAAGAAACTGGATTTTCGTCTTTTTGACAATGCGGTTGTTCAAAAAGGTAACAGCGCCGTTCTTTATTTTTTACTTTTCGGCTTTTCTGCTCAGGTTTCTGATTGATTTTGAATTTTTCTACAATATAGATCACTTGCTCGCGGATTGGGGTATGGCAAATGTGCTGGACTCAGGTAAGTGGCTATGTTTGATTACGGGCATCACTTGGCTTCTCATGTCATATGCGTCTCATAAGCAGGTCGAAATAGTTAAAAAAGAAAGGCTTGAGAGAAAAGAGCCGCCTACGCTCCTCGATATACTGGATAGATTAAGAAAGACCTGTATAAAGAAGAATACCGCCCCCTGAGCCTATGTCTCCGGTACGGTTTTCAACTGTCTCGGACCGATCGATCCGAGACAGCCCTGAAAGGCTTCAAAGCCATAAGTTGGCAGCTATATGCAGGTTGGCGAACCGGTAAGGAGTAACCGGCAGACCCGAGGGTCTCCCGCACACAACCGCCATAGAAACCGACCTCAATTGCTGGAAGGCCGATACTGCAACGCCTCGGCCAGATGCCTGCGATCAATCGCATCCTCCTGTTCCAGATCCGCCAGGGTTCTGGCCACTTTCAGCAACCGGTGCGCTGACCGTAACGACAGGGTCAACCGCTCGCAGGCCGTTTCCAGCCAGGTTTCATCCTCCGCCGACAGCGGACAATGCTCGCGCAGCCCCGGCAGATCGAGGAAGGCATTGGCGCAGCCCTGGCGTCGCTGCTGACGGTCACGGGCTTTTGCGACCAAGGTTGCAGCGCTGGCAGTGTCGTCGCCGGTTTGTGGTGTCGGGTTGAGAGCCGTGGCTTCGCGGGCGACCGTCAGATGCAGGTCGATCCGGTCCAGCAACGGGCCGGACAGTTTGTTGCGATAGCGCTGTATCTGCTCGGTCGAACAGCGGCACCGCCCGGTGGGCTCACCCATATAGCCGCACGGGCAAGGATTCATGGCCGCGACCAGTTGAAAGCGCGCCGGGAACCTTACCCGGTCCCGAGCCCGGGAAATCACGATATGGCCGGACTCCAGTGGCTCGCGCAGAACCTCCAGAACGCGGCGGTCGAACTCGGGTAGTTCATCTAAAAATAACACTCCGTTATGGGCCAATGTTATTTCGCCAGGTTGAGGACTACTGCCACCTCCCACCAACGCCGGCCCCGACGCAGAGTGATGGGGTTGCCTGAAAGGCCGCTGCGGCCAACTGCTCAGTGGCACCTGACTGGCCACCGATTGAATCGCCGCCACCTCCAGCGCTTCGTACTCATCCAGTGGCGGCAACAGACCGGGCAGGCGACTGGCGAGCAGGGTTTTTCCTGTGCCCGGCGGGCCGCTCAAAAGCAGGTTATGCGCCCCGGCTGCCGCCACCACCAATGCGCGCTTGGCCGCGGTCTGACCCTGAACTTCGCTCAGATCCGGGTAAGGTTTGGGCTGATGCAAAAGCCCACTGCTCTGATAAGGCGGGATGGGCGTGCGCCCATTGAAATGCGCAACCAGCTCCAGCAGATGATTCACGGCAATGACCCGCAACCCCGAAGCCAGACACGCCTCCTCGGCATTGGCCGCTGGTACGATCAGTGTGCGCTCTGCCGCCCTGGCCGCCAGTGCCGCAGGCAACACCCCCTGAACCGGCCGAATCGCCCCCGACAACGCCAACTCGCCCAGACACTCCACATCCTGCAACGCCAGCAACGGCAACTGCCCACTGGCCCCCAGCAACCCCAGCGCAATGGCCAGATCGAAACGGCCACCATCCTTCGGCAAATCCGCCGGAGCCAGATTGAGCGTGATCCGCCGCGCCGGAAAATCCAGCCCCGAATTGAGAATGGCGCTGCGCACCCGATCCTTGCTTTCCTTGACTGCACCTTCCGGCAACCCCACCAGCGTCAGGGTCGGCAGGCCGTTGGCCAGATGGGCTTCTACCGTAACGGCAGGTGCTTCCACGCCAACCTGGGCGCGGCTGTGGACGATGGCGAGAGACATGATCTTCCTTGATAACGAGAGCCGCTTCCTGCGGTGTCGGGAAGGATAGATGGGGTTTGAGTGGGGTGGGAGAGGGGGATTTGTACTGTTTGTTTCGTGGCCCACGTTTCTGGCAGTCGGACTGACAAGCTGAACTCCGGCTGTTCGCTTTGGGGATCAGGCTGGCTGCATGGTGTAGATCGCCTTGCGCTTCCCATAGACTGCGATTTTGACAACCTCGTTGCCAACACTGGCCGCTTCAGCAATTTTGATGAGCTTTGCCATGCTGTTGACCGTGCTTGTCTTGGACTGATATTTGAATCGTGCAATCTCAGCTACTGAGCACGCCCGATATGCGGTTCGGATCACTCCACTTTTCTCAAGTAGGTCGATTTTTTCTGGAGAAATCCATGAAATCAGCTCGTTGATTTTTCCGATTTTCTCATGCAAATGAACCACCGCCTGCTGCTCATTAGTTACCCCGAAGCGCTTCCATGCAGGCTCATGATGGAACACACGGTTACGGAAGTTTCGGACGAGTGAGACGCGATCCTTGCACTGGGCGAGCATGTTTGCAGCAGAGCTTGTGGGCCAGGTTCCTCTGAACACCGTGCCTAGGTTCTTCGGCCAGATAAGGTTGTTCCCCATATACTCATTTTCAAGAATAAACTCCCATGTCGAAAAGTCCGTTTTGGATACGATTTCGTGATGGTCTGGGGTGCCTTTGAAAGGCTTGCCGGTGCGTTTGGATCGCTCTTTCTGGGCCGCTTTGAAGGCCGACAAAAAATTCCCAGCCAAGAACTCCACTGGGTATGGTGCTTTAGTAGTTCCAAGGGTGAAGCTCTTGTACCGTAGCGTTCCTTTCCTCCACCAGAATTTTCCAAGATCAGCCGTCAAGGCTGTATCTATGGAGTTTCTGAGAGTTACTTCTGCCGCGCTGAGTAGCGGGTAGAGTGCTGCGCAAACATGTGAGTTCCACAGGTACGCACCAACCAGCTCTGCGTCGTTTTGTGTAGAAAATACTTTGCTGTAGCTGGCAATTCTGTGTGAGCTGATCAGTTCATCAATCAGCAACGGTCTATACTGGATGTTGTGCGGCATACTCAGACTTCCCTCTCTGCGAGGGGCCTGTATAAAGTTGGGTTGACACGACTGTCAACTGCTCATAGCATTGGTTTCCAGGTTGGCAATGAGCTCCAATGAGCAAAAGCTTACGACTCACTGCAAAGACCACGAAACACCCACCCCGGCCTCGAGCCGGGGTTTTCGTTTCTGGGCAATGGTCAGCTCATATCTGATGATGCTCTGCCTAGGCTCACGGCAGCCCCCACCAAAAGATCCTATCAAAACCTTGAGGCAGTGCGGCATCTAGGCTTTTCCTGAACCTTTCATCCACCTTTTGTAAAGTCCGCTGAACACCCTGGCCCCACACCGGTCCCTCTCCATTCAAGGCCACCAGGATGGAGACTACGACCCTTGCCCATAATTCTGACTTCCCATACCGCAGACGCAGGTCCAAACGCCACCGAACACGATGCCAAGATGTTCGGATCTCCCAAGGATCGTCTGGATTTCTACCGCAAAGAGATTCAGTACGAAACCACCATCCTGGCCAACCGGACGGATGCCTACCTGACGGCGCAATCCTTTCTGGTGATTGCTTTCGCTTCCTGCATGGCCAATCTCAATCCGGAATGGGGCAAGCTGTTCACGATGTTTGTGCCGCCGTTTCTGGCGTTGTTGGGGGCGTTGAGTTCGTTGAATGCCTGGCCGGGGATTCGTGCGGCCTACGACATCATCGATCACTGGCATTACAAGCAAAGCGAGTTGTTGCGCAGTGAGCCGATCATGGGGATCGCGTATGACGAGTCGCCGCTGTTCAATGAACATGAGTCGACGCACAAGGGCTATCGCAAGGCGCTGCTCTTTTCGATGCGCACGCCCTGGATTTTCGCGGTTTTCTGGATTCTGCTCGGTGGTTGGGCTGTCTTTATTCAGGTGGTGGGGTTTGCCGGATAGTTTCGATCAAACCCTTTACCTGATTTTCAAAACCACTCGGGAAAGTACTTCTCGTAGTTTCTTTTGCGTGGAGCCCGCTCACCCGGTTTCAGTCTGGCGCGCCACTCGCGATAAGCGAGATTCTGGCGTGAACGTCTGAGAAATTCCTGTAGATCACGTTGGCTCTTCTCTTCTGCCTTCTTGAAGAAAAGGGCTTCCTGGGCATCCTGCTTTTCTCTTTCGCGAGGCCAGTTTCTCTCTACGTGATTAATCCAGTCACGCAGAATGAAGCTATCGACTCTTTGCACCACGAAGTGGACCTTGGGCGTGTCGCTGGTCACTTCGCCGCCATCCTGCTCCAGTGCTTCCTTTACGAAGCCGACAAGGCCGTAACGCTTACTGTCTGACCAGAACACCGGTCCGCCGCTCATCCCGCTCAGCTTTGTAATGGGAGGCAGCGAGTCGAGATCGCTGTAGAACGTTACGCTGTGGTGTCTGCCATCGGCACCATTGCCCGCTGCTATAGCTCTAACGAATCCCATGCTCAGTCGGGTCTTGCCTGATCGATCCGCCGTATCCTGTTTTTCAGCGGTCGGGAACCCCGTTGCCATGGCATAGCGCAGTGGCCAGACAGGATCCTGCTCCTGTATCACGAAGGGCCGCTTGCCGAATCTCAGCAAGGAAGCTTCGTCGATCGGGGTGATGGCTACGTCAGGTTGATTGTCTGCGAAGTCCCGAGGGGCAAACAAGAATGGTCCTCTGATCATCAGCCCCTTGTTTGCCGGGCATATATAGCGAAGTGGCTGGTGGCTTGCTGCTGCCTGCTTGGCCAGATACTCCACGACATGCTTGGCCGTGACGGCATAGCACTTATTGCCATAACGGATAAAAGTGACCGTTCCCGTCAAATCGGCAGGTTGAGGAAGGAAGCTACGGTGCCCAAGTTCCAGTCTATGAAGTGCCAGGGTCGCTGAGTAAGCCCTGGCGTCGTCAAGGTCATCGTGAAATTGGAACGTTGTCATGCCTGCCTGCTCAGGGTTGTGTACGCTGATTGTTATGGCGCTTACTCCCAATCCGGGCGAACCAGAGCTTTCGTTTTCATGTGCGAACAGCGTCCGGTCAGAGGGTCGGGTGTACAATTGACAGCGATAAACAATCGGTTATCTGCCTTGCTGATATGTTTGGCCAGGTGCTGGAAAGAGCAAGTCGCCAGCTCATCGGAATGATTGGGGTCTTTGTAGTAGACGGTATTGCCATCGATGCCTGCTATGACAATTGCATGTGCACTGCCAGTGCGAAACTCAGAAACATTTACCACCCGGTCCCCAGCTTTAGTATCTGCGCCTGAACGATCTATCGTTTTGACGGAAAACTCACCACCTGCATAGCAGGGGCCCCAGTTAGCCAGGCACTCCTCCAGAAGCTCCGGTGTGAATTTATCGCCACTCCAGACATCTGCCTGCACAATCCTGAATGTGCCATCCGGGAAAAAGGATTCAAATATTTTTGCTCTGGACAGGTCGTTATCTTCGTAGCTACGTAACGCCTCAATGGCTGCGATTCTGCGTGGATGCTCAGTGCGATTCCCTTCAAGCAGTTTTTCCAGTGTGTCTATGTGCTGTTGAAGTCTGTGCGTTGAGGCAGCAGATGCGGTTCTCAGCTTTCGTCGCAACTGAGCCAGGGCTTGAGATCGTCCATTGATTTTTCGAAGGGTTTCATGACTTCTTGTCGCTAGCCGATCAATGACAATGTTCTTGTCATTACGATTTCCGCTGGGTTCCAGTTCCCCCATTTGAGTCAAGACGCTTCGCAACTCGTGCATGGTCTTGAAACTCTCATAGTGCTCGCTTGCCGGCTGAATCATGTCATGAAACTTCAACAACGTTTTGGACACGTAATACCAGCATGTCGGCCCTCGTTGTCCCCATTTATTGGGAGAACCTGCGCCTATCCTCGGTATGTTGTACAGAATGGCCATATGGTTTCCTTGCGAGGGTGATTTCTCAATCCTGACCCGCCGCCCCAATCCTCTCTTCCATCTCCGCCACCTTCGCCTCCAGCGCCTCGAGACGAGCACGCGTACGGGCAAGTACGGCCATCTGGCTGTCGAATTCTTCGCGGCTGACCAGATCCAGTTTGCTGAAGCCGCTTTGCAGCAGGGCCTTGAACTGGGTTTCGAATTCGTTGCGGGGCAGTGGGGTTTCGCCGTTGAACAGGCGGGAGGCGTGGCCACTCAGGGCATCGAGGAAAGCTTTGGGCGCGAGCATGATGTTTTTTCCTGTATCAGATGGGCGGCAGTGTAGCACGCAGCATCTATAGTCATTTTCAGTGCATCGGCAATGCACAGTTATTGAGCGCGGGGGCGTGCACGAGTGCACTGTAGTTGTGCGTTGTGTGGTGGACAAAATGGCTCAGGCGGCTGAAAAAGTGCTCAAGGCCCTGTATTTGATGAATATTCACGAGATGGCAAGCTTTCTGCTTAATGGCTTGTGACCCATGCACTGATGCAGTCGCTGTGACGAATGCAGTGCGGCAGGCGGAGCGGGGATGTGTTTCGTCAGAAGCGGTTTTCTGGAGTTGGTCGGGCCTTTAACTGGCCTCCGACGCGTTACAAAGCCAGGCACTGCGCTTAGACTTGAGTCGGGTTTGTTTTCCTGGGGCAAGTCCACCAATTCGGGAGAAAGTTTTCATGAAGCTAGTCACTGCCATCATCAAGCCGTTCAAATTGGACGACGTGCGCGAGTCGCTGTCCGAAATCGGCGTGCAGGGCATCACTGTTACCGAGGTTAAAGGTTTCGGTCGCCAAAAGGGACACACCGAGCTGTATCGCGGTGCTGAATACGTAGTCGACTTCCTTCCAAAAGTGAAGATCGACGTCGCTATCGATGACAAGGATCTGGATCGTGTCATCGAGGCCATCACCAAAGCTGCCAACACCGGCAAGATCGGGGACGGCAAAATTTTTGTTGTGAATCTGGAACAGGCTATACGCATCCGTACCGGCGAAACCGATACCGACGCCATTTAAGCCGCCAAACCCCACGCCCCAGGAGTAAACAATATGACTCTGCGTCAATTCGCAGGGCTAGGAGCCCTGTTGTCCCTCGTAACCCCTGGCCTGGCCATGGCGGCGGACGAAGTGGCAGCCCCCGTTCTCAACTCAGGTGACACCGCCTGGATGCTGACAGCCACCGCGCTGGTGCTGTTCATGACCATCCCCGGTCTTGCCCTGTTCTACGGCGGCATGGTCCGCTCCAAAAACGTTCTTTCCGTGATGATGCAGTGTTTTGCCATTACCGGTCTGATCAGCATCCTGTGGGTCGTCTACGGCTACAGCCTTGCGTTCGACACAACGGGCATGGAAGCTGGCGTCGTCAACTTCAACTCCTTCTTCGGTGGCCTGGGCAAGGCGTTCCTGGCAGGTATCACGCCTTCGAGCATCACCGGTTCTGCGGCCTTGTTCCCTGAAGCGGTGTTCGTCACCTTCCAGATGACTTTCGCCATCATCACTCCGGCCCTGATCGTCGGTGCTTTCGCAGAACGCATGAAGTTCTCCGCGATGCTGATCTTCATGGCCATCTGGTTCACTCTGGTCTACGCGCCAATCGCCCACATGGTCTGGGGCGGCGTCGGTGGCCTGATGTGGGACTGGGGCGTTCTGGACTTCGCAGGCGGCACTGTCGTGCACATCAACGCCGGTGTTGCTGGTCTGGTTGCCTGTCTGGTGCTGGGCAAGCGTAAAGGCTTCCCGACCACCCCGATGGCTCCGCACAACCTGGGTTACACCCTGATCGGTGCAGCCATGCTGTGGATCGGCTGGTTCGGCTTCAACGCCGGTTCCGCTGCTGCTGCAAACGGCACTGCCGGTATGGCCATGCTGGTAACCCAGATCGCTACCGCTGCCGCCGCCCTGGGCTGGATGTTTGCCGAGTGGCTGACTCACGGCAAGCCAAGTGCCCTGGGTATCGCTTCGGGTGTGGTTGCCGGTCTGGTTGCCATTACTCCGGCTGCCGGTACAGCAGGCCCGATGGGTGCCCTGATCATCGGTCTGGCGTCTGGCGTGATCTGCTTCTTCTGTGCAACCAGCCTTAAACGCAAGCTGGGCTACGATGACTCTCTGGATGCATTCGGCGTTCACGGTGTCGGCGGTATCGTCGGCGCGATCCTGACCGGCGTGTTCGCTGCTCCTGCACTGGGCGGTTTCGGTACTGTGACCGACATCGGCGCTCAAGTCTGGATTCAGTTCAAGGGCGTAGCCTTCACCGTCATCTACACCGCAATCGTGACCTACATCATCCTCAAGGTGCTGGACGTGGTCATCGGTCTGCGTGTGACCGACGAAGAAGAGTCTGTGGGTCTGGACCTTGCACAACACAATGAGCGTGGCTACAACTTGTAATCAGCCGTAGCTGCAGAAGAATGCCCGGTATCCCCGGGCATTTTTTTTATCGCGACTTTGTGAACCATCCGCGCATTACAGCTTCCATTGTCTGTGTCGTTAGCGATGATCGCGGCTTATCGGTGCAGCGGCCTTGATGCTGTCACAGAGATGATCGTTAACTTGTGGATCGGCTTGTTTATTGCGCGCTTTGCTTTTTTCTCAGTCGAGTTAGAATGCGCGCCGAACGTGCGGAGAACGGTATGTGGCATCAATCCAGGATTACCCTCCGGGCCAGGCCCCGCGGGTTTCATCTGGTGACGGACGAGATACTTGCAGGTTTGCCTGAACTGCGGGGTTGTCGAGTCGGATTGCTGCATTTGTGGCTGCAACATACCTCGGCTTCGTTGACCGTCAACGAGAATGCCGACCCGGCGGTACGTCGTGATTTCGAACGCTTTTTCAGCCGTCTGGTCCCAGAGGGTACTGCCGGATATGAACATAACGACGAAGGTCCTGACGATTTGCCGGCGCATTTCAAGGCCAGTTTGTTAGGCTGCCAGTTGGTTTTACCGGTAACGGCTGGGCGATTGGCGTTGGGCACCTGGCAAGGTGTTTATCTGGGTGAGCATCGAGAGGCTGGCGGTGCTCGCAATGTCCTTGCAACCCTCCAGGGTGAATGGACATGACCGCTGGTTTCAGCGGTGTTGAATTTTTTCCGACAGCCTTCGATTTTCAGGGCTGCTGGGCTATAACTAATCTGCTTTCGCAAGTCATGAGGTAGAACATGAGCGACGACGACAACGATAACGACGATCTGGTAGACGATCTGGAAGGTGAGGACGACGGCGAGGAGCTTGCTGCTGCTCCTGAAGACGACGCTGCCGACTCTGATGATGGTGCTGAAGTCTCGGCTACTCCTGCCAAGGGCAAGTCCAAGGCTGCAGTTTCGGTCGATGAGCTTCCCAGTGTAGAAGCCAAGAACAAAGAGCGTGATGCTCTGGCCCGTGCGATGGAAGAATTCCTCGCCCGTGGTGGCAAGGTGCAGGAAGTGGAGGCCAATGTGGTCGCCGATCCGCCCAAGAAGCCGGACAACAAATACGGTAGCCGCCCTATCTAAGGGGGCAATGGCCGTATGAGAAAAAGCCCGCTGTCGCTGCGGGCTTTTTCTTGGGCGATGCTTTTTGCAGGAGCGAATTCATTCGCGAATGAGCGGAGCGCCGCTCGATTGCTCCTACAGGCTCCAGCGTTGCAGTACCTCGGGCAACTGGGTCAGGCTGCTGATTTCGGCGTCCGGTCTTTTCTCGGGCTCCCAGACCTTGCCTTGCGGGTTGTACCAGATGGCCCGCAGACCGGCGCGCTGGGCACCTTCGATGTCGTCGCTGGGGTGATCGCCGATATGGACGGCGTTGGCGGCATCGCTATTGCCGCGCTTGAGCGCTTCGAGAAACGGGGCCGGGTCGGGTTTACCGATGCCCAGGTCTTCGGCGCACAGGGCGAAGGCGAAGTAGTCCGCCAGCCCCAGGCGGCGTACATCGGCATTGCCGTTGGTGATGACGCCCAGGGTGAAGGTCTTGGCGAGGATTTCCAGGGTTGGCTGCACTTCCGGGAAGATCTGCACCTGATGCCGGGCATGCAGGAACACTTCAAAACTCTCGTCGGCCAGCTCCTGTGCCAGTGAAGCTTCATACCCCGCGTCCTGCAGGGCATGAAACAGCACCCGGCGTCTCAGGGCACTGATGCGGTGCTTGAGGGTCGGTTCGGCTTCGATCAGGCGTGAACGGATTTCCCACAGGTGTTCGATCGGCAATGGTCCGAGCCGGGGCGCGTGCTCGCCCAGCCAGTTGCGTAGCACCGTTTCGGCACTGGCGATGGCTGGAGCCGTGTCCCAGAGGGTGTCATCAAGATCGAAGGTAATGAGTTTAATCATCGGCAGTTCCTTTGCGTCTGGCACGGGGGTGGGCACTGTCGTACACGCTGGCCAGATGTTGAAAGTCCAGGTGGGTATAGATTTGCGTAGTCTTGATGTCGGCGTGGCCAAGCAGCTCCTGCACGGCGCGCAGATCCTGTGAGGATTCCAGCAGGTGGCTGGCGAAGGAATGGCGCAGCATGTGCGGGTGCAGGTTTTGCCCCAGCTCGCGCTCCCCGGCAGTCTTGACCCGCAGCTGGATTGCCCTTGGCCCCAGTCGTCGGCCTTGCTGGCTGACGAATACCGCATCGTCCTGCGGGTTGGCCAGGGCGCGCAGAGGCAGCCAGGTTTCCAGCGCCTGACGGGCCTTGCTGCCCACCGGAAGCACACGGGTCTTGCTGCCTTTGCCGAGCACCTGAACCAGCCCGTCGCGCAGGTCCAGTTGATCGAGATTCAGGCTGGTAAGCTCTGACAGGCGCAGCCCCGAGGAATACAGCAGTTCCAGGATGGCCTGATCGCGATGAGCCAGAAAATCATCCTCGACTGCGCCGTCCAGCAGTTGCGAAGTGCGGTCGGTGTCGAGGGTCTTGGGCAGTCGCTTTTCGCCTTTGGGCGGTGCCAGGCCATTGGCCGGGTCGTGTTCGCACAGGCCTTCGCGGCACAGGTATTTGTAGAGTCCGCGCACCGCCGACAGCATGCGCGCCAGGCTGCGTGAAGACTGACCTTGCTGATGCTGGCGGGCAATGAAGCTGCGCAGGTGCTGGATATCCAGGTCCGCCCAGCTGGAGATGCTGGATTTCCTGCTGAATTCGAGCACCTTGTTCAGGTCGCGCCGATAGGCTTCCAGCGTATGGGGCGACACCTGACGCTCACTGCGCAGGTGCGTGCAGTAGGCGTCCAGATGCTGTTCCATGCCTAGCGAACCGAGCGTAGCGAGTGAGTGAAGCGTGGCAGCAGGCGGCTCAGAACGTCAGCGATATAACTGAGGAACAGGGTGCCGACCGAGCTTTTATAGTGCTGCGGATCGCGGCTGCCAATGGCAAGTACACCGTGCAGGCCCAGATGATTCAGGGTCACGATGGCGGTGGAACCGACATCCTTGCTTTGTTCTTCGCCGAACAGGAAGGTCAGTTCATGCTCGCGCAATGCGCCGCACACGGTTTTCTCGCCGATCAGGCCGCCAATGGCTTTCTGCGCATCGGCACTGCTGACCCAGCGACCGATGGGCATCGGGTTGTCACTGAACAGCACCAGGCTGACAAAGGGCACCTTGAATTCCTGACGCAGGCTGTCTTCCACCGCAATGATCAGTTCGTCCAGGCTGGTGGCGTCCATCATGGCGAGGTTGAGGCGGCGGGTTTTCTCGAACAGGCGGTCGTTGTCGCGGGCGACATCCATCAACTGCGAAAGCCGATGGCGCATTTCGATATTGCGTTCACGCAGCAGCTTGAGCTGCCGCTCGACCAGCGAGACGGTATCGCCGCGCTGGTGAGGGATGCGCATCGACACCAGCAATTCGTCGTGCTCGGCGAAGAAATCCGGTTGTTTGAGCAGGAAAGCGATAACCGCCTCTGCTTCAAGGTTTGGCACTGCGCTATCGGCAGGCGATTCGCTGGTGGTTTCGGTTGAAGCCGGAGGCTGATCGGTCATCGCATTTGCTCACTCATAAACGAACTTGGCCTTCGTAAACCCGTACTGCCGGGCCTGTCATCATGACAGGATGCCCCGGACCTGCCCACTCGATGGACAGGCGTCCGCCGGGCAGGTCGATCAACAGGGGCGAATCCATCCAGCCCTGGCTGATGGCCGCGACGGCAGCAGCACAGGCACCGGTGCCGCAGGCCTGGGTTTCACCCGCGCCGCGCTCCCAGACGCGCAACTGCGCACGCTGACGATCGATGACGTGAAGAAAGCCGACATTGACCCGTGCCGGGAAGCGCGGGTGATGTTCGATTTTCGGACCCAGCTCATGTACCGGCGCGCCGTTGATGTCGTCCACCCGCAGGACCGCATGGGGGTTGCCCATGGAAACTGCAGCCAGCTCGACGTTCTGGCCGTCGACATCGACGTTGTAGCTCAGTGCCTGAGCGGGTGCCGTGAACGGAATATCCTGTGGAGCCAGGCGTGGCGGGCCCATGTCGACGCTGATCTGCCCGTCGTTGCGGACATCCAGTTCGATAATGCCGCTCTTGGTCTCGACGCGGATCTGGCGCTTGGCCGTGAGGCGCTTGTCCAGCACGAATCGCGCGAAGCAGCGGGCACCGTTGCCACACTGCTCCACTTCGGAGCCGTCGGAGTTGAAGATCCGGTAACGGAAATCCACGTCCGGGTTGCTCGGCGCTTCGACGATCAGCAACTGATCGAAACCGATACCGGTATGCCGGTCGCCCCATTGTTTGGCGTGCTTGGGCAAGATATGCGCGTGCTGACTCACCAGGTCCAGGACCATGAAGTCGTTACCCAGCCCATGCATCTTGGTAAAACGCAGCAGCATGGGTTTACTCCGGCAGCAGGCTTTCGCCAGCGAACAGCTCGGTCACGGTTTCGCGACGACGCACTTCAAAGGCTTGTGAACCATCCACCAGCACTTCGGCGGTACGGCCACGGGTGTTGTAGTTCGAACTCATGACAAAACCATAGGCACCGGCCGAGTGAACAGCCAGCAAATCGCCTTCCGCCAGGGCCAGATCGCGGCCTTTGGCCAGGAAGTCGCCGGTTTCGCAGATCGGGCCGACGATGTCATAGGTGCGTGCCACACCATCACGTGGGCGCACGGCCGTGACATCCATCCAGGCCTGATACAGCGCCGGACGGATCAGGTCGTTCATGGCCGCATCGACGATGGCGAAATCCTTGTGCCCGGTGTGCTTGAGGTATTCGACCTGAGTCAGCAGCACGCCGGCATTGGCCACGATGAAGCGGCCCGGTTCGAACATCAGCCCCAGGTCACGCCCGGCAAGGCGCTCGCGCACGGCCTTGATGTAGTCGGCCGCCAGTGGTGGCTCTTCGTCACGATAACGCACGCCCAGACCGCCGCCCAGATCGATATGACGCAAGTGGATGCCGCAGTCGCCAAGGCGATCCACCAGATCCAGCAGGCGGTCCAGTGCATCGATGAAGGGTTCCAGGGTCGTCAGTTGCGAGCCGATATGGCAGTCGACACCCAGGACTTCCAGGTTCGGCAACTGCGAGGCGCGAACGTAGACGTCTTCGGCGTCCGCAATGGCGATGCCGAACTTGTTTTCCTTGAGGCCGGTGGAAATGTACGGGTGAGTGCCCGCATCCACATCCGGATTGACCCGCAGAGAGATCGGAGCACGAACGTTCAGTTCGGCCGCCACGACCTGCAGGCGCTCGAGTTCGTCGGTGGACTCGACGTTGAAGCAGTGCACCCCGACTTCAAGGGCGCGGCGCATGTCTTCACGGGTCTTGCCGACACCGGAGAACACGATCTTGTCGGCTTTGCCACCGGCTGCCAGCACACGCTCCAGTTCGCCACGGGAAACGATGTCGAAACCGGCACCCAGACGCGCCAGGACATTGAGTACGCCCAGGTTGGAGTTGGCTTTCACGGCGAAGCACACCAGATGCGGCATGCCGCTCAGGGCGTCGGCGTAGGCACGGTATTGCGCTTCGATGTGAGCGCGGGAATAGACATAGGTCGGCGTGCCGAAACGCTCGGCAATGGCAGACAAGGCTACTCCTTCCGCGAACAGCTCACCGTCGCGGTAGTTGAAGGCGTCCATGTAATTCCCTTAAAGATGCTTGTGCGATTGCGATTTGGCTTGTTCGTCGGATGATTTGTTGTCATCGGGCAGGTAGAGCGGGCCTTTCTGGCCGCACGCAGTGACAAGACAAGCGACCGCGACGAGCGCAGCAAGCGAAGAGATCAGGCGCTTCATGGCGAAATCCTTTGTAAAAGCATTAATTGCGCCCGAGTATACCGGCCACCCGGCGGCTTGCCTATGCAGGTTCCCACCCGTCCGGCGGGCCCTTGACGTTATCGTTCGCCATGAACGGCTACAGGGCGCGTCTGGCGGGTATGTTTTGCATTTGCCTTGCGGCGTCCGTATCTTGCGACCCTGTGTCATAAGCAGAAATTTTTTCGAGGTTCCCGTAATGAGTTTGACCAAAGCCCGTTTTCACGATCTGGTGGATGCTACCCAGCAAGCGCTGGAAGACATTTTCGACGAGAGCGATCTGGATCTGGACCTTGAAAACTCTGCTGGCGTACTGACCGTAAAGTTCGAGAACGGCACCCAGCTCATCTTCAGTCGCCAGGAGCCGTTGCGTCAGCTCTGGCTGGCTGCGCGTGGGGGTGGCTTTCATTTTGACTACGACGAAGAAACCAGCCGCTGGGTATGCGACAGCAGCGACGAGTTGCTGAGCGAGATGCTGGTACGCATCACTCAGGAGCAGGCTGGTGTCGAGCTGGATTTCGACGAGATCTGATCGTGACCGACAACACCGCACCCGTCCGGCCACCCAAGCCGCTGTTCAGCAACGTCAGTCCTGCCGTGCCTTCGCCCTGCGTCAGCCTGTGCCGGCTCGACGAGCAGAAAGTCTGCCTGGGCTGTTTTCGTCATGTGGAAGACATTCGCGAATGGCGCTCGGCCGACGATGACCGACGCCGACAGATTTGTCGCAATGCCGACCAGCGCCGGATGCTTGCCGAGGAGAGCCGCATCGCAGGCTAACGCCTTGTCGGGTTGTGTATTTATTGGCTGATGTTAATGTCAGAACCTGCTTCTCTAGATAGAGAGGCCTGTCAAAACCCCGCCGGATCGGCGGGGTTTTGCTTTTGTTGCGCAGAAGAAAGGAGACTGCCCGAATCATGAACACCGCACCTTCCATTATCCTCACCCGGCTCGATGTCCAGCGTCTTGAGCGCCTCATCGATAGCCAGACGCAGTCCAGCCCTGGCATCGAGGCCCTGCAGGCCGAACTGGACCGTGCCGAACAGATCGTCGGTCACGATGAAGTGCCTGCCGGGCTGGTAACCATGAATTCGCGTGTGCATTGTCGTGAGGAGGGCAGTGGCAAGGATTATCACCTCAAACTGGTCTACCCGCAGGACGCGGGTGCCGAAGGCACGGTTTCGGTCCTGGCCCCGGTAGGCTCGGCCCTGCTGGGCCTGCAGGTCGGCCAACACATCGACTGGCCAGCCCCTGGCGGCAAGACCCTCAAGCTCACCCTGCTGGCGGTGGAATCTCAGCCGGAGGCGGAGGGAGGTAAGTTTTAAGTTACAAGCTGTAAGCGGCAAGCTTTTGACTTGTAGCTTGTAGCTACTGCCTTTCCATCTCCTCGTTCAGGGCCTTTTCCAGCTCTGCCTTGTGCCGCAGGAACAGGATGCTTTGCCCGTGTCCATCATCGAGCAGGCCTGAGAGGTCTAGGTCGGTGATGTAGCAGCGGTAGCGTTGCGGTTCCTGACGGCGTTCGAGGATCTGTTGGGCAACCACGGCAAACAGTTGGTCGCCATGCTCCAGTTCCGAGAACTCGCTGTTGTCGCAATACAGCGTGACGTTCAACTGGCCCGGCGAGGTTTCTTCGATAATCGCCTGTACGTCGTAGTACGGCTTGTCCGCAGCGGTCGGTGCGGGGCGGGTTTCGATGCGTCGGGCGCGGCCTGCGCCTGATGGCAATACCTGGTAATACAGCATGTCCAGCAAGACGGGTTCTGCCGGGTTATCCAGTGGCAGGGATGCGCCGCGTCGATAAACCAGTGAATGGAAGAAACGCTGCAGAGGCAACAGCAGGCTCTGTTCGTCGTGATAGGGCAAGCGCTGATGCCAGAGCGCATTGTGTTCGTCGAGCACATACAGGTCGGCGTCCGGCTCGTTGACCCGATAGAACACTTGGATACATTCCGGCTGCCCATAGGGCAGGATCAGCGCCAGATCGTGATCGTCCAGGGCTTGCGGGTCCAGATGCAGCGGGCTGTAGAGCGGCGATTCCTCGCCCAGATAATTGAACAGCCCCGCCAGACTGTTGACCACCACATGACCCACTTGGCCGGGAGTCATCTTCAGCACGTGATACTGCTGCTGCACCTGGATCAGGTAGCGATGGTTCAGGCCTCTGGCGAGCAGCAACTGGGCGGTATTGATCAGTTCTTCGACCCGCTGCGCGATGGCTGGAGCGCGGTTGTGGCAGAAACAGCGTACACGTATACGCGGCTGATTATCGCCCTCGGGCAGATTGCTCAGCAGTTCGCTCATGCAGTCGAGCAGCGCATGAGGCCCGTCGTAGCGGCTGACCAGCGTTTCGTTCCAACTGTTGAGAGTGATCTGATCCAGCGTCAGCACCAGGTTTTCCCGCACGCCTGCATAGCTGAGCGAGTCGGTGCGCTCGGTCGTCATCAGGATATTCAGATCGCGATGGTGCCTGAGCGGATCGACGCCCACGTTCACCAGCAGCAATATTTCATTGGGCACGCTGGGTTTGAGCAGGTATTCGTCGCTGACTTCGCTCAGTGGCAGCGGGATCGTCTGTTGCAGGGCTCCCAGCAGATTGAACAGCTCGAACTCGCTCAGATCGCTGGAGCCCGGATGCAAGGCCAGTCGGGTGCTGGTGTCGATCACGCCATTGCGATGGCACCAGGTCAGCAGTTCTAGCAGCTCCCGGCTGCGCTTGATGGGCGAGAAGTTCTGCCATTCCTGAACGCCCAGGTTGCCGTTATACAAGGCCCACTGGTTTTTCCCCGGCTCGCGTTTGTTGGGCGAATGCACCAGTGTCAGCGTGTCTTCAGCCAGGTCGGGTGCGATGCCCGGGTTGATGAACTCGACCTTGCCGGCCTTGCGTTCGAAGGCGGCATACAGGCGTCGGCCCAGCACGCTGACATCGCGGGCCGTGATGGCGTTGGGTGCGTTTTGCGTGCGGGCGAACTGCACCAGGAAGCGATAGCTGTAATTCAGCTCGTTGACCAGCGAGCGGCGTTCATGGGCCACCTGCCGGACTTTCCACTGGCTGCGACTGTCCAGCAGCGCCAGTTGTCGTTCATCCCAGCCCCATTCCCGGGTCAGGCGCTCCAGCAACAGGCGCTGCCAGCTATTGCTGCGTTGGCGAGCCGGGCCGGTAAGCTTTTTGTTGACCTTCAGATACAGGCTGCGACGTACCAGCTCCAGCCGCTCCGATTCGCCGCGGGCCTGCAGATGCTCTTCGATCCGCTGGTACACGACCATGTAAGGGTCAAGTTCGTCCAGGTCCAGTCTGTTGGCGAATACGGCCTGCTTGAAGCGCAGGCTCAAGCACTGAACGCGTGGGTGCTCGCTGGAGTAGACCTCGATCAGCAACAGCTTGAGGACGGACTTGTAAGGCGATTCGATGCCTTTGAACAGTTGCCAGAGCCCCGCGCCGATGAATTCGCCGGGCGGAATGTGGGTCATGGGGCCAAGGTCGAGCACTTCGTCGGCGCGAATGAAACGTTTGGACAGCAACGTGTGGGTGTATTCGGCGTAGCGTTCTTCTTCATAGACCGGCACCAGCCACCACATGGGCGTACGACCGGCGAGCCAGATGGCGGTGCGGTAGAACTCATCCAGCAGCAGATAGTGCTGGCTTGTGCCGCAATCATCGGAACTGAGCTGGGTGTCGCGATCTCCGGCCCGGAAACGTTGCGCGTCGATCAGAAAGAAATGCGCTTCTGCCCCCATGGACTCGGCCCAGGTTTCCAGCGCCTGACACTTCCTGCGCAGCTCGGCGATGGCTTCCGGGGCCAGATCCGAGTCGTGGCAGACCCAGACGTCCATATCGCTCTGCTCGGCCTGGGCCAGGGTTCCGAGGCTGCCCATCAGGAACAGGCCGTGGATGGGCTGTGGTGGATTGCCGTGGCGGGCCTTGTAGGAAAAGGAGCGGGTCAGCCGCTGTGCTTCTGCCAGCGCCAGGGCATCGGGCTCGTAATGAGAGACGCCTGCGGGTGTGCTGCCGGAAACATAGCCGGGCAGCAGTGGATGATTGACATGAAAGCATAGTGGCAGCAGCGTCAGCACGCTCTGCTGGCGCGTCGAAAGCCCTTCCATGGCACGGGCATACCGCCCGTCATTGAGAGTCAGGAAGCGGTTACGTAGCTGGCTGAGCACCTTGCGGTCGATGCCCTCATCCAGGTCGGGACGAATTTCAGGATTACGCGTCATCGCAACTCAAGCATCTGGCCTGCGCAGGCGTTGAAGTGGTTAGCAGATGGCGAAGAAGACTACAGCCCAAGAGGATACATGCACGGTAGGGTTATTATTCTGACGCCGGTTTTCTATCGGCTTACATTCCCATAAATGGAGGGCCTGCTGCACCTTTTTGTTTGCGCGACAGGCCCGGCGGCTTTTCAGGCGGCCTCTTCGGAGACGTTCAGGATGGTCAGCAGCGATTGGGCATGCTCGGCAGCTTCAAGCCCGAGACTGGTCAGATAGCCACCATCGACTTGGGTGGTCAGTCCTTTTTCAAAGAGTCTTTTGGCAGCCGCAATGGCTGTCGGGGCGGCCACATGGTGGACTTTGAGGCCTTCCTGGGTATTACCCAGATTGAACAGTGCAAGGATTTCCAGTTCGGCAACCAGCTCAGGGGTATACGACATAAGGACTCCAGACTTTTTTAGTTGGCTGGATCGTGAGGGTTACAGAATCGACAAGGCTGTTTGACACGTCGGTTCTGTACGACCGTTTACGCCAGCTTGCAGGAAAGCCCCACGGGTTGAGTGGCAGAGGGGCTTTTGCAGTGTAGCCAGTGCCTGAAGTCTTTGCAGCATATCTCTTGCCGGAATATCGGAAGTCAGGCTTCGGGTGGCAGTTCCGGCAGGGCGCGCAGAGCGGTTTCGTACCACTGGGTATTGAATGGCCGATCTTCTTCGAGCATGGCATCAATCTCGATTGCCAGCACATGAGCCATCAATTCGAGGATGTCTTCACGCTCATAGCCAACCAGCGTCAGCTTGTTGTAGGTGGCCTTGGCAGCTGGCGGATTATCCGCCTCGATCTGGTTTTCAATCGCTTCGATCAGGGTCGATGCGGTGAACTCTTCTTCATCGTTATCGATTGTGTCGGTCATGGTAAATCCTCAGTGAAGAGGGGCAGTTTAACTGGATTCTTTTACCGTGTCGGCTTCGGTGGGGCCTGTCTGTCAGAGCGGTCTTTAAGTTATGTAAGGGGTGCTTAACCCACTGACATTTCTGGACAAATATATAAAGTACCGGCACACAAAACTTAATGGTCATGGAGGCCGACGTGCTGAAGCTTTATGGTTTTGCCGCAAGCAATTATTTCAATATGGTCAAGCTGGCGCTGCTGGAGAAGCAACTGCCCTTTGAAGTGATTGCGCTGCATGGATGCCAGAATCCCGAGGTACTGGCGATCAGTGCACGAGGCAAGGTGCCGATACTGGAAACCGACCAGGGTTTCATCAGTGAGACGGATGTCATCCTGCGTTACATCGAGGAAACCCAGCCCGGTCGCGCACTGCTTCCCGAGGACCCATTCTCCCGCGCTCAGGTCTGGACCGTCGCCAAGGAAATCGAACTGTATATCGAGTTGCCGGCGCGGCTGTGTTACGTCGAGGTATTCTTCGGCGGGCGGCCCACTCCCGAGGACCTCAAGGCCAAGGCTCGCCGGGACTTGCTCAAGGGGTTTCAGGCCCTGGCCCAGCGTGCCCGTTTTGCTCCCTATGTGGCGGGCAGGCACTTCACTCTGGCGGATCTGTATTTTCTTTACAGCGTCGATCTTGCCCATCAGGTCGCAGAGAAACTGTTTGGTCTGGATCTGTTGAGGGATATGCCGGGCGCGCGGGCTCTGCTTGAGCGTCTGGCGCTCAATCCGAATGTGCAACGGGTAGCGGACGACAGGGAAGCCGAGCTGCCAGCATTCCTGGCGCGTGTGCAGGCGGTAGGGCGCAAGGCTGGCTGAACGTGTGGGGAGCGGATGAGTCCGCTCCCACACAATTTGTACCCTCAGCGTTAACGGCTGGCCAACAGCGCCTGACCGCGAACGACAGCTGCCCGGACTTGCTCCGGAGCTGTGCCACCAATGTGGTTACGGGCATTGACCGAGCCTTCCAGGGTCAGCACGGCAAATACGTCCTGCTCGATCTGATCGCTGAATTTACGCAGCTCTTCCAGGCTCATTTCTGCCAGATCCTTGCCGGTTTCCACACCGTACTTCACGGCATGACCGACGATTTCGTGGCAGTCACGGAATGGCAGGCCGCGGCGCACCAGATAGTCCGCCAGGTCGGTGGCAGTGGAGAAGCCGCGCAGCGCCGCTTCACGCATGATGGCGTGTTTCGGCTTGATGGCCGGGATCATGTCGGCAAAGGCGCGCAACGAGTCGCGCAAGGTGTCGGCTGCGTCGAACAGCGGCTCCTTGTCTTCCTGGTTGTCCTTGTTGTAGGCCAGCGGCTGGCCCTTCATCAGGGTCAGCAGGCCCATCAGTGCACCAAACACGCGGCCGCTCTTGCCGCGAACCAGTTCCGGCACGTCCGGGTTCTTCTTCTGCGGCATGATCGAACTGCCCGTGCAGAAGCGGTCCGGCAAGTCGATGAACTGGAACTGGGCGCTGGTCCAGAGCACCAGCTCTTCGGAAAAGCGCGACAGATGCATCATCGCAACCGAAGCGGCCGAGCAGAATTCGATGGCGAAGTCGCGATCCGAGACGCCGTCCAGCGAGTTGCCGCCTACGGCTTCGAAACCCAGCAGCTTGCAGGTCAGTTCGCGGTCGATCGGGTAGGTGGTGCCTGCCAGCGCGGCGCTGCCCAGTGGCATGCGGTTCAGGCGCTTGCGGCAGTCGACCAGACGTTCGTAGTCGCGGCTGAGCATTTCGAACCAGGCCAGCATGTGATGGCCGAACGTCACTGGCTGGGCGGTCTGCAGGTGAGTGAAGCCCGGCATGATGGTTTCGGCTTCACGCTCGGCCTGTTCCAGCAGTCCTTTTTGCAGGCGTGTGATTTCGCCAAGGATCAGGTCGATTTCGTCACGCAGCCACAGGCGGATATCGGTGGCGACCTGATCGTTGCGGCTGCGACCGGTGTGCAGCTTCTTGCCGGTGATGCCGATGCGGTCGGTCAGACGCGCCTCGATGTTCATGTGCACGTCTTCCAGATCGACGCGCCATTCGAAACTGCCGGCTTCGATCTCGCTCTGGATGGTTTTCAGGCCATCTATGATGGTGTCGCGCTCGGCTTCGGTCAGGACGCCGACCTGAGCCAGCATCGTGGCGTGGGCGATAGAACCCATGATGTCGTGACGATACAGGCGTTGGTCGAAGGTGACGGAGGCCGTGAAGCGCGCGACGAAGGCGTCGACGGGCTCACTGAAACGGCCGCCCCAGGACTGGTTGGTCTTGTCGGTGCTCATGGATTCGCTCGTTGCTCTGCTGAAAGTGGCGTGCCCGGTTCGTGGCACAAGGGCGCTGACGATGATAACAGGTTGTTGCTTTTTTATTCTCGGATGGCTTGCCGCTGACGATGCCAGGGACGAGACTTGGCTCATGCGAGAGGACCTATGAAACCCGATTCCAGACCGAACCCCGGCAAGGACTTTTTCCTGCCTGAACTATGCTTGCCGCAGACGCTGCTGGTGCTCATCGTGCTGGCCGAGCTGCTGGTGCTTGTCATTGTCCTGCTTCAGCCCATGAATCAGGGGTTCGACTGGATGTGTCTGGCGCTGATGTCGATGTTCGTGCAGTGGATCGTGCTGCTGTCGGCGGCTCTGCTGTGCGGGTTGCGCCCCTGGCTGGCACGTCTTTCACCCGGTCTTGCAGGTATTCTCAGCTGCATGCTGGTAGTCGGGCTAACCTTGTTGTGTGCGGCAGTAACGGATGTCTGCCAACTGACCGGCAGGGTTTCGCCGGGCAGCATGGTCGAGCGCTATATCCGTTATGCGTTGATCGCGTTGATCATGTCTGCATTGATGTTGCGCTACTTTTATCTGCAGAGTCAGTGGCGCAAGCAGCAGCAGGGTGAACTGCAGGCCAGGATCGAATCGCTTCAGGCCAGGATTCGACCGCATTTTCTGTTCAACACGCTCAACAGCATTGCCAGCCTGGTGTCCAGCAATCCGCTCAAGGCCGAGCAGGCCGTGCTGGATCTGTCGGACCTGTTTCGCGCCAGTCTCGCCAAGCCCGGCAGCCTGGTGACCTGGCATGAAGAACTGGCGTTGGCGAAACGATATTTATCGATTGAGCAATATCGTCTCGGCGAGCGTCTACAGTTGGACTGGAGGGTGAGCGCAATTCCGGATGATTTGCCCATTCCCCAGCTGACGTTGCAGCCATTGCTGGAGAACGCCTTGATCTATGGCATTGCCCCGCGCATCGAAGGGGGCATAGTTACCGTCGAGGCAGACTATGAAGGGGGAGAGTTCATATTGTGTGTCAGCAATCCCTATGAAGAAGTTGCCACACGGCAGACTTCCAACGGTACTCAACAGGCCCTGTTGAATATAGGTGCACGCATTACGGCACTTTTTGGCCCGCACGCCAGTCTGAGCGTGGAGCGCCGTAACGGTCGTCACTACACCTGTCTACGCTATCCTTGTGCGAGACTCACGCAGGAAGCCAGAGCAATATGAATGTCCTGATCGTTGATGACGAACCCCTGGCCCGCGAGCGACTGAGCCGATTGGTCGGTGAAATCGAGGGTTACAGGGTACTTGAACCCAGCGCTACCAATGGCGAAGAAGCTTTGGCGCTGATTGAAAACCTCAAGCCAGATGTCGTGCTGCTCGATATCCGCATGCCGGGTCTCGACGGCCTTCAGGTCGCAGCGAAACTGTGCGAGCGCGAAACTCCGCCCGCTGTCGTCTTTTGTACTGCGCACGACGAATTTGCACTGGACGCCTTTCAGGTCAGTGCCGTCGGTTATCTGGTCAAACCTGTGCGCCCCGAGAATCTCGTCGAGGCGTTGAGAAAAGCCGAGCGCCCCAATCGCGTGCAGTTGGCCGCGATGACCCGCCCGGCTGCCGAAAGTGGCAGCGGTCCGCGCAGCCATATCAGTGCGCGAACCCGTAAAGGCATTGAGCTGATCCCGCTGGATCAGGTGATCTTTTTCATTGCCGACCACAAGTACGTCACCCTGCGCCATGAAGGCGGCGAAGTCCTGCTGGATGAACCGCTCAAGGCGCTGGAAGACGAGTTTGGTGACCGATTCGTGCGTATCCACCGCAATGCGCTGGTGGCGCGAGAGCGGATCGAGCGTTTGCAGCGCACGCCGCTGGGGCATTTCCAGCTGTTCCTCAAAGGCCTCAATGGCGACGCCTTGATCGTCAGCCGCCGGCATGTCGCCGGGGTGCGCAAGATGATGCAACAGTTGTAGGTACGAAAAAGTGGCTGCCCTCGCCGGAAGGCTTGCAGGATGTCGGGCCGGTTCCAGTCCACAGAGTGTTGCCGTTGTGGAGGCATCGGGTTCGGTCGGGGCGCGCTTTAGCCACTGTCATTTCGTTGATCCGGGTCATGAAGCCGATTTTACTTTTTGAGTCAGCGCTGAAGTCGTTCCGGTTGTGCTGTTATTATCCGTCGCAATTATCAAGCACGGATTGATTCATGTCTTCTCGCGAAATCCGCATTGCCACCCGTAAAAGTGCGCTGGCCCTCTGGCAGGCCGAATATGTCAAAGCCAGGCTTGAACAGGCTCATCCGGGCCTGATCGTGACGCTGGTGCCTATGGTCAGCCGTGGCGACAAACTGCTCGACTCGCCGCTGTCGAAAATCGGCGGCAAGGGCCTGTTCGTCAAGGAACTGGAAACGGCGCTTCTGGAAAACGAAGCGGATATCGCCGTTCATTCCATGAAAGACGTGCCGATGGATTTCCCCGAAGGCCTCGGTCTGTTCTGCATCTGTGAGCGCGAAGATCCGCGCGACGCATTCGTCTCCAATAACTTCAGCAGTCTGGAGCAGCTTCCTGCGGGCAGCATCGTGGGCACTTCGAGTCTGCGGCGTCAGGCTCAACTGCTGACACGTCGGCCTGATCTGGAGATCCGCTTTCTGCGCGGCAACGTCAATACCCGTCTGGCCAAGCTCGATGCCGGAGAGTACGACGCAATCATTCTTGCCACGGCCGGCCTGATACGTCTGGGTTTCGAAGACCGCATCACTTCGGCCATCAGTGTCGAGGACAGCCTGCCAGCCGGCGGACAGGGCGCCGTCGGTATCGAGTGCCGTAGCGCCGATGCCGAGATTCACGCATTGCTTGCGCCGCTGCATCATGGCGATACCGCCGTGCGCGTGATTGCCGAGCGGGCCTTGAACAAACATCTCAACGGTGGCTGCCAGGTGCCTATCGCCTGCTATGCCGTTCTGGAAGGCGATCAGGTGTGGCTGCGCGGTCTGGTAGGTGATCCGGCAGGCGGCCTGTTGCTGCATGCCGAGGCCCGTGCACCACAGACATCCGCCCAGGCGTTGGGTGTACAGGTCGCCGAAGACTTGCTGGCCCAGGGTGCAGGCAAGATTCTCAAGGCTGTTTATGGCGAGGCTCGAGAAGAATGAATAGCTGGCGTCTGTTGCTGACTCGTCCCGCCGAAGAATCGGCAGCGCTGGCCAAGGTGCTGGCCGACAACGGGGTGTTCAGCAGCAGTCTGCCTCTGCTTGAAATCGAGCCGTTGCCCATCCCTCCCGAGCACCGCTCGAAGATTTTCGATCTGCCTCTCTATAGCGCGATCATTGTGGTCAGCAAGCCAGCGGCCCGTCTTGGGCTGGAACTGGTGGACGAGATCTGGCCGCAACCCTTTATCCAGCCCTGGTTCAGCGTAGGCGCGGCGACCGGACAGATTCTGCTCGACTATGGCCTGATCGGTGTGAAATGGCCCGAACGGGGCGATGACAGCGAAGCCTTGCTTGAACTGCCCCAATTGCAGGAGGCTATCTCCATACCGGGCAGCCGGGTGCTGATCATGCGCGGGGATGAAGGGCGCGAGCTTTTGGCAGAGCGTCTGCGCGAGCAAGGTGTTAGTGTCGACTACTTGCCGCTGTACCGCCGTTTTCTGCCAGAGTATCCGCTTTCGACCCTTTCAAAGCGCGTCGAATCGGAACGCTTGAACGGGCTGGTGGTCAGCAGTGGGCAGGGTTTTGAACATCTGCTCCAGTTGGCAGGTGATGCCTGGCCGAAACTGGCCGGGTTGCCTTTATTCGTACCGAGCCCCAGGGTTGCCGAAATGGCGCGTGCCGCCGGGGCTCAAACCGTGGTTGATTGTCGTGGCGCGAACGCCGCGGCGTTGCTGGCCGCTTTGCGGGATCAGCCTCAGCCTGTCGTCAAGGCGTACTGAGCGACGAGTTGTCGTTTACGCGACTACGCCCAAATGCAAAGGATGGATACGTGAGCGAAACAGCCTTGCCTAAAGATGAAGAATCGGTGCTGAAAACATCGACATCCACACCCGATCCAGTGCGCCCCGTGCGTGCGGGTACTCGCAGCAATGGTCTGGTGTTTCTGGCCCTGCTGCTTGCTGTTGCAGGCGTTGCCGTCGCCGGTTGGGGGGTATGGCAACTGCGCATGCTGCAGGAAGGTCACTTGCAGCAGCGAGGACAGGTCGAAGGTATCGCTCAGCAGACACGGCTACTGACCGAAAACGATCAGGAACTGAGTGCGCGTCTTGCTCAATTTCCACCTGTCGATCAACTGGAAGACAGCCGTCGTCTGGTGGCTCAGTTGCAGGGCGACCAGCAGCGTCTGAGCCAGCGTCTGGAAACCGTGCTTGGCGCAAGCCGCAAGGACTGGCGTCTGGCCGAAGCCGAACACCTGTTGCGTCTTGCCAGTCTGCGCCTGTCGGCATTGCAGGACATCAACAGTGCCCAGGCGCTGGTTCAGGGGGCCGATGAAATTCTGCGCGAACAGGATGATCCGGGTTCGTTTGCCGCTCGCGAGCAACTGGCCAAGAGCCTGGCAGCGCTGCGCAGTATCGAGCAACCTGACCGTACCGGCCTGTTCCTGCAACTGGCCGCCCTGCGCGACCAGTCCGTTCAGCTCAACAGGCTGGCTCCCGAGTACGAAGATAAAGGCGAACCGCTCCTGGGCCTGACTCCGGACAAGAACGACGACAGTTACTGGGCCCGCTGGTGGAGCAATATCTCCCATTACTTCCGCATCGACTTCAATGCCGACAAGGACATTCGTCCGGTCCTGGCAGGCCAGAGTCTGGCCCAGGTCCGTCTGGCCCTGAGCCTTGCAATCGAGCAGGCGCAATGGGCAGCGCTCAATGGCGAGCCGAAGATCTATACCCAGTCACTGCTGGAAGCCAAAAGCGTCCTGATGGGCAACTTCAATCAGGATGATCCGCAGAGCAAGGTGATCGGCGAGCGTCTGGATACCCTGATCAAACAACCGGTTTCGGTGGTGACGCCGGATCTGGCTCAGAGTCTGAGTGCAGTCCAGGCCTACCTTGAACGTCGTCATGCAGCAGGTCAGCCTGCCGAGGCTCGGGGGATCAGCCCATGAAGCGTGTCTATGTGCTGCTGTTCATTGCCATCGCTGTTGCAGCGCTGATTGGTATCGCGATTGCCGAGCACTCCGGCTACGTATTGATCGCCTATCAGAACTTCCGCTATGAATCGAGTCTGTGGGCAACCCTTGGCCTGTTAGTGGCGTTTCTGCTGCTGATCTTCATTGCCCGGCTTCTGATCACATTGCTCACTACATCCGGTGGTGTGGTCAATCCATGGTCGCGTCGCAATCGCCGCCGTCGCGTGCAACTGGCAATCGAGCAGGGGCAGATGGATCTTGCCGAGGGCCGCTGGGCCAGCGCGCAGCGTCATCTGCATCGCGCCGCCGAATCCGATCCTCAGCCGTTGCTGTATTACCTTGGTGCTGCGCGGGCCGCCAACGAACAGGGCCGCTACGAAGAAAGTGACAGTCTGCTGGAGCGCGCCTTGGAACGTCAGCCTCAGGCGGAACTGGCGATTGCCCTGAGTCATGCGCAACTGCAGCAGGACCGTGGGGACACCGATGGGGCGCTTGCCACCTTGCAGGCCATGCATGAGCGGCATCCGCACAACCCGCAGGTGCTGCGGCAGTTGCAGCGCCTGTATCAGCAGCGAGGAGACTGGTCCGACCTGATCCGGCTGCTGCCCGAACTGCGCAAGGACAAGGTGCTGCCGCCCAGGGAACTGGCCGAGCTCGAGCGTCGCGCCTGGGGTGAAAACCTTACCCTGGCGGCCTATCGCGAGGAAGGCGATGGCGTTCTGACCGGGCTGCCATCACTGGAAAAAGCCTGGAAGGATCTTACCTCTGCCCAGCGACAGGAGCCGCAACTGGTGCTGGCGTATGCCGAGCAACTACGTCGTCTTGGGGCCGAAGCCCAGGCCGAAGAGGTGCTGCGTACGGCGCTCAAGAAAGACTACAACAGTCACCTGGCAAGACTTTATGGTCTGGTGCGTGGCACTGACGAGTCGAAGCAATTGCAGGTTGCCGAAGCCTGGCTGAAGCAGCATTCGGATGACCCGAGCCTGCTGCTGAGTCTCGGACGCATCTGTCAGCAGGCCCGGCTTTGGGGCAAGGCCCGTGATTATCTGGAGAGCAGCCTGCGTTTGCAGCGCAATCCGGAAACCTGTGCCGAACTGGCTCGTCTGCTGGCTCGACTGGGAGAGACCGATCGCAGCAATCAGCTGTTTCAGGAAGGTCTGGGAATGCTCGATGAGCGTTTTCTGGCTCGTCCGCTTCCGGCATTGAGCAGTACCTGAGTCCGGGTGCCGCGAAAGCCCTTTTTCAGGGCTTTCGCGTCATGAACTCATCGCCAATTCAGGCGTTGGATTGTTCCTACGGTAGCCGGTAAAAAATCTCCCTGATCTGGTGTTTTGTTTCTCCTGTAAACAGCGACGCATCCGTACTTCGTCGCCTTGAAAGCGTTGTGTGCTTTCCTCTACCGTAACTGTCTCGTCTTATTCGTTACGGATTTGCCATGTATCTGGCCCGCACGCGTACCTTGTTCTTCCTGGCATTCATCGCAAGTGTACTGATCATCGGCGCTACCCTTTATCTGCAACATGCTTTTGGCCTGGTTCCCTGCACCCTTTGCCTTCTACAGCGAGCACTCATCACCGGATGCAGTCTGGTCTGTCTGGTGGCGGCCATACATGCGCCTCGGGAGTCCGGCTGGCACCGCTACTGCCTGGTCCTGCTGGCCCTGGCTCTGTCGGGTGCTCTGGTGGCGGGGTTTCATATATGGCTGCAGACCGCGTCTGCCGAAGAATTGATGCCTGTCGTCGCCCGGTATCAGCATGTGCTCAATGCTCTTTCTCTCGAAAGCGGTAGCGAGGGTGCCTACGTGTGTGCAGAAATCAATTGGTCACTGTTCGACATCACTCTGCCGGAGTGGAGCCTGCTGGCTTTTGTGATCCTGTGCCTGCTGGCGTTGTATCCACTTTTCAGTGGGTTGCATCATTGGTTCTTCGCTGACACTGAAGGAAGGTATTAAACGCTTGTATGAACTTTCTCGCCTGCGTACCTTGATGGCCTTGTCGTGCGGGCATAATCTGAGCCGCACGCGTCATTGGGAGTATGCTGTCCTGACGCTTTTACAGGCTCGGTTCTTGCGATATGGTAAGACGAGCAAAGGACCGCATGCCCCTTAAGGGAAGAGAGAACATCATGCTGGAAAGTTGTCGGAATGCTCAGGAACGATGGGGTGGCGTCAATCTGCTGATTGATCGCTGGCTACAGGACCGTCATGAATTGATTCGAGCCTATGATGTTCTTGGCGACACGCCCGAACACCTGGCTGCGGATCGTGGTGCGCTGCTGAAGTTTTGTGAAATTCTGGTCGACTATGTTTCGGCAGGCCATTTCGAAATCTACGAACAGCTCAACAGTGAAGCCCAAGCGTTCAACGACGAGCGCGGGCTGGAACTGGCCGATACGATTTATCCGCGTCTGGAAGGTATCACCAAGCTTGCTCTGGCTTTCAACGACCGCTGCGAAAAAGGCGATTGCTCCGATGGCGCAGGGTTTGCCAATGAGTTCAAGACGCTGGGTGGCCTGCTGCATGAGCGCTTCGAGCTGGAAGACTGCCTGATCGAAGTCCTGCACAACTCCCACAAGGAAGAGGCCGCTTCCCAGGCCTGATTCATTCCTGTCGTATCGCCAAAGGGTGCATTTGCACCCTTTCGCATTTTCGGGCGCGGGTTACTGCGAGACAGCGACCAGCTCGATTTCGAAAACCAGTGGTGTGAACGGATCGATCAGATCGCCTGCGCCTTCTGCGCCATAGGCCTGCGCAGACGGAATCACCAGACGCCACTTCGCGCCGACCGGCATGCCTTGCAGGGCGGTGGTCCAGCCACTGATCACGCTGTCGAGTCGGAACCATTGCGGCTGGGTGCTTTGATCGAAGATCGTGCCATCGGGCAGGCGCCCGACATAGCGCACTTCTACCCGGCCATTGGCTTCTGGCTTGGGACCTGTCCCGGGAGTCAGTTCGGTCATCAGAATGCCGTCGGCCAGTGTCTTCACACCGGGCTTGGCTTTCTCGCTGTCCATGAAACGCCGCTCTGCCGCCAGGGCCGCCTCGCTCTGGGCATCGGTGCCCGAGGCTTCGGCTTGTGCCAATGCTGCGTCATGCTCCCTGAGAATCTGGTCGATGCGTTCTTGCTTGAGCGCCAGAGGCTTGCCCTGGTAAGCCTGTTTCAGACCTTCTACCAGTGCCGTCAGGTCCAGGTCCGGGACTTCCTGATGCAGTCGCTCGCCCAGGCTTGCGCCAAGACTGTAGGCAAGGTCGCGGGATTCCTTCGTCGGAGTGGTTTCACCGGCGTGTGCCAGAGGAATCAAAAGGAACAACGACGTTAACAGGTAGCGCGACATGAATGCTCTCCGGCCCGGGATGTCAGCGATTATGCCAGTGCGAGGGCCTGCGGTGATGAGTCCTGGCAAGAGAATTTTGTATTGCTCCCGCAGCAGTTGCGTCAATGATTTGTTGTCGTATGCAACAGGGTGCGTTCGACGCTGTCAAGATGCCCTAGCGGCGCTGCGGACAGAGGTCTAGTATGGGCCGCAATTTCGTCAGCCAGGAGGTAAGTCATGTCGGCCAAAAAGAAGCCAGTAAACACTCCATTGCACCTGCTCCAACAACTGTCGGGCAGCTTGCTCGAACATCTGGAAGACGCCTGCTCCCAAGCCTTGTCCGATGCCGAGAAACTGCTCGCCAAGCTTGAAAAACAACGTGGTAAAGCACAGGAAAAACTGCACAAGTCGCGCACCAAATTGCAGGACGCTGCGGCCTCCGGCAAGGCAAAGGCGCAGGCCAAGGCGAAGAATGCCATTGCAGAACTTGAAGACCTGCTCGACGCCCTCAAGGATCGCCAGACCGAAACCCGCACCTACATTCTGCAGCTCAAGCGCGACGCTCAAGAGAGCCTGAAGCTTGCCCAGGGTGTTGGTCGCGTCAAAGAGGCGGTCGGCAAGATTCTGGACACCCGTGCTGCCAAGCCTGCAGCCCCGGCCAAGGCTCCTGCTGCAAAAACCGTGGCTGCAAAAGCCGTGAGCAAAGCACCTGCCGCCAAGGCACCAGCCAGAACTGCAACCAAACCTGCCGTTAAACCAGCTGCCAAAGCTGCATCTGCTGCTGCCAAGCCAGCCGCGAAATCAACAGCCGCCAAAGCTCCGGCTGCCGCCAAACCAGTGGCTGCCAAGCCTGCTGCTGCCAAGGCTCCGGTAAAAACTGCAGCTAAAACCGCTGCCGCCAAACCTGCCGCTGCAAAAGCAACTGCCAAGCCCGTTGCCAAAGCCGCAGCCAAGCCTGCCGCAACCAAAGCTCCAGCAGCGGCCAAACCTGCTGCCAGCACGGCTGCAAAACCAGCGGCGGCCAAAGCACCTGCCAAACCTGCCGCGAAGCCAGCAGCCAGGCCCGCTGCAAAAACGGCAGCCAAACCTGCGGCCAAGCCAGCGGTGAAACCGGCTGCTGCCAAACCTGCCACGCCAGCGACGACGGCTGCTCCAGCCGCTGCGCCGGCAGCACCGGCCGCGACGGCTCCATCGACAGCCAATAGCGTCACGCCAAACAGCGCATCCTAAGGCTGATCTGCCGCGACGCGCAGCATTTGCAGCGCGTCGCGGTCCTTGTCGGTGGCCTCTGCAGTCAGCCCGTTCAACCAGTTCTGCAAATCTTCTGCTTCATCGACTGCCCAGTCCTGGGTCAGTGTCTGTAATCGTGCGAGCAATTGCTGCTCGGCTTCCAGTTCCAGCGCTTTCACTCGCTCACGCAACGATCCCAGTGCCGGGTCGAGTTGTGCCGCGTTGCGCCACTGCGTTCGCAGTTCTCTGAGAGGGCGCACGACTTCGTCGTGCCATGGCATCGCCAACTGTCCGATTTCCTGTAATCGCCGCGCATCACATTTCACGCCACGTTTGCCCAGCCAGACACCCAGAAGCACCATGCACACATTGGCCCCGTTGGTTTGCAGGCGCAGACAGGCTTCTTCGACGCCAGGTCTGGCATAGAAATCGAGGGTGAAACTCCAAAGGTCAGAAGGCATAGTGAGCTACCTGTTTGAGACGAAGCTGGTAGACTCCGCCGCCATTATGATTCGACTTCAAAGCCTTACCTTACAGCGTGGTCCGCAACGTCTGCTAGAAGACGCCGAGCTGACCCTGCACGCCGGCCAGAAAGCCGGTCTGATCGGTGCCAACGGTGCCGGTAAATCCAGCCTCTTCGCCTTGCTGCGCGGTGAGCTGACGCCTGACTCCGGCGACTGCCTGCTGCCTGCCGATTGGCGCATCGCACACATGCGTCAGGAGGTAGATACCCTTGAGCGTCTGGGCGTGGACTACGTTCTGGACGGCGACCTGCGTCTGCGCGAGGTTCAGCGTCAGCTTGCTGAAGCCGAAGCCGCTCAGGACGGTGCCGCCCAGGCACGACTGCACGCCGAACTCGACAGTGCCGACGGCTACACGGCCGATGCCCGGGCCCGCAAATTGCTGGCGGGCCTGGGGTTCACCAACGAGCAGATGGAGCGTCAGGTCGGCAGTTTCTCCGGTGGATGGCGGATGCGTCTGAACCTGGCGCAGGCCCTGATGTGTCCTTCGGACCTGTTGCTGCTCGACGAACCGACCAACCACCTGGACCTCGACGCCATTCTCTGGCTGGAAGACTGGCTCAAGAGCTATCCCGGCACCTTGCTGCTGATTTCCCACGACCGCGACTTCCTCGATGCGGTCGTCGATCACATTGCCCACGTCGAACAACGCAAGATCACCCTCTATCGCGGTGGCTACAGCGCCTTCGAGCGTGCCCGTGCCGAACGTCTGGCCCAGCAGCAACAGGCTTACGAGAAGCAGCAGGCACAACGTGCGCACATGGAAAAATACATCGCGCGTTTCAAGGCCCAGGCCACCAAGGCTCGTCAGGCACAGAGCCGGATCAAGGCCCTTGAGCGCATGGAGGAGTTGTCCGCCGCGCATGTGGACTCGCCGTTCAGCTTCGTTTTCCGTGAGTCCGACAAAATCTCCAGCCCGTTGCTGGATCTGTCCGAAGCACGCCTGGGCTATGGCGAAAAGACCATCCTGGAGAAGGTCAAACTGCAACTGACGCCGGGGGCGCGTATCGGTCTGCTGGGGCCTAACGGCGCGGGTAAATCGACCCTGATCAAGAACCTTGCAGGTGAGCTTGAGCCCTTGAGTGGCCGTCTGGTGCGTGGCGAGAACCTTACGGTCGGCTATTTTGCCCAGCATCAGCTCGACTCTCTGGATGCCAAGGCCAACCCCTTGCTGCATCTGCAGCGTCTGGCGCCTACCGAGCGCGAGCAGACCCTGCGCGACTTCCTCGGTGGCTTCGACTTCCGTGGCGCTCGCCTGGACGAGCCGGTGGTGAATTTCTCCGGTGGTGAAAAGGCGCGTCTGGCCCTGGCCCTGATTGCCTGGGAAAAGCCCAACCTGTTGCTGCTCGACGAACCGACCAACCACCTGGATCTGGAAATGCGTCTGGCGCTGACCATGGCCCTGCAGGAATTCAGTGGTGCGGTACTGGTGGTTTCCCACGATCGGCACTTGCTCAAGAGCACCACCGATGACTTCTTGCTGGTCGCCGATGGCCGGGTTCAGGAGTTCGACGGCGATCTGGACGACTACACGCGCTGGCTGGCGGATTACCGTTTGCGCAATGCGCCGGTCAGCAACACACCGGTCAATGCCGACAAGACCGACAAGAAAGCCCAGCGTCAGCAGGCCGCGGCCTTGCGTCAGCAACTGGCTCCGCACAAGCGCGAAGCCGACAAGCTGGAGCGTGAGCTGGGAAGCCTGCACGAGAAACTGGCCAAGGTCGAAGAGGCCCTGGCCGACAGTACCAACTATGAGGCTGCCAACAAGGACAAGCTGCGCGATCTGCTGGCGGAACAGGCCAGTCTGAAGACGCGGGAGTCCGAGCTGGAAGAGGCCTGGATGGAAGCGCTGGAACTGCTGGAATCAATGCAGGCCGAACTGGAAGCATTGTCGTAATTGAAGTGAGGGGCTGATGGAATTTTTCGGGTTGCCGCTGACGGCCTACTGGATCGAACCGCTCTGGCTGGGCCTGCAGATCCTGTTGATTCTGCTGGCGGGTTACGTGCTGCAACGTGTGGTTGGTCGTTTTCTGACGGGGCTGGGCGAACGTTATCCGCTGCCGCCGGAACTGCTGGTACCGGTGCGTGGCGGGTTGCGCTGGTTGATCATGGGCAGTGCGTTTGTCTTCGTGCTGGGGCGGCTCGGCGTTTCCGCCACCGTACTGTGGACCGCGCTGTCGGGTTTTGTCGCAGTCGCCGCCGTGGCGTTCTTCGCCATGTGGAGTGTGCTGTCCAACCTGCTCTGCGCCATCCTGATCTTCACCATCGGCCCTTTCCGCATCGGTGATGTGGTCGAGCTGGTCGAGACACTGGACAAGCCCGGCGTCAAAGGCCGGGTCGTCGCCATCAACCTGATGTTCACCACCCTGATCGAAATGCCCGAGGCGGGTGGTGCGCTGGTGCAGGTGCCTAACAGTCAGTTCTTCCAGAAAGCGGTTCGCCGCTGGCGTGGCAGCGATGTCATTCCGCAGGTGATGGTTGAAAAACCGCTGGGCGAGCAGAAATAATTAGTCATCAAATGCATTACACACTAAGTTAGCGGCTATTGGGCTCTGCCGGACTTGAGGTGTGTGATGGCGCTTGAAACGTGGCTGGCTTTTTTTGCCGCCTGCTGGATTATCAGTCTGTCTCCTGGGGCTGGCGCGATTGCGTCGATGTCCTGTGGCCTGCAATACGGTTTCTGGCGCGGCTACTGGAATGCGCTGGGCCTGCAGATCGCGCTGGTGGCGCAGATCGCGATTGTCGCGGCGGGTCTTGGTGCCGTACTGGGCGCATCCGAGCTGGCATTCAACCTGATCAAATGGTTTGGCGTGGCCTACCTGGTTTACCTGGGCATCAAGCAATGGCGGGCGCTGCCTGGGGATCTGTCCGACGAGTCGGCAATTCGCCCGATCGGCAAGCCGCTGAGCCTGGTATTCCGGGGCTTTCTGGTCAACATCAGCAACCCCAAGGCGCTGGTGTTCATGTTGGCAATCCTGCCGCAGTTCATCGACCCTGCCCAGCCGCTGCTGATGCAGTACGTGATCATCGCGCTGACCATGGTCGCCGTGGATTCGATCGTGATGGCCGGTTACACCGGGCTTGCGTCCCGCGTGCTACGTCTGCTGAAAACCCCGAAGCAACAACGTCGCCTGAACCGCACCTTCGCCAGCCTGTTTGTGGGGGCGGCGGGCTTTCTGGCGACGCTGCATCGCGGGACGGCATAGGGGTAGAACCAGCTACAAGCTACAAGCCGCAAGCTTGAAGCTTGAAGCTTGTGGCTTGCAGCTACGCTCCCCTCTTATCTCAAGATCCGTGGCGCTTCGTCTCGTGGCAGGTTCTGCTGGATGGGTTGGTCGGTATATTCGATTTCACCCCGCAATTGCTCACGCAACTGACGCGCCACGTCGACGCCGATCGATTTTGAGACATCACGCACCACGCGGCCCCGGTTCAGGGAGATCTTGACGTCCCGGCTGTTGACCAGTTTGGTGTCCTGGGCTTCGCCCATGGCGGTAAAGGCCGAGGTGATTTCGTAGGTGCGGGTGTTGATCAGGCTGAAATCACCGACCACCGTCAGCCCCATGATGGCCGAATAGCTATTGGTGTTGGCAATTTCGCCCACGTCCTGACGAAAGTCGATGTCCGACAGTGTTCCGAACAATACGTAGTCGGCACCTTTGAAGTGGCCGCTCTTGATGCGTGCGATGACGTCGTACACATCTTCTTTGGAGCCGGTCTTGTAAGGCGTACCCTGCACCAGCTGGAACAGCCCGGACTTGAGGATCTCGCCCTTGATGTCGCCACTGAATTTCTGCAGCTCGCTCTGTTCGATGTAGCTGGTGCGGGCTTCGTATTCTTCATAGCTCGACGAGCCGCTTGCGCTGTAGTAGTTGGCTCTCATGTCGCTTTTCGCCGAAACGGTGTGGATGTATTGCTCCACACGTTCCTGATAGGCCATGCCTGTCACGGCGATCCTTGGGGCGGCCTGCACCGAGAGGGCGCAGGCCATGGCGATAATGCCAATCCATGCACGCATCACTTAACGCTCCGTGGTCTTGCGGATTTCTTTTTCGTCCATCCACTCTGCCAGGCCGCTTTCGACGTCGACCAGTTGCAGGCTGAATTTATAGAAAACGTCCTTGTAGTCCTCGCTGCGTTTGACGATGGAGCTGATCGAGCCTTCCAGACGGTATTTGGCGGCGACCATGTTGCCGGTCTTGGCGATGGTGCTCTGCTTGTACAGACCGCTCTGGTTCTGCAGCTTGAGCTGGTCGACCTGGCTCTGCATCTCGGTGTTGTCGCTGGCGAAACGGGCTACGCCGCTCTTCATCAACTGGGTCTTGATGGTGGTGGTGATTTCGCGGGTGTCGATGTACTCGCTGGTCTTGTTCTTCACATCGTAGACCTGGACCACCGGACGACCCTGCAGGATGCCGGACTGCGCCAGTGAGCGGGTCATGCTCTCGGCGATCATTTGCAGGTCAGTGGAGCCGAATTCGTTGGTAATCGTTTCGACGGCCTTGGTATCTCCGTAACTGATGTTCTTGCTGCCAAGAACCGGAGAGTTATTGGCGCAACCGCTGGCCAGCAGGGCGAGGGCGGCAATGAAGCAAAGACGTGTAAACAGCATGTGTGAACTCTTCTGTGAGCGGATCAAGGCGTGTTGATTTCAAGGCGGAAATCGGTTGCCCGCGGATTGGGTGCGATGGCTGGCAGCGTGGTGCTTTGCGAGCCGTACATCATCGTGCTTTTCCAGGCTTCTTCGTCTGCGACAGGGAAGCCATCGTTACCCAGCCACGCGAATCGGTAGTACATCGTCTTGTTGCGGCTGCTGGTGTTGGTCAACTGAACCTTGACGGTCAGGAAGCCATTTTCCCGAGCCACACGCATGGCACCGACCTCAATGCTTTTGATGTCGCCCAGTGCGACCACTTTACTGGCTGCGCTACCCGGGGCCGGAGGTGGCGGGGTTGCGCAGCCTGCAAGCAGGGCCAGCGCCAGTGCGCCGAAGATCTTGATACGCATGGGGTATCTCCGTTCAGGGTTGTTTGACGGCAAGGGCTTGCGGGACATTCAGGGGAGTGACCTGGGCCGCGAGTCCACTGGTGAATACCTGATTGCCCAAGGCGCGCAGGGTGACGACCTGATAACGCTGATCGACCTTGACCTGCACATGTGTGCCGCCCAGCGTGCTTGGCAGTACGACCTGATGCATGCCCGGCGTCAGACGCAGCCTTGCCACCAGTGTGTTGTCTGGCAGGGTGCGCCAGGTGCGGGTGTCGGCACCTTCGGTAATGGCCGAGGCGATACCGACTGCCAGACCGGCCAGCGGGTTGACGTCGTTGAGCTGTTTCTGCGCGACGCCACGGGTAATGGCGCGCAATGTGGTGCGCACGATGATGCCCGGCATGTCGTCACGCAGGGCACGGCGCGACATGTCGGTGGTGCTGTTGAGTAGCGTCAGGTTGAGCGGTTGGCCGTCCAGGGTGATCTGGCTGACGATCGGGGTGCTGGTATCCGGCTTGATCACCGGAAACGACAGCGGTGTGATGACCAGATTGTTACTGATCGGCAGCGGCAGCGGGATGCGTACCGAATCACGGGCCGGAGCAAAGCCGCTCTGGATCACGATCAGTACCTCGCTGCTGCCATCCTTGCTGGCAGCCGCATCGAGATCGGCCAGGGATTTTTCCAGCAACGGGGTATTGGGGCGCAGTTCTGCTGCCTTGCGATAGCCCGGCGCGGCAAGGTCTTTTTCCCCCAATGCTTCGTAGACGAAGCCTGCCAGATAGTGGCTGAACGCACTCTGGTAGCTGTTCTTCAGGTTGACGACTTCGGGCGCATCCAGTGACTCGACCGGGTAGCCTTTAAGGTCCTTGACGCTGGTTTTCACGCCCTTGCTTTCGGCTTCCTGCTCGCTCTTGAAGTATTCCTTGTCGCGCAGGTTGGCGATCACGGCTTCACGTTCGTGGGTCTTCTTGATTTCGGTGCGGGCTCCCTCGAAATCGTTCTGGCCCAGCAGATTGAGCGCCATCTGGGTGGTCAGCATGACCTTTTCATAGTCATAGCCTTCGTAGCGACGCACCTTGTCATTGATCAGAAAGCTGCCGAACTGAGCGAGGTATTTGTCGGTGTCTAACTTGACCGACTCTTCCCACTTGAACACCACCTGATCGGCAGTACGCCAGGCGGCCTGACTACCGGTGAAGTCTCCCTTGGAGCGCAGCAGTTCGCCTTTCTCGAAGTAGTAGAGCAGGTCTTTTTCTTCGCCTGTGTTGTTCTTTTCCAGTGTACCGAGGGCGGCATCGACATTGCCGCTGGCCAGTTGCTGGTTGGTTTCCTTCAGTTCGGAGTCATAGCTGCGGAACACGGAGCAGCCTGCCAGCAGGACAGAGGCAGCCAGCGCGAATACGGTAAGAAAACGGGAGGGCATGATGATTTCCATTCTGTAGCCAAAGGCGGCTACGTCAGTCCATTTGGACAAGCAGCAAAAATGCTGCATGAGTATTTGTCTTTTTCTCCGGCAGGAAAAAGCCGGGGGATTATAGGGCGGGTTTTTGAGTGTGCAATGGCATTTTGATGTCATTGGATGCCTGTTGCTTTGCGCTGTCTGGAATCGGCCTGTCAGCGGGAACCTGATCTTTTGAGCCACAACAATGCTGTATCGGGATTTTGGTAATGTTTTGTCACAAATATCGGGGTCGAGTATTGAGTCGAGGCAGATGGAAAGGAACAATGCAGCGCATTGCATTCCTGTCGAGATTGATTCATGCCCCTGCATTCCCGTTTCATGGTCTGGCTGTTGGCGCCGCTGCTTGCGCTATGCAGCTTCGGCCTGCTGGCCGACCCCGTCGATGGCGCTGCCCAGGCGTTGCATCTGCTGGACTATATAGGTGCCGACTACCCGGCCACCGTAGCTGACGGCAAGATTGTCGATGAAGCCGAATACCGGGAACAGATCGAATTTCTCGGCGCATTGCAGGGCCTGATCGTTGCCTTGCCGCAGCGTGCCGAACGCGATGCACTGGAGCAGGGGGTGGCCGCCCTGAAGGACGCGGTAATCAAGCGTGAGGACGGCACGCTTGTCGCTCGTCAGGCCCGGCAACTGGGGGCACGGCTGGCTGTTGCCTATGAAGTCAGCCAGGCCCCGGTCATCACGCCTGATCCGACCCGCGGTGCTCCGCTGTATGCGCAGAACTGTTCGGTCTGCCATGGCGACACCGGTGCCGGTGACGGCCCGGCCGGCATTGGCCTGACGCCCGCGCCTGCCAACCTGCGTGATGCGGCGCGGCTGGATCGACTGAGTCTTTACGATATCTACAACACAGTAGGCCTCGGCATCACCGGCACCGATATGCCAGCCTTTGCCGACCAACTGGACGATCGCCAGCGCTGGGATATCGCGACCTACATTGCCAGCTTCAGTGCCCAGCCGGTGAGTACGCCCGCCAAGACCTTCAATCTGGCTGACCTGGCGCGTCAGACGCCTGCGGAAGTCAGTGCCGCCGAAGGCCCTGAAGCCGCCGCGACCTTCCGTGCCCAGCGTGCGCAACCGCCGCAGGTCCAGCGCGGTCCGGCGCAACTGCTCGATTACACCGGCACCACGCTGGACAAGAGCCTGGCGGCATACCGTGCGGGCGATCATGAACAGGCTTACGACCTGTCGGTTGCGGCTTATCTGGAAGGCTTCGAACTGGTCGAAAGTTCGCTGGATAACGTCGACGCCAATGTACGCAAAGACACCGAAAAAGCGCTGATGGCTTACCGGCAGTCATTGCAGGACGGCCTGCCGCTGGCTCAGGCGGCACAGAAGCTGGAAGCCGCCAAGGCCAAACTCAAGGAGTCCGCGGCCTTGCTGGGCAGCGATGGCCTGAGCGTTTCCCTGAGCTATATCTCCGGCCTGCTGATTCTGCTGCGTGAAGGTCTGGAAGCGATTCTGGTACTGGCAGCGATCCTGGCGTTCCTGCGCAACACCGGCCAGCAATCGGCCGTTCGCAGTGTCAACGCCGGTTGGGGCCTGGCGCTGTTGGCGGGGCTGGCGACATGGGCCTTGGCAGCTTACGTCATCGATGTCAGCGGTGCGCAACGTGAACTGCTGGAAGGCGCAACCGCATTGTTCGCCAGCGTCATGGTGCTGTGGCTTGGGGTCTGGATGCATGATCGTCGCCATGCCGCTGCCTGGCAGGACTATGTAAAGAGCAGTCTGGTCGGCGGTGGCGGACGTTTCGGTTTTGCCGTGCTGGCGTTCTTCTCGGTCTATCGAGAGCTGTTCGAAGTCATCCTGTTCTACGAAACCCTGTGGCTCCAGGCAGGTCCTGCGGGACATAGCGCCGTACTGGCCGGTGGTGCCACGGCGCTGGTGCTGCTGGTGGGGCTGGCCTGGGTGATCCTGCGGGGTTCCGCAAAGCTGCCGTTGTCCCTGTTCTTCGGCATCAACGCTGCGTTGCTGTGTGCATTGTCGGTGGTGTTCGCCGGGCATGGCGTCAAGGCATTGCAGGAAGCGGGCATCTTCGGCACACGTCCGGTGTCGTTCTTCGAATTCGACTGGCTGGGCATTCACGCCGATGCGTATTCGCTCAGTGCGCAGGCGGTTGCGCTGCTGGCGATTGCGGTGTTGTACGGAAGAGGAAGGAGGGCGGTAGGCTAGCTACAAGCTACAAGCTACAAGCTACAAGCTACAAGCTTGAGGCTTGCCGCTTGTAGCTTGCCGCTTATTTGTCCGTCTTCTTCTGAAGGTCGACCGGGGCTTCGACGTCTATGTCTGACGCCGCTGCCGAGGCGCAGCAGAGTTTTTCCTGGCGGGCGATGCGGGCGTTCTTGATGCGGCGACGCAGCCACAGGACGAGACCGAGCAGCAGCAGGCCACCCAGGACCCACAGCTCGTACTTCTTGATGTTGCCCAGCAGGCTTTCCATCACCGCACCGAAGTGGTAAGCCGCCGAGCCCAGGGCCGCAGCCCAGATTGCGGCACCGATGCCGTTGAGCACCAGATAGCGTAGGGGCGGATAGCCGGACATGCCGATGGCCACGGGCATGACCGTGCGCAGGCCGTAGACGAAGCGGAAGCTCAGTACCCAGATGTCAGGGTGTTTGCGTACCAGCCTCAGTGCCTTGTCGCCCATGAGCTGCCATCGAGGCTTGCGTGCAAGCAGTTTGCGGCCGTGTTTACGCCCCATGTAATACCAGAGCTGGTCGCCCGCGTAGCTTCCGCAGAAAGCCACGAGGATGACCATGTTGAGGTCCATGTATCCGCGGAAAGCCAGAAATCCGGCAAGAACCAGGATGGTCTCGCCTTCAAAGAAGGTTCCCAGGAAGAGGGCAAAATAGCCGAAATCATTCAAGAAATTCTGGAGCATTGTCTGGATGCTGGCGAAATGAACGCGCAGCCTAACTCGCCTAGGACAATCATGAAAGTGTCGATATGTGTCTCGACGTTAAAGATTCCTACAACCACAATGTCCCGTCCTTGTTGTAGGCCTTTTCTGCGGCCCACCGTCGCAGGTCACACTATGACTGTCACACATTGGTCATAATGGCGGCTTATAACTGTCGCGCTTGCCCGCGTATGCGGGCTACAGGAGTCTCGCCGTGAGCTTTACCCCCGCAAACCGCCTGTTTCCTCTCACTCGCCTGCGCCGTAATCGTCGCGACGACTTCTCTCGTCGGCTGGTCCGCGAAAACGTACTGACCGTCGATGATCTGATTCTTCCCGTTTTCGTACTTGATGGTGAAAACCGTCGTGAAGCCGTTGCCTCGATGCCTGGCGTCGAGCGTCTGACTATCGATCTGCTGCTGCAAGAGGCCGAGGGCTGGGTTGCTCTGGGGATTCCGGCGCTGGCGCTGTTCCCGGTGACGCCGCTGGAGAAAAAGTCTCTGGATGGCGCCGAAGCCTGGAACCCGGACGGTATTGCCCAGCGTGCGACCCGCGCATTGCGTGAGCGTTTCCCGGAGCTGGGCGTGATCACCGATGTGGCACTGGACCCGTTCACCACTCATGGTCAGGACGGCATCATCGACGAAGAAGGCTATGTGCAGAACGACATCACTGTCGATGCACTGGTAAAACAGGCGTTGTCCCATGCCGACGCCGGCGCTCAGGTGGTTGCGCCTTCGGACATGATGGACGGTCGTATCCAGGCCATTCGTGAAGCGCTGGAACTTGCCGGGCACGTCAATGTCCGGATCATGGCTTATTCGGCGAAATATGCCAGCGCCTATTACGGTCCGTTCCGCGATGCGGTAGGTTCTTCACTGAATCTGGGCAAGGCCAACAAGGCGTCCTACCAGATGGACCCGGCCAACAGTAATGAAGCATTGCATGAAGTGGCCGCCGACCTGGCTGAAGGTGCGGACATGGTGATGGTCAAGCCGGGCATGCCTTATCTGGACATCCTTTACCGGGTCAAGGATGAGTTCAAGGTCCCGACCTTTGTCTATCAGGTGAGCGGCGAATATGCGATGCATATGGCTGCGATCCAGAACGGCTGGCTGAGTGAGGGGGTGATTCTCGAATCCCTTACCGCCTTCAAACGCGCAGGTGCTGATGGCATTCTTACTTACTTCGCCGTCCGTGCTGCTCAACTGTTAAAAGGGCAATAGCCTCACAGGAACATTCATGAATACCGAAGGACTCACCGAAGCCACTGTTGAAGTCAATGTTCAGGAGGCTACGCCAGTGGTTGAGCCTGAAATTGAAGTTATACATGCCATCGAGGCGCCCGTAGCGGCGCCTGCTATCGTTGTCCCGAACCTGGACGACAGCAGCCTGTATATCCATCGCGAACTATCGCAGTTGCAGTTCAATATCCGGGTACTGGAACAGGCTCTGGATGAGTCCTATCCACTGCTGGAACGGCTGAAGTTTCTGCTGATCTTCTCCAGCAACCTCGATGAGTTCTTCGAGATTCGTGTTGCAGGCCTCAAGAAGCAGATCACCTTCGCCCGCGAGCAGGCGGGTGCCGATGGTCTGCAGCCGCATCAGGCCCTGGCCAGGATCAGTGAGCTGGTTCATGGGCATGTGGATCGCCAGTACGCGATTCTCAACGACATTCTGTTGCCGGAGCTGGAAAAGCATCAGGTCCGGTTCATCCGTCGCCGTTACTGGACCACCAAGCTCAAGACCTGGGTCCGCCGCTATTTCCGCGATGAAATCGCACCGATCATTACCCCGATCGGCCTGGACCCGACGCACCCGTTCCCGTTGCTGGTCAACAAGAGCCTGAACTTCATCGTCGAGCTGGAAGGTATCGATGCCTTCGGTCGCGACTCGGGTCTGGCGATCATTCCGGCCCCGCGCCTGCTGCCGCGCATCATCAAGGTGCCGGAAGATGTGGGCGGGGTTGGCGACAACTACGTGTTCCTGTCGTCCATGATCCATGCCCACGCCGATGATCTGTTCCAGGGCATGAAGGTCAAGGGCTGCTACCAGTTCCGTCTGACCCGTAACGCCGACCTGGCGCTGGACTCCGAAGACGTGGAAGACCTGGCTCGCGCCCTGCGCGGCGAGCTGTTCTCGCGTCGCTACGGCGATGCGGTGCGTCTGGAAGTGGCGGATACCTGTCCCAAGCATCTGTCGGACTACCTGCTCAAGCAGTTCAACCTGACCGAGTCCGAGCTGTATCAGGTCAATGGCCCGGTGAACCTCACGCGTCTGTTCAGCATTACCAGCCTGGACAGCCACCCGGAGCTGCAATACACGCCATTCACGCCAGCGATTCCCAAGCTGCTGCAGAACAGCGAGAACATTTTCAGTGTGGTCAGCAAGCAGGACATCCTGTTGCTGCACCCGTTCGAGTCGTTCACCCCGGTCGTCGATATGCTGCGTCAGGCCGCGAAAGACCCGCATGTGCTGGCCGTGCGACAAACGCTGTACCGCAGCGGCGCGAACTCGGAAATCGTCGATGCGCTGGTCGACGCTGCGCGTAACGGCAAGGAGGTCACGGCAGTGATCGAACTGCGCGCCCGCTTCGATGAAGAGTCAAACCTGCAACTGGCCAGCCGTCTGCAAGCGGCCGGTGCGGTGGTGATCTACGGTGTGGTCGGCTTCAAGACCCACTCCAAGATGATGCTGATCCTGCGCCGCGAAGGCGGTGAGATCGTGCGTTACGCGCATCTGGGGACCGGTAACTATCACGCGGGCAATGCCCGTCTGTACACCGACTACAGCCTGCTGACCTCTGACGATGCCCTGTGCGAAGACGTCGGTAAACTGTTCAGCCAGTTGATCGGCATGGGCAAGATCCTGCGCATGAAGAAGCTGCTTCACGCGCCGTTCACCCTCAAGAAAGGCATGCTCGACATGATTGCCCGCGAGACGCAATTCGCGCTCGACGGCAAGCCGGCTCACATCATCGCCAAGTTCAACTCGCTGACCGACCCGAAAATCATTCGGGCACTCTACAAGGCCAGCCAGTCAGGGGTTCGCATCGATCTGGTAGTGCGTGGCATGTGCTGCCTGCGTCCCGGCATTGCCGGTGTCTCGCACAACATTCAGGTGCGTTCGATCATCGGTCGCTTCCTGGAGCACACGCGGGTCTACTACTTCCTCAATGGCGGCGACGAGCAGATGTTCCTGTCCAGTGCCGACTGGATGGAGCGTAACCTCGACAAGCGCGTCGAGACCTGCTTCCCGGTGGAAGGCAAGAAGCTGACCCTGCGGGTGAAGAAGGAACTGGAGAGTTATCTGACCGACAACACTCACAGCTGGCTGTTGCAGCCTGACGGACGTTACGTGCGCAGCACGCCGACCGGTAATCAGAACGCTCGAAGCGCCCAGGCGACCCTGCTGGAGCGCCTGAGCATTCCGGTACTCAGCGTGCAGTAAAGACGATACCGACCCGGGTCAGCCACTCCGCTTCCAGCGCGAAGTCGGCCTGGGTCAACTGGTTGTTTTCCAGCCAGCCTGCCGGGAACTCGGCGTCCAGATTCGGGCCGTCGGCACGCAGAATCACACGTGGCATCTCCTGGGTGCCACGAATGTGATGGAACAGAATCGCAAAGCGCAGCAGCACGCACAGGCGAATCAGCTTGACGCCTTCATCGCCGAACTCGGCGAACTTGTCCTTGGGAATATTGCGACGATGACCGCGCACCAGCAGCGCGAGCATTTGCTGGTCTTCGCGTGAGAATCCGGCCAGATCCGAGTGCTCGATCAGGTAGGCGCCGTGCTTGTGGTAGTGATAGTGGGCGATATCGAGCCCGACTTCATGCACCTTGGCGGCCCAGCTCAACAGCTCGGCATAGATTTCGTCTTCCAGGTCCCAGGCTTCGGCGACTTGCTCCAGGGCATGCAGCGCCTTGCGTTCCACGCGGGCGGCCTGTTCCAGGTCTACGTGGTAGCGGTCCATCAGCGAGCCGAGGGTGCGCTCACGTACGTCTTCGTGGTGATGTCGGCCCAGCAGGTCATACAGCACGCCTTCGCGAAGTGCGCCTTCGCAATGGTCCATGCGCTTGAGTTCCAGAGCATCGAAGATCGCTTCCAGAATCGCCAGACCGGCGGGGAAGATCGCACGGCGGTCGGGTTTGATGCCGTCAAAGTCGATTTTCTCGACATCGCCCAGCTTGAACAGCTTGCGCTTGAGCCACGCCAGACCCTCGGCGTTGACTTCGCCCGAGCCATAGCCGTTGGCCTTGAGTGCCACGCCTATTGCCCGAATGGTGCCGGACGAGCCGATGGCCTCATCCCATTTCAGGCGGTGCAGGGCGTGCTCGATGCTCATGATTTCAAGGCGTGCCGCGGTGTACGCCTGGGCGTAACGGGCCGGGGTGACCTTGCCGTCCTTGAAGTAGCGCTGGGTGAAGCTCACACAGCCCATCTGCAGGCTTTCACGCAGCAGGGGCTCGAAGCGCTGGCCAATGATGAACTCGGTGCTGCCGCCGCCGATATCGGCCACCAGACGCTTGCCCGGTGTGTCGGCCAGGGTGTGCGAGACGCCGAGATAGATCAGGCGTGCTTCCTCGCGGCCGGAAATGACTTCCACGGGATGTCCCAGGATTTTTTCGGCGCGATGGATGAATTCGTTGCGGTTGCGTGCTTCACGCAAGGCGTTGGTGCCCACGATACGTACCGCGCCCAGTGGCAGGCCGTTGATCAGTTGGGCGAAGCGCTTGAGGCAATCGAGCCCGCGCTGCATGGACTCTTCGTTGAGCTGGCGCTCGTCATTGATGCCCGCCGCCAGCTGAACCTTTTCACCCAGGCGCTCAAGGATGCGTATCTCGTCCTGATGCACCTTGGCAACGACCATATGAAAGCTGTTGGAGCCCAGGTCGATCGCTGCGATCAGGGAAAGATTCTTGGCTTTGGTGTGCGGCATGATCAAAATCTCGTTCGATAACCGCGCCATCGTGCCACGATCCATGCCTGCCGCCAACGTATCAGGCATGGGAACCGCTCTGTGGGGGAATCTTCGCGAATGAATCTGCTACTGCTTCCCTTCTACCGAACCGATGAAATTTGCCAGTTCCGGGGTTTTCGGGTTGGCGAACAGCTCTTTCGGGTCGCCCACTTCATGAACCTTGCCCTGATGCATGAACACCAGCTTGTCGCCGACTTCACGGGCGAAGCGCATTTCGTGGGTCACCATGATCAGGGTCATGCCGTCGGCAGCTAGCTGGCGCACGACGCTGAGTACTTCGTTGACCAGTTCCGGGTCCAGCGCCGAGGTGATTTCATCGCACAGCAACACTTTGGGCGACATCGCCAGGGCTCGGGCGATGGCCACGCGCTGCTGCTGACCGCCGGAAAGACGATCCGGGAAGGCGTCGAATTTCTCGCCCAGCCCTACACGCTCCAGCATTTGCCTGGCCAGCTTTGCAGCTTCGGCCTTGGGCACTTTCTGTACGACCTGAGGGGCGAGCATGACGTTTTCGCCGACGCTCAGGTGCGGGAACAGGTTGAACTGCTGGAACACCATGCCGACTTTCTGCCGCAAGGTGCGCAGGTCTGCGCGTGCAGCGTCCAGGTATTCGCCGTCGACTTCGATCACGCCATCGTTGATCGACTCCAGCCCGTTGAGGGTGCGCAGCAGCGTGCTCTTGCCCGAGCCACTGCGCCCGATGATCGCCACGACCTGGCCTTCCTCGACAGAAAGGTCGATGCCTTTGAGCACGTGATGGTCGCCATAATATTTATGCAGGGCGGAAATTCTAAGCAGAGGCATGAAGTCTCCTTTCCAGATGGCGCGCACAGAGCGACAAGGGGTAGCAAAGGATGAAGTAGCCCAGGGCAACGAAGCCGTAGACCATGAAGGGTTCAAAGGTAGCGTTGGCCAGCATGCTGCCGGTCTTGGTCAGCTCGGTGAAGCCGATGATCGAGGTCACGGCTGTGCCCTTGATCACCTGCACCGAGAAACCGACCGTCGGTGCCACGGCGATGCGCAGTGCCTGCGGCAGGATCACGTAGCGCATCTGCTCGATGGGCGTCATTGCCAGGCTGGCGGAAGCTTCCCACTGGCCTTTCGATATCGACTCGACGCAACCGCGCCAGATCTCGGCCAGATAGGCGCTGGTAAACAGCGTCAGGGCCAGTGCAGCGGCGGCCCAGGGGGAAATGTCCACACCCATCAGTGCCACGCCGAAGAACACCAGGAACAACTGCATCAGCAGCGGCGTGCCCTGAAACAGTTCTATATAAAGAGTGGCTGCGCCTCGTGGCCCGGTTTTGTCCGAGATGCGCATGACCATTATCAGCAGGCCGATCAGCCCGCCTCCGACAAAGGCCACCAGCGAGAGGGCCACTGTCCATTGCAGGCCTGTCAGCAGGTTGCGCAGGATGTCCCAGAGGGTGAAATCCATCAGCGGCTCCTCGATATGTAGCGACGCCCGACCCAGGCCAGCAATTGCCGGATCAGCAACGCCATGCACAGGTAGACCAGCGTGGTGACGATGTAAGTCTCGAAGGCGCGGAAGTTGCGCGACTGCAGGAAGTTGGCGAAAAAGCTCAGTTCTTCGGTGGCGATCTGCGAGCAGACCGACGAGCCGAGCATGACAATGATGATCTGGCTGCTCAGTGCCGGCCAGACCTTGCTCAGCGCCGGAGCCAGCACCACATGACGAAACGCTTCATAGCGGTTCATGGCCAGTGCGGCGGCGGCCTCCAGTTGCCCCTTGGGAATCGCCTGGATGCCGGCGCGGATGATTTCCGTCGAATAGGCACCCAGGTTGATGACCATTGCCAGAATGGCTGCCTGCCACTCCGAAATCTGCAAGCCCAGAGACGGCAGGCCGAAGAAGATGAAAAACAGCTGTACCAGGAACGGGGTGTTGCGGATCAGCTCGACATAGATGCCGAAGATCGTGGCGAAGGGCTGGATCTTCCAGGCCCTCACGACCGCGCCAACGATGCCCAGGCCGACCCCGAGCAAGGTGCCAATGGCAGTCAGTTCCAGCGTGAACAAGGCCCCGCGCAGCAAGAGATCAGCGCTTTGCAGGACCGGTGTAAAGTCGAATTGATAGGCCATTGGCAGGTCCTGTGATCAGAAAGCAGTGATCAGAGATCGGCTGGCAGCGGTTGCTTGAGCCAGGTCACGGAGGCTTTTTCCAGCGCACCGTCGGCCTTGGCGGCATTGAGGATTTCGTTGACCTTGCCCAGCAGCTCAGGCTGACCCTTGTTCACGCCGACGTAGACCGGCGAGTCCTTGAGTTTCACTTTCAGGGCCGGAATGCGTTTCGGGTTGCGCTCGCTGATGGCGACCATCACCACGTTACCGCTGGCGATCAGATCGGTCTGACCCGCCAGGTAAGCGGCGATGGTCGAGTTGTTGTCTTCAAAGCGCTTGATGGTTGCGCCTTCGGGAGCGACGGCGGTCAGCTCGATGTCTTCGATAGCGCCACGGGTCACGCTGATGGTCTTGCCCTTGAGGTCACTGATTTCCTTGACTGGTGACTCGGGTGGACCGAATACCGCCAGGTAGAAAGGCGCATAGGCACGGGAGAAATCGATGACCTTCTCGCGATCCGGGTTCTTGCCGAGGCTGGAAATCACCAGATCGACCTTGCCGGTGGTCAGGAACGGGATGCGGTTGGTGCTGTTGACCGGCGTCAGCTCGAGTTTGACCTTCAGTCTGTCGGCCAGCAGTTGGGCTGTGTCGATATCCAGGCCGCGCGGTTTCATGTCCGGACCTACGGAGCCAAACGGCGGGAAGTCCTGAGGTACAGCGACTTTCAGAGTGCCGCGCGCTACGACGTCATCCAGGCCGTTGGCTTGGGCGGGGGCCTGGCTCAGCATCAGGCTGGCAAACAAGGCAGTAAGCAGTGCGCTGTAACGCTTGGTCATGGGGAATCTCCGAACGGAACGAAAGATGTTGGCCTGTCCCCCAGTGCACAGCCCATGCCATTCAGACCGTTTGGGCCATAAGTCGGGCTTTGCGGGCTGTATTTGGTCTTACTGGTCTGAACAGTTGGCGAGAGGCATGCCCTGCTTTGGCGCGCCTGAAAGCCGCGTCGCCCCAGTGCTGGGCGTCGCTTGCCGGATTATCGAGATGACGATAAAAGGAGTTTTTACTGGACTGACTGGCCTGAACAGTGATGCCGCAGAACGCCCTCGCAGTACCCGAATCGGCCCTTCGAGCCATTCGCAAACTGATTGCCGAGCAAGGCTACAAACCTGGCGACAGCCTGCCCTCGCAACGGGATCTGGCGGTGTTGCTGGGCGTCAGCCGGGCCTCGTTGCGCGAAGCCCTGTCGTCGCTCAGTGCCTTGGGAATTGTCAGCGTGCAGCCGGGCAAAGGCGTGTTCATTCAGTCGATTTCTGAACCAGAACAGCGCACGACCGGTTTTTCCTGGCCTTTCGATGCTCGGGTTTCTCCGGCCGATACCTTTCAGTTGCGTTATGCGCTGGAAGGCTTTGCCGCTGGTCTTGCCGCAGTCACCCTGACCGCCGACGAGCGGGATGTGCTGGAGGATAATGTCGAAGCCATGCGCCTGGAGTTGCGCGCCGGGGATTTCGAGGCGGCAGCCAGGCTGGATTTCGAGTTTCACCGGCATATTCTGGTCGCCAGTGGCAATCAGGCCATGCTGGGCATTGTGACGGCGGGTGCGGATATCTTCCTCGAAAGTCAGAAAATGCCTTTTATTCGTGCAGGAAGAGTCATGGAAACCTGGCAGGAACATCGCAAGATTTTGCGGGCTCTTTCCCGGCATGCCTCCGGTCCTGCGCAGAAGGCCATGCAGGAGCATATCCGTGGTGCTGCACTGCGCACGGGGATCGTCTTTGTTTCACCCGCCAGTTAAATACGGGGTTATAACCATATTCATGGGTTCCCATAGCCAGACTCAATGAGCCCCGGCTTCCTGAATGACATCAGGCCCGCTATGATGGGCGTCGTTTTTAGCCTACGACCTCGGAGATCTCCATGAGTAGCGACCTGATCAAACACGTCACCGACGCCAGCTTCGAAGCCGATGTCCTCAAGGCTGCGGGCCCTGTGCTTGTTGACTACTGGGCTGAGTGGTGCGGCCCATGCAAGATGATTGCACCCGTTCTGGACGAAATCGCCAGCACCTACGAAGGCAAGCTGACCGTTGCCAAGCTGAACATCGACGACAACCAGGAAACCCCGGCCAAGCATGGCGTGCGCGGTATCCCGACGCTGATGCTGTTCAAGGGCGGTAACGTCGAAGCCACCAAAGTGGGCGCCTTGTCCAAGTCGCAATTGGCAGCCTTCATCGACGCCAATCTTTGATGTATTTAAAGCCCCGCGAACAGCGGGGTTTTTTCTGGCTTCGTACTAGACGCCCGGAAAATCAAGTGGTACATTCGGCCCCGCAATGGATTCTCCATTGCCCCCTGCTAGCCGTCGCCGACGCTCTCCTTTTCGATTTAGTACGCGATCCTGTCGCCTTCTCTGCGGCGCGGCCTCATTAAGCCAAAAGCTTAATTTCCCTTCATACATGATTACGTCATTCCCATATGAACCTGACTGAACTCAAGCAAAAGCCGATTACCGATCTGCTCGAAATGGCCGAACAGATGGGCATAGAAAATATGGCCCGTTCGCGCAAGCAGGATGTGATTTTCTCCCTGCTGAAAAAGCATGCCAAAAGCGGCGAGGAAATTTCCGGTGATGGCGTGCTGGAGATCCTCCAGGACGGCTTCGGCTTCCTGCGCTCCGCAGACGCTTCCTATCTCGCTGGCCCGGACGATATCTACGTCTCGCCCAGCCAGATCCGTCGTTTCAACCTGCGTACCGGCGACACCATCGTTGGCAAGATCCGCCCGCCGAAAGAAGGCGAGCGTTACTTCGCACTGCTCAAGGTCGACACGATCAACTTCGATCGTCCGGAAAACGCCAAGAACAAGATTCTGTTCGAAAACCTGACGCCGCTGTTCCCGAACGTGCGCATGAAGATGGAAGCCGGTAACGGTTCCACCGAAGACCTGACCGGTCGTGTGATCGATCTGTGCGCTCCAATCGGCAAAGGCCAGCGTGGTCTGATCGTTGCTCCGCCGAAGGCGGGCAAGACCATCATGCTGCAGAACATCGCGTCGAACATCACCCGTAACAACCCGGAAGTGCACCTGATCGTTCTGCTGATCGACGAGCGTCCGGAAGAAGTGACCGAAATGCAGCGTACCGTACGCGGCGAAGTGGTTGCTTCCACGTTCGACGAGCCACCGACCCGTCACGTGCAGGTTGCCGAAATGGTGATCGAGAAGGCCAAGCGCCTGGTCGAGCACAAGAAGGACGTGGTGATCCTGCTCGACTCCATCACTCGTCTGGCTCGCGCCTACAACACCGTGATCCCAAGCTCCGGCAAGGTACTGACCGGTGGTGTCGATGCTCACGCCCTCGAGAAGCCGAAGCGTTTCTTCGGTGCTGCGCGTAACATCGAAGAAGGCGGCTCGCTGACCATCATCGCCACCGCGCTGGTTGAAACCGGCTCGAAGATGGACGAAGTGATCTACGAGGAGTTCAAGGGTACAGGCAACATGGAACTGCCTCTGGATCGCAAGATTGCAGAGAAACGTGTGTTCCCGGCCATCAACATCAACCGCTCCGGCACCCGCCGTGAAGAGCTGCTGACTGCCGATGACGAACTGCAACGCATGTGGATCCTGCGCAAGCTGCTGCATCCGATGGATGAAGTCGCTGCCATCGAGTTCCTGGTCGACAAGCTCAAGCAGACCAAGACCAACGATGAGTTCTTCCTGTCGATGAAACGCAAGTAACCGCAGGCTGAACCGCAGTAGAAGATGGCGCCCCATGGGGCGCCATTTTTGTTGGCGAACACCCAGCCTGCAGGAGCGAATTCATAGGCCGCTCCTGAACGGAATCAGGAGCGGGATTGTTCCGTTTTCACAGTTCATGGCTGCCACGAATCTGCAGAGCAGGTACGATGTGCATCTATTTGAATAAGTGGCCAGGTTAATGAAATTCAAGGACCTAAGGGATTTCGTGCAGCAGCTTGAGCAGCGCGGAGAGTTGAAACGCATTCAGATGCCTATTTCCCCTGTGCTGGAAATGACGGAAATCTGCGACCGTACGCTGCGCGCCAAAGGCCCGGCCCTGTTGTTTGAAAAGCCGGTCGGTTTTGACATCCCGGTGTTGGGCAACCTGTTCGGAACGCCGGAACGTGTCGCCATGGGCATGGGGGCCGAATCCGTCGACGAGCTGCGGGAAATCGGCAAGTTGCTGGCCTTCCTCAAGGAACCGGAGCCGCCCAAGGGCCTGAAAGACGCCTGGTCGAAGTTGCCTATCTTCAAGAAAGTCATCTCCATGGCCCCCAAAGTGGTCAAGGATGCGCCGTGCCAGGAGATTGTCATCGAAGGCGATGATGTCGATCTGAACATGCTGCCTGTCCAGACCTGCTGGCCGGGCGATGTCGCCCCGCTGATCACTTGGGGCCTGACGGTTACACGCGGTCCGAACAAGGAACGCCAGAACCTGGGCATCTATCGCCAGCAGGTGATCGGTCGCAACAAGGTCATCATGCGCTGGCTCAGCCATCGCGGCGGTGCGCTGGACTTCAAGGAATGGTGCATCAAGCATCCCGGCGAACCGTTCCCGGTGGCGGTTGCCCTGGGCGCGGACCCGGCGACCATTCTGGGGGCCGTGACGCCTGTGCCTGACAGCCTGTCCGAGTATGCGTTTGCAGGCCTGCTGCGCGGCACACGCACCGAGTTGATCAAATGCCGTGGCAACAATCTGCAAGTGCCTTCCAGTGCAGAAATCGTCCTTGAGGGCGTGATCCATCCCGGTGAAATGGCCGATGAGGGACCTTATGGCGACCACACCGGTTATTACAACGAAGTGGACAGCTTCCCGGTATTCACCGTCGAGCGCATCACTCATCGCATCAAGCCGATCTACCACAGCACTTACACTGGTCGTCCGCCTGATGAGCCGGCGATTCTGGGCGTGGCGCTGAACGAAGTGTTCGTGCCGATCCTGCAAAAGCAGTTCCCGGAAATCACCGACTTCTACCTGCCGCCCGAAGGCTGTTCCTATCGCATGGCCGTCGTGACCATGAAAAAACAGTATCCTGGCCACGCCAAGCGCGTGATGCTGGGTGTGTGGTCGTTCCTGCGACAGTTCATGTACACCAAGTTCGTTATTGTCACCGACGACGACATCAACGCCCGTGACTGGAACGACGTGATCTGGGCCATCACCACGCGCATGGACCCCAAGCGCGACACGGTGATGATCGAAAACACGCCGATCGATTACCTGGACTTCGCTTCACCGGTTTCCGGTCTGGGTTCCAAGATGGGGCTGGATGCCACGCACAAATGGCCGGGCGAAACCACGCGTGAGTGGGGCCGGACTATCGTCAAGGACGAGGCGACGACACGTCGGGTCGATGAAATCTGGAATCAACTGGGAATAGATTGATGCGTGTAACGTTGCAGCCGTCGGGTGCAGTGCTGGAAACCCTGCCGGGCGAGCGGATTCTCGATGCTGCACAGCGTCTGGGTTATGAGTGCCCGCAAAGCTGTCGCAATGGCAATTGCCATGTCTGCTCGGCGCTGCTGGTAAAGGGGCGTGTAAAGCAGGCCAGCGATGAGCTGACCCACGGTGAAATCTACACCTGCCTGGCCGAGCCGCTGGAAACCTGCGAAGTGCTCTGGGATGCGGTTCTGCCTCTTGGCCAACTGCCGGTACGCAAGTTCGCCTGCCAGCTCAGCGAATGCGTGGAAGTGGGCGGCGATGTCTGGCGGGTCGGCCTGCGGGCGCCAGCTGGCAAGCTGCCACGCTATCACGCCGGGCAATACCTGATGATCGAGCGCGAGAACGGCGAAAAGTCAGCCTTCTCGCTGGCGTCGGCGCCGCACAGGGGGCGTGATCTGGAATTGCACGTGCTGGTCCGTGAGGCCAGCGCCCGCACGCTGATCGAACAGCTTCAGCGCAATGCAATGGCACGAGTCGAACTGCCTTTTGGCGACACCCATCTTGCCGATCTGCCCGACGGCCCGCTGGTCCTGATTGCCGCCGGTACGGGCATGGCACAGATGAGCAGCCTGATCGAGCATTGTCGTGCCAAGGGCTTCAGCCATCCGGTGCATCTGTATTGGGGCGTGCGCCGTCCCGAGGATTTTTACGAAATCCGTCAGTGGGACGAATGGGCAACGCTACCCAACCTGTTCCTGCACAAGGTCGTCAGTGATCTTTGCGGTTGGGAAGGGCGCTGCGGGATGTTGCATGAAGCCGTCCGCGATGACATCCGCGACCTGTCCTCGATCCATGTCTATGCAAGCGGCTCGCCGGCCATGATCTACGCGACCCTGGATGCTCTGGTCGGTGCCGGAATGGACCCTCATCAGATGCGTGCCGACGTTTTTGCCTACGCACCGCGCTCATAACTTCTGACTGGCGGCCTTGTAACCGGATTGCAATTTTTTTCATTCGCTTATAGCTTATGGCGATGAAAAGCATCGCCAGTTGCAGCTGGCAATACAGGCTCGGTCCTGTAGTAGCACCCGTACCGCGATACCTTGAAGCCGCTTATCCATGAGCGGGTCCTCAGGGCTCGGTTGACTGACAGTCAGACTGTCAGGGAGGCAAATGGACAATCCAGTCAATGAGTTGGCGGCGGCCGTGCATGACGGCCTTGGTCTGAAATATCCGCCAGTAATCGATCTTGGCCCGCAACTCACCCGCGAGCAACTGCTCGCCTCAATGAACGCCACTCTGCGTCGCCACAAGGGCGGCCCTGTCTGGCTGTTCGCTTATGGCTCGCTGATCTGGCGCCCGGAATGCAAGGCAGTCGAGCGTCAGCGCGCACGGGTTCATGGCTATCACCGTGGCTTGTACCTGTGGTCCCACGAACATCGGGGCACGCCGGAGGTGCCAGGTCTGGTATTCGGTCTGGACCGTGGCGGTTCCTGCACGGGATTCGCCTATCGCTTGCCGGATGAATGCCTTGAAGAATCCCTGTTCGCGCTCTGGCAGCGCGAGATGCCTTATCCCTCGTATCGCCCGCACTGGCTGAGCTGCCGTCTTGAAGATGGCACACAGGTGCAGGCTCTGGGATTTGTGCTGGAGCGGCATTTGCCCAGCTATGCGGGCAACCTGCCGGACAGTGTGCTGAGCCAGGTGCTGGCCAGCGCGAGCGGGCGGTATGGCACGACCCGCGATTACGTCGAGCAGACCGCCAACGCCCTGCGCAGCCACGCCATGCCAGATCTGAATCTGGAGGCGCGGCTCAAGCGTTGCCGGTCCAAGCCGGTTGCGCTGTGACTCAGGCTTCCCGAGACGTGCTGGCAACCTGTTTGTGACGTAGCGTCGGTGCAAGGAACGCCATGGCCAGGATGCACGCGCCGATCAGCAGCACGAAACCGCCATCCCAGCCGAAGTGGTCAACGGTGTAGCCCATTGCCGCGCTTGCCGCGACCGAGCCGCCCAGGTAACCGAACAGCCCGGTGAAGCCTGCCGCAGTACCGGCTGCTTTCTTGGGTGCCAGTTCCAGTGCCTGCAGACCGATCAGCATCACCGGGCCGTAGATCAGGAAGCCGATGGAAACCAGAGCGATCATGTCGACGGTCGGGTTGCCTTCCGGGTTCAGCCAGTACACCAGCGTGGCGACGGTCACCAGGAACATGAACACCATGCCGGTCAGGCCGCGGTTGCCCTTGAAGATCTTGTCCGACATCCAGCCACACAGTAGCGTGCCCGGAATACCGGCCCACTCGTACAGGAAGTAGGCCCATGAAGTCTTGTCGACCGTGAAATGCTTGGCCTCTTTGAGGTAGGTCGGTGCCCAGTCCAGCACGCCATAGCGCAACAGATAAACGAACACGTTGGCCAAGGCGATGTACCACAGCAGTTTGTTGCGCAGCACGTATTTGACGAAGATTTCCCTGGCGCTGAATTCTTCTTCATGGCTGGCATCGTAGCCTTCCGGATAATCGTTCTTGTAATGCTCGATGGGCGGCAGGCCAACCGATTGCGGAGTGTCGCGCATGGTCGCGAAAGCGAAGACCGCTACCATCAGGGCAACGGCTGCCGGCACATAGAATGCGGCGTGCCAGTCGTTGGTCCAGCCCATGCCCAGCAGGAACAGCGGGCCGATCAGGCCGCCGCCCACGTTATGCGCCACGTTCCAGACCGACACTACACCGCCGCGCTCTTTCTGCGACCACCAGTGCACCATCGTCCGTCCGCTCGGCGGCCAGCCCATGCCTTGCGCCCAGCCGTTGATGAACAGCAGCACAAACATGATCGTGACACTGGACGTCGCCCAGGGCGCGAAACCGAAAATGAACATCACCCCGGCCGACACCAGCAGCCCGAACGGCAGGAAATAGCGCGGGTTGGAACGATCCGAAACCAGCCCCATCAGGAATTTCGACAAGCCATAGGCAATCGCGATGGCCGACATGGCCACCCCCAACTGACCGCGCGTATAGCCTTCTTCGATCAGGTAAGGCATGGCCAGGGAGAAGTTCTTGCGCAGCAGGTAGTAACCGGCGTAGCCGATGAAAATACCGGCGAAGATCTGCCAGCGCAGACGGCGGTAAGTGCTGTCGACCTTTTCTTCGGGTAGGGGTGCCAAGTGCTTGGCAGGACGGAAAAACGCAAACATGCAGACGCTCCGGGTTTTTATTTTTTGCGAAAGCGAATGTTACATTTTCGTTACAGAAAAAAGCAGTACTTTTCTAGAGGCCGTGTAGGAAATGTGAGGTTGATCGTGTTCTTTTGTGAACATTAGGAGGTGGGACGTTGATGATCTAGTGCTGGCTATCTGTTAGGAGGCTTGATCTTCATCGTATTGAGCGATGTCCATCTGTTCTCTCATCAGGTTCCCGGCACGACGTTCCAGATGTGTAAGGTCGTGCGCGAGAGGTCTGTAAGGCTTTTTTGACAAGCCGATTTTTCGCTATTTGTAGATCACATCCTGGGGTTCGATTTTCAAGTAACCCTTGAAGTCAAAGCCTTGTTCATCCTTTTTCAGAAAATGCTCCAGTGTTCTTACAGAGGTTGCTTCTGCATCGGTTTTCAATGCGCCAGTTAATGGTGTACCTGTTCTTTTTGCTGCCGCTTGGTAAGCGGCAAGTACGAAATGTGAGCAAAATGCGCCCTGGATTCGGGGCGTGTTTTCAAACGCTTGGTCTCCATATTTGTCGCTCGCATCCTTGGCGCCACTCTTGAAATTGGAGTTTCTTACGACGCTCAATACACATTTGAGTTTTGAATAAGGAATCGTCTTGTCTTCGCTCCAGACTTGTCCAATCTGTGCAGCCCAGTCGCCCAGATTTTTATCCTTGGGCGAGTACACCTTGTACAAACCTTGTTGCACTGGACCTGAAGATGACGAAAGTTGAGTTCCACCTCGCATCTCTACGATCTCTGATTCGCCTTTTCCTTTTGCCTCGACCTTGCCCGGATTGTTTGGTGTTTTCGACCACATGACGGCATGTACCAGAGCCGAGTCGCCTCTGTTATGGCGCAGTAGAGAAAGAGAAGGTAAAAGCTGGCCGGTTTTTATTATTTTATGAGTGAGTGTTGTGTTGTCAGGTTGATCCATCAATATGAGAATGTCTCCTGCTGACAGATCGCTTTTTTTAAGCTTTTCATTGAAGACGGCTGTGGTGCCCTGTACACCACTTGCTCCTCGTTTGGTGCGATCCTTCAGCTCAGGATTTGCGTCTTGAGCAGAGGTCCTGCTTGTGGAAGCTCCAGCAGTTCCTGTGGTTGTCGGTGGGCTTGATTCGGCCAGATAGCCAGATAAAGGTGTATGAGTGTTTCCAACGCGCATGACAGTTCTCCATAGTTATTTCTACGCGTTGTAGGTGGTTCTTCCACGTCCAGTGGTTCCTTTTATGAAAGTGGAATTTATTTCTTTTTATTTTGAAATGCTCGGAAGTGATTTCCTGTTGAATTCGGGCTGTTGGTAGGTCGTAGCAGAGTTGTTTTCCTTGCGATGGTATTGTTGGGCTTTCGCAAATAAAACGGAACGCCGCCCGGTTGCTCCTACAACTTTCGTAGAAGCGAATCCATTCGCGAAGACTCAGGCCGCTGCCTGGCTCATCTTCAGGACCTCATCAAAATGAGCGCTGTCGGACAGGTTCGCATGCGGCTGGAGCACCTCATGAAACGCCGTGATCGCCACCTCGATGCTTGTACCAAGATTGCTCAGTGCCAATGTGATCTGCTGACTGGTTTCTGGTCCTGGAGTCCACGCTACCGATTGATTGGTAACCTGCGGTTGGTTATGACGTGTGGCCAGTGCTTGTGCAGCCTCCTCGACCTGACGGCGTGCAAGCGCCAGAGCGGCCTGTTTTGCTTCTTCGATCTGACGTCTGGCCAGTTCGCGAGCCTCTTCTTCGGCTTTGATCCGCGCAGCCTCTTCAGCGGCGCGTTGAGCCTGGAGACGAGCGACTTCGGCGGCCTGGCGTTGCGCTTGCTCGGCTACAAGTCGGGCTTCAATCTCCTTCATCCTGGGCTTGAGCTCATTCAGGAAACGGTTGGATTCCAAAAAGAAATGAGCATTAATACTCATGGAGTAGGGATCCATTGATCGTATACCCGGCATATTGCGAAGTTGTTCGCTGAGTTCCAGATCCTCCTTGCTCCAGGGTGTTCCACCAAAATTTGCAACTGCCGCATCAACGTGTTCTTGCGCCAACCCTGCACGTTTGCTGTTAATGAGTTGATCGGTAGAATTGTAATATTGCCTGATGATTTGCAGTTCACTGAGTCCGTTCGTGTTGCCAGCTTGTGCGGTCAGTTCTGCTTTTAGAAAGCTCGGCAGTTTATGAAGATGGTGTTGAAGTTCTTCCATGATTTCTTACTCCTGTCTGAAGGTTGTCATTAGTCATTGATGGTTATCGGATTTCTTGAATCCTGGTTTTCCGTTCTGAGCGCGCCATTCTCTTACGGTTTCCAGAATGCCCTGATTGGTGGGGACTTCTGCGTAATAAATCAAATCTGACCCGTCAGGGTGCTCCGTTATTTCTTTAAAATGGTCCAATAAAAATCTCGTGTGTCTTTCAAATTCTTTCCCTGGGAGGTTTCTAGGGTTGGTGAATTCGTTGATAAGTTCTAGGAACTCTTGCTCTGTGTAATCTTCGAGTTTTCTTTTGAGGTTCATTGCAGTCTCCTGTGATGTTCAATGTGCTGTTTGGGGGGAAGTACCCTCAAGTTGTCAATGTCGTAAACAGCTCCGCCGTTTGCTATTTCATGCTGATGATGAATTTCAAATGTTTTTCGTCTCCCCACTTGATCAGCCTGCTTTGGTTGGGGAGCGCGTCCTGACTTCATAAGCTCAAGGTTGTAAGGATTAAATTGCTTCTGAAGCTCTGGGTCACTGGCTATCGCCTTCCAGATTTCTTCTCGTAATCTGCCAAAACTACTGAACTGCCTGTCCCGCAACTGATCCGCAATCTGCGAAGGAATGGGAGCTCCTTGCGCGCGGGTGCTTTCGCCTAGCCAAGTACCTGTTACCGGTTTTCCGTATCCTGTCGCGACCCCCGGAATAGTTCGCGGGTCCTTGAAAAGCAGATACGTGTCAGGCAGGCCGGAGCCTGGCGGGAATACCAGGATGTAATCGTCGGGGTCGTCATTGACGAAGCTCGGCAGTTCGTCAACGCGGGTGCCCTGTGGCGATACATCCACGCCTGGGTCGACCGGCAAGACCGGTTTCTGGCCTGGAAAACGGGTGGAGCTGTCTGCCGGTTGCTCAATTGGAGTCCAGACCAATGCTGGCCGGGTATCGCCGTCACGAATGAATTCGTAGGTATTGTTCTGAGCGTTGTATGTGAAATGTCGGACACGAACTTTGGTGCCGACTTTTACGCCGTCCGCTGCCACCCACTTGGCGACCGATTGTTGCCCGTCATCTTCCATGACCAGCCGTTGCGGAACATCGATGCTGCCCTTGACGCTGGCAACGTATTCCATGTCCACATCAGGTGGCAGGTTGAGTTGCGAAACCGGGCTTGCAACGATGGTGGCTGTGCGTTCGGCATCGCCTAACGTTGGCGAGTACAGTGCCAAGGCAACTCCGGGGTTAAGCTTCAGTCGGTTGATTGCCGTTTTGATGAATATCTCTTTAGCGATCTGCCCGGCCTTTTCCAGAGCTTCGGAGGGACTTGAGGTGCTCGATGGGGTGATTGCCGACCACAAGCGCTCGGCGCCTGCTCGTGGTGATGGAGCGGTGTTCTGGCGGGCTTGAGACACCCGGGCATGGTGCTCGGATAACTCTGTGGAACGCTGTTCCAGAAATGCTGCCGATTCGGCGAGCAGCCTGGCTTCATGTTCATTGTTGACGGCATCCGTCCAGGCCTGATGGGTTTCTTGAGCTCGCTGCGGATCGCCCTGGCTGCGGGATTCCAGGTAGTGGCGATACTGCTCCGGTGTGCTGGCCGACAGTGCTTCGCCATGCGTCAGTGTTTTGAGGTTGCGTTGTTCAAGCTCGGCCTGTTTGCCGGCCAGCAGATAGTTGATCCGGGACTTTTCCTGAAGGATCAGATCCGCAAGCTGTTGACTGGTCGGGTTGCCCGTCAGGGGGGCGAGGTCAGTTTGAATCTCGTCTAGCAGCGTTGCAGGCAGCTCTTGTGTGGTCTGTTCGTAGCGCAGGGCAAGATCAGATTTGACTACCTGTTGAGTCTGGGTGAGGTCGTTGATTGTTTGCCTATACGCCTGCTCACGCTGTGCCTGAGCGGCGGCTTGAGCGCGTGCTTGTTCTGCGGCTTGTGCTTGAGCATGAGCCTGAGCGCGTGCCTGCTGTTCAGCCTGGGCTTGGGCTTCTGCAGCCGCTCTAGCCTGAGCGGCCTGTTGCCGGGCTTGAGCATGTAATCGTCGACGCCGTTTTCTACGTTTTGAAGAGCCCGTATTAGTGAAACTTCGATCAAAGAATCCGGTATTTTGAGGCGCAGGGTTGCTACTGGGGGATATATTTACCGTTCCGGTTGTAGTGTCATGTAATACGTTGGTTTGTCGCTTCCTTCGTGTAGCCATACAGTTCTCCTTGTTTGTATGGCTGAACGTTACGAATTTGATGGTGGGTGGTGCGGTATATGTATGTTGTTTTTAGAGTGGGTTGTGACTTAAGTGTCTGTCAGGTTTTTTGGAGGGCAATAAATATTTATTAATGGTTATAATTTCGCCGCACTAGTTGTAGGGGCGAATTTATTCGTGAGCTGGACAGTGAGAACACCGCCGATTTGCCTGTTTAACTTCATGACTTTCCGATTTTAAAAATGCTCACCTGAGTCACCCTTGCAGCGACCCAGGTTTAACCTGCTTTTAACCAATCGATACCACCACCTTCCCCACCGCACTCCTTTTCCCCAACACCTCAATCGCTTCGGCCCCTCTTTCCAGCGGATAAACCTGCGATACCAGCGGTTTCAACTTTCCTTCTGCATACCAATCGAACAATTGCTTGAAGTTCGCGGCATTTTCTTGGGGTTGTCTTTGCGCGAAAGAACCCCAGAACACGCCCACTACGGATGCGCCTTTTAATAGCGCGAGGTTTACGGGTAGTTCGGGGATGTGGCCGCTGGCGAAGCCGACGACCAGCAGGCGGCCGTTCCAGGCGATGGAGCGTATGGCCTGGTCGAAGAGGTCGCCGCCGACCGGGTCGTAGATGACGTCGACGCCGTTGCCTGCTGTCAGGCGTTTCACTTCGTCCTTGAGGCTGGTTTCGCTGTAGTTGATGAGCTCGTCTGCACCGGCATTTCTGGCAACTTCAAGTTTTTCGGCGCTGCTGGCGGCGGCAATGACGCGAGCCCCCAGGGCTTTGCCGATTTCCACGGCGGCGAGGCCCACGCCGCCCGAGGCGCCGAGCACCAGCAGGGTTTCGCCGGGTTGCAGGTTGGCGCGTTGTTTGAGGGCGTGCATGGAGGTGCCGTAGGTCATGCTGAAAGCGGCGGCGGTGGTGAAGTCCATGGCTTCGGGAATCGGCAGTACGTTGTAGCCCGGTACCGCAACCTGCTCGGCGAAGCTGCCCCAACCGGTGAGGGCCATGACCCGGTCGCCGGGTTTGAGGTGGGTTATCTTTTCACCGACCTGCGAGATGATGCCTGCTGCTTCGCCGCCCGGTGAAAAGGGGAAAGGCGGCTTGAACTGGTATTTGCCTTCGATGATCAGCGTGTCCGGGAAGTTGACGCCCGCAGCCTGTACATCGAGCAGGATTTCGTTCTTCTTGATAGCGGGGCTGTCGACGTTTTCCAGGGTCAGGGTGTCGGCAGGACCGAAGGCTTTGCACAGCAGGGCTTTCATCGGGCTATTCCTTTTCCGGTAATGGCCGATAAGGTCGGATATGCAGGTTTTCGGGTCAATGAGCATGGCCCGGCCTTATAAGCGTGTATAAGCTGTAACCTACGCGGCAACCCGTATTGAGGAGTGGACTGTGAAAGCGTGGATCTTGATGTTGTTGGCCTTGTCGCTGCCTGCCCTGGCGCAGGAAGAAGCCAAAGAAGGCGAGGGCGCAGAGCCCAAGGCGGCCTATGTTTCCCTGACACCTCCGTTTGTGGGCAACTATGCCCTTGATGGCGGGCCGAAGTTGCGCGTCTACAAGGCCGATATCGCCCTGCGCGTTACCGGTGCCGATGCCCAGACGGCGGTCAAGCGCAATGACCCGCTGATCCGTAATCTGCTGGTTGCCCTGTTTACCCAGCAGACTGTCGACTCCATGAGCAGCGCCGATGCGAAGGAAAAGATTCGTCAGGAAGCACTCAAGCAGGTCCAGCAAGTGATGACCAGCGAAGAGGGCAAGCCGATCGTCGAAGACTTGCTGTTCAACAACTTTATCGTTCAGTAACGTCCTTCAGCGCAGTGCCAGGATCGCCGACCATTGTTCGGCGGTCACCAGCATGACCGAGAGTCGGCTGCCTTTTTGCACCAGAGGCAGTTGCTCGAGCGCCGCCTGTTGTTTCAGGTAACCCAGCCCCAGCACTTTCGGGAAGATCTCCACGAAGGCGACATCGATTGCGCTCCATGGGTTCTTTTCGGCGCTGGCCTTGGCGTCGAAGTAGTGACTTTCCGGCTCAAGGGCCGTGGGGTCAGCGTAGGCGGCTTCGATAATCCTGCCGATTCCGGCAATTCCCGGCTCCGGGCAACTGGAGTGATAGAAAAAGAACTCGTCTCCCACCGACATGCTGCGCATGAAATTGCGGGCCTGATAGTTGCGCACGCCATCCCAGCGGGCTTTGCCGAGGCGTTGCAGGTCACTGATCGAGAGTTCGTCGGGTTCTGACTTCATCAGCCAATAGGCCATTGGGTGTTCTCCATGGGAATACACAACATCGGGATGTTTTTATGACAAACCGACAGTCGGTTGGCGCCACTATTTGCGTACTGGTTCACGTTATCGCAAAATGCCGCCTTTTTAAGCACCCTGCTGTTACATGGCCTTTACGAGAGCGGCTGTTGGCAGCGTATTGATTTGTCGAAGGAGGGCAGTCAATGAAACGCAAGCCGGATTTACTGTGGGTTTTAGTGGCGTTGTTCGGCTTGGGTATCGTGACTACCGGTTATGCGCAGAGCCTGTGGGCCAACAAGGTGGATGCACCTGTCGAGATCACTCAGCAGCAACAAAAGGTGCCCGGGCGGCATTGATGTTTTAAGCTTCTTTCTTTTCCGGGGGCTATGCCTGTAGCTCCCGTCGCGTCACTTCTCTTCTTCCTGTTGTGCCAGATACCAGCGGCTGTCCGATACCGTGCCTTGCAGCGGAACATCCCAGCTTGCCTGCGCGAGCCGTTCGACTTTCTGACACTCATGGGCCAGGCCCAGCAGCAGCGGTTTTTTCCAGGTCTTTCTGCGTGCCAGATACGCCAGGCTGCGGTCATAGAAACCGCCGCCCATTCCCAGGCGTCCGCCTTCGTCATCGAATCCGACCAGAGGCATCAGGATCAGATCCAGTGCCCAGATCCTGCGTTGCCGTGCGCGATTGATGCGCGGTTCCGGGATGCGAAAACGGTTGGGGATGAATTTCTCGCCAGGGCGCACGCGCTGGAAAACCATCTTGGTACGTGGCCAGGCATCGAGCACCGGCAGGTAAGTCGCCTTGCCCCGACGTTGGGCGGCCCGCAGCAAAAGCCGTGGATCGATCTCGCCGTCCATGGGCAGGTAGAGCGAGACATGACGGGCGCGGCGAAACAGGGGATGTTGTGCCAGTTGGCGATACAGGCCCAGAGCGGCAGCGCGTTGCTGGCCGGGAGTCAACGCACGACGCGCCTTGCGTAGCTGGCGGCGCAGTTGCGGGCGTGTGAGTGTCGGGTTGCTGGTCATGAACGCAAGGTCATGCAGGCTGATCCGTGAGGTTGAAACCGGAGACGGAATCGACATTGCCAGACAGCGGGACTGGCAATGGATTGAATTGGGACTCCCCGACGAACCGCTGTCGGTGTAGCCCTTGAACCCGAAAGTTCAAGGTGGTGATTGCAGGAGGTCTTAAGGCTTTCCGTCAAGCGGACATGCACACCGACCCCAACGTGCAACCCCCGTGGTTGTGCGTATCGGCTCAGGGACATGACCGACTGGCAAGCACTCCAGGGAGCGGCGCAAGTATACAGAAATGACCGGAAATAATCAGCCTCGAGGTGAATCGGGTGTTGCCGGAGTGTTTGTGGACAGCTCCAGATCGACTCTTTCCAGCAGGTCGCGCACCTTTTCGCGGGTCGAACCGCTGGTTTGCACGTCAGGCAGATTCTGTTTGTGCAGCAGGTCGTGAGTGATGTTCAGGGCAGCCATGACCGCAATGCGGTCTGCGCCGATCACTTTGCCGCTGCTGCGGATTTCACGCATCTTGCCATCCAGGTAGCGGGCGGCGCTGACCAGGTTGGTGCGCTCTTCCTGAGGGCAAATGATCGAATATTCCTTGTCGAGGATTTGAACGGTAACGCTGTTGCCATTACTCATGAGTCTTGCTCCAGGGCCTTGAGGCGCGAAATCATGGACTCGACCTTCTGCCGGGCGATTTCGTTCTTTTCAATGAGGTGGGCGCGTTCCTCGCGCCAGGATTTTTCCTGAGCTAATAGGAGTGCATTTTGGCTTTTAAGTTGCTCGGTGTGCTTGAGCAGCAATTCGAGCCGGTTCATCAGGGCTTGCAGATCGGTGTCTTCCATTGTTTTCCACTGAATACTTTCTGATGAATGGCACGCAGTCAGGTAACGCCACTGCCTCTAACCGCCGTGTTGATGATCTTGTTGCGCGGATAGTCTAGGATACAAGGCCTTCATTCTAGACATTGCGCCGTTTGGCGACTAGCTGCCCATGCCCATTCAGAATTCCCCGTACAAAGCATTTGCCACTCTGCTCAATACCAGTGGCCATCCGGTTTCCCCTGCCGAACTGCACGGCCTGTTGCTGGGGCGCAGTTGTGCCGGTGCCGGCTTCGATAGCGAAGGCTGGTTTGCCGATGCTTCCGTACTGCTCGAGACCGAGCCTGAGGACAATGTTCGTCAGGCATTGATCGGTCTGCAGGAGATGGTCAAGGGCGAACTGACCAGCGACGACATGACCGTCGTGCTGTTGCTGCCCGGCGACGACGAGCCGCTGGCCGAGCGCGCTGCCGCACTGGGCCAATGGTGCCAGGGTTTCCTGTCGGGCTTTGGCCTGGCGGTCGGAGATGCGGTTCTGAGCATCGAAGCCACTGAAGTGCTGCAGGATCTGGCGGCCATCGCCCAGGTACAGGATGCACTGGAAGAATCCGAGGACGGCGAAAGCGACTACATGGAAGTCATGGAGTACCTGCGTGTCGCGCCACTGCTGCTGTACACGGAGTGCAGCAAGGCCGTTGCGCCACAGCCCAAGCCTTCCCTGCACTGATTGTTCATCGCATGCCGGGTCAGGATTTCGACAGCCCTGACCGGCTTGCTCAACCAGGGGACCCCGTCTGCCCATGATCCATATCCCGAAGTCCGAATACGCCCGCCGACGCAAGGCCCTGATGGCCCAGATGGTGCCCAACAGCATCGCCATTCTTCCGGCTGCGGCTGTTGCGATTCGCAATCGTGATGTCGAGCATGTCTACCGGCAGGACAGTGACTTCCAGTACCTGAGCGGCTTTCCCGAGCCCGAGGCTGTGGTGGTGCTGATTCCGGGGCGCGAATATGGCGAGTACGTGCTGTTCTGCCGCGAGCGCAACCCGGAGCGAGAACTGTGGGACGGGCTGCGTGCCGGTCAGGAAGGTGCCGTTCGGGATTACGGGGCCGACGATGCCTTCCCGATCAACGATATCGACGACATCCTGCCGGGCCTGATCGAAGGACGGGAGCGGGTGTACTCGGCCATGGGCAGCAACCCTGAATTCGACCGGCATCTGATGGAGTGGATCAATACGATTCGTTCCAAGGCTCATCTGGGGGCGCAACCGCCGAACGAGTTCGTTGCGCTGGATCATCTGCTTCACGATATGCGCCTGTATAAATCGGCAGCGGAAGTGAAGGTCATGCGCGAGGCTGCGCAGATTTCCGCTCGCGCCCACATCCGGGCGATGCAGGCCAGTCGTGCCGGGCTCCATGAATTCAGCCTGGAAGCCGAGCTGGATTACGAGTTTCGCAAGGGCGGGGCCAGAATGCCTGCCTACGGGTCCATCGTCGCTTCGGGCCGTAATGCCTGCATCCTGCACTATCAGCAGAACGACGCGCCGCTCAAGGATGGCGATCTGGTGTTGATCGATGCCGGTTGCGAGATTGATTGCTATGCCAGCGACATCACCCGCACCTTTCCGGTCAGCGGGAAATTCTCGGCAGAGCAGAAGGCGATTTATGAGCTGGTGCTCAAGTCTCAGGAAGCGGCGTTTGCGGCCATCGGCCCCGGCAAGCACTGGAACCAGGCACACGAAGCGACGGTCAGGGTTATTACTGCCGGGCTGGTGGAGCTGGGCCTGTTGCAGGGCGATGTGGACGAGTTGATCGAGACCGAAGCGTACAAGCCGTTCTACATGCACCGCGCCGGGCACTGGCTGGGCATGGACGTGCATGATGTCGGCGAATACAAGGTCGGCGGCGAATGGCGGGTACTGGAGGTCGGCATGGCGCTGACCGTGGAACCGGGGATTTATGTCTCTCCCGACAATCAGAATGTCGCGAAGAAATGGCGAGGTATCGGTGTGCGAATCGAGGATGACGTAGTGGTGACCAGGAAAGGGTGCGAGATTCTTTCCGGTGACGTGCCCAAGACCGTCGCTGAAATCGAGGCCCTGATGGCCGCTGCACGGAATCAGGCCGCATGAGCCGTTTCAATCTTGCAATCATCGGGGGTGGTCTGGTGGGAGCCAGCCTTGCTCTGGCCTTGCAGGCAGGTGCAAAGGCGCGAGGCTGGAAGATCGTACTGATCGAACCTTTTGCACCGGGCGACAGTTATCAGCCCAGCTACGATGCTCGCTCTTCGGCGCTGTCGTTCGGAGCGCGGCGCATTTATGAGCGTCTTGGCCTGTGGCAGCAGATCACCCGGCGTGCCGAGCCCATCCTGCAGATTCAGGTGTCTGATCGCGGGCGCTTCGGTGCGACCCGTCTTGCCGCCATGGAAGAAGGTGTTCCTGCGCTGGGTTATGTGGTGGAAAACGCCTGGCTCGGTCAATGCCTGTGGGCGGGGCTGGATCGCGAGGTCGTGACATGGCGCGTGCCCGCTGAGGTCAGGCACATGCAGGTATTGGCCGATGGCTATCGACTGACCCTCAATGACGAAACCGAACTGGAGTGCGATCTGGCGGTGCTGGCCGATGGTGGCCGCTCCAGCCTGCGCGAGCAGTTAGGCATTGCGGTACGCGAGCGTACTTACGATCAGAGCGCCTTGATCGCCAATATCACCCCGAGCGAAGCCCATTGCGGGCAGGCGTTCGAGCGCTTCACCGATGACGGCCCCATGGCTCTGCTGCCCTTGCCGGAAAACCGCTGTGCGCTGGTCTGGACCCGCAAGGGCAATGACACCCAGCGGCTTGCAGCGCTGGATGACCGCAGCTTCCTCAGCGAACTGCAGAATGTATTCGGTTACCGCCTTGGCACCTTGCGTCAGGTCGGTACGCGCCATGTGTATCCGCTTTCTCTGGTGGAAGCCGAAGAACAGGTTCGCTCGCATCTGGTTGTGCTGGGCAATGCCGCTCACAGCCTGCATCCGATTGCCGGTCAGGGTTTCAACCTGTCGCTGCGTGATGCCGATGCCCTGGCTGAAGCCCTGCTGGAAAGCGACAAGTCACCGGGTGATCTGACGACCCTGCTGGCCTATCGCGAAAGGCAGCGCCTCGATCAACAGATGACCGTGGGCTTTTCCGACAAGGTCACCCGGCTGTTCGGCAGTACGCAGCCGGTGATCACGGCAGGCCGTAACCTCGGATTGCTGGGGCTGGACCTGCTGCCACCGGCCAAACGCTGGTTTGCCCGCCAGGCCATGGGCCTGGGGACTCGATCCGATGTGTGACCCACGAACTTTTAGAACACGGCTTTGGCCGCAAGCGAGAACGATCTAAGCATGGAAACCCGCGCAGATGTGCTGATTGTCGGAGCCGGAATGGTCGGCAGCGCCCTTGCATTGGCCCTGCAAGGCAGTGGCCTGGATGTGGTCGTGGTCGATGGCGGCCCGCTGAGCGTCAAACCCTTCGACCCGCAATCGTCCTTCGAGCCCCGCGTCAGTGCCCTGTCGGCGGCCAGCCAACGGATTCTGCAACGCCTTGATGTCTGGGAAGGCATCGCCGCCCGTCGCGCCAGCCCTTATGGGCAGATGCATGTGTGGGATGGCAGCGGTACCGGCGAAATCCATTTCTCTGCATCCAGCGTGCATGCCGAAGTGCTGGGCCATATCGTCGAAAACCGCGTGGTGCAGGATGCCTTGCTGGAACGGCTGCACGACAGCGATATCGGCTTGCTGGGCAATGCCCGTCTGGAGCACATGCGCCACTCCGGCGATGACTGGCTGCTGACCCTGGCCGACGGTCGTCAGTTGCGTGCGCCGCTGGTCATTGCGGCCGATGGTGCCAATTCGGCGGTGCGCCGCCTGACAGGCACGCCGACCCGGGAATGGGATTATCTGCATCACGCCATTGTCACCAGCGTGCGCACCGCAGACTCACATCGCAGAACGGCCTGGCAGCGTTTTACCGACGATGGTCCGCTGGCGTTCCTGCCGCTGGAGCGTGAAGGCGAGCACTGGTGCTCCATCGTCTGGTCGGTGACTCCGCTTGAGGCCGAGCGCCTGATGGCGCTGGATGACGAAGCCTTCTGTCGCGAGCTGGAGCGGGCTTTCGAGGACCGCCTGGGAACGGTGCTGGCCGCCGACCCGCGAGTGTGTGTGCCGTTGCGTCAGCGTCATGCCAAACGTTATGTCGCGCCGGGGCTGGCGCTGATTGGCGATGCTGCCCACACCATTCACCCGCTGGCCGGGCAGGGCGTGAACCTGGGCTTCCTGGATGCTGCGGTGCTGGCCGAAGTGCTGTTGCATGCTGCCGAGCGTGGCGAGCGTCTGGCCGATGTTCGGGTGCTGGGCCGTTACGAGCGCCGTCGCATGCCACACAACCTGGCCCTGATGGCGGCCATGGAAGGTTTCGAGCGCCTGTTCCAGGCTAACCCGCTGCCGCTGCGCTGGCTGCGCAACACCGGCCTGAAGATGGTCAACCAGATGCCGGAAGCCAAGGCCATGTTTGTGCGTGAAGCGCTGGGCTTGTCAGGAGAGCTGCCGGAGCTTGCCCGCCTGTAGGAGCAAGTGCTGTCAGGCCAGTTCGATTGCGGGAGGCAGCTTGCTGGCGACGCCTTCCGCATCATTGGCAGCCATCCGCCATATGGCGTTGAAACATTCGGTAACGCCTCGGGTGGCTGTTCGATTGTGATCGAAAATGGGATTAACTACCATTTCGCCTCATTTTTCGAACGCGAGAGACTCCCATGCAGGCTAGCAAGCGTCTTCTGGCTGCTTTGACACTGACAGTACTCGGCAGTACTGCCCAGGCCGCTGACGAGGTCGTGGTGTATTCATCGCGTATCGATGAACTGATCAAGCCGGTCTTCGATGCCTACACGGCCAAGACCGGGGTGAAGATCAAGTTCATCACCGACAAGGAAGCTCCGCTGATGCAGCGCATCAAGGCCGAAGGCGAAAACGCCACGGCTGACCTGCTGCTGACCGTCGATGCCGGTAACCTGTGGCAGGCCGAGCAGATGGGTATTCTGCAGCCGTTCACCTCGCCGGTGATCGATGCCAATATCCCGTCCCAATACCGTTCCTCCAGCCATGCCTGGACCGGCCTGAGCCTGCGTGCGCGCACCATCGCCTACTCGACGGATCGCGTTAAGTCTGCCGAGCTGAGCACCTACGAAGCCCTGGCAGACAAAAACTGGGAAGGGCGTCTGTGCCTGCGCACCGCCAAGAAGGTCTACAACCAGTCCCTGACAGCGACCCTGATCGAAACCCATGGTGCCGAAGCGTCCGAGAAGATTCTCAAGGGCTGGGTCAATAACCTGTCCACCGATGTGTTCTCCGATGACATTGCGGTGCTTGAGGCCATCGATGCCGGACAATGCGACGTCGGCATCGTCAACACCTATTACTATGGCCGCCTGCACAAGGAAAACCCCGACCTGGCAGTGAAGCTGTTCTGGCCGAACCAGTCGGATCGTGGTGTACACGTCAACCTGTCGGGTATTGGCCTGACCAAATACGCACCACACCCCGAGGCCGCCAAGGCGCTGGTGGAGTGGATGACAGGGCCAGAGGCGCAAGCCATCTTCTCTGGCACCAACCAGGAGTTCCCGGCCAATCCGAAAGTCGCGCCATCGGCAGAAGTCGCCAGTTGGGGCGCGTTCAAGGCTGACACCATTCCTGTCGAAGTGGCGGGCAAGCGTCAGGCCGAAGCGATTCGCATGATGGATCGTGCTGGCTGGAATTGATTTAATACCGCCACGCCCCGTAGGAGCGAATTCATTCGCGAAAGCAGCCCGCCAGACACTGATGATGTCGAGGCCCAAACTGCTTCGCGGATAAATCCGCTCCTACACGTTTCCTCATGATTTCCGAGATATCCCTTGGCCCATCCCGTCCAACGTCGCTGGTATCCCCTGGTTTTTGCCATCGCCGCTCTGGTGCTGTTGCCGCTGAGCGTGTTGCTGCTGTCCTGGGAGAGCATCGACCGGGAGATCTGGTCCCATCTGCTGGAAACCCAGATGGTTCGCCTGTTGAGCAACACGCTGATTCTGGTGCTGGGAGTGGGCATCGGTGTCACGCTGCTGGGCGTCAGTCTGGCGTGGCTGACCAGCCTCTGCGAGTTTCCCGGCAGGCGCTGGCTGGACTGGGCCTTGATGCTGCCCTTCGCGATTCCGGCGTATGTGCTCGCCTTTGTCTTTGTCGGCCTGCTGGACTTCTCCGGCCCCGTTCAGACCCTGATGCGGGAATGGTTCGGCAACGGCCTGCGACTGCCCCGCGTGCGCTCCACGGGCGGGGTGATCATCGTTCTGGTGCTGGTGTTCTATCCCTACGTCTATCTGTTGGCACGCACGGCGTTTCTGGCGCAGGGCAAAGGCCTGATGGAAGCGGCCCGGGTGCTGGGGCAGTCGCCGTTGCAGGCTTTCTGGCGGGTGGCGCTGCCCATGGCGCGCCCGGCCATCGGTGCCGGTGTGGCACTGGCCTTGATGGAAACCCTGGCGGATTTCGGCGCGGTGTCGGTATTCAACTTCGATACGTTCACTACGGCCATTTACAAGACCTGGTACGGCTTCTTCAGCCTTTCCAGTGCCGCGCAACTGGCGAGCCTGCTGCTGTTGGCCGTCATGCTGGTGCTCTATGGCGAGCGCCGTGCGCGGGGCGCCAGTCGGGCGACCAACGAGCGGCCACGAGGCAAGGCGCTCTATCATCTGCGGGGCATGAAAGCGCTGGCGGCCAGTGGCTGGTGCGGGCTGGTGTTCATCTGCGCCTTTGCCGTGCCCATGCTGCAGTTGATCGTCTGGGTCTGGCAGCGTGGGCGTTTCGATCTGGATGAGCGTTATACCGGTCTGATCCTGCATACGCTCTATCTGGGTGGCATTGCTGCGTTCATCACCGTTTGCGTGGCGCTGATTCTGGCTTTTGCCCGACGCATGGCGCCCACTCCAGCGATTCGCTCCGGCGTGAGTCTGGCCAATCTCGGCTATGCACTGCCCGGTTCGGTGCTGGCCGTTTCGATCATGCTGGCCTTCAGTTATCTGGACCGACAACTGGTGATCCCGCTCTCCGGCTGGCTGGGTGGCGCTGGCAAACCCTTGCTGCTGGGCAGCCTGTCGGCTCTGGTGCTGGCCTATCTGGTGCGCTTCATTGCGGTGGCCTATGGACCGCTTGAAAACAGCCTGTCGCGGATTCGTCCTTCGCTGCCGGAGGCTGCCCGCAGCCTTGGGGTCAGTGGGCCAAAGTTGTTTTTCAAAGTGTATCTGCCACTGCTGGTGCCGGGGGCCTTGAGCGCGGCATTGCTGGTCTTCGTCGACGTGCTCAAGGAGATGCCCGCCACCTTGCTCATGCGTCCGTTTGGCTGGGATACCCTTGCGGTGCGCATCTTCGAGATGACCAGCGAGGGGGAATGGGCGCGTGCAGCCTTGCCCGCCTTGACGCTGGTACTGGTCGGGCTGTTGCCCGTGATCGGGTTGATCCGGCGCTCGGCGCGTCAGATTGGTTAGTCACTCCCCATACGGCTACAATGCGCCGCAATCGGTGCGGTCTGTCAGACCGTTCGGCATGCTGTCATTTGCTGCAAACCTCTAGCCACGAGGGGCTGCCTTTGATCTGCCGGTCCGCACCTTCGCCACGCCCGGAAGGAGAAACCCATGGGACAGCGTACCCCACTCTTTGACCTGCACCTCGCGCTTGGCGCGAAGATGGTCGATTTTGGTGGCTGGGACATGCCGTTGCATTACGGATCGCAAGTCGAGGAGCACCATCAGGTGCGCCGCGATTGCGGAGTGTTCGATGTCTCTCACATGCATGTGATTGATGTCATGGGCAGTCAGGCAAAGGCCTGGTTGCGTTACCTGCTGGCCAACGATGTGGAACGGCTTAAAAGTCCGGGACGTGCGTTGTACAGCGCCATGCTCGATACCCGTGGCGGTATCGTCGACGACATGATTGTCTACCTCACCGCCAGCGGTTATCGCCTGGTGGTCAATGCGGCAACCGGTGCCAAGGATCTGGCCTGGATGCAATCGCACCTCACCGGTTTCGATGTGCAACTGGTCGAGCGCACCGGGCTGGCCATGCTGGCAATTCAAGGTCCACGGGCCAGAAGCCGGATTGCCGAGCTGGTGTCCAGCGCGCGGGCCGAAACCATTCATCAGCTCAAGCCTTTTGAAGCCCATGATGACGGCGACTGGTTCATTGCCCGTACCGGTTATACCGGCGAGGACGGCCTGGAAATCATCCTGCCAGCCGAACAGGCTCCCGGCTTTTTCAACGATCTGGTCGGCGCGGGCATTTCCCCTATCGGTCTGGGGGCGCGAGATACATTGCGTCTTGAGGCCGGCATGAATCTGTATGGCCAGGACATCGACGAAAACGCCTCGCCGCTGGTTTCGAACATGGGCTGGACCATTGCCTGGGAACCGGCAGAGCGTGATTTCATCGGTCGCGATGCACTGGAAAGCGAGCGTGCCGCAGGCGTCGCCTCGAAACTGGTGGGACTGGTGCTTGAGGAGCGCGGCGTGTTGCGGGCGCGTCAGGTCGTGCGTATCGCAGAAATTGGCGAAGGAGAGATCACCAGTGGTAGTTTCTCTCCTACGCTAAGCAAGTCGATTGCCCTGGCACGTGTTCCGATGGCAACTGGCGACCGGGCCGAAGTCGAAATCCGCGGCAAATGGTATCCGGTGCGTGTAGTGCAGCCAGCGTTTGTACGTCATGGCAAAACCCTGATCTAACCTATCTGGCGGGTTTTCCGCTGACTCGATGTAGAGGATGACTAAATGAGCAATATTCCCGCCGAACTGCGTTTCGCCGAAAGCCACGAATGGGCGCGCCTGGAGTCCGACGGTACGGTAACTGTGGGTATCTCCGATCATGCTCAGGAAGCGCTGGGCGATGTGGTATTCGTCGAGCTGCCGGAAATGGGCAAGGTTTTCGCCGCCACTGAAGCTGCTGGTGTGGTCGAGTCGGTCAAGGCTGCTTCCGATATCTACTCGCCTGTCTCGGGCGAAGTCATCGCGGTCAACGAAGAATTGGCCGATGCTCCGGAATTGCTGAACAGCACTCCTTACGAAGCCTGGATCTTCAAACTCCAGCCAGGCAATGCCACAGCCGATCTGGCAAAACTGCTGGATGCCGAGGGTTACAGAAACTCCATCGGCGAGTGATCCCGAGGCAAAAAAATGCCGCTCGTATGAGCGGCATTTTTCATGGGGCCGATTACTGGTTTTCGGCGACCAGATTCTTGGCCAGGATCGCGTTGGCCAGTTCCATGTCCGTTGCATTCAGGCCTGGGTTGTCTTTGCGAACCTGCTGGATAGCGGCTTCCAGGAATGGACCACGGATGCCGCCATCGCTGGCGACGAAGCTGCCGGCGTCATCCTGTGCAGCGACGATCAGCTTGTGATCCTTGAAGGTCAGGTAAGTCGAACCGGTGGTCGCACCGGAAGAAATCACATTACGCCAGAAACCGTCGGCCATCGCTGAACCGACCGGAAGTGACAGTAAGGCACATGTGATGACTGCATGTTTGAGGCGCATGGTGTTACTCCGACTGTGGTTGTTCTGAGAGGTTGGATAGCCGGAGCGGTGGTTGAGTTCAATTCGGATTCGGCGCCTCGACCTTGAGGATGGCCCCCTCCTGACCAATGACCTTTACCAGACTGCCTGTCGGCGCGTCTGGTCCTGTCACGATCCAGACGGTATCGGCGGCCTTGATCTTGCCTCTTCCATCGACAATTGCGGTCTGGACGGTAAAGGTGCGCCCGATCAGTTCCTGTCCGCGCATGTTCAAGCCTGGTTGATCCGATGGGCGAGCCACGCTGCGCTGCCTGTGCCACCAATAGGCCGCAGTCAGTACCGAAAACAGGGCGAAAAGCAGAAACTGCAAGGCCCACGGCATTTCGGGCATGACGAAGGTCAGGATACCGACCGATGCTGCCGCAATGCCGATCCACAGCAGATAACCGCCCGCACCGAAGACCTCGAAGATCAGCAGCACCGTGCCCAGTCCAAGCCAGTCCCAGGCCGACAGGTTTTGCAGAAAATTCATGGTGCGGGCCTCAGGCTTTCGGATTGTTGAAGGTGGCTTTGACAATCTCTCCGATACCGCCCACGGCTCCGATGACCTGGCTGGCTTCCAGTGGCATCAGGATAACCTTGCTGTTATTGGCGCTGGCCAGTTTGCCCAGGGTTTCGACGTACTTCTGGGCCACGAAGTAGTTGACGGCCTGCACGTTTCCGCCAGCGATGGCTTCGGATACCACCTGAGTGGCCCGTGCTTCAGCTTCGGCCTGACGCTCCCGTGCCTCAGCCTCCAGGAAGGCCGCTTGACGACTGCCTTCGGCCTCGAGGATCTGTGCTTGCTTCTTGCCTTCTGCGGTAAGAATTGCAGAAGCACGCAAGCCTTCGGCTTCAAGGATCTGCGCCCGCTTGATCCGCTCGGCCTTCATCTGGCCGGACATCGCCGCCATCAGGTCGGCAGGCGGGCTGATGTCCTTGATTTCGATCCGGGTGATCTTGATGCCCCATGGCGCGGTGGCTTCATCGACCGTGCGCAGCAGGCGCTCGTTGATGTTGTCCCGCTGGCTGAGCATTGCATCCAGCTCCATGGAGCCGAGCACGGTACGAATGTTGGTCTGCAGCAGGTTGCGGATGGCATGTTCGAGGTTGTTGACCTCATAGGCGGCCTGGGCCGTGTTGACCACCTGAAAGAAGCAGACGGCATCGATCTGTACGGTGGCGTTGTCGGCGGTGATGACTTCCTGAGGCGGGATATCCAGCACGCTTTCCATGACATTGATCTTGTGACCGATCCGGTCCATCACGGGCACGATGATGTTGAGTCCGGGTTTGAGGGTGGTGGTATAGCGCCCGAAGCGTTCTACCGTCCACTGGTAGCCCTGTGGCACAACCTTGAAGCCCATGAACACGACGGCTACTGCCAGCCCGACGAATAACAGAACCACACTGCCGATTTGCATGACGTTTCCCTGTGCTTTCTATGTTGCGTTCGTTTTCTAGCGCTGCTCGCTCTGTGGCGTGACCCGCAGCACTTCCTCCAGTGTCGTCAGCCCCGCCGAGACTTTCTGCGCGCCGGACAGGCGCAGGCTGCGCATGCCTTCCTTGAAGGCCTGGCGGCGCATGGCGGTCAGGTCCAGATCGGCGCTGATCAGGGCTTTGACGCTGTCGGACATCAGCATGATCTCATAGACGCCAGCCCGTCCACGGTAACCGGTTTCGCGACATTCCACGCAGCCGACGGCCTGATGCGCGCCGCTCGGCACCGGAGCCTGCCAGGGGCGGGTCAGGGTCTGCCAGTCGGTTTCGTTCAGGTTGATCGGGGCCTTGCAGTGCGGGCACAGGGTGCGCACCAGACGCTGTGCCATTACACCAAGAATGGTGGCCTTGAGCAGGTAGTGCGGCACGCCGAGCTCCAGCATGCGGCTGATGGCGCTGGGAGCGTCGTTGGTGTGCAGGGTCGAGAGAACCAGGTGGCCGGTCAACGCGGCCTGAATCGCCATTTCCGCGGTTTCCAGGTCGCGAATCTCGCCGATCATGATGATGTCCGGGTCCTGTCGCATCAGGGCACGGACACCGCTGGCGAAGGACAGGTCGATGTTGTGCTGGACCTGCATCTGGTTGAAGGCAGGTTCCACCATCTCGATGGGGTCTTCGATGGTGCACAGGTTGACCTCGGAGGTCGCCAGCTTCTTGAGTGTGGTGTAAAGCGTGGTGGTCTTGCCCGAACCGGTCGGGCCGGTGACCAGAATGATGCCGTTGGGCTGATTGGTCATGCCCTGCCAGCGTCGCAAGTCATCGCTGGAGAAACCCAGTTGATCGAAGTCCTTGAGCAGCACTTCGGGGTCGAAGATCCGCATCACCATCTTTTCGCCGAACGCGGTGGGCAGGGTCGAGAGCCGCAACTCCACCTCGCCGCCATCGGGCGTGGTGGTCTTGACCCGACCGTCCTGAGGTTTGCGCTTTTCCGCAACGTTCATCCGCCCGAGGCTTTTCAGACGGCTGACCACCGCCATCGTGACCTGTGACGGGAACTGATAGACGTTATGCAGTACGCCATCGATACGAAAACGCACGGTGCCTTGCTCGCGGCGCGGCTCGATATGGATATCGCTGGCGCGTTGCTGGAACGCGTACTGGAATAGCCAGTCAACGATATTGACGATATGCGCATCGTTGGCGTCGGGCTCCTGATCGCTGGCTCCGAGCTTGAGCAACTGCTCGAAGTTGCCCATGTTGCTGGTTTTCAGATCGGTTGCATTGGCGCCGCTGACGGATTTCGCCAGCCTGAAGAACTCCACCGTCACGCGCTGGATATCGACCGGATTGGCCACCACACGCTTGATGGTCAGCTTCAGCACATGGGCCAGGTCCTCTTCCCAGGCGCGCACATAAGGCTGCGCGCTGGCGATGGTCACGGATTCGCGATCCACGGCCACAGCGAGGATCTTGTGGCGCTGGGCAAAGGCATAGGACATCAGCGGCATGACGGCCGCGACATTGATTTTCAGCGGATCGATACGCATGTATGGCTGGCCGCATTGCTGGGCGAGCCAACTGGTCAGGGTTTCCAGATCGAGCTTCTTGCCCGGACGCTTGAGGTCATCGAACTGCAGGGACGCAATGAACTCCAGCGGATGGAGCTGGATATTGGCCGCGCTACGGCGCTGGGTAAGGGCTGTTTCTGCATCGTTCTGACTCAGTACGCCTTGGGCGACCAGATCACGTAGCAGGTCGTTCAGATCGAGCCAGCGATCCTGTGACGATGGGGCGAGGACTGCCATGCGCGCTCCTTGAGGCAATTCATCATCGGACGATGAGCAAGAATAGTCCTCAAGCGTGACAGTGTTGAGCCCTCTATGCGACCGGGAATTACGAATGTCTTCAAGACAATTCAGCCAGCGGCTAGTGCGACATGCGGATGAGCGGCTTGCGGGGCGTGGATCTGCTCCAGTTCCACGGAGCAGACATCGATCAGATTGCGCATTTTTTCGCCAATCACCTGAGCCCGATGCCAACTCAGCCCCTCGACTGTCAGGTTGATGGCCAGTAGCCTGTCCTGCCGTGAAGCAATGACGTTCTGCGGTGTCAGGTACTGCATCGCGAACAGATTGAGTACCTGACAGAGCAGAGCCGGTTCGGCTTCGGCCAGCACCTGATAGCGCGCGCAGCAGGAAGCAGTGGCGGGTGACCAGGTGTCCGGGCGAAGTTCCGGTGCTGAAACGGCTTCAAGGTTGGGCATACTGGCCTCTCCTGTATTGAGTGGAGGAAATTCTTGCACGCCGAAACGGAAATTTCTGGTCTATGATCAATAGGTTTAGGCTTTTTTGGAATTGTTAATGCGCAATATGGATTTTAAAGGGATTGTTTATGCAAGTTGAGCTGGATGCTTACGACCGCAAGATATTGGCATTGCTGCAGGAGGATGCCTCGCTTTCCAGTGCCCAGGTGGCCGAGAAGGTGGGTTTGTCGCAGTCGCCCTGCTGGCGACGGATACAGCGGCTGAAGGATGAAGGCGTGATTCGGCGTCACGTGACACTGCTGGACCGCAAGAAAATCGGTCTCAACACGCAGATCTTTGCCGAGGTCAAACTCAACGCCCATGGCCGCTCGAATTTCACCGAATTCACCGATTCGATCCGTGGCTTCCCTGAAGTGCTGGAGTGCTACGTGCTGATGGGCTCGGTGGATTTCCTGCTGCGCATCGTGACATCGGATATCGAGGCGTATGAGCGGTTTTTCTTTGAAAAACTGTCGCTGGTGCCGGGGATTCAGGAAGTGAACTCGACCGTGGCGTTATCCGAAATCAAATCCACGACCAGCTTGCCGATTGTGAAGTAGCTGTCACTTGTGGGAGGGGCCTTGGCCACGACGACCCAGCTTGCAGGCAACACATTTCAAGCGCCTGAAACTGGCTGTTGCGGCCAAGGCCCCTCACACGGATGTGACTTAACAATCATCACATACGCAGCAGGACTTTCCAGGCGCGGCTCTGGAATACGGTCAATGCCTGATGGACGCGAGCGTCGAGCACTTCGTCGCTGATGTCCTGATGGGCCAGTTGCTCAAGCTTGTTCAACTCGCCATACAGACGATCCAGTTCCGGCAGGTCCAGTGCGCCACGTGCCCAGTGCAGCCAGGCCTGGATGCGTTCGATACGTGGCAGTTGCTCGGCCAGGTCTTCGGGTTGCTGCTGATAGCGGCCCAGTTGCAGAGCGGTCGCTTCGTCGGCGAGCAGGCGTGGCAGCCAGCTGGCCAACAGCGCAGCGCCCTGACGATTGCCGCGGTTGTTGCGCTCGGCGGCCCAGCTGCGATTCAGCAGCCAGCGCGACGTGTTCAGCGAGAATTCGCCCCAGCGGGTGTCCAGCAGCTCATCGAGAAATTGCTCGTGAGCCGCGCCGCGTACGTCTTCATCTTCTTGACCGGCCTGTACCAGCGGGCGCCAGTCTTCCAGCAGGGCGTCCAGCGCGGTGCGCAGTTGTGCGGTAGAGGCGCGAGGTGCGGCCTGGCCCAGGCTGCTGGTCAGCGAACGCAGTTCGGCCAGCAATTCGACCCATTCCTGCAGCAGGCGCCAGTGGCCGTTGAAGCGGTATTGCTCGGCCAGACGCTGGCTGCTGCCCAGCAGATGCCAGGCCAGCGCGGCATAGGCGTCGTCCAGCGGTGTTTCGGCGTCCAGTTTCGGTGCTGGCAGGCTCAGGGAGTAACTGTTGGCATCGAACAGGCGATAGCCGCGCTCGGCCTTGCTGATATCGCAGGGCATCAGCGGCAGGCTGGCGGCCAGTTCGGCAGCCAGTTCCAGAAGTGCGCCAGATTCGCCTTCGCGCAGTTCCAGTTCCAGCTCGCAGATTTCTTCCTTCTGTTTGCCAGCCACGACCTGGCCCAGGTCCAGAGCGGCCTCGATCACGACCTTGGTCTTGCCACGGCCCCAGGAAATTTCCGCCTTTTCACGAATGAAGTCGGTGGTGAACAGTGGCTTGATGGTTTTCTTGTCCAGATCCGCCAGTTGCTCGGGCCAGCAATCGCCTTCGAGTTTTTTCAGGTCCAGTTTGGCCTTGGGCAGATCCCAGTTGAATTCGTTGCGCTCGGACAGGCCGGCCACGCTCTGGCCACGGGTCTTCATGGTCTGGATGAGGCGGTCGCCGTCGCGACGGATGCGCAGCGCCACCTTCGCCTTGGCCAGATCACGTTCCGGGGTATCGAAATACTGGTTCGACAGCTCGATACGCTCCCAGCCACTTTTGTTGCGCTTTTTCAGCAAGGGGTGCTCGCGCAGTGCAACGAGGGTCTCGCGGCTGACGCGGAGTTTGATTTCTGTTTCTTTTTGCATGGCCGGGAAGTCCAAACGCTGATGCTGATGACGGGAGCACAGCCAATGATTGATGGCTGCTGAGGGCGGCAGTGTACAGGACATGGCCCGTAACGGTTTATTCCGCAGGCGCTATGGCCCTATGATGGTCCGTGTTCCGTCCCGATTACAGGAAGCATACATGCCCTTGCCGTCCATGAAAGATCAGTTCGCCGCATTGATTGCCGTGCCCTCGGTGAGTTGCACTCAACCTTCGCTGGATCAGTCCAACCGTGCGGTGATCGATCTGTTGGCGGGGTGGCTGGGCGATCTGGGGTTTGCCTGCGATATCCAGCAGGTTTCGCCGGGCAAGTTCAACCTGCTGGCCACTTATGGCTCTGGCCCCGGCGGACTGGTGCTGGCCGGACACAGCGATACTGTGCCCTTCGATGAGGCATTATGGAAAACCGATCCGCTGAAACTGACCGAAGTCGATGGTCGTTGGGTCGGACTGGGCAGTTGCGACATGAAAGGTTTTTTCGCGCTGATTATCGAGGCCGTGCGCGGTCTGCTCGATCAGCCGTTCAAGCAGCCGCTGCTGATTCTTGCCACTTGCGACGAAGAAAGCTCGATGGCTGGAGCGCGGGCCCTGGCCGAGGCCGGGCGGCCGCTGGGGCGTGCAGCGGTGATTGGCGAGCCGACCGGGCTCAGGCCGATTCGCCTGCACAAGGGCGTGATGATGGAGCGTATCGATATTCTCGGGCGCAGCGGCCATTCCTCTGACCCAAGCCTGGGGCACAGCGCGCTGGAAGCCATGCATGACGCCATCGGCGAGCTCAAGAGCCTGCGTCAGCAATGGCAGCGCGAATACCGCAACCCGCAGTTCAGCGTGCCGCAGCCGACCATGAACTTCGGTTGCATTCATGGTGGCGATAACCCGAACCGGATTTGCGGCCAGTGTTCGCTGGAGTTCGACCTGCGCCCGTTGCCAGGCATGGACCCCGATGCGCTGCGCGCCGCCATCCGGCAAAAACTGCAACCGCTGGCCGAGCTGCATCAGGTGCAGATCGATTACGCACCCTTGTTCCCGGAGTGTGCGCCGTTCGAGCAGGCAGCGGATGCGGAACTGGTTCGCATTGCGGAGCGTCTGACAGGTCATACGGCGGCAGCAGTAGCATTTGGCACCGAAGCACCTTATCTTCAGCGCCTTGGCTGCGAGACACTGGTTCTGGGCCCGGGCGACATCGCCTGCGCGCATCAGCCGGGTGAGTACCTTGAAATGTCACGTCTGGAGCCTACAGTGCTTCTGTTGCGTCAGTTGATCCAGCATTATTGCCTGAGCCCCCGCTAAGCCGGGCCAGACAGAACCCGATAAAGAAGGAGATTGCGCGTGTTGCCAAGCCTGTTCCGACGATAACCACCACAGCGTTGTGCGTGTTTCTGTCTTTCGTCCATTTTTTTACAGGCTCTTTCGGTTATGCCCGATTACGTTAACTGGCTTCGTCACGCGTCTCCTTATATCAATGCTCACCGCGACTGCACCTTTGTCGTCATGCTGCCCGGCGATGGTGTCGCGCACCCCAATTTCGGCAATATCGTCCACGACCTGGTGCTGCTGCACAGCCTGGGCGTGCGGCTGGTGCTGGTCCATGGTTCGCGTCCGCAGATCGAAAGCCGTCTGGCCCAGCGCGGCCTGACACCGCGTTTCCACCGCGACATGCGCGTGACGGATGCCGAAACGCTGGAGTGCGTGATCGATGCCGTGGGGCAACTGCGCATTTCCATCGAAGCGCGCCTGTCCATGGACATGGCAGCTTCGCCGATGCAGGGCTCGCGCCTGCGGGTGACCAGCGGCAACGTTGTCACGGCCCGTCCTATCGGCGTGCTTGAGGGGGTCGATTATCAGCACACCGGCGAGGTGCGCCGTGTCGACCGCAAAGGCATCAACCGCCTGCTGGACGAGCGTCATATCGTGCTGCTCTCGCCATTGGGCTATTCGCCGACGGGCGAGATCTTCAACCTCGCCTGCGAAGATGTCGCGACCCGTGCGGCCATCGACCTTGCTGCTGACAAACTGCTGTTGTTCGGCGCCGAAACTGGTCTGCTGGATGAGCAGGGGCGTCTGGTGCGTGAACTGCGTCCTCAGCAAGTGCCTGCGCACCTGCTGCGTCTGGGCAACAACTATCAGGCCGAACTGCTGGACGCTGCCGCCGAAGCCTGTCGCGGCGGTGTGGGCCGCAGCCACATCGTCAGCTATGCCGAAGACGGCGCGCTGCTGAACGAACTGTTCACCCGTGATGGTGGCGGTACGCTGGTTGCGCAAGAGCAGTTCGAGCTGGTGCGTGAGGCGGCCATCGAAGACGTGGGCGGCCTGATGGACCTGATCACGCCGCTGGAGGAGCAGGGGATTCTGGTGCGTCGTTCACGGGAAGTGCTGGAGCGCGAGATTCAGCAGTTCAGCGTGGTCGAGCGCGAAGGCCTGATCATTGCCTGCGCGGCGCTCTACCCGATTGCCGACTCCGAGGCCGGTGAACTGGCGTGTCTGGCGGTCAACCCGGAGTATCGCCACGGCGGTCGCGGAGACGAGCTGCTGGAGCGTATCGAAAACCGTGCCAGGGCCTTGGGCTTGAAGACGCTGTTCGTGCTCACCACCCGCACCGCGCACTGGTTCCGCGAGCGCGGCTTTGAACCGAGCAGCGTCGACCGTCTGCCCAGCGCACGGGCGTCGCTTTACAACTATCAGCGTAATTCGAAGATCTTCGAGAAGGCGATCTGATTGCTTGCGAACGAACCCGCTTCGGCGCGATGCCGGAGCGGGTCCAGCGCCTAATACCCCTGCCCACGATCCACTTGCCCCTCCATCGACTCGCCCCGCTCGAACCGGCGAATGTTTTCCAGCAAGCCTGCAAATGCGCTTTCCGGTTGGGTCATGGCGGCGATATGGGGTGTCAGCAGAATTTTCGGATGTTTCCAGAACGGGTGATCGCTGGCGGCTGGTTCCTTTTGCAGCACATCCAGCACGGCGGCGCTGAGCTGGCCGCTGTCCAGTGCGGCCAACAGGTCGTCTTCCACCAGATGCCTACCACGTCCCATATTGATCAACGCCGCGCCTTTGGGCAGGTGCTTGAAGAGTTCGCGATCAAGAATGCCTTCGGTCTGTTCGGTCAGGGGCAGCACGCACAGCAGAATGTCGCACTGCGCCAGGAAAACGGGCAGTTGTTCGGGACCTGCATGGCATTCGACGCCTTCGATGCGATGTTCACTGCGCGCCCAACCCGACAAGGCAAAGCCGAACCCTTTCAGGCTCGCGAGAATATGCTGCGCCTGCAAGCCGAGCCCCATGACGCCGATGCGCCGTGTATGGGCAGGAATCAGTGGATGAGCCTGCCAGCGGCCTTCGATCTGCTGCTGACGATAGCGCAGCATTTCCCGATGCAGGGTCAGTACGGCGAAGCAGGCGTATTCGCACATGCCGTGGCTGATGCCGGGGTCCAGCAAGCGCACCACCGGCAATGATTTCGGGATGCGGCTCAGGTCCAGTTGATCGACACCCGCCGACAGTGCAAACAGAACCTTGAGGTTGGGAAGCACCTGCTCCAGGTTATCGGGGGCCAGCCAGGCGGCCAGGTAGTGGATGTCCTGCGGGTCGCCGATGTCAGGCCATGCGCGCCACTCGATATCGGGAGCGTGCTCGGCGAACAAGGCTCTCCAGCGCTCGCTGCGGGCAGGATCGGCTTTATAGAGCAGAGCGGGCATGGGCATTTCCTGAGCGTGAAAGAGGGCCTTCATCATGCCTCAAGGCTGGAGCAGGATCTGTTGAAAGAGCCTGCGCAAAAGTGCGTTGCGGCCTGTAAACAGAGCGTTGTGCAGCAGATTGCATGGCCAGAAGGAATCTGCCGTTTGCAAGGGTGAAAACAGTGGATCTGGGCATCTGGAGGGGCAAGTTCGGCGTAGATCGTTTCGCTGAACGCTTACCCTGAACAGCATCGCAATCACATGCCGATTGCCCGGCCCACTACAGGTAAAGCCATGAACAGCAAAGTCGACGAAACACCTCATCTGCTCCGTCAGCGCGATCAGTTCGTACCCCGTGGCGTGGTCACTGCTCACCCGTTGGTCATCGATCGTGCGCAGGGTTCCGAATTGTGGGATGTCGATGGCAAGCGCTATCTGGACTTCGTCGGCGGCATCGGTGTGTTGAACATCGGTCACAATCACCCGAATGTCGTCAAGGCCTTGCAGGGACAGCTGGAAAAGGTCACCCATGCCTGCTTTCAGGTGGTTGCCTACCAGCCCTATCTGGATTTGGCCAAGCGCTTGAGTAACCTGGTGGCCGGTGACAGCGGTATCGACCACAAGGCGGTGTTTTTCACCTCCGGTGCCGAAGCGGTCGAGAACGCGGTGAAGATTGCCCGCGCTCATACCAATCGTCCGGCGATCATTTCGTTTCGTGGCGGCTTTCACGGTCGTACCTTGCTGGGCACGACCCTGACCGGCATGAGCCAGCCTTACAAGCAGAATTTCGGGCCGCTGGCTCCTGAAGTTTTCCACACCCCTTATCCCAACGAATACCGTGGCGTTACCGGTGAAATGGCCCTGGCCGCGCTGCATGAACTGCTGGCCACGCAAGTTGCGCCGGATCGTGTGGCGGCCATCATCATCGAGCCTGTGCAAGGCGATGGCGGTTTTCTGGCCGCACCCGTGGAATTCCTCAAAGCGCTGCGGGCCTTGACCGAACAGCATGGCATTGTCCTGATTCTCGATGAAATCCAGACCGGCTTTGGTCGGACTGGCACATGGTTCGGTTTCCAGCACGCAGGCATTCAGCCGGATCTGGTGACGGTTGCCAAAAGCCTGGCTGGCGGTCTGCCGCTGTCGGGTGTTGTCGGGCGTGCGGGGATCATGGATGCACCGCTTCCGGGCGGGCTGGGCGGCACCTATGGTGGCAATGCTCTGGCCTGCGCCGCAGCCCTGGCGGTGATCGATACCTATGAACAGGAAAAACTGCCGGAGCGCGGTGAGCAACTGGGCCAATACCTGCGTGCCGGCTTGCTCAGGCTTCAGTCCCGCTATTCCTGCATCGGGGACGTTCGTGGCCCCGGTTTCATGCTGGCGATGGAGATCGTCAAGGACGATGCTGCGCGCAGCCCGGATGCGGACCTCAATCAGCGACTGATCGACCAGGCCCGTCTCGGCGGCCTGCTGGTGATCAAATGCGGTGTCTATCGCAACGTGCTGCGCTTCCTGGCACCTCTGGTAACGACCGAAGAACAGATCGACGAAGCCCTGACCATCCTCGACGGGGCCTTGGCACGAGTATTGAAGTCTTAGTCGTCGCTCAAGCCCGGCCACGCAGTGTGAACAACTGCGTGGCCGTGGGTACTGAATGTTTAATGGAGGCTTGACCTGTCATGGCGCTGACTGATTACCGGGCACTGTTGATCGACTGCGATGAAGTTCTGGTGGACCGCGATTCCGGTGTCTGGGCGGCGTTGCAGCCATTGCTGGAACACAGCACGGACAAGCCCGACAGGGAACAGGTGCTGGCGGCATTTGCAGAGGCCGTAAGTGCGCTGTATCCGCGTTTCGGCGAACTGGGTTTCAGTGGTCTGCTGTGTTTTGCCCATCGACAACTGGCCGAGCGTTTCGGTGCCAGGGTTACATGGGAAGAGGGCATGGCTTTCGCGCGTTCGGTGGATACCTGGACGCTGTTCGAGGATGCGCCGGGTGCCATGCTGTACCTGCGCAAGTTTTACCGGCTGCTGGTCTATGCCGACCGCGACGCTCAGGATCGCAATGCCCTGTGCGAGCGTCTCGGGCTGGACCCCGACAGCCTGTTGTCGCTGACCACGCACCCGCTGGACGATACAACCTGGCTGGCCGAAATGGATCTGCATCCGAATGAAACCCTGCTGGTGTCCCGACCACCTGCAGCGGCGCTGGGCAATGGTGGCCTGTGCCTGATCCGCCGTGATCGTGCCGAGCATCGTCAGCCTTGCCCGGCTGATCTGTGTATCAACAGCATGGCCGATCTGGTGGCGCAGCATCAGTTGTCTTTAAGGCGCTGATTTTGCTAGAAGAGAGCTTTGGTGAACGGCAATGAAGAGGTAGCTGATGGAAGGCCTGGTCAAACTGGATCGCATTGATATCAATATCCTGGTCGAGCTTCAGAAAGACGGTCGCATGACCAACGTCAGCCTCGCAGATGCCGTAGGCCTGTCGGCCAGTCCTTGCCTGCAACGGGTCAAGCGTCTGGAGGCGGCCGGTTATATCTCCAGCTACAAGGCTCACCTGAACCTCGCGAAGATCACCGAATCGGTCACGGTATTCACCGAAATCTCCCTCAGCGACCACAAGCGCGAAGACTTTGCCAAGTTCGAGGCCAATATCCGGCACGTGGACGAAGTGCTCGAATGCCACCTCATCAGCGGCGGCTACGACTATCTGGTGCGCTTCATGACCCGCAGCATCCAGCACTATCAGGAGGTGATCGAGGAGTTACTGGACAAGAACATCGGCATCTCCAAGTACTTCAGCTACATCGTCATCAAATCGCCGGTCATGAAGGACGGTGTGCCTTTACGCAAGCTTTTGCGTCATTGATGGCCAAAGGCCAATAACGAGTTGCGCAAAGTCACCGATTTGACACATTCTGTTGCGTGTCATCTAGTCGTCCTATGACTTGGCCGGGCTTTTGCTGGGCCATGATGCTTGCCGTGTGCTATCTGGTCTCTAATAAGGAAGTGTTTGATGCCTTCAGCTCCTCGTTTTCTTGAGCATTACCGCAAGGCCGATCGCATCATGCTTGGTCTGATCTGGCTGCTGTTTGTGTATTCGATCGGGTTGGCGTTCTGGCACGACACTTTTGCCCAGGCACTGCTGGTAGGTGGTGGCACCGCCTTGGTGCTGACTGCACTGTATCGAGCCATCGGCGGTAGCCGATTGATGCGCTGCTGCTTTGGTGTAGGGCTGATGCTCATGGCGGCACTGCATATCAATCAGGCTCAGGGAGTGGTGGAAATCCACTTCGGCATCTTTGTATTCCTGGCCGTACTGACCTTCTATCGCGACTGGCTGCCGATTCTGGTTGCAGCGGCCGTGATTGCCGTGCATCACGTTGTGTTCCACGCCCTGCAACACTCGGGTTTCCCGGTGTATGTCATGCACCATGCCGGTGGCTGGGGCATGGTGATGGTGCATGCCGTCTATGTGGTGGTGGAGACGGCGATCCTCATGTACCTCGCTGTCCAGAACCAGGCCGAGGCCGTCGAGAATCAGGACATGCTCGATAAAATGCTCGCCACGGCCTCGCAGCTCACCACCGATGCGCGGGTTGATGAGCGGGCAGGCAAGCATGTTTCCCTGACTCAGCGTTTCGAGAGCTTTCTGGCGCAGATCACCGGGCTGGTCGATGGCGTGGTGCGCGACACCCGCGGCCTTGGCGAGCTGGGTCATGACCTGGCCAGGGCCAGTGGCACGCTGGAAACCGGTGCCCGCCATCAGCTGAATGAAATTTCCCGCATGACCGACGCCATGCAGCGCATGGGCGATGCGATGAACGACATTTCCGGGCATGTGGCGCAAGCCGTACAGCGTGCCGGCGATGCCAGCGAACAGGTTGCCCACGGACGTGAAAGCGTCGATCGGGCGCAAAGTGAAATCACCCTGCTGGCCGAGCGCATCAATACCACCGATGAAACCGTGCAGGCGCTTGCCGAGCAGTCGGAGCAGATCGGCAAGGTGCTGGACGTGATCGGCAGCATCGCCGAGCAGACCAACCTGCTGGCGCTCAACGCCGCCATCGAGGCCGCCCGGGCGGGCGAACAGGGTCGCGGCTTTGCTGTGGTGGCCGATGAAGTGCGCAATCTGGCTCAGCGCACGGCTTCGTCCACTCGGGAAATCCAGGGCGTCATCCACGGCCTGCAACAAGGCAGCCGTGAGGCTGCGGCGGCCATGCTCGACAGCCGCGAAGGCGTCGGTCGCTGCGTCGAGAACAGCCAGCGTGCCTCCGAATCGCTGCGTGCCGTGGGCACCGGGATTGGCCAGATCACCCAGCTCAATGGTCTGATCGCTACCACCACCGACGAACAGTCCACCGCAAGCCGCGAAATCGCCGAGCAACTGCGCTCGGTGCAAGGCATCGCCGAAGACACCGCTGCCAATATCGACGTGCTGGCGCAGAGCAGTCAGCGCCTGCCACCGCTGGCCATGCGGCTTGAGGCGCTGGGCAAGACCTTCAACCGATAGATTTCACGCGAAGACCAGTCCCGATGACTGCAGCAGTTCCTGGGTATAGGGCTGCTGCGGCCTGGCGAAGATCTCCCTTGAAGGGCCTTGCTCGACCACCTTGCCGTCCTTGATGACGATCAGGTCATGCGCCAGCGCATGAACCACTGCCAGGTCATGGCTGATGAACAGGTAAGTCAGGCCGTGGCGAATCTGCAGGTCGCGCAGCAGGGCGACGATCTGTTTCTGCACCGTGCGGTCCAGTGCCGAGGTGGGTTCGTCCAGCAGAATCAGCTCCGGCTCAAGCACCAGCGCCCGGGCAATCGAGATGCGCTGGCGCTGACCGCCGGAAAACTCATGGGGGTAACGATGGCGGGTGGCCGGGTCGAGTCCGACTTCCTGTAGAACCCGGATGACGGTCTGCTCGCGTTCCTCGGCAGTGCCGATCCTGTGGGTGACCAAGCCTTCGGCAATGATCTGTTGCACGGTCATGCGTGGGCTGAGGCTGCCGAACGGATCTTGAAAGACCACTTGCAACTGGCGCCGCAAGGGGCGCATCAGGTGCTGACTATGCAGGCTCAATTCCTTGGTGCCGAAGCGGATGCTGCCTTCGGAATCGACCAGGCGCAGGATCGCCTGGCCCAGGGTCGATTTGCCCGAACCGGACTCGCCGACGATGCCCAGCGTCTTGCCCTTGAGCAGTTCAAAACTCACCCCGTCCACAGCCTTGATGTAGCGAGGGTCGCGTTTGAACCAGCCCTTGCTCAACGGGAACCAGACTTTCAGGTCCTGTACCGACAGCAGGGTGTTCCTATGGCTGGAAGGCACCGGCTCGCCGTCAGGCTCGGCGTTGATCAACAGGCGACTGTAAGGGTGCTGCGGATGGTCGAACAGGGTCTGGCAGTCAGCCTGCTCGACGATCTGTCCTTCACGCATCACACAGACCCGCTGGGCTATGCGGCGGACCAGATTGAGGTCGTGGCTGATGAGCAGCAATGACATGCCCAGGCGCTGTTGCAGGGACTTGAGCAGTTCGAGGATCTTCACCTGCACCGTCACATCCAGCGCCGTGGTGGGCTCATCGGCAATCAGCAGGTCAGGCTCGTTGGCCAGCGCCATGGCGATCATGATGCGTTGCCGCTGACCGCCGGAAAGCTGATGAGGGTAAGCCTTGAGGCGTGCGAGCGGGTCACGGATGCCCACCAGGTCCAGCAGTTCAAGCGTCCGGTCCCGGGCGGCCTTGCCCTTGAGGCCCTTGTGGGTGATCAGGATTTCGCCAATCTGTTTCTCGACCGTATGCAGCGGGTTCAACGAGCTCATGGGCTCTTGAAAGATCATCGCCACCCGGTTGCCGCGCAGGCTGCGCAACTGCTTGTCGCTGGCACTCACCAGGTCCACGCCGTTGTAGCGGATCGTACCCTGGGTGCTGACGGTCTTTGCCGGCAGCAGGCGCAGGATCGAGTGGGCCGTGACGGATTTGCCCGAGCCTGATTCACCCACCAGCGCCAGGCATTCGCCGCGCCGGATATCGAGGCTGACACCATGCACCACTTCGTGGCCGTTGAAGGCGACACGCAGGTCGCGTATTTCAATCAGGGTCTCTTGCATGTCAGCTCCGGGGGTCGAAAGCGTCGCGGCAGGCTTCGCCGATGAACACCAACAGGGAAAGAATCAGCGCCAGTACCACAAAGGCGGTCAGCCCCAGCCAGGGGGCTTGCAGATTGCGCTTGGCTTCACCGATCAGTTCACCCAGCGAGGCGCTGCCGGCGGGCATGCCGAAGCCGAGAAAATCCAGCGCGGTCAGGGTGGCGATGGCACCCGTGACGATGAAGGGCAGATAGGTCAGGGTGCTGGTCATGGCGTTGGGCAGGATGTGCCGCCACATCAGCGCGGTATCGGTCAGGCCCAGGGCACGTGCCGCCTTGACGTATTCCAGGCTGCGACCGCGCAGGAATTCGGCCCGTACCACATCCACCAGCGCCAGCCAGGAAAACAACGCCATGATGCCCAGCAACCACCAGAAATTCGGTGAAACGAAGCCGGACAGAATGATCAGCAGATACAGCACAGGCAAACCGGACCAGATTTCCTGAATCCGCTGGCCGATCAGGTCGGTCATGCCGCCGTAGTAGCCCTGGATCGCGCCGGCACAGACCCCGATCACGGTACTGATCGCAGTCAGCAGTAGAGCGAAGAGGATGGAAATCCGCGCACCGAACAACACCCGCGCCAGCACATCCCGGGCCTGCTCGTCGGTGCCCAGCCAGTTGTGGCTGCTTGGCGGGCTGGGCGATGGGGCTTGCAGGTCGTAGTTGATGGTGTCGTAGCTGAAAGGGATCGGCGCAAACAGCATCCAGCCGTTTTTGGCGGAGATCAGTTGGCGGACGTAGTCGCTGGAATAGTCCGGCTCGAAGGGCAGTTCGCCACCGAAGTCGGTTTCCATGTAGGTGTGCAGGGCAGGGTAATACAGCGTGCCTTCGTAGCTCAGCACCAGTGGCTTGTCGTTGGCGATCAGCTCGCCACACAGACAGACCAGCATCAGCGCGAGGAAGATCCACAGCGACCACCAGCCCCGCCGGTTGGCCTTGAACAGCGCCATGCGCCGTTTGCTCTGGGGAGAAAACTCGAACATCAGGCGCTCCTCGCGGAAAAATCGATGCGCGGGTCGACCAGCGTGTAGCACAGGTCGCCCACCAGCTTGATCAGCAGGCCGAACAGCGTGAACAGAAACAACGTGCCGAACACCACCGGATAGTCCCGCGATACCGCCGCCTCGTAGCTCATGCGCCCCAGCCCGTCGAGGCCGAAGATGGTTTCGATCAGCAGGGAGCCGGCGAAAAACACCTCGATCAAGGTCTGCGGAATTCCGGCGACCACCAGCAGCATGGCGTTGCGGAACACATGGCCATACAGAACCCGGTGCTCCGTGAGACCCTTGGCTCGTGCCGTGACCACATACTGGCGGCTGATCTCGTTGAGAAAGCTGTTCTTGGTGAGGATGGTCAGCGTGGCAAAACCGCCGATCACCAGAGCACTGACCGGCAGCACCAGATGCCAGAGGTAGTCCTTGACCTTGCCCCAGGTACTGAGGCTGTCGAAGTTGTCCGAGAGCAGGCCTTGCGCCGGAAACCAACTGAGGTAGCTGCCCCCGGCAAAAACCACGATCAGCAGAATGGCGAACAGAAACGCGGGCGTGGCATAGCCGATGATGACCAGCGTGCTGCTCCAGACATCGAATGCACTGCCATGCCGCACGGCCTTGCGGATGCCCAGCGGTATTGATATCAGATAGGTGATCAGCGTTGCCCACAGGCCGAGGGACAGCGACACCGGCAGTTTCTGGGCAATCAGTTCCGTCACTTCGGCACCACGAAAGAAGCTGGTGCCGAAATCCAGCTGTGCATAATTCTTGAGCATCAGCCACAGACGTTCGTGCATGGGCTTGTCGAAGCCGTAATGCTCTTTGATCGCCTCGATCAGTGCCGGGTCCAGCCCGCGAGTGCTGCGGCTTGCCGTGCCGGAGGCCGCCACTTCGCCGCCGCCACCGCCGACCCCGTTGGGACTGAAGCCCTGAATGCGGGCGATGGCCTGTTCGACCGGGCCGCCGGGGGCCGCCTGTACGATCAGGAAGTTCACAATCAGGATGGCCAGCAGCGTGGGGATGATCAGCAGCAGGCGTCGAATCATATAAGCCAGCATGTTACGGCTCCTTCGCGGCGGTGGTCTTGCCTGTCAGGGCCGAAGCCTGGGCATTGGTCAGTGCTGTCGGGCTGATCTGCCACCAGGTTTCCAGGCCAATGTCGTAGACGGGCTCGATCTCGGGCCGGCCAAAACGATTGGCGAACACCAGCGGCGTTCCCTTGGAGTAGTAGTTGGGAATCATGTAGTAGCCCCATTGCAGGACCCGATCCAGGGCGCGGGCATAAAGCACCATGTCCTGACGACTGTTGGCGGCGACCAGGCCGTCGATCAACCTGTCCACAGCGGGGTTGCGCAAGACCATGGCGTTGGAACTGCCCACTTGTGTGGCGCTTTGCGAGCCAAACAGGTTGTACAGTTCACGGCCCGGGGAAATCAGCGGATTGCCGTTTTTCGGCAGGCTGACCACGATCATGTCGTAGTCCCGGGCGTTGAGCCGGTTGATGTACTGCGCCGAATCGATGCGCATGAAATTCAGGGTGATGCCGATCTGCGCCAGCGTTCGTTTGAACGGCAATATCAACCGGTCGAAGCCGCCCTGGCCGTCGAGAAAACTGAAGGTCAGCGGTTCGCCCGCTGCGTTGACCAGCTTGTTGTTGCGCGGATGCCAGCCCGCCTCGGCCAGCAGCGTCAGGGCCTGTAACTGTTTGTCGCGGATATAGCCGCTGCCGTCGGTGCTGGGCGGCTGGTAGACCTGCGTGAATACCTCATCCGGGACCTGGCCGCGCAGGGGCTCGAGAATCTTCAGTTCGGCTGCGTCCGGCAATTGCGTGGCGGCCATCTCGCTCTTGGGGAAGTAGCTCTGTTCACGCACGTAGAAACTGCGCATGACCCTACGATTCAGCCACTCGAAGTCCCACAGCAGCGATAACGCCTCGCGCACCCGCCGATCCTGAAAGACGGGGTTGTCCAGATTGAAGACAAAGCCTTGTGCCGAAACGGGGCGTTGCCGGGCCAGAATGTGTTTTTGCAGGCGTCCGTCGTCGATGGCCGGGCCGCTGTAGCCGACGGTGTAGCCCGCCGATGAGAACTCCCGGTTGTAGTCGAAGGCTCCGGCCTGCAGCAGTTGCCGGGCGATTTCCGTGTCGCCGTAGAAATTCACGGTCAGGGTGTCGAAGTTATACAGCCCGCGGCTGACCGGCAGGTCTTTGGCCCACCAGTCCTTGACCCGCTCAAAGACCACACTGCGTCCGGCGTCGACTTTCGCGACCCGGTAAGGCCCGTTGCCCAGCGGTGCCTCGAAACCTCCGCCGTTGGCAAAGTCCCTGTTCTTCCACCAGTGTTCGGGAAGGATGCGCATGCTGGCGATATCCAGGGCCAGCAGGCGGTTGAGGTTGTTCTTGAAGTCGAAGCGAATCTGTAGCGGTCCTTCCATGACCACATCCTTGACGTCCGCATACATGGGCCGGTAGCTGAAGCTGGCCTTGGTGGTCATCAGTTCAAAGGTGTAGCGCACATCACTGGCGGTGACGGGTGTGCCGTCTTCGAAGCGAGCCTTGGGGTTGATGAAAAAACGAATCCAGAGGCCGTTGGGGTCCATTTCCATTTTTTCCGCGATCAGGCCGTACACCGTGTAGGGCTCATCCAGTGAGCGATAGGCCAGCGGGGAATAGACCCAGGTGTCGAGTTGAACCACGTTGATGCCTTGATCGACATACGGGTTCAGGTAATTGAACTGGCCGATTTCTTCGGCCGAGCGTGTCAGCGAGCCGCCCTTGGGGGCGTCCGGGTTGACGTAAGCGAAGTGCTGAAAGCCCACAGGGTATTTCGGGGCTTCGCCATAGACCGTCAAGGCGTGGGTCGGCGCGGCCAGCAGTGCCTGCCCATAACCGTACAGAGCAACGCCCAGCAGCAGGCGCCTTAGAAAACGGGAGGTACGCAACATGATGGGGCTGTCCTTGTACGCACTGAATACTCATGCACTGCGAAAAAAACCTCCGGCCGGGGAAGGTGGATGAAACCTGTAGGGCCGGAGGGGCGAAGCGCAACTCAAGGCGTGGCTCACGGAGCGGGTATGAGCCACGCCATCACCTCAGAAGTGATAGGTCATGCGGGCGAACAGCGTGCGGCCCAGCGGATCGGCATAGCGCGGGTCGTAGCCGGACTGGAAGTTGTAGGCCTGATTGGAGAATGGCGGATCGCGGTCGAACAGGTTGCGGATCCCGGCGTCCACATCCAGCACCTTGTCGAAGGTATGCCCGACCGAAAGGTCCCAGAGCGTATACGACGCCACCCGGGCGTTGGTGGTGCGGTCATAGTCGTTGTAACCGCTGGTGAAGCGGTTGGTGAGGGACGCGCGGCTGTTGCCCAGCGACCATGTACCGGTCAGGACATGTTTCCAGCGCGAGATCACGCCATCGCCCTGGAAGTCCCCGACCTTGTCGGTGTAAGGGCCGTCGATGATGTTCTGGTAGTCGTAGCGGGTCACATAGGTGCCGGTCATGCCCAGGCCGAACTGGCCGTACGGCGTGTTCGGGAAGCGATAGTCCAGGGTGACGTCCACACCATTGGTCTTGACGATGCCCAGGTTCGCGTTGCCGGTCACGATATTGGCGATCGAACCATCCGGGTTGCGGATGAAGCGGTCGGCGTAGGTGGTAGGGTCGTCGAAGACGGTCGATTCAGGGAACGACTGAATCTGGTTGGAGATGTGAATCCACCAGAAATCCAGGCCCATGGAAAGGTTGCTGACCGGCTGGTAGACGAAGCCCAGTGTCACGTTGCGGGCCTTTTCGGGAGCCAGCTCGGTATTGCCGCCACTGTTGTTGAGAAACTGCTGATTGCAATCGCGTCCGGCATTACCGCCAGGCTGCACGGTACCGCCTGCGCACAGGGTCGGGTCGTTGTAGTAACCCTGGGTGAAGCTCAGGCTGCGCGGCGCATAAAGCTCATACAGAGAAGGCGCGCGGAAGCCCTCGCTGTAGGCGCCTCTGACCACCAGTTGCTTGAACGGCTGGAAGCGGAACGAGTATTTGGGGTTGGTCGTGCTGCCGAAGTCGCTGTATTTGTCGTGACGAATGGCAGCGCTCAGTTCCAGGCTGTCGAGGACCGGAACGTTCAATTCGGCGTATTGGGCCTTTACGCTGCGGTCGCCCGACACACTGCCGGCCGCGTCGGCCCCCAGGCTGCTGACGTCATTGACGAAGGCTTCGTACTCCTGATGCATTTTCTCCTTGCGGTATTCGCCGCCCAGCGCCAGGCCGGCCGGTCCGGCACCAAACCAGTCACCGATTTCCCGGCTGATACGGGCGTCGATACCGACCACCCGGCCCACGGCGCTTGAGTACTGGCCATGGTATTCGTTGGCATCGATCAATGCCTGGCCTGCCGCGGTCTGCGGACCGAATGGGTTGATGATGCCGTTGGCCAGACCGGCGATCATGGCCGCATCGCTGATATAGCCGTTGGTGAGTGAGGAAATGACCTTGTTCTGGTTGTATGACGCGCCGACGCTGTAGTCCCAGCCGCTGACCATGCCATCGAAGCTCAGCAGAAAGCGCTGGCTGGTGTTCTGGTCGCTGGAACCCCGTGGCCCGGCTGCGGTTTCCCGCCATGCGGTATCGATGGGCTGTGTCGGGTCGAGCACGAAACTGGTCGGCAAGGGCGTGATGCCGTTGCCGGGGTAGTAGGGCGACGAAGCATCCAGCGAGAGGCCGGTCAGGGGCGCTGGACCGATGTCGGTGTGGTTATTGTTGCGGGCCCAGAAGTATTCCAGGTTGACGTTGTGGTCGTCCGCCAGCTTGCCGGTGGCCTTGCCGAAAAAGGAAGTTTTCTCGGTCTGTGGAATCAGGTCGATGTATTCGCGGGTGCTGAACCGGCAGATGCCGTTGCTGGCGATCAGGCTGGGCCCGTTGCAGTTGCCACCGGCCAGCGGATTCGTGCCATTGTTGCCTTGGTAGTAGTTGCCGGGGAAGGCGGTCCCTGAGGTCTGGTTAAGACCGCGTCCCGGCACATAATCCCTGGCGAATGACCGGTCGTTGGCATCCAGGTTCTGCTGCTTGTTGTAGTTGAAGACGCCCATGACATTGAAGCGGTCTTCTTCAAGGTCACCGAAGCCCCAACTGGCGCTCATGTCCTTGGTGGCCCCGCCGCCACTGTTGGTGGGGGTTTCGCCGCCCAGGCTCAAGGTGCCGTCGGTCATGGACTTCTTGGTGATGAAGTTGATGACCCCGCCGATGGCATCAGTGCCGTACAGCGCAGAGGCGCCGTCACGCAGCACTTCCACCCGGTCGATGGCAGCAAACGGGATCATGTTCAGGTCGATGGCGCTGCCGTTGGGCGTGCCGACACCCGACAGGGCGTTGTTCGCCAGACGGCGTCCGTTGAGCAGCACCAGCGTCTTGTTGGCGCCAATCCCGCGCATGTCGGCGTAGGACGCGCCGCCCGTTCCGGCACCGACCGAGCCGGCACTGTTGTTGATCGACTGGCTGCCGGTGATGCGCTGGACCATTTCCTGAGTGGTGGTCACGCCCTGTTTCTTCAGGTCATCGGCGCGCAGGATGGTGATGGGCACGGCCGTCTCGGCATCGACCCTGCGGATCGCCGAACCTGTGACTTCGACACGCTGCAACTGGGTCGTGGCGGGCACGACGGCGGCGCTGGAGGAGACGCTTGTACTGCTTGTGTCCGCATCGACGGCATCGGCCGCCTGAGCACCGCTCATGCCCATGGCCAGTGCGCAGAGCAGCGCACGGGGATGGCGCCGTACCGCAATGGCGAGGGGGTTGAGGGTGCAACCGGGAAGATTCATCAGCATGGTAATTTCCGACTTATTCCAGACGTTATTGAAATGGCCTTGTGAGCCCTCTTTTCCCGATGCGGTTGTGCCCATCAGGAGTTTCACTTCTTCCTTTCCGGCAAGCCGCTCCCCTCCAGGGGCTTTGCGGCCCACGGACGAACGTGCTCACGGGAATGCGGTCAACAGGCTTCGCGCGGCGAAGCCCTCATGTCATTTCGATGTCATGACGGATATCTTCGTAATGCCCGATCGCTCGATCGAGGCCATGGCCTTGGCCACCTGGCCATAGTTCACGGCCGTATCGGCCTGCAACTGGACGCGGATTTCCGGGTCTTTGGCCTTCTCGTCCTGCAGGCTTCTTTCCAGCAGTTCGGGGGCAATTTCAGATTTGGCCAGATAGAATTTGCCGTCCTGATCGACGCTGACCACCACCGGGTCTTTCTTTTCGGCCGGTGCCACCGAGTCGGTCTTGGGTAGGTTGACCTTGATCGCATTGGTCATCAGCGGTGTGGTGACGATAAACACCACCAGCAGCACGAGCATCACATCCACCAATGGCGTGACGTTCATTTCGCTGAGCACTTCATCGCTGTCCTGGTTGGAAAAGGCCATTAGCTTGCCTCCCGAACGGAATGGTTGTGGCGGGTGGCGATGGGTTGACGCGTGACGGCGAAGGCGCTGCGCTGGGCGAGCGAATCGAAGTCATGGGCGAAGTCGTCCATGTCGGCCACGGCCAGCTTCAGGCGGCGCAGGAAGAAGTTGTAGATCAGCACCGCTGGCACCGCGACGGCGATCCCGACCCCGGTGGCAACCAGCGCATGGCCGATGGGGCCTGCCACCGCTTCCAGGCTGGCCGAACCGGTGAGACCGATACTTTGCAGCGCCTCCATGATCCCCCAGACCGTACCGAACAGGCCGATGAAAGGTGCGGTGCTGCCGATACTGGCCAGAATCGCCTGGCCGTTTTCCAGTGCCCGGCGTTCTTTCTGAATCTGTTGGCGCAGATTGCGTTCCAGGCGGTCGGAACGGTTGATGGTGTGGGCCAGTTGCTGGGTGGTACGAGGTGCGTCTTCGACCGCCATCGCTTCAAAGCCGCTGTTGGCGATACGGGCCAGTGCGCCCGGATACTGGGAAGCGTGTTCGGCTGCCGTCAGCAGGTCTGGGGCACTCCAGAAAGCCTGGGTGAACTGTTTGTTCTGGGATTTCTGCCTCATGTACTGCGCCGACTTGATCAGCAACAGGGCCCAGCTCAATACGGAAAACAGAATGAGTGCCCAGAGCACGGCCGGGACAATCATGGAAGAAAGCGATGCGTTCATGGTTTACACCTCACCAGCTTGAATAAAGTTGTCGGTTGTTATCCGCCGGATCATTCCGGAAGCTTGAAGTCGATGGTCTGTGTCGCGAAGCCTTCGATAGGCGTGTCACCACGTTTGGCCGGGATGAACTTCCAGTTGCGCACGGCTTCCACGGCGGCTTCGTCCAGAACCGGTTTGCCGCTGGATTGGGTCACCTCGACACTGCCGGCCCGGCCATTGGCCAGAACCTTGATGCGCAGAATCACGCGCCCTTCCCAACTGCGTCGCAACGCCAGGCCCGGGTACTCGGGCGGCGGATTGCCAAGGCTGGCGAGCCCTGAAACGGCTGCACTTTCCTTGACCGGCGCCGCAGGTGCTGGAGGAGCGGGCGAAGGTGTCGGCGGTGCCGGGGTACTCGGGGCACTGGGCGCAGGCGGTGTCGGCGGCGCGGGTGGCCTTGGCTTTTGTACGGGCTCCGGTTTCTTGACCGGCTTGGGTTTTTCAACTTTCGGCTTTTCCACCGGTTTGGGCGGTGGCTTGACCGCGTCCGGGTCCTCAACCGGTTTCTCGGGCTCGGGCTCAGGGGGCGGAGGTGGCGGCGCAGGTGGAGGTGGCTCCGGAGGCGGCGCTTGCGGTGTCGGTGGTGTCGGGCTGGTCAGCTCGATCGTCATTTCCGGAACCTGGGGCGCAACTTCCGGAAGCTCGGCTTTGGCAGTCTGCATGTACCACCAGACCGCACCGTGAATAAGTACCGAAGCGGCAATCAACAAGAAAGCCTGCGGCTTATTCAAACTGCCAGGTCGTGAGTTATTGGTTGTAAACGGAATACTCTGCCATGCCGTGGGAACTTCACCGGGCAATGGATCAGGGACCGATTTCAGGGTTGCCGCATCATTCATTAAAGCTCCCTCGGAATAGTTGAAGGGCAATAAAAGTCCGTTCAAACATTTCGTGAATGTTCAAATACTGGAGGGCTGCACATTTAACAGGCGCACGGTTCCGTGGAGCTGCAAGTCAGGCTCAATCGGATAAAAACGGTTTACGGATTATGAAGATGGCATTGAGCGTCCTTTTTCTTATCGCGTACCTGAAGGTAGCGAGGGTTCCTGAAGGCTAGTTAGCAACCGCTATGCCAGAAACTTTCAGGAAGTGGTCTGTAATGGCTGAAATAGAGCGGATGTCGCATTCATGTAATTTTTTATCGAATCCTCGGAAAATCTGAGTTGTGCCCACTGTTTATCAAGGGGTGAGGCCATCAAGTTGAGGGCGAAAGAATACCCTCTGTTTTTTCAGACGATATCAAAAAGACACCAGTTAAAATCCGGCCGACGGCATGCACCAATGTTGTATGAGTCGAGTCAAGTTGGTGCAGTTAATAATCAAGGGCTCACAGAACATTCTCCCTGGTGAAAGATGAAGTGTTTTTAAAATCTTTATAAAAAGCAGGCAAAGTCCGAGCGCCCACTCTGAAAGAGTGGTGGCTATTTGGAACTAAATGATGGATTGTCGGACGAAATCCACTTTATCTAGTTGAGTAATTATTCTCCTCTGAACCTGCCGATAGACCGCTGATAAAAGAAAGTGTATGAGTCGGAAAATACAAAACGGGAACGTGAATACTCACGTTCTCGGTGCACTAGTGATTCAGGAAAAAGACAGGTCGCTCAGGGCGACAGAAGGTCCATGCAGGGACGGGCTCGGTGGCGGGGCGAGCGGCGGGGTAGAAAAGACAGCGAGCGCTTATAGGGCACGAATGGATCTCCTTATCTGAAGACACACGACTTTTGATCGGGTCTTTGCACTGTTTATGGACGCTGTGGCATCCGGTGACTGCACCGTGGTGCGCGATGGGCGCTTTCCCTGCAGTAAAACCAGTGATTTTCTGGTACGAGTGTTCCACTAGGAAGAAATGTGCCAACTTGTGTCTTTTTGTAACGGCGGACATACAGATCGTCGCACAGGGGATACCAAAGGATCATCCACGAGGCAGACGACGGAACCCGAAAGACCCTGAGGACACTCACCAGCACCTAAACGTGCACGGAGCGCTCTGAAATGGTCAACTGGTTCGCAGGTATGCTGGGCAATATCAGTGTCAGATCGAAATTGATCCTGGGGTTTGTCAGCGTTCTGCTGCTGACGACCCTGATCGCTGCTTTCAGTTGGGTGGAAATCAATATCCTGCGCGAGCGGGGCGAGAAGCTGGCGTCCATTTCTCAGCTCAATGAAATGGTGCGCGACATGCGCATTGCCAAGCTGGGCTATGCCTTGCATCCAGAAACGGGTCGAGCCGCTGCGGTACTCAAGGCGAACGACAACCTGGAATCGCATTATGAAAGGATCAGAAGCCTGCTGAATGCACCGGCGGACCTGGCTCTGGTCTTTCGCTCCATGGAGACGACCGAGCGTTATCGCGATCATTTCAAGGATTTTGTCCGGGCCACCGAGGACCATGACGCCGCGAAGCTCAAGCAGATCCAGTATGGCCTGGACACGGAAGTGGCCAGCCTGTTTGAAACCAGTCGGCAATTACTGGTCAACCAGACGGCCAAGCGCGATGAAGATGTCGCCGAAGCCAAGTTTCTGCTCATCGTGTTTGCGAGCATTGCCCTGACGCTCGGCGCGCTGGCGGCCTGGCTGATTACCCGGATGATTGTCGGACCGTTGATGGAAACCCTGCAGGCTGCCGAACGGGTGGCTGCCGGTGACCTGAGTGCCGATATTCCGGTCAATCGCAAGGACGAACTGGGCCTTCTGCAAACCAGCATGCAGCGTATGACAGTCAACCTGCGCGACCTGATTGGCGGTATTCGTGACGGCGTCGTGCAATTGGCCAGTGCTTCCGAACAGCTCTCGGCGGTCACCGAGCAAACCACCGCAGGCGTTACCAGCCAGAAGAGCGAGACGGACCAGGTTGCGGTCGCCATGAACCAGATGGCCGCCACTGTCCAGGAGGTGGCCCGCAACGCCGAAGATGCTTCCCACGCTGCTATCGCGGCCCATGACGAGGCTCGCAAGAGCGATGAGGTCGTGCTTCAGGCCATCGACCAGATCGGGCGTCTGGCAGAGGAAGTCAATCATTCGACCGATGCCATGAACGACCTGAGCCGCGAAAGCGACCAGATCGGTACGGTGCTGGATGTGATCAAGTCGGTCGCCCAGCAGACCAACCTCCTGGCCCTCAACGCCGCCATTGAAGCTGCGCGGGCAGGTGCTGCCGGTCGCGGTTTTGCCGTGGTTGCTGACGAAGTTCGCAGCCTGGCTCAACGAACCCAGGCATCCACAGAGGAAATCGAAGGGCTGGTCAGCAGCCTGCAGAATGGTGCCCGGAAAGTCGCCGCTTTCCTCGGTAACAGCCTGTCATTGAGCAAAAGCAGTGTGGAGCTGACTCGTCTTGCCGGGAGCTCATTGATGAACATCAGTCGCTCGGTTTCCACCGTCGAACAGATGAACACCCAGATCGCCGCAGCCGCCGAACAACAGAGCATCGTCGCCGATGAAATCAACCGTCGGGTCGTGAATGTGCGAGTGATCTCTGAACAGACCTATGTCGCCAGCGGTGAAACCGCCATGTCCAGCACCGAACTGGCAAGGCTGGGCGGCAGCTTGCAGGCGAGTGTAGGGCGCTTCAGATTCTGAGGTGACGGGCGTTTCATTCGGGCTGGGTCGGCTGGTCGGCAACCAGCCCGATCCGTTTGCGCCAGAACCAGGTCAGCATCAGCACGCCGGTTAGCGCAATGGGTGTCATCAGGCAGATTGGCATCAGGCTTTTCGTGTAGAGCGACACCCCGGCCATCAGCACCATCATCGAAACGGCACCCATGACCTTCGCCCGATAGCGGGCGCGATAGAAATCCATCCGATAGCGTTCCAGGCTTTTGCGCTGCTGCTCGCGCATGTGTCGGGATCTGGCTGATTGTTTCTTCATCTTCATTATTGCAGGGTCATCCGTGGTCTGGGCGCAGGAGCATTGTCTTGCGCTGTGCTCCCTCATGCCTACACTGACATCGTTTTTTTTCAGAGCCCTGATCGGAACGCGTCTGCTTCAGGACGCGAAATACGAAGATGTTTCATCGAACGGGGCTCATAAAAGGTATAACTGGTGGCCTGCCCTGCGTATTATCGCTGTTTTAGTCGTTGAGCGGACCTGCATAGCCTCGGTGTACAATTCCTCTTCGAGGATGTACCGCGTACAGAGATGGCAAAAAGGTATTACGGCACCCCCGGTGCAGAGCGCAGGGGAGGCTGGGCCATTGGTTTTCGTAGCGACTGCCGATCGATGAATTCTTATTCAGCGCCAATCAGAAAATATAGCGGAGCATGTGAAGTGAGCATGATGAAATGGATTGACTTTCCCAGTCTGGGCGATGAACGAGGAGGGTTGGTCGCTCTGGAAATCGGTATGGAAAAAGCAATACCTTTTGATATTAAGCGCGTTTATTACATCTATCGAACCGGCGAAGGCGTCAGTCGCGGATATCATGCCCACCGTAATCTGAAACAAGTTGCGATCTGCGTTGCCGGACAGTGCCGGATGGTGCTGGACAACGGCAAGGTCCGTGAAGAAACCGTGATGGACAGTCCTACCAGAGGGCTGCTGATCGAAAGCATGGTCTGGCGTGAAATGCATGACTTCAGTGACGACTGCATACTTCTGGTGCTTGCCAGCGAGCATTATGACGAATCTGATTACATCAGAAATTATGATCGCTTTCTCACGGAGATAGAGAATGTCTGAGATTCACGCTCTGGCCGATGTCAAAAGTTCGGACATTGGTAGTTCCACGCGTATCTGGCAATACTCCGTTGTTCTGGCGGGCGCGGTTATCGGTCGTAACTGTAATATCTGTGCCCATACGCTGATCGAAGGCGATGTCGTCGTAGGGGACAATGTTACGGTCAAATCGGGTGTCTTCCTGTGGAGCGGCACTCGTATCGAAGACAACGCTTTTATTGGTCCCAATGCAACTTTCACCAACGATCCAATGCCCAGGTCGAAAGTATATCCCGATGCTTTTCAGGGCATCACGGTCAAGGCCGGTGCAAGTATTGGTGCCAATGCAACATTGCTGCCGGGCATCACCATCGGTCGCAATGCAATGGTAGGGGCAGGTTCTGTGGTCACGAAAGACGTGCCTGACAGCGCTGTTGTAGTAGGCAACCCGGCAAGAATTATCAGGTACCTGGACAAATGATCAGCTTTCTGGATTTGAAGAAAATCAATTCGACGATGCGCGAAGAATTGATCGAGTCGTGTACCCGTGTCATTGATTCGGGCTGGTACATCGGCGGTAATGAACTGTCGACTTTTGAAGAAAGTTTTGCAGCCTACAGCGGTAGTCGGCATTGCATTGGCGTTGCCAACGGCCTTGATGCGCTGAACCTGACATTGCGTGCCTGGAAAGAGCTGGGGAAACTCAAGGATGGCGATGAAGTCATCGTTCCAGCCAACACCTACATCGCCAGTGTTCTGGCAATTACCGAAAATCGCCTGGTGCCGGTTCTGGTCGAGCCCGACGCGCGCACCTATAACCTGTGCCCAGTCAATGCCCGGGCTGCGGTGACTTCCCGGACTCGTGTCCTCATGCCAGTTCATCTGTACGGGCAATTGTCCGACATGACAGCGTTGATGGCGCTGGCCGAGGAAAAGGGGCTTCTGGTGCTGGAAGACTCTGCACAGGCTCATGGCGCCAGCGTCAATGGCCGAAGGGCAGGGAGCTGGGGCGATGCTTCGGGATTCAGTTTCTATCCGGGAAAAAACCTGGGAGCCCTGGGCGATGCGGGCGCTGTCACCACGGACGACGACGAACTGGCCAAGGTTCTGCGCGCACTGCGTAACTATGGTTCCCATGAGAAATACAAGAATCTCTATCAGGGCGTGAACAGCCGCCTGGATGAGATTCAGGCAGCCATGCTGAGCGTCAAGCTCAAGTATCTGGATGACCAGACTGCGCGCCGCCGGGAAATTGCCAGGCTGTATATGGAGGGCATCGACAACCCGGCCGTAGAACTGCCACTTTCCACCGGCACTTGCCCGCTGTCGCTGGACAGCCATGTCTGGCATCTGTTCGTCGTTCAATGCCGGCAGCGTGACTTGTTGCAGAAGCATCTGGCCGCACAAGGCATTCAGACCATCATTCACTACCCGATTCCTGTCCATCAGCAGCAGGCTTACAAGGAACTGAATGGCAACAGCTATCCGGTGACCGAGAAGATCCACCAGCAAGTCCTGAGTTTGCCAATGAGTCCTGAAATGACATCGGCTGAAGTCGAACTGGTCATCGCAGCCGTTAATAATTTTTCTTGCGAAGAGTGACTCAATGATTCAGTTGCTAGGCCGTCTTTGGAAGTGTTTTACACTCAAAAGAAAGCTGCAGTTCTTTGTGATCCTCGGGCTCATGGTGGTTGCATCGCTTGCGGAAATAGTCAGCATCGGGGCCATCGTTCCCTTTCTGGCTGTCCTGATCAATCCGGAGAAGCTATTGAGCCAGCCGCTGGTGGGTGGTCTCTTTACGTCCATGGGTATCGATTCCGCCAACGGGCTTTTATTGCCACTGACCGTCATTTTCGCGGTAGCGGCCATATTCTCCGGTGTCAGTCGTTTTGTGCTGATGTGGGCGCAGAACAGGCTGAGTTCGGCTGTCGGTGGCGATCTGGCAGGCGACATTTACAAGACGGTCATTCATCAGCCTTACAGCAAGCACATCTCGAGAAACAGCAGTGAAGTGATCACGGCTATTTTCAACAAGGTCGACACTGTGGTGCGGGAGTTTCTTTTCCCTTCCCTGACCATTGTCAGTTCGGCTTTCATGATGCTGGCAATCCTCGTGATTGTCCTGGCCATCCAGCCGGTGGTCGCCTTTCTTGCCTTTGCGAGTTTTGGCGGGGTTTACCTGGCGGTTGTACTGGTGACAAGGAAGCAGTTGAGAAAAGACAGTCTGGTGGTGAGCGTCACTTCTGATCGGCTGCTGAAGTTGATGAGCGAGAGTCTCGAAGGTATTCGGGACGTGATCATCGACTCGTCGCAACGTACCTATCGCAAGGACTTCGATAGCGCCGACTACAAGTTGCGTCGTGCCAGGGCCAACATCCAGATCATCGCGAACTCGCCACGATTCGCTATCGAATCGTTCGGCATGCTGATGATTGCGGTTTTTGCCTACTGGCTTGCGCAGTTGCCCGGTGGCCTGCTTGCCTCCATTCCCATGCTGGGTGCGCTGGCGCTGGCAGCACAACGCCTGCTTCCGGTATTGCAGCAATCCTATGCGGCCTGGGCTTGCATCAGCGGTGCACAGGATTCCTTGCGAGATGTACTGGATCTTCTGCCGGAAGAACGTAGCGAGGTCGAAATCGAAACCACGCGCATTCCTCTGGATTTCAAGGACCGTCTGTCTCTGGATAATGTCTCGTATCGCTATGGCAACGATGCGCCGTGGGTATTGAAAAACATCAGCCTGAACATTCCCAAAGGTTCGCGGGTGGGGCTGATGGGGGCAACGGGCAGCGGAAAAAGTACCCTGATCGATATTCTGATGGGGCTGCTGACCCCTACGGATGGTGTCTTTGCGGTCGACGGTGTCGAGGTGAATACGGACAACAGTCGAAACTGGCAAGGCAACATTGCCCATGTGCCGCAGCAGATCTTTCTGTCCGACGCTTCTGTGGCTGAAAACATTGCCTTCGGCGTGCCTTACGAAAATATCGACTTTGACCGTGTGCGGCGAGCTGCTGCCAAGGCGCAGATTTCCGATGTCATCGAATCCTGGTCTGCGGGCTATGACACACCGGTAGGAGAGCGAGGTGTCTTTCTTTCCGGCGGACAGCGCCAACGTATCGCGATCGCCCGGGCTTTCTATAAAGAGGCCAGCGTTATCATTCTGGATGAAGCAACCAGTGCGCTGGACAGCAAGACCGAGCAGGAAGTCATGCGCGCCGTCGATGATCTTGGGGATGGCACGACGCTGATCGTCATTGCGCACCGGCTTAATACGCTGGAGACCTGTGATACTGTTATCGAGGTTGAAGGTGGAACAGTGGTAAGGTATGGCTCTTATGAGTCCGTATGCTGTGCTGTTCGTTAGTTTTCAAATGAGCAGGCCTTGCAGAGTTACCAGTCCATGGTCCGGCAAGGCCTCGCTGCGCACATCGCCGATGCTACATACATTCATGGCCCTGCTTGACCTGAGCAGGACGCAGGTGCGCCTGTAATGTGGAATCTGGCCGCTGCAGGATGCGCCTGATAGCTGAAACACAGAATTGAGCGGAGAGTCCTGTCCATGTGGATAGGTTTTCTGCTTTGAGAATCAGGGGGCAGCAGTCGGAAATGCATGGCTATTTCAGACTCTCCCCAGCGGTTTATGTCGGAGTGGGTCATGAGTGATAGCGTTGGCAGGGTAAGCGGGAAAGATTGCACAATCATTGTTAATTCCTGCGACATCTACGAAGATGTGTGGCTCCCCTTTTTCTACTCACTTAAAGACATGTGGCCTGACTGTGACTGTCGGGTCATATTGAATACAGAGCAAAAAAGCTTCGAGTTCGACGGGCTTCAGGTGCGTACGTTAAAGCTCTCGGCCGATGAAGCCAGGCGCCCTTGGGGTTGGCGGCTGCGCAAGGCCCTGGCCTTGGTTGAAACTGAATTCGTTATTACTCTGTTTGATGATTTCATCCTGGAGTCTCCCGTCAATCAGCTGAAAATAGCTGACTGTATCCGGGCGATGAAAGAGCGCTCTGAAATCGCTGTTTTCTATTTCAGCAATATTCCTGGCGTCAACAGGGTTGAAGGCGACCTTGACGGTTTTGAAGTGGTCGGTGCGCGAGACGACTACCGCTTGAATTCTGCGCCTGCGCTCTGGAGAACCCGCAAGCTTGTCGAATTTACCGGTGAAGTCGATTCGCCCTGGGCATGGGAGTTCTTCGGCAGTGCGCGAACCTACGGCGGCGGCGACATTTTTTATTGCGCCCAGATAGGCAAGGAAGACACGTTTGTTTACAACTACACGCTTGGCGGCGCTATCCGTAGAGGAAAGTGGGTGCCTAGCGTTATTACACCTGTGCTGAAGAAGTACAACTTGCCGATAGACATCAATAAAAGAGGTGTGGCAAGTGAGTCCTTGTCGGATGGAAAGTACAGTTTGAAATGGAAAGTCGATTTTTTTGTACTCGGCTTCAAGATGGTTGGTTTCAAGGCTTTTATCTTCTTGTACAGAGTGTTGGCAAAAAAATTGAGTGAAGGTGTTTCTCGTGGTTAAGAAAAAGTTTACGTTTGGTGTTTTGACCTTCAACCATGAGCTTTATATTATCGAGCACCTGGAAAGCATCAGGTTTCTGATAGAGACTTACGGTGCCGAATACGATTTCTGCCTGGTTATCGCGGACGACTGTTCCCGGGATAAAACCATTGAGCTGGTCAATCGCTGGCTGTCTGTTCATGGCGGTTTGTTTGATGACGTCAAGGTTCTGGATTATTCGAAGAATAACGGGACCTGCTTTAACTATACCCGTATCTGGCCCCATGTTGAGGGCGAGCTGTTCAAAATCACCGCCGGTGATGATGTCTATTCCCATGTGAATATTTTCGAGGAAGCCGAACAGTTAAGCTCCAATGAATATTATTCCGGCCTGCCTCTGCTGTTGATCGATGGTGAAATCCTCAATTCGCCCTCAACCATTTTTCATATCCTGGCTTCTGATGTCATCTATAAAGACAAGCCTTTCATGGCGCGCCTGAAAAATATCAGCAGCATCAATACGCCAAATCTATTTTGCAATAAGAAGCTTCTTCTCAATGATGAGCTGGGTCGCTTCATCAATAGCTACAGTGTCACTGAAGACTTTCCGATGCTGGTAAAGACTGCAGAGCTTTATAGCAATGTCAGCTTTCATCAGTCAAGTAAAGTATATGTTTACTATCGGCGTACGTCTGGATCGACCTATCTTGTCAGAGGGTCAGACTTCGACAAGGACAAGCTGAATATTTTCAACCATATGCTTTCTCTGGAGAAAGGCTGGTTTGGGCGTATTCTCCTGAAGAATCGGTTGTATTGCTACAACCTCGATAACGGGCTTTTGAAAAAGCTGTTCAACCTGAACTATTACGTTTATCTGTTCCGGTTGATGACAAGGCTTCTGCCGACCTTGAAGCGTTATTCCGAATCGACTCCCGATGTGGCGCGTCACAAGTCACATTATGAGATGGTCAGCAAAAGGGCAGCTGATTTCCATGCAGGACAGAGCCATGCATGAGTAAACGGCACGTGAGTGTTAGGCTTTTTGGGATTGGAAAAGGTTTAATCTTCTTCGGTGGGCTGGATGAAAACTGCTAAATTCTACATACCGCTTTTACTTGTTGAAAGCTACCTGCTGTTCACGCTGTGGCTGTTTTTTTTCGGCCCGGTGATCTGGCCCGTCGAAAATAAGAAAGAGTTCCTTTTCGTTGTATCCCTCTATCATGCGTTTTTTATCGCAGGGTATCTTCTGTCTTGCCGTTTCTCGCTAAAACAGTCGATCAGGACTGTTGAGTCTAACGGTCATAATCTGTTTTTGAGATATTACTGGATTATTATCGTCTTCGCGTTCATAGCGATGGTGATCCTGCATCGCAACACGACGCTTTCCAGATCATATTTTCCTACCGGCTTTTTCTCGGAGTTACTGAAGGGGTTGCTGGCACCTGCCGAGGTGCGCAGTTTTTATGCTTCTGCAGCCTCAAGAGAAGGGTTTTCCGGGAATGCTTATGTAACGGGGTTGCTCCTGTTTTTCGGCGTATTCAAGTACGTCCTGTTACCAGGCCTGGTGTTCTTCTGGGACCGGTTGAGTACCACGCGCAAGGTTGTGGGTTTTCTGGTGGTCATGCTTCCGTTGTGCACGGGCATCATCTCCAGTCTGAGCGCGATCAATTTCTATTACCTTTTTGTTGTGTCGGTCTGCCTTTTTGGTGTGGTGATTTCGAATAAGTCTGCCGGATTTTTTGTCGAGCTCGGACGGCGCAAGACCTTTCTGTTCTTTCTGGCTTTTATATTCCTGTTCTCGTTCTGGCAGTTTTATAGCGTCAAATCCGGTGTGTCGCCTTACAAGGTTTTCTTTGAAGACGAAAAACCTGTCTCGTTCAGCTATCTGAACGAAACGGGAAGTGTTTTCAAAAGCGATCTGGAACCGGCTGAAAAAGCCAAGGTTGCCGATTCGTCAGTAAAAGACACTGCTCCAGCCGTGCCAGAAAACGTCGATATCACTGTGCGGCCTGCCAAGACCAATGTTGTGGCCTTGCCGGCGACGGTTGATAACAAGGGGGCTGCAGCGAAGAACAATACTGCAGGCCAGCCGACAAAGACGATAACTCCAGAGTTGTCTGCGAAGACCGAAACTGCAGCCTTGCCAGAAATTGCCAAGGTGGCAAACGTGCCTGCCCAGGTTGCCGTCGCAGTCGTACCTGAGAAGTCCCCGCTTACCGATTTTTATGAAAAGCTGACCGTCTATCTGGTGCAGGGCTACCAAGGCGTATCCATTGCGCTTGGCGAGAAGTTCGACAGCTCATATGGCATCGGGCATTCAGTCTTCCTGCAGCGGGTCTTTGCCGAGCATTTGGGTATTGATGTAAGGGACAGAACGTTCCAGCGCAAGATTACTGCACGCTGGGACGAGAATGTTTACTGGCATTCGTTCTACAGCTACATGGCAAATGATGTCAGCTTCTTTGGCGTGTCGATTGTCATGCTGATTCTGGGCTGGTATTTCGCAAACGTTTATCTTGCCGTGGTCATTGATGATGACTTCTTTGCGAAAATGCTGCTGCCGTTGTTTGCCATCATGTTCTTGTATATCCCGGCGAATAATCAGATTTTCAGCTTTCTGGAAACCATGATTTCGTTCTGGATACTCACGGCGCTCTATATTTTCCACAGGCGTCGTACCGCTGTCCGGCATGCTCAAGGCTTCACTGAAGTGAACACGGCCGGGCAGGTCTAGAAGTTCGCATCGAGTGACTTCATACCCCACCGGTTTCAAGGTGGGGTTGCGCTTGGAAATGACGTGCAGGAAAACAGTCCGTCAATCCGGGCGGTAATTGAGGTGCAAGGGAGTTTTCGGCTGAAGCGGCAACCCTTGGAACCAAGGGAAAGGAAGATGGCGCACTCGGCGGGATTCGAACCACGACCCCTGCCTTCGGAGTCCTAAAAGTCGACGTTTAGAATCAATACGTTAGCGGGGATTAGCTGGGAAATCAACGGGTTGTGTTAGCTGAGGTTAGCGGGTTTTCGCCCCGATTAGCGGGGCGAGTGTGGCAGATTTGTGGCATCGCTACTTATTCGCGTTGCGTAGCGAGGCGGTGGCCATCGTCATCGGCTACCCGTATTAAAAAAGGTAGGCGTGCTCGTTATCATTGCTGAGCTTTATCTAACCAATCGAGCTGTTTGCGGATCGTATGCAAAACTGAGAATTGACCCATCCCGAATGCGCTCAACCGCCTCGTCGATCACATGCAGCGGCACTAGGAACCACTCCCTAGGTTTCACCGGATGGCCGAAGCGGTCTTCGATGGTCAAGTCCAACTGCGCTGCGCCAAACAGGCGGTGGAAGATGTTTTCAAGCCTAGTGCGGTTCAGGTTGTGCAGCTTGTAAGTAGCGACCACCTCCACATCGGCCAGCAGGTAGGTGGCATCTTTCGCAGCCGCCGCGATGCGGGTTTCCACCTTGCCACCGGTCACGCCAATCTTGTGGATCAGCTCGCGGTGTTTGGCTACGAATGGGTGGCTGGACTGGCTGCGCAGAACATAGATAGTGCCAGTCTCGATGTCGTCCGGCTCGGTTATGTCGCTGAACAGCGGGCCGGAATCTACCTTGATAAGCCGAGATCCGGCACGCCCGTCACTGTCTTTGTAGAGCGCCCGCTGCAAGGATCGTAATAGCAGATCGCTTTCCGTCTCATTGGAGTAGATGACGCGCAAGCGCCCATTCATCTCCGCATTCGGCGTCTTGTAGGTATCGCCCACTTTGGCGACATACGCAATGAGTCCGCTCAAAATGAAGAAGTCCCCGGCCTCGATGCTCGCGTTCTTGCCAAAGGGCTTGGTTACCCACAATTTCTGCTTGAGGCCCGCTTCCACCTCATCAAACAGTGGCTTGAACTTCTCGAAGTCTTTACATGGATTCCGAGTGGCCATTTCTTCTGCGGCTTTTATTGCAGCGCTGGAACGCACATGTCGCAGCACTGTGATGTCGTCCTGCTCGACAGACTCACTGCCGATGCCCAGCTCGGCGAGCAAAGCGTCTTCATCCAGGTCATCCACATTTACTGTGGCGACTGCCGAACCCGACAGTAGGCCGTGACTATCCAGGCCGGCCAGTAGGGTTTGTGCCTCCGGCAGCTTGCACAGCTGATCCAGGCGTACGGCATACAAGCGCTCGAAGATGTCGCGGTCTTCGCCATGCAGTGGGACGCGGCGGTGGGTCTTGTAGAAGCGCTGAATGTCCTCGAAGCCAGCGATGATGCGTTCTTCGCGAGGGGTTCGAGTGGTTGTCTTGAGCGTGGGGACTTCTACTCCCAACGCATCCAGCAGGTCGTCATCGTTCATATCAGCCATTGGCGGATTCCCCCTGTGCCGCTTTGGCCTGGGCGCGGTAGCGTGCCAACGCAGCTACACCTTCGGCCATGCGTTTTTCCCAGGCATCGGCGGAGTTGATGTCAGGCAGGCGGCCACGCTCGTTCTTGAACTGCAAAGCACGCTTTGCCAGATCACGTGCTTCGTCTTCGGGAATGCTCACTTTCTTGGCTGCAATGCTGGCTTGGACCTGGCGCAGAGATTTTTCATCCATCGCCTTCGCCAGCACTGCATAGGCGGCATCGAATGGGTTAATGCGGTCGATCAGATCAATGTCCAGCTCGCGCACGTTAACGAACTTGCGCACGCCATCAAGCAGTGCGGTACTGCCCTGCACGTTGTCGCTACCGTTAGCATCAGCCTGCGCCAGAGCCAGCTTGGCCTGTTGGGTAATGTTCATGGCGGCGATGGCATGCTGGCGGATGGCTTCCTGGTCGACGTCGCCCAAATCGGGGTAACGCTCGCGCACGATCTTGCCCATGCGCAGTTGGGTCAGCTCTTCCGGCAGGGTGTTTTCCTTGTCGAACAGGCCGCGCTCCAGCACGGTTTTGTCCTGCAGGAAGCTGGTCACTACTTCGTTCAAGTCTTCTTTGCAGATGCGCGTGGCTTCTGTGCTTTGCGGTGTGGTCAGGCCGTTGATCTCGACATGGAACTGGCCCGTGGTTTCATTCACGCCCAGGTTGGTGCCGCCTGGTTGATAACCATCTGGCCCGTAATTGAAGCCTTCTTTAGGCCCGGTATCTTTCGGGGTGAACTCATAGCGTGGGGCCAACACCTGTTCCATCAGCAGGCTGGCGGAAATGGCCTTGAGCATATCGTTCACCGCCTCGGCTACAGCAGCTTGATCAGCTGTGGGCTCGGCGATCAGGTTGGTGAAGCGCGAGCGCTCCTTGCCCTCGGCATCCCGCGTGGCACGGCCAATGATCTGCACGATTTCGGTCAGGCTTGAACGGTAGCCGATGGTCAGCGCATGCTCGCACCAGATCCAGTCAAAGCCTTCCTTCGCCATACCCAGGGCGATGATCACATCCACGTTGTCGCGGTTGTTCTTCTGCGCCGGATCTTTCAGTGCGCCGAGAACTTTGGAGCGTCTGGCCGCGTCGCTGTCATCCACTAGGTCGGCCACTTTCAGCGTGCGGCCGTCCTTGGCTTTGATCAGGTGGAAGCCGGTCGCTGGGTCGACACCCTGCCAATCGCCCAGCGAGCTCATGATCTCGTTGACCTCGCGCTCCTTGTCTTTGAGACTCTCACGGGCATTTACGTTTGGAATGTGGACGATGGTTTTCAGCGCCGGGTCTAGGACCTTGGCGACTGCATCCACATACCTCCCGGTGTAGAAGAAGTAGCCAATATCCAGCGACTTGAGCCAGCGATAGCCGTTGAGCTGCTCGTAGTAGGTGTACGTCACCGTCTCAAACTTGTTCTCTTCCGACGGTGCCAGCACGGCCTCGCTGTCACCACGGAAGTAGGAGCCGGTCATGGCAACCAGATGCACCTTGTCGCGGTTGATAAACGCGCTCAGTTGGCTGCCCAGTTTGTTGTCCGGGTTGGCGGAAACGTGGTGGAACTCGTCGATGGCAATCAGGCGGTTGTCGAAGGCGTCGATTCCAAGATCTTCGACGGCAAAGCGGAAGGTGGCATGGGTGCAGACCAGCACCTTTTCGCCGCTGATCAGGAAGGCGCGCACGGCATCTACCTTGGACTTGGCCACACGCGGCTCATCGATGCCAGGGGCATTGCACAGGTTCCACTGTGGGGCTACTTGCCAGTCCCAATAGAAGCCATGTTGGCTCAACGGCTCATCGGCAAAGCTGCCGCCAATGGAACGCTCCGGTACTACGACGATGGCCTGTTGCAGTCCTTGGTTATGGAGCTTGTCCAAGGCGATAAACATCAGGGCGCGGGACTTTCCAGATGCCGGTGGGGATTTGATCAGCAGATACTGTTCGCCGCGCTTGGTATAGGCGCGTTCCTGCATGGTACGCATGCCCAGCTCATTGGCCTTGCTGGATGCCCCAGTGTGCGCGGTAGCAATGGATACCGACGGCACCGTGTAGCTGTTGGTCGGGTTGGTAGTCTTAGTCACTGTGATTCTTCCTCCATGAGGGTGCCGTCGCCTGGGCATTGTGGATGCGGCCTTTGAGATCAGCTAACCACTCGCCGTAGCCTTCGGGCGGCGTGGTCAGGCTAGCAAGGGTATCGCTCATGCCTTTTTCCCTCGTGGCTTTTTTGTCGCGGCCTTCGATGTATCTGCTGTCATCTTGGTGTAGAGGTCAAACAGTTTTTCCAGCCGTTCGGTGTCGTTTCTAAAACGACGACCGATATAGATGCGCTCCAGCACTTCATCGTTGCGCTCGTGGGCGTGGCGCAGGTTGTCCGGCATGGTGTCCGGGTCGTACAGGTCAGCGATTGTGGCGGGGAAGTGGGCTTCGCGGGCCAGCAGGATGTCCTCGGCGCAGCGGGTCAGATCTGCCTTGTTCTGTTCGGTGAGCAGCGGCACAGGGAAAGTGTTCCAGCCAAGCGTGTTGGAGTAGCGGAAGTCTGTCTTCATTTTTCCGCAGACGGTGCCAATCCAGACTAGGTGCAGTCGGGAAGCGATCAGGGCCATGTTCCAAAGAGGCGCGTCGTATAGAGCAAAGGCCAAGTCTGTGACGATTGAGCCTTTGGGCAGCAATCCTACGGGAAGATATTCGCGCGACTCCGACGAAACCTTCGGAACAATCGTTACGATTTCATTACCAGTTTGTTTTACTTCTTCGAATTTATGAGGCCATGCAGCGCCTTTCTTTGTGGCAACCTTTGGGCTTTTTAGTCGGAAGGCAGCAACCGCATCCAATTTTCTATTGATTTCTTCATTGGCCTTAGCTTCTTGCTCTTGGTCGTCAGAAATCCACAAACAGAAACGAACTTCACCTCGAATGTACTCGCTTGCACCATATGCGCGCTTAAGGAATTTAGTTGTTTCCACATCTCTTTCTACTAGCCTTTGCCTTTCCGTCTCTGTGAAAAGCAAATTCCCACCCTCGACCGGCTTACCGCCAGCATCCATCTGGCTTCTTTCATCGGAGGGGGACGTCTGTTTATCGACTATGACGTCGGTGCCAGATACCAAGTAAGCATTAATTTTCTCGACCGCTTTAACCGCCACATCTCCATTGCTGTTGGTTGAGTAAATACGTCGATACTTTTCGGGGTCGTTGGAAATACAGACAATTACAACAGTCACACCTGCATTGTGACTCGCTAGGTTTGCCCACTTGAACGAGGTGTATGCAAATGCGATCTGGTAGTCGCCAGAAAAAATTAGTGGCCAGAGGATCGGTACTTGTTGCCCCTGACAAATGGAGTTTGTGGATACAAACGCAGCCTTCGCCTTGGTCTTGGTGCCATAGTCGGCGGCCTTCATGAACCAGCCCGCGACATAGTCTAGTGATTTCCAGTTTTTGGTACGGGAGGCAAAGATGGCCTCTAGGTCGGCCTTCTGCTCATCAGTCTGCCAAGTGGACCCAAGATAAGGTGGATTACCACATATATACGTCTCGCCACCTTCGTTCTCGAAATCGATTTCCGTCTGGTTGAGTGGCGTGCCAAATAAGTCATCGCCAATTATTTTGACGCCTGTACCCGTAGGTCGGCAGATACTCAACCAATCCAGCCTCAACGCATTGCCGCAAACAATCCAGTTTTGCGCATCCAGCGGCAAAAACTCAGCCAGAGCATCCTGTTGACCGCGATACAGCACGTCGCATTGAAACTCAGCGATGATCAGCGCCAGGCGGGCAATCTCAGCCGGGAAGTCGCGCAATTCAATGCCGCGGAAGTTAGTCAGCGGTATTTCGGACCTATTGTTAGCCTCGTCTCGACGGCGATTGATCTCCGCCTCGATCTCGCGCATTTGCTTGTAGGCGATAACCAAGAAATTGCCGGAGCCGCATGCAGGGTCAAATACGCGAATATGTGCCATGCGCTTGCGCAGATTGAGCAGCTTGGCTCTGTTGTCGCCGGCCGCGTCCAGTTGCGCGCGCAGGTCATCCAAAAACAGCGGGTTCAGCACCTTGAGGATATTGGGCACGCTGGTGTAGTGCATGCCCAGTGCGCCGCGCTCTTCATCATCGGCCACCGCCTGAATCATGCTGCCGAAGATGTCCGGGTTAATTTTCTGCCAATTCAGCTTGCCGGCGTGCAGCAGATAAGTGCGTGCCATACGCGTAAAGCGCGGCGTTTCTGTGCTGCCAGAGAACAAACCGCCATTCACATAAGGGAAGGTGTTGGCCCAGCTGGGAAGGCGCGTTTGAGCGGTGGCGCGCTCGGGCAGCTTGATATTCATGGCGCGGAAGATCTCCGACAGCACCTGGTGGGTGTTGGAGCCGTCGCGTTCGCTGAACTGCTCAACCGTCTTGGTAAACAGACCATCGCCAGTGAAGATGTCGGTGTCTTCGGCAAAAAAACAGAACACCAGCCGCGCCATAAAGTGGTTCATGTCGGCGCGGCGCTCGGCCTTGGCCCAGTCGGGGTTCTCGCTCAGCAGTTCGACGTACAGCTTGTTCAGGCGGCTGGTGGCGCGCACGTCGATGGGGTTGTCCTTGATCTCCTTGATGGTGGAGATGCCGGCCAGCGGCAGCAGGAAGCCGAAGTGGTTGGGGAGATCCGGGTAGTCGCAGGCGATGGTTTCGCCCGTGATCAGCTCTTCGGCTTCCAGCGTTTGCCCGTCGGTAGCGAGGATGAACTTGGCTTTGGCTTTTGTGGTGGCCGGGCTGGCGCGTAACGCCTTGAGCGTTTCGCCCACAGTGTCGGGCTCGCATGCGGCGATATGAATGTTGCTGCGCAGCAGTACGCCTCCGGGTACGTCCGAGGCGTTGTTGTTGCCGGCGCGCAGGCGCTTGAGCGCGGTTTCCTTGTTGCCGAACGCGGCCAGGAAGGTGAACGGGAACTCCGCCGCGTCAAAGGGCTCAAGGGCCAGGTCCGATATGGCGGACTCAATCTCTACTGCATTCATGGTTTACCACTGCCCAGATCGCTGATGCGCGAATGCGGTGAATTCACCCGCAGACATTTTTAGAGGTTCCATTCCGGCCGGCATGTGCCGTTACGTAAGCTTGTTTTCAGCGTCAGAGGGATCTATAGGCTTCCTTCATCGCATATCGCTGCGCGCGAAGCCTAGCGCCATCAACCAGCGGCCGGGAACTCGATGTCATGGATGATAAAGGAAAGCGACTTACCCATGCGAAAAAGCCTTCCTACCCCTTGACGTTATCCAGTCCAGCTGGCAAGTCCAAGAGGTGACGCTGTAGTGGTCGTTTTGGTGCCGCTTAGAACTGTTCCAAGTCTCGATCCAACTACAGGTTGCGATTGGACGTTTGGTAGGCTCAGCCTTGGAAGCTGTAAGCGAACTCATGTGGTTGACGTCTCCAGATGTCGGTAGGGAGCGCCTTTGGCGCAGGGGAGCGCCGTCAAGGATCCGCATTTTCCCGGCCGAGAGCATCCTCGAAGGACGTCGTAAAGCTTATAAGGTCGCGACCTAGAACCTGACAAAGGTCCCGAAGTTGAACCATATCCAACCGTCTGATGCCTCGTTCCACATCGCTCATGAAGGACTGCGGCCTCCCCAGGGCGGCTGAGCACTGAGCTTGGGTCATCCCCGACCCAAGACGCATGCGCTTTAGCTCCCGCAAGAAGATGACATGCTCACGTCGATAGATAGCCTTGGTCATAGCCGTATCCGGGCAAGAAGCGGCTGATCAAGCTATATCTGCTTTTGGGATATCTGATTTTCAGTTATTTTGAGGTGGTTCAGTTCGTCTGGGAGGCTGTATGAGACTGGTCTGGGAGCTGTTTCGAGTCGCGTGGGCCGTGGGGTGCGTGCCGGTGGGTGTGCTCTTACTGGTTGTGGTGGTTTTCTCTGGCTTTAACCTGCCATTTTTTCTTGGGTTCACCAGCGGCGAAGACCCCGCAATCCGCTGGCTGTCTGGGCCCTGGCCCTATATTTTTTCGGAGGAGGGTGGCTGTTCTATCGAGTCAACCAAAGCTATGCCGAAAAGCTGAAGAGCATGGCTGCTGCTTATCGGGCTGAGGGATTCAATCCTGAGGTTGAGGTGTATGCAAAAATCAACGATGCGTACGTTGGTGTCGATCTGAAATCGAATCGGTTACTAGCCTATCCAGTAGGCCGCGAGGCCCACTTCTTCCGATTAGACGAAATTCGTTCGTGGCGCATCCTGCCCGTGGGTAAAAGCAGTCATCGACTTGAGCTGTTGACTAGCGACCTGAAGATCCCAACGTTCAGCCTAGCGCTGAGGTCGTCTGACGTCGCCAGTACTGAGGCGCGGTTGCGTACCGTTTTCGACACCTAAACTGCTCAAGGAGCCTTTAGTTATCCATTCGGGGTGGCCTAATGAGTGACGTGAGCGTTGGTAATGTTTGGCATGCGGATATCGTCCAGCTGAAACGGGCGAATGCCACCATGCGGTTGGCCAACCAAGCGCTGGCTTCTAGGGACCGTGCCAGGTTGTACGCGCTGGGCTTCTCGCATGCTCACATTCGAGAGCTGGAGGTCAAAGGCGGTTTCCGATCATCCGCCATTGGGCAGAACACTCGATTGATCAATCTTCTGCAGAAAAAGGGACTAGCTAATGCTGACTGATCACGAACCGTTAAAAATTGCCTCAGGGGTCTTGGCGCGTACGACCATCGATTCTGTCCTCGTGTCGACGTCATATCACGCACGGGGCTGGCAGATCCTTGACCGCTGGGCACTCAATTCGTCTGGGCGACTTCGGGAGCTTGAAGCCGATGGCGAGTTGCTGCTGCTGGAGCGATTGCTCGAACAGCAACGTTTGGAGCAAGAGGCGCTCATATCGCCTCACGGGCTGGCGCAGCGAGCCCAAGGATTGGCTGAGCATGAAATTCTTGCGCTGTGCGGCATACCTGACAATCTGTGACACATCAGATGCAAGGGACCTGGACGAACAACATGAGGCTTTTCGCTTCAACGGGTCTCGGGGCTCGCCCTGAGCAGGTACGGTAGGTAAAGCAAGGGAGTGGAACGACCGCCGCTTTGCTGGTTGTACGTACGCCATTCATGGCGGGAGTACAAACCCTACCCTGTCCTGATTCCAGCTAGCTTCGACGTAACAACTTCGGGAATAGGCGAATGAGTTTGCTGGTGCAGGTTCATAAGGATGCCAAAGTCGAGTATGGGGGACGCAGGAAGAGCATCCTTTGAGGGATGGTGGCGGTAGAGACTCGTTCGCGAACATGTTCGCGACCCTGGCGGTTTACGGCATCTGCAAAAAACAGGACCTCGAAAAGCTTTCTGAAGAAGCATGTTGAAGACGAGTGGGGCAACGGTTAAGTAGCAGGAACGGAAGATTTTTGTCTACCGCTAGTGCACAAATGGCCAGGTACGAGGTGCAGTGAGATGGTGACTGAATGGTTGAAGAAAAATTGGCGGCTGGCATTACGGTCAGTGCAGAAAGCCGAACCTAACAGGAGTGCTGTATTTACCAGATGCGGCACACCATTGGTTTACTCGGGTGAGGTCGAGATTGAGCCCAGCTTGCTCCAAGGGACCCGTCCCAACGGTGGGCAGGTGATGACGGCCCAAGAATGAACGAGGGCAACCACAAGGGGCACGAAGGCCGCGCTTTGAATGGTTGCATCGCTTTGACAGATCAGCGGAGTGATCGAACAATAGCTGTATGAAGCTAAGTACCCAGAATATTGAGCCAACTGAAGCTTTGCAGGCTGTCTTTCGTGAGATCAGGCATCATCAAGACACCGGCAGGAAAAACTTCGTGGTCCGCGTGCCCGTTGATTTGATCGAGTACCTGTTCACCGGGATTGGCTTGAAATCAGGCATGTCTAAAGTGCAGCTTGAACGTCAGCTTGCTGAGCTGAAAGTGTCCGGATTCGGAGATGCTGACGGTCGAGTGCTCAGGCGCTACCTCAGCGGGCAATCGCGCATGGCTTGGGATACCTTCCAGCGTTTGGTGTTTTGGGCATTCACGAAAGGCTGGATTTCGGACTGGGTTTTTCGAGATCTAATCATGCGTGCGCATGTGCGAGAGGCAGCCCAGCTCAGCGCTCGAAAGATAATCAATCGGCTAAAGCGACAGGTCTCGGCGAAAATCCTGAATGAGCATGACATCATGCAATGCTTTCATGATGTCTATCTGCTCAAACAGCGGGAGCGAGATCAAGGACTGATTAGCCGCCTGCGTGTCGATTCATCCAATCGTGAATTGGCACGGATCCTAGGTTTCGAATCAGTCCCGGACGAATGAAAGCAACCGTCGCCGTCGCCCTGCATTCCTCGCTTGAACGAGCTTACGACCTTGAACCGTTGGCTGAGGCGGCGTTGTTCAGGTGCTCTGCTAAGTACAGCGTGAGAGCCATTGCGTTTTGTGGCTTGCTTGAGGCCGAGCGGTAGTTTTCAGCCATCGCGTTGACGACCACCTGGGGCGCAAAGCGGAGCTTACCGCTGGTCATGGCTTTGACTATTCCCCTGTGTACATCTGTCTGGTGTTCGGAAGGAATGCCCGACATATCCAGCTTACGAGAGCTCACGCTCGACGTTTCGGTTAGTGATTTCTGTTGGGGTTTGTTGTTAAGCCGGACATTGGTAGATAGGGTATCGATACCGCATTGCTCTGGTATCGGTACCTCTCCAGTTGCACGTGGACGGTCCGGTTGCAGCAAATCCTCCACCAGGCGTTGCTGATCGCCAGTCAGTCGATCTTTGAAGTCATTCAGGAACTCATCAAGCCACTCGCCAGGTATCCGACGGATTTCTCCGATTGCTCTGTCTCTCAGCTTCGGTCCCGTTACTTGGCTTGCCGAGTGATGGTCCCACCAAAGGCGCACCCAGACAATGAAGCGGTTCAAGTCATACCTGACAAGGTCTTCGTCCTGCAGCCGATGGATAACCTGTAGCCATTGATCTGCGGTCCATCCCAGCTCTGCGCCCGCAATGCGTGGAACGAGCGGGTAGACACCAGTGATGTTGCTGTCTGGCGCGGTCAATAGGTGTAGCAATGCAACCTTATCTTTGGTCGTGCAATTCAGGAGGCGTGGCGAGCGCCAGAAGTTCTGATCTCTGATGGTTCGTAAGCGTACGGCGAACTCACCTTCCGAACTCCAGCATTAAGGGCGATGGTGTCCGCGTATTTTTAAGCGGACGCGA
>NZ_JAFGZD010000008.1 GCF_017165765.1 Pseudomonas capsici
GCTTGAATGATTCTGTGTACTTACTCATAACGTCCCCCAAGGGTTGGATGGGTGTCCAACTTCTTGGGGGCAGTTCAGACGTGATCCGGCCACCTGTTTCAGGCTTTCAGCTCGGGCTCCTTCTCCAGTTCTTCCTTGAGCTCTTCATCGCTGAGCATTTCTGCGATATCGCGCAGGCGCTCCACCACTCGGGCATTGACGCTGCCTTCGGGGAATTCGCCATTCTCGTCCGGGGTACCGGCAGGCTCGCCAACCAGCAGACTCAAGGCCTCGTCCGCCTGACGCACCGCATACACATGGAACTGTCCGGCGCGCACGGCTTGCAGGACACGCTCATCGAGCATCAGGGTTGCCACGTTGGCCTGCGGGATGATCGCGCCCTGCTCGCCCGTCAGACCACGAGCCTCACAGAGACGGAAGAAACCTTCGATCTTCTCGTTGACCCCACCCACCGCCTGCACTTCACCGAACTGATTGATGGAACCGGTAATCGCGAAGCATTGCTTGAGCGGCGTGCGGGACAGCGCCGAAATCAGCGTGCAGACCTCACCCAGCGAAGCGCTGTCACCATCCACATAACCGTAGGACTGTTCCAGAGCAATACTGGCCGAAATCGCCAGAGGGAATTCCTGGGCATAGCGGCTGCCCAGATACCCGGTGAGAATCATCACGCCCTTGGAGTGAATCGGCTGGCCAAGGTTGACCTCGCGCTCGATATCGACAATGCCGCTGCCACCGGGATAGACCGTTGCCGAGATGCGCGCCGGCACACCGAATGCCGAATCGCCGACCTCCAGTACCGTCAGCCCGTTGCACTTGCCGACCGCGGCGCCATCAGTGTCGATCAGGATGATGCCGGCCAGCATGTCATCGAGAATCCGCGCCGAGACACGCCCGGTGCGCGTGGCCTTGGCCTTGAGCGCCCGCTCGATATGCCCGGCGTCGGTCTGTTCTTCGTTGGCCAGTTGACGAATGAAGTCCGCCTCGCTGACCAGTTGGAACAAATCTCCGATTCGCGCCGACAGACGCCCCTGATGCTCGGCCAGACGGGCACTGTAGGTCGCCAGACGAGCCACGGCATCGGCAGTCAATGGCGCCATGCCTTCTTCCGAGGTACGGGTTTTCAGCAATTGGGCGAACTGTTCAAGGGTTTCGTCGACCAGCGGGATCTCTTCGTCGAAATCCACCAGCACCCGGAACATCTCCTGGAAGTCGGGGTCCAGGTCCTGAAGGGTGTAATACAGCGAACGCGCACCAATGATGATGATCTTGACGTTCCACTGAATCACTTGCGGCGTCAGGGTGACGGTCGCCAGACGCCCCATTTCGCCCAGCGGCGACTCCATTTTCAATTTGCGCGATTGCAGGGTGCGCTTGAGTGCATCCCAGACAAACGGCTCACTGAGCATCTTTTCCGCTTCAAGGATCAGGAAGCCGCCATTGGCACGATGCAGCGCACCGGGCCGCAACTGCCGATAGGTGGTGTAGAGCGCGCCCTGATCGGTGCTGTATTCGATACGGCCAAACAGGTTGTCATAGGTCGGATGCGGCTCGAAGACCACCGGCGCACCGCCGCTGTGGGTGTGGCCGACAACCAGGCTCGGGCTGTATTGCTCTTCCAGCAGCTTGCGCGCCTGGGCGTCGGTCTTGCTGTCATCGACCAGTTGCTCGACAACGGTCTTGAGCAGATAGACCTGCATCGCCTGCAGATAGGCGCAGACAGCCGCATTCTCGGCGTACTTTTCCGACAGCGGAGCCAGCAGGGGCTGCAAGGTCAGGGTGATGGTTTCTTCGTTCAACTGGCGCAACTGATTGCTGGATTCGCGCTTCCATTGCGGCAGGCTGGCCAGTTCTTCGTTCAGGCGCTCTTCCAGACCCGAAATATCTTCATGGAAGCGTTCCCGCTCGGCATCCGGCAACTGGGAGAACTCGGCCTCATCCAGCGCCTTGCCATCGGCCATGGGCGTAAAGGCGATATTGGAGCTGTCGCGGTACAGCGCAATGTCCTTTTCCAGCGCCAGACGCTCGATCACATCCAGGGCGCGGTCATAACGCTGATTGAAAGCGCGGTCGATGGCACTCTTCTTCTGCTGATACGACGGATGCTCGAAGACCGCAGGAAAGGTCGCCAGCAGGTTATCGATCAAGACACCGATGTCGGCCATGAACTCCTGGGCACTGCCCGGTGCCAACTCCAGGGCCTTGGGCTCGCGGGGTTCATCGAAGTTGTTGACGTAGACCCAGTCCGATGGCGTCTGCATGCGCTTGCCTTCGGCCTTGAGGTAACGTTTTACAAACGAAAACCGCCCCGTGCCGGGCTCACCCATGACAAACACGTTATAACCGGGACGCGGCATCGCGACCCCGAACTGCAAGGCTTCTACGGCTCGTTCCTGGCCGAGTACTCCCCGAAAGGGCTCCAGATCATTGGTCGTCGAAAAGCTGAACTGTTCAGCGGAAAACGGGCGTGTCAGCGCTTGTGGCGCTAGACGAAGGCTGGCTGCGACAGAATCGGGCATCAGTGTTCCTTACATCAGGCGGGGCAGATGTCGGCATTCTGGCGCTCGCCGGACAAGACTTGCAAGACGCGAAAGCCCGGAATATCCGTTCCTCCAATGAACAGGGCTGCTGGAGCACAAAATTAACCCTGTAACGCGAATAAATCTGCAATTGACCACGGAACCCTTGGAACCGACCTAAACTCCAAATTGCGCACATGGTTACAAATAGCCATTTGCCTTGATGTATCGGTGGGTGCGAGAGGTCAGCCAATGCTGGACTTGTCGCGCCGAACCGGTTCAAGAACCCCGACACTGGTTGAACATAAAGAGAAAAAAGCTATGAAACGGATTCTTCTTGGAACGCTCTTCACCGCAGTCTCTATCAATGCAATGGCACAAGCTCCCGGCGGCCCTGATTGTGGCTGGGGCAACATGTTGTTCGAAGGCCAGCGTGGCACCCCTGCACACTTCCTGGCATCAACCACCAACGGCACTTCCGGTAACGCCACCTTCGGTATGACTTCCGGCACCAACGGCTGCTCCACCAACGGCGCACTGACCTATGGCGGTAAATCCTGGCTGGCCATGAACGGCATGATGGATGAACTCTCCAAGGACATGGCCATGGGCCAAGGTGAAGCACTGACCACCTACGCGGTCGTCCTGGGCGTTGCACCAGAAGATCGTGCGCATTTCGCCGCAGTCACCCACGAACACTTCTCGCAAATCTTCAGCAAGGCCGACACCACTGCCGAAGACGTACACAGCAACACAATCAATGTCCTGAAAAACGATCCAACCCTGGCCAAATACGCGACCCAGGCCTAAAGTCGTTTTCCCGCCCCTCGGTTCCGGAGGGCGGGCCCCATCTCCTGACAAGTTGCTTTCTATGCTCAAACGTCTTGCGTACCTGGCGCTGTGTGTCTGTGCCCCGTTATCTGCCGCCCCACACCTGAGCGCAGACCGTTTGCAGCAATTGGCCAATGAGCGCTTCTGGCTTTCTCTGGGCCATTACGAAGCCGGTAAGCTGGGCGGCTGGCGCAGTTACGTCGACGACCCGAAATTCTTTCTCGCTGCCGACGGTGCCCATGACCCGAAAGCAGAGCTGAGCGCAACACTTGCAGCCCTTTACGCCCCCGTCGGCAACGAACAGGCACATGCCCAGTGCGTTTACCCGGCCCGCACCCGCTGGCTGCGCGACCAGTTGCAACTGAACGACCTGCCTGTCGTGGACTGCAAGGACTTCAAGGCATGGTTCAAGGACGTGGCACCGGACAGCACCGTGCTGATTTTTCCGGCGGCCTACCTCAACAGCCCGTCCTCGATGTTCGGCCACACACTGCTGCGTATCGACCCGGCCAGTGCCAGGACCAGCGGCACAACGCTGCTCAGCTACGCCATCAACTTCGGTGCCTATATCGAAGGCATGGACAACAGCATTCTCTATGCCTGGAAAGGCCTGATGGGGGGTTATCCCGGTCTGTTTGCACTGGTGCCCTATCAGGAAAAACTCTCGGAATACCGCAGCCTGGAAAACCGCGACCTGTGGGAATACCGGCTGAACCTGACCACTGCTGAAACCGAACGCATGGTCGAGCATGTCTGGGAACTGAAGCAGATCCGTTTCAGCTACTTCTTCTTCGATGAAAACTGCTCCTACCGCCTTCTGGAACTGTTGGAGGTGGCACGACCTGGGCTGAAACTGACCGATCAATTCGAGCTTACGGCCATCCCCACCGATACCGTGAAGGCGATAAAAGCCGCCGGACTGGTGGAGAAAATCGAATATCGCCCTTCCCGCGAACGTGAACTGCTGAGTCGGGCCGAGCCCCTGAGCCAGGACGAACAGGAGTGGGTACTGAAAGTCAGTGCCGACCAGGCACAACTCAAGGACAGCCAGTACCAGGCATTGCCCAAGGAGCGTCGCGCCCTGATTCAGGACGCGGCCTATCGCCTCGAGCGCTACCGCGCCAATGGCCTGGAGCGCGATGCCGCCCGTTCACAGCGCAGTTTTGAACTCCTGCAGGCCATCAATCAGAACCCGCCTCCCCAACTGGACATCCAGCGCCCCGGCCTGCCGGAAGAAGGACACGAGTCGCGGACCTGGCAACTGGGCGTGGGCAGCCGCAACGACCGGGCTTTCGCCGAATACGGCCTGCGCATGGCCTATCACGACCTCAACGACAACGCCTACGGCTTCCCGCTGGGTGCGCAGATCGAGATCCTGCAACTCAAACTGCGCCAGTACGAAGGCAATGACTGGCAGGTGCAGCAACTGGATCTGGCGACTATCCGCTCCCTGACACCCCGCAATGCCCTGCTCAAGCCATGGTCGTGGCAAGTCACGGGCGGGCTGGAGCGCGTGCCGGGCAAGCACGGTGATGAAAACCTCGTCAGCCATGTGAATGGCGGTGCCGGCGGCACCTGGAAACTGGGCGAAGAAGTGCTGGGCTTTGCCTTGGGCACCGTGCGGATCGAACACAACAATGACTTCTCGGAGTTCGTCTCGCCGGCAGCCGGTTTCAATACCGGCCTGCTCTGGCGCAACCCGCTGGGCAACCTGAGCCTGGAGGCCAAGGGCGACTACTTCACCAATGGCGAAGTACGGCGCAGCATCAGCCTCAACCAGCAATGGGAACTGTCCCGCAACCTGGGCCTGCGCCTGAGCGCCCAGCGCGAGTTCAGTCAGTTGGCTACACCACAGAATGAAGTGATGCTTGAAGTGAAGTGGTATCACTATTGAGCATGAACCGGCAGGAGATCGCCCGCCCTGGGTGCAGCGCTGTCGTGCAGCAAACAGATGCGGGATCGCCACCACAAATCCGACACATCTTTGACAAATAACTCACAAGCGGACCACTACACTGAAGTCACTTGTAGAGGAAAACCAAAATGAACCTGCGCTGGGTGTTGTTGTGGCTGGTTGTCGTGCTGACAGGCTGTCAGTCCGCCCATGACTATTTGCTGGCCGAAGGTTATCCACCGGCATTCGCCGACGGTTTCCAGGATGGCTGCGGCAGCGGCAAGGAAGCGGCCGGAGCGTTTACCGGACAGTTCAAGAAGAACGTTCCCCGCTACCTCAAAGACCCAGTCTATGCCGAAGGCTGGAACGACGGGTTCCGTCAGTGCCAGGCCGTGGCAGACAAGCGCGACCGGCTCGACCCCGGCCAGGTCTGGAATGACCGCGACCGAGACTGGGAACGGGAGAAAACCCGAAGCGCTGCCAAGGCCTATCGTCCAGATTGAGGTCGCTTCGAGACATTCGACGAAACCAATCGGATGCAACCATGGACCAACTCTCAAAGAGGAGGACAAACCATGAGTCGCGCTTTCGTCAATGAAGACAACGCCGCCGCAGAGGCCAGTCAGCCGGTCGAGCGTCTGATCAGTACACACCCCAATTACGTCACCGCCCACGGACTCCTGCTGTTGCAACAGCAAGTCAATGAACTGCAGACACAGCACAGTACCCAGACGGCTTTGGGAGACAGCGCCGACAAACAGCGTCTGGCCGATCTTGAGCGCGATCTGCGCTACTTCACCCAGCGCCTGCAGAGTGCACAGGTGGTTACGCCAGCCATCTCGACCGAACAGGTACAGATCGGCAGTTGGGTGACGTTCGCGGATGAAGGGGACAATCGTCAGCGCGTGCAACTGGTCGGTGAGGATCAGGCCGATGCCGCCAGGGGGTTGATCAACTGGAGTTCGCCACTGGGGCGTGCATTGCTGGGGTCACAACTGGGAGACGAGGTGCTGTGGAAGCGCCCGGCCGGGGATCAGGTCATCGAGATCGTCTTGATCGAACCCGATGACGGAGCGACCGGGGCTTAGTCTTCGCGGGCAAGTGGCGAACCGCCTGCCCGCGAACACGATCAGGCCAGCTTCTTGTGACGTACCCGATGCGGCTGGGCAGCAGCATCACCCAGACGCTTTTTACGATCGGCTTCGTATTCGGTGTAGTTGCCTTCAAAGAAGACCGCTTGCGAATCGTCTTCGTACGCCAGGATGTGGGTCGCTACACGGTCCAGGAACCACCGATCGTGAGAGATCACAATGGCGGCGCCCGGGAAGTCCAGCAGGGCCTCTTCCAGGGAACGCAGGGTTTCAACGTCCAGGTCGTTGGACGGTTCGTCGAGCAGCAGCACGTTGCCACCCTCTTTCAAGGTCAGTGCCAGGTGCAGGCGACCGCGCTCACCACCGGAAAGGTCCTTGACGAACTTCTGCTGGTCGCCGCCCTTGAAGTTGAAACGTCCCACGTAGGTACGCGACGGGATTTCGTAGTTGCCGATGCGGATCTGATCCGAACCGTCGGAAATCTGCTGGAACACGGTCTTGCTGCCATCCAGGTCGTCACGGCTCTGATCGACACAGGCCAGTTGCACGGTTTCACCGATTTCGATGCTGCCCGAATCCGGTGTTTCCTTGCCCATCAGCATGCGGAACAGCGTCGATTTACCGGCACCGTTACCACCGATCACGCCGACAATCGCACCTTTGGGCATGGAGAACGACAGGTTGTCGATCAACACGCGGTCGCCATAGCCTTTGGTGACGTTCTTGAATTCGATGACCTTGTCGCCCAGACGCGGACCGGCCGGAATGTAGATTTCGTTGGTTTCGCTGCGCTTCTGGAATTCCTGCGACTGCATTTCTTCGAAGCGTTGCAGACGGGCCTTGGACTTGGACTGACGCGCCTTGGCACCTTTGCGAACCCACTCCAGCTCGTCTTTCATGGCCTTTTCATGGGCCGACTGCTGCTTGGACTCCTGGGCCAGACGCTCGGACTTGGCTTCCAGCCAGCCAGAATAGTTGCCTTCGTATGGAATGCCCGCACCGCGGTCGAGTTCCAGAATCCAGCCAGCGACGTTATCCAGGAAGTAACGGTCGTGCGTGATCGCAACCACAGTACCCGGGAAATCGTGCAGGAAGTGCTCGAGCCACGCGACGGAGTCGGCATCCAGGTGGTTGGTCGGCTCGTCGAGCAGCAGCATGTCCGGCGCGGACAGCAGCAGGCGGCACAGGGCAACGCGACGCTTTTCACCACCGGACAACACGGAAACCTTGGCATCCCAGGCCGGCAGACGCAGCGCATCGGCGGCGACTTCCAACTGGCGCTCCAGGTTATGGCCATCGCCAGCCTGCAGGATCGCTTCCAGCTTGGCCTGTTCGGCAGCCAGCTTGTCGAAGTCGGCATCCGGCTCGGCGTATTCGGCATAGACCTGATCCAGGCGGGCCTGAGCGTCCTTGATGACGCTGACCGCCTCCTCGACCACTTCACGAACTGTCTTGTTCGGGTCAAGTTGTGGCTCTTGCGGCAGATAACCCACATTCAGCTCGGGCATCGGACGTGCTTCGCCGTCGAACTCGGTATCGACGCCAGCCATGATTTTCAACAGCGTGGATTTACCCGAGCCGTTGAGGCCCAGCACGCCGATCTTGGCGCCCGGGAAGAAGGAAAGGGAGATGTTCTTCAGGATTTCCCGCTTCGGCGGCACAACTTTGCTCAGCCGATGCATGGTAAAGACGTATTGAGCCATGGAATGAAAACCTAGCGTCTGTGAGGTGACTGATAAAGCGCGAGCTTTTATTTGTCTATGCTACTTGCCGCAGTGCCATTCCAAGCCTTGAATAAAACAGACATGGAACGGACTTCTGCATCAGGGCAAATATAAAGCTGGATCGATGTTTGCAAGCTGTGGATTCACTCTTGCAGGAGTCGGGTTACAACGCGCATCGGGCAAAGCTACCCGAATGCGGCCTGTAGGGCAAACGATCCGGCCCCACAGGGCTGGCACTTAGCTACAACTCAGGGCATGCTAGCCGCCCTTTGGGCGTCGGGCTTAAATTGCATAACGCACTCGCTGCTTCAGTCCAGTAGTCAGGAACAACGATTTGCCAACACCAACGCCCTCCACGCCATCAGCAACAGCCAATAACACAACGGCTGTGCCTTTGCGTAGTTCATTGAAAGGGCTACTGGCAGCGCTGGTTCTACTGATGCTTGCACTGTTGTTGTGGCAACTGCTCGAGCAGTTTCACCAGACTCAGGAGCGCCAGCGTCAACGCAGCCTCGACTACAGCACGCAACTTGCCGACCGCCTGAGCCTCAACATGGCCCTGAGCGCGCAGATCACCATGAACCTGCTGGATGAGGGAACGCCATTCAGGAGCGAAATACCGCATCAGAAACAGACGCTGCAAAGGTTGCGTGAAACCCTGCCCTCCATGCGCAGCGTGGCATCGCTCAATCCTCAAGGCGATGTGATCAGGGACAGCGCCGACACCACACCGGATGGTGCGTTTCTCAAGAGTGCGCTCCAGCAGGCGGTAGGCCGACCTTATTACTACACCTGTTCCGAAGATGGTTTGCAGATCTACATGTTCGTGCATCAGGCAGACGGCCTCGGCGGCGCCTACTGGGTCGTGCGCATGGCGCCGGATGCCCTCAAGGCACTGATCCAGCAGCCCAGCCAGGACTTCCAGCATCTGTGGCGTCTCGAAAACCGCCTGACCCAGCGGGTCATTCTGCGCGATACATCGATGCAGACCGATTCCGGGCACGCCGAAAGCGTACTGCTGCAACCCTTGAGCAACAGCGACTGGCAACTGCACGGGCTGTTCGATGCCTACAAGGCGCGCCAGGAACTGATTGCCCCGCTGATCGTGAAGTGCGTGGTCGGCCTGCTGTTTTCACTCCTGCCTCTGGCCGCGATTCTCAGCCTGCGTCGCCGTCAGCGCCAACTGCTGGAAAGCCGCCGCCGTTATCAGGACATTTTTGAAGGCGCGGGCGTTGCCATCTGCGTACTGGACATGTCCGACCTGCCCGAGCAGCTCGAAACCTTCCAGATCCACACCACAGAAGACTTCGACCGCTTTATCGAGACACAACCGGGGCTCCTGAAGCGCCTGCTGCAGCAGATACGCATTACCGAGGTCAATCAGGTTGCCCTGAGCCTGTTGAATATCAAGTGCGGCGATGAAGCCTGGCAGCAACTGATAGAAGGCGAATCGCGCAAGCGGCCCGGCATCGGCACTCAGGTGATTGAGGCGGTTCTGAGCCGTCAGCAACGACTTGAGCTGGAAATCCGCCTCACCCGCGAGTCCGGCCAGGACCAGCATCTATGGCTGGTATTGCGCCTGCCTGAAACCCGCTCCGACTATGACGCCGTCATCCTCAGCATCGGCGACATCACCAGCCGCAAGCAGATCGAACTGTCACTGCAGGAACGCGAGCGCTTCTGGTCGGACGTGGTCCGTACCGTGCCCGATCACCTGTATGTCCAGGATGTGCTCAGCCAGCGCATGATCTACAGCAACCACCATCTGGGACAGACGCTGGGCTATAGCAAAAGCGAACTGCACGCCATGGGTGAGTTCTTCTGGGAAATCCTGCTGCACCCGGAAGACGCCCAGAGCTATCAGGACATGCGCCTGCGCCAACGCCATCACGGGCATAACGAACTGCTGCAATGCACCCTGCGCTTTCGTCACAAGGACACCACCTGGCGCAGCTTCGATATCCGCGAACAGGCCCTGACCCGGGACAAGGAAGATCTGGTCACCCGGATCATCGGCGTCGCCAAGGACGTCACCCGGCAGGTCGAAGCCAGTCAGTCCCTGCGCGACAGCGAGCAGCGTTACCGGATGCTCGCCGAAAGCATCAGCGATGTGATCTTCTCTACCGACAGGCTGCTGGCAGTCAACTATGTCAGCCCCTCGGTGCAAAGCGTCCTGGGTTACGAAGCCGACTGGATTATCCACAACGGCTGGGGCTCAACCGTTGCCAACCCGCAGCAACTCTCGGGCTTCTACAACCTGATAGCACGCATCAAGAGAGTGCTCGACAATCCTCAGGAGCTGGCAAAACTGCGCAGCACCGTTCCGACCCAGTTGTACCTGTTCGATTGCCTGCGCGCCGATGGCCGCAAGATTCCGGTGGAACTGCGACTGGTTCTGGTCTGGGACGAACACGGGACATTCGAGGGCATACTGGGCGTGGGGCGCGATATCAGCACCCAGCGCCGCGCCGAAAAAGACCTGCGCATGGCCGCAACGGTATTCGAACACTCGACTTCAGCCATCCTGATTACCGACCCGGCGGGCTATATCGTCCAGGCCAACGACGCCTTCACGCGGGTCAGCGGCTATGACGTATCGGAAGTGCTCGATCAATTGCCGAACATGCTTACTGTCGTCCGCGAGCAGGAAGCCCACCTGCGCTATATCCTCAAGCAGTTGAATCAGAGCGGCAGCTGGGAGGGCGAAGTCTGGCTCAAGCGCCGCAATGGCGAACATTACCCGGCCTGGGTCGGTATCACCGCCGTGGTCGATGATGAAGGCGACCTGGCGAGCTATGTGTGCTTCTTCAGCGATATCAGCGAACGCAAGGCCAGCGAACAACGCATTCATCGCCTGGCCTATTACGACGCCCTGACCCACCTGCCCAACCGCACACTGTTCCAGGATCGCCTGCACTCCGCCCTGCAGCATGCAGAAAGACAGCAGGCCTGGGTCGTCCTGATGTTCCTGGACCTGGATCGCTTCAAACCGATCAACGACTCCCTGGGCCATGCCGCCGGCGACCGCATGCTCAAGGAGATGGCTACCCGCCTGCTGGCCTGTGTCGCCGACGATGACACGGTCGCACGCATGGGCGGCGATGAGTTCACCCTGCTGCTGCAACCGGGAGCCACCCGCGAGATCGCGCTCAATCGTGCCATCCATGTTGCCGAACAGATTCTCAACAGCCTGATCACGCCTTTCGTGCTCGAAGGCCGTGAGTTCTTCGTGACCGCCAGTATCGGCATCGCCCTGAGCCCGCAGGACGGCAACGAGCTGAGCCAGTTGATGAAGAACGCCGACACCGCGATGTACCACGCCAAGGAGCGCGGCAAGAACAACTTCCAGTTCTACCAGACCGACATGAACGCCACGGCCCTGGAGCGCCTGGAACTGGAAAGCGACCTGCGCCATGCCCTGGAGCAACAAGAGTTCACGATCTACTACCAGCCTCAGTTCAGCGGCGACGGCAAACGCCTGACCGGTGCCGAAGCCCTGCTGCGCTGGCGGCATCCACGCCGCGGTCTGGTACCGCCCAGCGAATTCATCCCGGTGCTGGAAGAACTCGGCCTGGTGGTGGAAGTCGGGGACTGGGTACTGGCCGAAGCCTGTCGCCAGCTCAAGAGCTGGCATCAGGCAAAAGTGCGGGTCCCCAAGGTGTCGGTGAACATCTCTGCCAGACAGTTCTCGGACGGCCAGCTCGGCAAGCGCATCGCCCGGATGCTGGGCGAAACCGGGCTGCCACCGGCGTGCCTGGAACTGGAACTGACCGAAAGTATCCTGATGCGCGAAGTCAGCGAAGCCATGCAGATGCTCGACGGCCTGAAGAATCTTGGCCTGAGCATCGCGGTCGATGACTTCGGTACCGGCTATTCATCGCTGAACTACCTCAAGCAGTTCCCGATCGACGTCCTGAAAATCGACCGTACCTTCGTCGATGGCCTGCCATCGGGCGAACAGGACGCACAGATCGCCCGCGCCATTATCGCCATGGCCCACAGCCTGAATCTGGCGGTCATCGCCGAAGGCGTCGAAACCCACGAACAGCTCGAATTCCTTCGTGAACACGGCTGCGACGAAGTCCAGGGCTACCTCTTCGGCCGCCCGATGTCGGCTTCGCAGTTCGAGGCGCAGTTCAGTAATGATGCGCTGTTCATGTTCGACTAGGTCGAACATGAACAGTAGCTGCAAGCTATAAGCGGCAAGCTTCAAGTAAAAGCAGATTGTCTTTTCCGGGCACTGCGGCCTGCTCTTGCTTGCCGCTTGTAACTTGCAGCTTCCCCCTACTTGCCGTCCGCTAATCCGCCAAATGAACCCCTTTCATATGCCAGATAAAACGCGATGGGGTAGAATGCCCCCCTTTTCCGCTCCAACCCCTCGAGGACTGCCATGTTCAGCCGTGATTTGACTCTCGCGAAGTACGACTCCGATCTTTTTGCCGCAATGGAACAGGAAGCCCTGCGCCAGGAAGAGCACATCGAACTGATTGCCTCGGAAAACTACACCAGCCCGGCTGTCATGGAGGCTCAGGGCTCGGTCCTGACCAACAAGTACGCCGAAGGCTATCCGGGCAAGCGCTACTACGGTGGCTGCGAGTACGTCGACGTCGTTGAGCAACTGGCCATCGACCGCGCCAAGGAGCTGTTCGGCGCCGATTACGCCAACGTCCAGCCACACGCGGGTTCCCAGGCGAACGCCGCTGTTTACCTGGCTCTGCTGCAAGGCGGCGACACCATCCTGGGCATGAGCCTGGCTCACGGCGGTCACCTGACCCACGGCGCCAGCGTCAGCTCCTCGGGCAAACTGTACAACGCCGTTCAGTACGGCATCGACGCCAATGGCATGATCGACTACGACGAAGTCGAGCGTCTGGCTCTCGAGCACAAGCCAAAAATGATCGTGGCCGGTTTCTCTGCCTACTCGCAGGTTCTGGACTTCGCCCGCTTCCGCGAAATCGCTGACAAGGTCGGTGCCTACCTGTTCGTCGACATGGCCCACGTAGCCGGTCTGGTTGCCGCCGGTGTCTACCCGAACCCGGTTCCATTCGCCGACGTGGTCACCACCACGACCCACAAGACCCTGCGCGGCCCACGCGGCGGCCTGATCCTGGCTCGTGCCAATGCCGACATCGAGAAGAAACTGAACTCGGCGGTATTCCCGGGCGCACAAGGCGGCCCACTGGAGCACGTCATCGCAGCCAAGGCTGTCTGCTTCAAGGAAGCACTGCAGCCTGAGTTCAAGGCCTACCAGCAACAAGTGGTCAAGAACGCCAAGGCCATGGCTGGCGTGTTCATCGAGCGTGGTTTCGACGTGGTTTCCGGCGGTACTGAAAACCACCTGTTCCTGCTGTCGCTGATCAAGCAGGACATCTCCGGTAAAGACGCAGACGCAGCCCTGGGCCGCGCCTTCATCACCGTGAACAAGAACTCCGTCCCGAACGACCCACGCTCCCCGTTCGTCACCTCCGGCCTGCGCTTCGGCACCCCGGCAGTGACCACTCGCGGCTTCAAGGAAGCAGAGTGCAAGGAACTGGCTGGCTGGATCTGCGACATCCTGGCTGACCTGAACAACGAAGCGGTGATCGACGCCGTTCGTGAGAAAGTAAAAGCCATCTGCGCAAGACTGCCGGTTTACGGCGCCTGATAGCGCAGTCACTGGTTGCATGAAAAAGCCCGGCTCTTGAGCCGGGCTTTTTCGTTTATCACATACGGTAATGAGGACTCAGTCGCTCTCGATCAGAGCAAAGCCCGCGCGAATCTTCTCCTCCGGCAACTCATCGGCAATGAACACGATCACGCTTTCGCGCTTTTCGTCTTCTGCCCACTCGGTGTCCCAGTCGAAACCATAGAGTTTCAGCACGCCCTGAAACACCATTCTCCGAGGTTCGCCTGCGATATTGAGTACGCCTTTGTAGCGCAGCAGTTGTTTGCCGTGGTCTTCGAGCAGTTCGTTCATGAACTCGCTGAGTTTATCGATATCCAGGGGTTTGTCGCTGCGCAGCACCAGGCTTGAGATGCGGTCGGCGGATTTGCCTGCCGGGGCGAGCGGGCGCAGGGTCACCCCGCCGCCGAGGTCGGCGTTGAGGTTGAAACCTCTGACGTCCAGTAATTCGGACAGGTCGATCTTGCCGTGTTCGACGATACGAATCGGTGCGCGGCGATTGATGCGGGTCAGGCGGGTCGACAGTGCCTGGAATGCTTCTTCATCCACCAGATCGCGCTTGCTCACCAGCAGACGGTCGGCAAAGCCTATTTGTGCCTGGGCGATGGTCTGGGTCAGGTGAGTGTCGGCATGGGCAGCGTCCACCAGAGTGATGATGCCGTCGAGGATATAGCGTTCGCGCAGTTCTTCGTCGATGAAGAAGGTCTGCGCAACGGGAGCCGGATCGGCCAGCCCGGTGCATTCGATGACAAGACGGTCGAAGGCGATCTCACCGCTGTCCAGGCGCTCCAGCAGCAGATACAGAGCCTTGGTCAGGTCGGTATGGATGGTGCAGCAGACGCAACCATTGGAAAGCGTCATGACTTGCACCGGCTCGGCGCCGAGCAACTGGCTGTCGATGCCGGCGTCACTGAATTCGTTTTCGATCACCGCGATTTTCAGGCCATGTTCGGCCTTGAGCAGATGACGCAGCAGCGTGGTCTTGCCGGCTCCCAGAAAGCCGGTCAATACGGTGACGGGGATGGGTTGCGCAACAGTCATGTGTACTCCAGCAGTTCAATATGTCCGGTACATCGCCTTCCCGGATGAATCCGGTCCCACAGAGACCTGTAAAAACGACAACGCCACAGGTGTTGGCCTGTGGCGCGTCGATTCAAACGATAACGCAGATCAGAGGATCAGCAACACTTGGGACCACCCTTGCCGCCGTAACGAGCTTCCTGACGCTCCCGAAAGAACTCCTCATAGCTCATCAACGGCTTGTCCGGGTGTTTGGTCTGCATGTGCTCGACATAGGTGTCGTAGTCCGGCATGCCCACCATCAGGCGCGCGGCCTGACCGAGGTATTTCCCGAGACGACTCAGGTCATTGAACATGGGCAAATCCTCTTCTCATGACCGTCATCACACCTGCGATCCCGGAGGCATGGCCTGATATGGCATTTCCTTGTCGCTGCGATCCTTCTTGATCCACGCCGCACGACCGACTTTCAGCGCGTAGAACAGGATGCTGGATACGACGAACAGGAACAGGACGGTCAGACCGGCGTTGGTGTAAGCGTTGAAGATCACATGCTGCATCTGGTCCATGTTCTTGGCCGGAGCCAGGATCTGACCGGCGTCCGCTGCAGTGCTGTACTTCTTGGCCAGGGCCAGGAAGCCAACGGCCGGGTTGGAGTCGAACAGCTTGATCAGGCTCGCCGTCACGGTGCAGACCAGCAGCCAGGACGCAGGCAGCAAGGTCACCCAGACGTAGCGCTGACGCTTCATCTTGATCAGCACCACACTGGCGAGCATCAGGGCGATACCGGCGAGCATCTGGTTGGAGATACCGAACAGCGGCCACAAGGTATTGATGCCACCCAGCGGGTCGATCACGCCTTGATACAGCAGGTAACCCCAGAGCGCGACGCAACCGCCGGTACCGATGGCGTTGGCCACCCAGGACTCGGTGCGCTTGAGAGCAGGTACGAAGCTACCCAGCAGGTCCTGAAGCATGAAGCGACCGGCACGGGTACCGGCGTCGACTGCGGTCAGGATGAACAGGGCTTCAAACAGAATCGCGAAGTGGTACCAGAACGCCATGGTGTTTTCACCCGGCAGGACCTGGTGCAGGATCTGCGCGATACCGACTGCCAGAGTCGGAGCACCACCGGCACGGGCCAGGATGGTGTGCTCGCCGATGTCATTGGCCACGGCAGTCAGTTGCTCGGGGGTAATGGTAAAGCCCCAGTTACTGACAGTTTGCGCCACAGACACCACATCACTGCCCACAATCGCAGGCGGGCTGTTCATGGCGAAGTACACACCTGGCTCGATCACCGAAGCGGCAACCATGGCCATGATGGCCACGAAGGACTCCATCAGCATGCCGCCGTAACCGATGTAGCGGGCGTTCTTTTCGTTATCCAGCAGCTTGGGCGTGGTACCGGAGGAAATCAGGGCGTGGAAGCCCGACACCGCACCACACGCAATGGTGATGAACAGGAACGGGAACAGCGCGCCTTTCCAGACCGGCCCCGTACCGTCGGTGAACTGGGTCAGGGCCGGCATTTTCAGCTCGGGAGCCAGAATCAGAATGCCGATTGCCAGCGCAACGATGGTGCCGATTTTCAGGAAGGTAGAGAGGTAGTCACGTGGTGCGAGCAGCAGCCATACCGGCAGCATTGCCGCAACGAAGCCGTAGCCCACCAGCATCCAGGTGATCTGCACACCGGTGAAGGTGAACATCGGGCCCCAGACCGGATCCGCAGCCACCGAGCCACCCACCCAGATGGAAAGCAGCAGCAGAACCACGCCGATGATGGAGATTTCACCGATACGACCCGGACGGATGTAGCGCATGTAAACGCCCATGAACATCGCGATCGGGATGGTTGCCATGACCGTGAACATGCCCCACGGGCTTTCAGCCAGGGCCTTGACCACGATCAGCGCCAGCACCGCGAGGATGATGATCATGATCAGGAAGCAGCCGAACAGGGCAATGGTGCCCGGGATACGGCCCATTTCCTCACGGACGATATCGCCCAGGGAACGACCGTTGCGGCGCGTGGAGAGGAACAGAATCATGAAATCCTGTACCGCACCTGCCAGTACCACACCGGCGATCAGCCAGAGCGTGCCGGGCAGGTAACCCATCTGCGCAGCCAGTACCGGGCCGACCAGTGGGCCTGCACCTGCGATGGCTGCGAAATGGTGACCGAACAGAATGTGCTTGTTGGTCGGGACATAATCCAGACCGTCGTTGTTGACCACCGCCGGAGTTGCCCGCAGCGGATCGAGCTGCATGACATGGTTGGCGATGAAAAGACTGTAGTAACGATAAGCGACCAGATAAATAGCTACAGCAGCGACCACGATCCACAAGGCATTGATTGCCTCGCCACGACGCAGTGCCACCACCCCCAGAGCAAAAGCCCCAATAATTGCGAGAAGCACCCAGGGCACATGGCGCATTAGGCTATTGTTATTTTTCATTTTCTTATTCCAGCAGAGTTGACTAGAAGGCAAGCCCCCCGAGTTTAGCCCTGTCGGAGCGAAAGACCACCCCCAACCATGGTCTAGAGCGCTTTAATAGCCTGGCAAAACGTAAATAACGCCTCCCCTTCCTGCAAACCAATCTACAGAAGCAATAAAAGTTATCCACAGAACTGTTCGGCAACTCCGTTCAGGTCTATCGTGCCTAGACAAGGGTGCCATTATCCATGGCCAGTCCGCTGACCCAGCGTCAGTCGATATCACGAGAGTTCACTTGATGACCGACTCCCCCTCAGATCGCCGTCGTTTCAAGCGCATTGCCTTCGATGCCAGGACCGACCTCAGCCAGGGCAACCACAACTGGAAAGTGCAGCTGCTCGATCTCTCTCTGAAAGGACTGCTCATCGAACGGCCGGAACCCTGGACAGGCGACCCGGATGAGCACTTTCTGGTGGACATCCACCTCAGCGACGATGCCTACGTGAAGATGGATGTGAAACTGACCCATGACGACAACCATCATCTGGGGTTTGTCTGCCTGCACATCGGGCTGGAATCGATCGGCCATTTGAAGCGGCTGGTGGAACTGAACCTGGGAGATCCGGCAGAGCTGGACAGGGAACTGGCGGCATTGATCGAGATTTGAATTCGCGGCGGTTGACCTCCTGCAAAAAAATGCCGATCAACATCATTTTGCGGGAGGCAGCTTGCTGGCGACCAAGGCCTTTCCGCCAGCAAGCTGCCTCCCACAAGTTAGTTTTTGCCTTAACTGATCAGCCCTACTCGAACAACGCATCCAGCGCCTGTTCCAGCCGGGTAACGGCAATGATCTGCAGATTGGCCGGCGCTTCCTTGGGGGCGTTACCCTTCGGCACAATGGCGCGCTTGAAGCCATGCTTGGCGGCCTCTTTCAGGCGTTCCTGGCCACTGGGCACCGGCCTGACCTCGCCGGAAAGCCCTACCTCCCCGAATACCAGCAGGTCATGAGGCAATGGCCGATTGCGCAGGCTCGACATGACTGCCGCCATCAACGCCAGGTCAGACGCGGTTTCCAGCACCTTCACCCCTCCCACCACGTTGAGGAATACATCCTGATCGTGGGTCGGTATCCCGCCATGACGATGCAGCACCGCCAGCAACATGGCCAGACGGTTCTGATCCAGCCCCAGCGTCACCCGCCGCGGGTTGGACATGTGACTGTCGTCCACCAGCGCCTGAACTTCCACCAGCATGGGCCGCGTGCCTTCCCAGGTCGCCATGACCACACTGCCGGGCACTTCCTCCTGAGCACGGGTCAGGAAAATCGCCGAAGGGTTGGAGACTTCCTTGAGCCCCTTGTCCGTCATGCCGAACACACCCAGTTCGTTCACGGCACCGAAACGGTTCTTCACCGCCCGGAGCAGACGCAAGCGCCCATCCGACTCGCCCTCGAAATAGAGAACGGTATCGACCATATGCTCCAGCACCCGAGGCCCGGCCAGCGCGCCTTCCTTGGTGACATGGCCGACCAGGAAAATCGCCGTGCCGCTCTGCTTGGCGTAACGCACCAGCAAGGCTGCACTTTCCCGCACTTGCGCCACGCCGCCGGGAGCGGATTGCAGTTGCTCGGTGAAGATCGTCTGGATGGAATCGATCACCATGACCTTGGGCTGCTCGACACGCGCCGTGGCGATGATCGACTCGATGCAGGTTTCGGTCATCACCCGCAATTTGTCCTGAGGCAGGCCAAGGCGTCGGGCGCGCATGGCCACCTGTTGCTGGGATTCCTCCCCCGTCACATACAGTGCCGGCATGCGCTCGGCGATATTGCACAGGGTTTGCAGCAGGATAGTGGACTTCCCGATCCCCGGATCGCCGCCGATCAATACGACCGAGCCATCCACAAGGCCGCCGCCCAGGACGCGGTCCAGCTCGTTGGACTTGGTGGAAAAGCGTGGAATCTCTTCGACACTGACTTCGGCCAGAGTCTTGATCTGGGCCTGCGAACCCGCCCAACCGGTACGTCCGCTGGGTGCAGCGGCTGCGCCGCTTTCCAGCATGGTTTCAACCAGCGTGTTCCAGGCACCGCAATCACTGCACTGGCCCGCCCATTTGGGAAAAGTCGCGCCGCACTCAGTGCAGCCGTACAAGCGTTTGGCCTTGGCCATGACAACCCCAGTCGTAAAAAGCAGCATGATAACGCAGCGCATGCCGCGCTGCCGGAACCCGGTTTTTACCGCAAAAGATAAAACTTACCGGGCCAGCCCCGGTCGATTGAACGTGTACACGGCAGGATACAAATTGCTCCGTTACACTGAGTCCGATCACATCCATCTGTAACAAGGAATGACCCATGAGCGTATTAAGCGAATTCAAGGCCTTCGCCGTCAAAGGTAACGTGGTCGACATGGCCGTGGGTATCATCATTGGTGCGGCATTCGGCAAGATCGTTTCGTCATTCGTCGGCGACGTGATCATGCCTCCGCTGGGCCTGTTGATCGGCGGTGTGGACTTCAGCGATCTGGCCATCACCCTGCGCGCAGCCGAAGGCACAACCCCTGCCGTGCTGCTGGCTTACGGCAAGTTCATCCAGACCGTGCTCGACTTCGTCATCGTGGCGTTCGCCATCTTCATGGGCGTCAAGGCCATCAACCGCCTCAAGCGCGAAGAAGCCAAAGCCCCGACCCTGCCACCGACCCCATCCAAGGAAGAAGTGCTGCTGGGCGAGATCCGTGACTTGCTCAAGGAGCAGAACAAGCCGGCAGCGCCGGTGACCGTGGACCCCACCCGTCCGCTTTGAGACCTGACGATGGTTTTTCGCGAATGAATTGGCTGCCACAGGGTGGGAGCTGATTCATCCGCGAAGCCCCTTACCAGTAATTCTCCACAACGACCTGCCCCGGTCGACGGGTCAGGTTCAGTTGCATGTCCCGCTGTTTGAGCACGGCCCGGGTGTCGTCGATCATCTGCGGGTTGCCGCAGATCATCACTCGCGAATGCTCGGGCGTCAGTTCGACACCGGCGGCACGCTCCAGCTCGCCACTTTCGATCAAGTGCGTGATCCGGCCATGCAGGGCGCCAGGATGCTGCTCACGGGTCACAGTGGGCAGGAACAGGAACTTGTCGACGTACTCGGCCAGGTAATCGCGCTGCATCAACTCGTCAATCAACTGTTGATAAGCCAGCTCTCTGGACTCCCGGACGCTGTAGACCAGAATGATGCGTTCGAATTTATCCCAGATCTCGAAGTCCTGAAGGATCGAGAGAAAAGGCGCGACGCCGGTGCCTGTGGATAACAGCCACAAATCTCGCCCGTCGACAAAGCGATCCGGCGTCAGGTAACCGGTCGCCAGCTTTTCCACCAGCAAGGTGTCGCCTTCGCGCAGGCGGCTGAGTTCACTGGTGAACTCCCCGCCCGGTACCACGATGGAAAAGAACTCCAGAAACTCGTCATGGGGCGCCGAAACCATCGAGTAGGCACGCCATACCGTGCTGCCGTCGGCCTTGGTCACCCCAAGGCGAGCGAATTGCCCGGCACGAAAACGGAAACCGGGATCGCGAGTGGTACGCAGAGTGAACAGATTGTCGGTCAACGGCGTCACGCGCTGCAGTGTCTGCCGGGTGAACTTGTCTTCGCTGGCGGTCATGGGACGCTTCTGGCTCCGGAGCTGGAAAAGGCTTCCAGTGTCCTCCAAAGCGCGCCCGATAAACACCGGCTGTTTGTAGTGATTTGGGCGACATCGAATACCGGCAATTTAGAGTATTTGGTTCTTGGGCCAGACTCTGGTTAGTTGAAAGCCTGTACATCCCGCAGAGCTGCAAACCCGCACACGCCTGTCTTTCAGCTCAAAAACCACTCTTTTGAATACAAAAAAGCCATCACGCCACTCGTCTAGATAGCATCGCCCTCAATCTGGATACGGTGGTTTTTTTCTAGACTGCTTAGACAAGACAGCAACATCTCGCCATCAAAGGCATGGAGGCGATCATGGGATCCATGGAATTCAACTCACCATCCCCATTTCCAGCAAAAAACCTGACACAACGAGAAATCGAAATCCTCAAGTGGTCCGCGGAAGGCAAGACTGCGGGCGACATCGCAATCATCCTGAGCCTGAAAGAACGCACCATTCATTTTCATATCGCCAGTGCGATACAGAAAATGGGGGTTTGCAACAAGACCGCTGCGGCCGTCCAGGCGGCCTTGAGAGGGATGTTCTGAGGAGGTCGGCAATCGACCCGCAACATGGAGGGTGCCAAACAGCAAAAAGCACGTAAACTTGCCGATCTCAGCGAGCCCATTCGATGCCGGGCTCGCATGACATACGTCGATTCCCAGAGTTTTCCTGCCCATGCCCGTGCTGACCAGTCCTTTCGCTCAACTTGATCTTATTCGCCAACCCGAACAACAAGATGAGCCGTTGCAGGCATTTGATGCAGCAGATGAATACCTGCTGAACCATGTGGCAGAAACCGGCCTGACCCTGCAGAGCAAGGTGCTGGTGCTCAACGACAGTTTTGGCGCATTGGCCGCAAGCCTCGCGCAGCATGCAACGGTGGTCAGCAGCACCGATTCGTATCTGGCGGCACAAGGCCTGGAAAAGAACCTGACCCGCAATGGCATGGCCTATGACGCCGTGCCCGTGATCCCTGCCAGCGAGCCTTTGAACGGCCCTTTCGACTGGGTGCTGATCCGGGTTCCCAAGACCATGGCGCTGCTGGAAGAACAACTCATTCGCCTGCAAGGCCAGTTGGCTCCGGGTGCCCGGGTGATCGCTGCGGCGATGGTCAAGCACCTGCCACGCTCGGCCGGTGACCTGCTGGAAGAGTATGTGGGTCCGGTACAGGCATCGCTGGCCGTTAAAAAGGCACGCCTGCTGTTCTGCACTCCAGAATCCAGGCCGGTCCTGACTTCGCCCTATCCGACCCGCTACAAGCTCGATCAACCCGCCATCGAACTGCTCAACCACGCCAACGTTTTCTGCCGCGACAGCCTGGATATCGGCACTCGGGCCTTCCTGCCCTATCTCCCCAAAAACCTGGGCTCGGCCAGAGTCGCCGATCTGGGCTGCGGCAATGGTGTGCTGGCCATCGCCAGCGCACTGGACAACCCGGATGCCCATTACACCCTTGTGGATGAGTCCTTCATGGCCGTGCAGTCGGCTGCCGAGAACTGGCAGGCGACGCTGGGAGAACGCGAAGTGGTCATTCGTGCCGCCGACGGTCTGGCCAGCCAGGCACCGGACTCTCTGGATGTCGTGCTCTGCAACCCGCCCTTCCATCAACAGCAGGTGGTCGGCGACTTTCTGGCCTGGCGCATGTTCCTTCAGGCAAGGGCTTCACTGGTGGTCGGTGGTGCGCTGTATATCGTCGGCAATCGCCATCTGGGCTATCACAGCAAACTGGCGCGACTGTTCCGCGGCGTGGAACAGGTCGCCGCAACGCCCAAGTTTGTGATTCTCAAAGCCCGTAAATGAAACTCAAAAAAAACCCTCCGCGAGGAGGGTCATGAAGCCGTGTCCATAAAACACGGGATGGGAATTCAGTGCGGTTCGATCAGTGGGTGGTCAATCCCGCTGCGTTCATGAACATGCGCATCAGGCTGGCCACGATGAACAGCGCAAATACACTGCCTGCCCAGATACCGACCAGCCAGGCCAGCCGTTGCCAGAGCGGCTTGCTCAAGGCAGGATCCTTGTCGTGCATGGAATCTTTGCCAGACATCGCCAATCTCCTCTATTCGGACTAGTGGTAACCGTCTTCAGCAGTCACCTTGCCGCGGAAAACGTAATAGCTCCAGAAGGTGTACCCCAGAATGAACGGGATGATGAACAGCGTGCCCACCAGCATGAAGCCCTGGCTCTGAGGCGGAGCCGCAGCATCCCAGATGGAGACCGACGGCGGAATGATATTGGGCCACAGGCTGATCCCCAGGCCGCTGTAACCCAGAAAGATCAGCAGCAGGGTCAGCAGGAACGGCGTGTAATGGGCATTGCGGGCTACCGCCTTGAACAGCCCGTACATGGTGACCAGCACCAGAATCGGCACCGGCATGAACCAGAACAGGTTCGGCAGGCTGAACCAGCGGGTGGCAATGTCCGGGTGAGCCAGCGGCGTCCAGAGACTTACAATCCCGATGACCGCCAGCGTCGCCAGCGCCAGGGGACGTGCAAGATCGTGCATCGCCGCCTGCAACGGACCTTCGGTCTTCATGATCAGCCAGGTGCAGCCCAGCAACGCATAGGCGACGATCAGGGCCAGACCGCAGAACATCGGGAACGGTGCCATCCAGTCCAGCGAACCACCGGCGAACTCGCGATTGACCACCGGAATGCCTTCGATGAAAGCCCCCAGCGCCACGCCCTGGAAGAAGGTCGCAACCAGCGAGCCGCCAATGAACGCCTTATCCCAAAGATGACGCTTCTCTTCGGTAGCCTTGAAGCGGAACTCGAAAGCGACGCCGCGAAAGATCAGCCCCATCAGCATGAAGATCAGTGGCAGATAAAGCGCCGACAGCACCACTGCATAGGCCATGGGAAAGGCCCCGAACAATGCGGCCCCGCCCAGTACCAGCCAGGTTTCGTTGCCATCCCAGACCGGAGCGACGGTGTTCATCATCACATCGCGGTCGGAGCTGTCTTTCATGAACGGGAAGAGAATCCCGATACCCAGGTCAAAGCCGTCCATCACCACGTACATCATGATGCCGAAGATGATGATGACCGCCCAGATCAGTGGAAGATCGATGCCCATGACTCAGTTCCCCTTGCTCAGGCTGTCGAGGTTGTCGCCGTCTTCGGAGCCTTCGACGGCAGCGGAGAGCGGACGGGCTGGCGTACGTTTCTGGCCTGGACCGCCAGTCGGCGTGTGCTCGACGTGCTTCTTCGGTCCTTTGCGCACCAGACGCAGCATGTAACTGAGGCCGGCACCAAACAGCAGGAAGTAGACGACCACGAACAGCACCAGGGTGATGCTCATTTGCGTGACGCTGTGGCCGGACGAAGCATCCGCCGTGCGCATCAGGCCGTAGACGACCCAGGGCTGACGACCGATTTCAGTGGTGAACCAACCCGCCAGGATCGCGATCAGTCCCGATGGCCCCATCCACAACGCCAGATAGAGGAAGGGGCGCGAGGTGTACAGCGCATCACGCTTACGCAGCCAGAGGCTCCACAACCCGGTAAAGATCATCAGGAAACCCAGGCCGACCATGATCCGGAACGTCCAGAACACGGTGGTCGAATTGGGTCGATCCTCGGGCTTGAACTCCTTGAGCGCCGGAACTTGCTTGTCCAGGCTGTGGGTCAGGATCAGGCTACCCAGGTACGGGATTTCCACGGCATATTTGGTCCGCTCTTCCTTCATGTCGGGCCAGCCGAACAGGATCAGAGGCGTCGGTTCGTCACCGACGTTTTCCCAGTGGCCCTCGATGGCGGCGATTTTTGCCGGCTGGTGCTTGAGAGTGTTCAAGCCGTGGAAGTCACCGACGACTGCCTGCAGCGGCGCAACCAGCAACGCCATCCACATGGCCATCGACAGCATCTTGCGTATCGCCGGGGTGTCGCGTCCGCGCAGTAAATGCCAGGCTGCCGAGGAGCCGACAAAGAATGCGGTCGCCACAAAGGCAGCAATCGACATGTGCGCCAGGCGATACGGGAAGGACGGGTTGAAGACCACCGCGAACCAGTCGGTGGGGATCACTCGACCGTCGATGATTTCAAAACCTTGCGGCGTCTGCATCCAGCTGTTGGACGACAGGATCCAGAAGGTGGAGATCAGGGTGCCGATGGCGACCATGACCGTCGAGAAGAAGTGCAGCTTGCGGCCGACCCGGTTCCAGCCGAACAGCATCACACCGAGGAAACCCGCTTCGAGGAAGAAGGCCGTCAGCACCTCATAGGTCAGCAACGGCCCGGTAACCGCACCGGCAAAGTCGGAAAAGCGGCTCCAGTTGGTGCCGAACTGATAGGCCATGACCAGACCGGAAACCACGCCCATGCCGAAGTTGACGGCAAATATCTTCGACCAGAAATGGTAGAGATCGCGGTAAACGTCGTTGCCGGTCTTCAGCCACAGGCCTTCGAGCACAGCCAGGTAACTCGCCAGACCAATGGTGATGGCAGGAAACAGGATGTGGAACGAAATCGTGAATGCGAACTGGATGCGGGCAAGATCTAATGCCTCCAAACCGAACATGATTCTTCCTCTATTCAGGTGATACCGGCCTTTGGCAGAAAGCCATCAGCGATTGCCCCACGGTCATGGAGTCGATGCATCGGAAGTCTTCTGATGAGTATCTCGATGCTGGTTTCATGCTTTCGGTTCACATGAAATGTGTGAACGCAATGACGCAGGTCAACCGACGATGAAAGAGTAGTCCCATTCAGGCCTTGAGGCTGCGTGGTCTATTGACGCGTGGCGAGTTGTCTCACCCCTGCGCAGAGACTCCGACAAGGGCTGCAGCCCCCTAGGCGATAAGGCGCACTTCACAAAGCAGCCACAGCCTCAACCTGCTGGTATGATGCGCGGCTTTTTCCGACTCGCAGAAACGGCGGGCTGCTGCGTCAGCCTGTGCTTTGCTTCTGGAGTCAAACATTCACGACGCAGGCCGCGTTACGGAGAGCCAGACATGCTGGAAAGGCTGTTTCAACTCAAGGCACACAACACCAACGTGAGGACCGAGATTCTTGCGGGCGTCACGACCTTCCTGGCCATGGCATACATCCTGTTCGTCAACCCGAGCATCCTGGGCGAAACCGGCATGGACAAGGGCGCGCTGTTCGTCGCCACCTGTCTGGCCGCCGCCATCGGCTCGGCCGTGATGGGCCTGATCGCCAACTACCCGATTGCCCTGGCACCGGGCATGGGCCTCAATGCCTTCTTTACCTACACCGTGGTCCTGCACATGGGCCATACCTGGCAAGTGGCGCTGGGTGCGGTCTTCATTTCGGCGGTGATGTTCTTCCTGCTGTCGCTGTTCAAGATCCGCGAGTGGATCATCAACAGCATTCCCCTGCCCCTGCGCTCGGCAATTGCAGCCGGCATCGGCCTGTTCCTGGCCCTGATCGCCCTGCATAACGCCGGCATCGTGGTCAGCAACCCGGCCACCATGATCGGCATGGGCGACCTGAAACAACCGGCTCCGATCCTGGCGACCCTGGGCTTCTTCCTGATCGTGGCGCTGGACCAGCTCAAGGTCCGCGGCGCAGTCCTGATCGGCATTCTGGTCACCACCCTCGCTTCCATCCTGCTGGGCTTCACGCCGTTTGGCGGCGTGGTGTCGATGCCACCGTCCCTGGCTCCGACCTTCCTGCAACTGGACATCATGGGCGCGCTGGACGTTGGACTGGTCAGCATCATCTTCGCCTTCCTGTTCGTGGATATCTTCGACAACTCCGGCACCCTGATCGGCGTCGCCAAGCGTGCGGGCCTGATGGGCAAGGACGGGCACATGCCGAAAATGGGCCGTGCGCTGATCGCCGACAGCACCGCCGCCATGGCCGGCTCGCTGCTGGGTACCTCGACCACCACCAGCTACATCGAATCCGCAGCCGGCGTCAGTGCCGGTGGTCGCACCGGCCTGACCGCCATCGTGGTCAGCGTGCTGTTTCTGCTGGCGCTGTTCTTCGCACCACTGGCCAGCAGCGTGCCTGCTTTCGCCACGGCACCGGCCTTGCTGTTCGTCGCGGTGCTGATGGCTTCCGGCATGGCTGAAATCGACTGGGAAGATCTCACTGTCGCGGCTCCGGTAGTGATTACTGCCCTGGCCATGCCTTTCACCTACTCCATCGCCAACGGCATCGCCTTTGGCTTCATTTCCTGGACAGCGATCAAGCTGCTTTCGGGACGCGGGCGCGAGCTGAACTCGGCGCTGGTGATCCTGTCGATTCTGTTCGTGATCAAGCTGGGCTGGTTCAACGCATGAGTGTTCCTTTCGATCCCGCGAGCTACGATCGTCAGCTCGAAGAAAAAGCCGTCCGGTTGCGTGAGCTGCTGGCTCCTTTCGACGCACCCGAGCCGCAGGTATTCGACTCGCCACGCGAGCATTACCGCCTGCGTGCAGAGTTTCGTCTGTGGCGCGAAGACCAGAAGCGTTACTACGCCATGTTCGCCCCGGGCGACAACAAGACGCCGATCCTGCTCGAAGGTCTGCCCATCGCCAGCGAGCGTATCAACGCGTTGATGCCTGTGCTGCGCGAGCGCTGGGAAGCCAGCCCGACGCTGAACCACAAGCTGTTCCAGGTGGATTTCCTGACCACCCTGGCGGGCGATGCCATGATTACCATGTGCTATCACCGTCCGCTGGACGAGGAATGGCAAGCCGAAGCGCAGACATTGGCGAGCGACCTGAATGTCAGCCTGATCGGCCGCTCCAAGGGCCAGCGTCTGGTGATCGGCCAGGATTACGTGACCGAAAAACTGGAAGTTGCCGGTCGCACGTTCAGCTATCGCCAGCCTGAAGGCGCGTTCACCCAGCCCAACGGCACCGTGAACCAGAAGATGCTCAACTGGGCCTATGAGGCGTTGGGCGAACGTAGTGACGATCTGCTGGAGCTGTATTGCGGCAACGGCAACTTCACCCTGCCGCTGGCCACCCGCGTGCGCAAGGTGCTGGCGACCGAAATCAGCAAGACGTCGGTGAATGCCGCACTGAGCAACCTGGATGACAACGCGGTGGATAACGTCACGCTGGTGCGTCTTTCTGCCGAAGAACTGACCCAGGCGCTGAACGATGTACGACCTTTCCGCCGCCTGCAGGGCGTGGATTTGAAAAGCTATGAGTTCGCCAGTGTGTTCGTCGACCCGCCACGGGCCGGCATGGACCCGGACACCTGCGAGCTGACCCGCCGCTTCGAGCGCATCCTGTACATCTCGTGCAACCCGGAAACCCTGGCCGCCAACATCGCCCAACTGCACGATACCCACCGGATCGAGCGTTGCGCGCTGTTTGACCAGTTCCCCTATACACACCATATGGAATCAGGGGTTCTGCTGGTCAGGCGTTGATTGCCTTTCGCGAATGAGCGGAGCGCCGCTCATTCGCGAACAACGCCACACAAAACAATTTAGTTACTTCATGTGTAGCGCTCCATGGGCTAAGGTATAGCCGCACCCGCATACCCGCCGCTTCGATGGATAACTGTCTTGAGTTCTGAATCCCCCGCCACCTCAGTCAAACTGTCCCGCGCACCAGGCTTCATCAATTTCATCCTTGCACGACTGCTGGCGGTCTTCGCCATGCAGATCCAGGCCATTGTCGTGGCCTGGCAGGTGTATGACATGACCCGCGAGCCGATGGCACTGGCCTATGTGGGGCTTGCCCAGTTCATTCCCATGTTGCTGCTGCTCATGCCAGCCGGGGATCTGATCGATCGCTACAACCGCAAGCTGATCCTGAGCATCAGTTGGGCGGTGCAGGCGCTGTGCGGGCTGATTCTGCTGCTGTTTTCGGCGCTCAAGCTGCAAGACCTGCGTCTGATCTACGGTGCTCTCGTGCTCTATGGCTGCGCCCGTGCATTCACAGGGCCGGCACTGCAAAGCCTGCTGCCTCAGATCGTACCCAGAGAACAGCTCGCCTCGGCCATCGCCACCAACAGCGTCATCATGCGTTGCTCCACCGTGGCCGGGCCGTTGATCGGTGGCGGCCTTTATGCGCTGGGTGGCGCAGAACTGACGTATTCGACCTGTGTGCTTTCATTCCTGGTGGGCATCCTTTGCCTGAGCCGGGTCGCGACACCTTTTGCAGGCAAGCCTGTAGACCTGGGTGACGGCGCCTGGCAGCGCTTTACCGCCGGCATCGCCTTCATCCGTTCGCGCCCCATCATTCTGGGCACCATTTCTCTGGACCTGTTCGCCGTATTGCTCGGTGGCGTGGTGGCCCTGCTGCCCATCTATGCCCATGAGGTCCTGCATCTCGGCCCACAAGGCCTGGGCGCACTGCGCGCCGCCATGAGCCTGGGCGAACTGGCGACCGGGGTTTACCTGAGCATGCGACCTTTGGACCGCAACGTCGGCATGACCATGTTCCTGGCGGTGGGTGTGTTCGGTGTGGCGAATCTGGTGTTTGCCCTGTCCACCCTCTTCTGGCTGTCCTGCCTTGCCCTGTTGATCGCGGGCGCGGCGGACATGGTCAGCGTCTACATTCGCTCGGCTCTGGTGCAGTTCTCGACGCCGGATGCCATGCGTGGCCGGGTCAATGCGGTCAACATGCTGTTTATCGGCTCATCCAACGAGTTGGGTGAGTTTCGCGCCGGCACCAGCGCTTCCCTGATCGGCCCGGTTCCTGCGGCGATCATGGGCGGCCTGTGCACGCTGGGTGTCGTGGGTGCCTGGATGGTCGGGTTCAAGAGCCTGCGACGAGTGAACCACTTTGCCGATGCAGCGCCACCTGTAGAGAACGAGCAGCGGACAAAATCGGCGTAATACAGACCGAATCCATATAGATAGACAGCCGGACTGGCGAAGCGACGTATCACCGGCAACACTCCCTAGAGTTCAGCGGAGGGCTTTCAGAATGCTGTGGAAAAAAGGCCGACGCAGCGATAACGTAGTCGATGCTCGCGATGGCAGTAGCGGCGGTGGCGGCATGCGCATCGGCGGCAAGGGCCTGAGCCTGGGCGGCATAGTGATTATCGTCGCCTTCGGCTTGCTGACCGGCCAGGACCCGATGCAGATTCTCGGGCAACTCGCCGGCGAAATGACGCAACCATCCTCTCAAGTCAGCCCTCAGCCCCGCCAGGCCCCACCCGCCAACGATCAGCAGGCCGAGTTCGTGCGCAGCGTGCTGGGCGATACCGAAGATACCTGGCGGGCCGTGTTTGCCCAGAATGGTCGCCAGTACAAGGACCCGGTTCTGGTGCTGTTTCGCGGTCAGGTGAACTCTGCGTGCGGTTTTGCGACGTCTGCCACAGGCCCCTTCTATTGCCCTGCCGACCAGCAGATTTATCTGGATCTGGATTTCTTTCGCGAAATGTCCCAGCGCTTTTCGGCTGCCGGGGATTTCGCCCAGGCTTATGTCATCGCCCATGAAGTGGGCCATCACGTGCAGACCCTGCTCGGCATTTCAGCCAAGGTCCAGACGGCTCGCCAACAAGGCCAGCGCATGGAAGGCAACAACGGCCTGCTGGTCCGCCAGGAGTTGCAGGCCGACTGTCTTGCCGGGGTTTGGGCCTACAACGCACAAAAGCGTTTGAACTGGCTTGAGCCGGGTGATATTGAAGAGGCACTGAATGCGGCAAACGCCATTGGCGATGATCGCTTGCAGCAGCAAAGCCGTGGCCGGGTCGTACCGGACTCCTTCACCCATGGAACGTCAGCCCAGCGAGTGCGCTGGTTCAAGGCCGGTTTTGCACAAGGTCAAATCAACCAATGCGATACATTCGCCGCCAAGAGTCTCTGAGCATATGATCAAACCGCTTGTGGTCCTGTTGTTAAGCACTGCCTTCGCGAGCTTCGGCGCTCATGCCGAGGATCAAGCGGTAAAATCGATCAGCCCGGATCGTCTGACCATCAATGGCAGTCAGGCCACACTGGGCCTGAGCCAGGAATGGGTCCATCCCAAACCGCGGATCGAGCGCGTCGTGATCGTGCTGCACGGTCGCCTGCGCAATGCGCAAACCTACCTGCGCAGTATCGAGCGAGCGGCCAACCAGTCCAAGGAGCGCAGCAAGACCCTGCTGATCGCCCCGCAATTCCTGGACGAGAAAGATATCGTGGCGCACCACTTGTCCGACTCCATCCTGCGCTGGCGTCAGAACACCTGGATGGAAGGTGCCACGGCTGTGGATCCCAAGCCGATCAGTTCCTTCATCGTTCTCGATCATATTCTCAAGCGCCTGAGCGACAGCAAGCTGTTCCCCAACCTCAAGGAAATTGTCATCGCCGGCCATTCCGGTGGTGCTCAGGTGGTGCAGCGCTACGCGATGATTGGCGGCAAGGAAGATGCGCTGCTCAACCGTGAAGGCGTGAAGCTGCGTTATGTGATCGCCAACCCGTCGTCCTACGCCTACTTCGACAGCGAGCGCCCCGAAACCGTATCGGCGCAGAGTTGCCCCAACTTCGACGACTGGAAGTACGGCCTGAAGAAAATGCCGTTCTACTCGGGCAAGGAAAAGCCTGCGGATATCGAAAAGGCCTACGTGAAGCGCGATATCACCTATCTGCTGGGCGAACTGGACACCGACCTCAACCATCCGGCGCTGGACAAGACCTGTGCAGCCGAAGCACAGGGTCCGAACAGGCTGACTCGCGGGCAGAACTACTTCAAGTACCTGCAGAAACGTCACCCGGAAGGGCTTAACCAACGTCTGGTCATCGTGCCGAAAGTCGGACACAGCGGTGACGGGATCTTTACCTCGCCTGAAGGGCAGGCGGTTTTGTTCAAGCCGTTTTGACAGCGTTCGCGAATGAGCGGAGCTCCGCTCATTCGCGAATGATCACTGATCCAGCATGCCCCGCAATGCCACACAATCGGCGACATGCCAGTCGGCCAGCTCTGGCCAGGGATTTTCAGGCAGGTTGACCAGAACTGTTCTGGCACCCGCGGCACGACCACAATCCAGGTCATGGCGGTAGTCACCGATCATGACCATCTGCTTTGGCGATACATCCCACGCCCCCGCCAGCTTCAAGAGACCGGCCGGGTCGGGTTTTGGTGTCGCTTCGTCACGCCCCAGGACATCCTCGATTGCAAAACAGTCCGCAATACCAATCGCCTCAAGGGTGATGTAAGCCAGTTCACGGGCATTACGGGTCAGAATACCCAGGCGATAGCCACGTCCGGACAGCTCGCGCACCAGTTCGACAGCGCCTTCGGCCGGTCGGGAGGCCAGCGCCAGTTCACGCTCATGCTCCAGCAACCAGGCATGTTTGGCCGCAGAGACATCCGCAGGCAAGGCTGCCAGATGCCGAAGAATGTCGTCCTCCAGCGGAATATCCAGCGCCCGCTTGATGGCCGGGAAGTCATGCACGGCGATGGTCAGGGTGCCGTCCATGTCGAACACCCAGTTCTGAATATCCTTGAGGCTCATGACCAGTCCTTGCGATGGCGGATCAGACCTTCCTGGCTGACCGAGGCGACCAGTTGCCCGGCGCGGTTGAAAATACTGCCGCGAGAAAAACCGCGGGAGTTGCCGGCCCATGGGCTGTCCATGGCGTACAGCAGCCAGTCATCGGCGCGCAGGTCGCTGTGGAACCAGAGCGAATGGTCGAGGCTGGCGACCTGCATGTCACGTTGCCAGACCGTTTTGCCATGGGGCAGCAGGGAAGTGGTCAGCAGATTGAAGTCCGAGGCGTAGGCCAGCAGGTATTTGTGCAACGCCGGAATGTCCTTCAGGGTGCCATCGGCTCGGAACCAGACATATTTCACCGGCTCACCCGGCTTCGGGTTGTACGGGTCTTCAGCGGTGACAGGGCGAAATTCGATAGGCTTGGGACATAGAAACTTGTCGCGCATGGCTTCGGGAATCAGGTGTGCCCGCCGGGTCAGCAGCTCCAGTTCCGAAGGCAGGTTTTCCGGGCCTGCGATCTGCGGCATGGAGGTCTGATGCTCGAAACCTTCTTCGTCATACTGGAACGATGCGCTGCAGGTGAAGATCGGCTTGCCCTTCTGGATCGCTGTCACCCGGCGCGTGCTGAAGCTGCCACCGTCACGCACACGGTCGACCTGATAGACCACAGGCAAGGCGGCATCGCCGGGGCGCAGAAAGTAGCCGTGCAGGGAATGAACATGTCGATCTTCTTCTACGGTCTGGCTGGCGGCCGACAGCGACTGCCCCAACACCTGCCCGCCAAACAGCTGGCGAAAGCCGAGGTCTTGGCTGCGACCGCGAAAAAGATTTTCCTCGATCGGTTCCAGCGTCAGCAGCTCGACCAGATCATCCAACACTTGGCTCATTCATGGCTCCTCGCACAAAACATACCCACGCGCGCAAGGCCTGCGCGGCAGGGTTGAAATGATACAGAATTTAATGCGGCTGGCTGAATCAGGGTTTGAGCGTGTTGAGCCACTGCTCACGGTTTATTCGATACAAGACATGAGGCTTGAGCGGATGCCCGTCCTCAATGCCGGGATGATCGAAGTCATCACCCGCATCGTGCTGCATGCCAATAGCCTGCATCACTTTCTGCGATGGCTCGTTGCTGCCTGCCGTGAACGACACGATTTCCTCAAGCCCAAGACGCTCGAAGCCACAGCCCAGCACCGTCCAGGCTGCTTCGCTGGCAAAGCCCAGCCCCCAGTGCTCACGCGCCAGACGCCAGCCGATTTCCACCGCTGGCGTGAAATGCGCATCGAAACCCACGACCCCGAGACCGGTAAAACCGATGAAAGCCCCATTGTCCTTGCGCTCAAGAGCCCAGAGACCAAAGCCCAGCTCGGCGAAATGTCCCCGCATGCGCCCGATCATGGCTGCGCTTTCCAGACGGCTCATGGGCTCCGGGAAGTAGCGCATGACCTGCGGATCGGCACACATGGCAGCGAACGCGGGCAGGTCATCGTCCCGCCATTGCCGCATCAGCAGCCGAGCGCTGTCGAGTTTGAGTATCGGCTCCATCGATTCCTCCCTGGTACCACGCAAATGATTGCGCCAGTGTAGCCTGTCAACGCCCAAGGTTGCTGTGCGGCGACCTGCATTACTGGCACTATCCGGCTTCGACCCCAGACCGGACGAAAAATGTCCCTGCCGCTTATCTATCATGATGACTACAGCCCGAACTTCCCGGCTGACCATCGTTTTCCCATGGACAAGTTCCGCCTGCTGCGCGACCACCTGGTCGACAGCGGCCTGGTCCTGGACACCCAGCTTCTGCGCCCGGAACTGTGCCCTGCCGACATTCTGGCACTGGCCCATGACCCTTCCTATATTCAGCGCTACCTGAGCGGAGAATTGTCACGCGAGGATCAGCGCCGACTGGGCCTGCCCTGGAGCGAAGACCTGGCGCGACGCACCATTCGCGCCGTGGGCGGTTCATTGCTGACGGCAGAAAAGGCACTCCAGCATGGCCTGGCCTGTCATCTGGCAGGCGGCACCCATCACGCACACTACGATTACCCCGCCGGATTCTGCATCTTCAACGACCTGGCGATCATCAGCCATTACCTGCTGGCCAGCGGGCGCGTGGGCAAGGTGCTGATCTTCGACTGCGACGTGCATCAGGGCGACGGCACGGCGCGCATTCTCGCCGACACCGAAGACGCCATTACCGTGTCGCTGCACTGCGAAAAGAACTTCCCGGCCCGCAAGGCCCAAAGCGACTGGGACATCCCGTTGCCCATGGGCATGGGCGATGCGGACTATCTGAAAGTCGTCGACGACCTGCTCAACTACCTGCTGCCGATCTACCAGCCGGATCTGGTGCTTTATGACGCAGGCGTGGATGTCCACAAGGACGATGCCCTCGGCTACCTGCAACTGACCGACCAAGGCCTGGCCTGCCGGGACGAAGCTGTCATGCGCCACTGCCTGGGCCGCGATATCCCGGTGATGGGCGTTATCGGCGGCTACAGCAAGGACCGCAAAGCACTGGCTCGCCGACACGGCATACTGCATCACAGTGCGCAGCGGGTCTGGGTGGAAATGGGGTTGTAAGAAACGCTATCACCGGCAAGCCTGACACCTACTTCGGGTAGAATGCGCTACTACTCCGCGATGGACTGCAAACCCACCATGATTGACTCGAATACCCTTCCCTCATCATCCGTCGCCATCATCGGAGGCGGGCCTGCGGGATTGATGGCTGCCGAAGTGTTGAGCCAAGCCGGGATCAAGGTGGATCTGTACGACGCCATGCCGTCGGTGGGACGCAAATTTCTGCTGGCGGGCGTGGGCGGAATGAATATCACGCACTCGGAGCCTTACCCGGCATTTCTGTCGCGCTATGCCGAACGCGCGCCCTTCATTGCTCCGTTGCTGCGCGGCTTCGACGCCGATGCGCTGTGCACGTGGATTCATGAGCTGGGCATCCAGACCTTCGTGGGCAGTTCAGGCCGCGTATTCCCCACCGACATGAAAGCCGCCCCGCTGCTGCGCGCCTGGCTCAAGCGTTTGCGCGAAGCGGGCGTGGCGATTCATAACCGCCATCGCTGGCTGGGCTGGAATGCCGACGGCAGCCTGCGTATTGCCTCTGCGGACGGCGAGCTGGCCATCAAGCCCGATGCAACATTGCTCGCTCTGGGCGGTGCCAGCTGGGCGCGCCTGGGTTCCGATGGCGCCTGGCTGCCGTGGTTGCAAGAACGCGACATTGAAGTTGCGCCGCTGCAGGCCGCCAACTGCGGCTTTGAGGTTGCAGCCTGGAGCGAGTTGCTGCGCAGCAAGTTCGCGGGTGCGCCGCTGAAGAATATCGCCATCGGTCTGCCAGACGACACGCCTCGGCTTGGCGAATGCGTGCTGACTGAAACCGGTGTGGAAGGCAGTCTGGTTTATGCACTGTCGGCGCGGATTCGCGAGCAGATCAACCGTGCAGGCTCGGCGACTGTGCAGATCGATCTGTTGCCCGGCAAGACTCTCACTGATGTGCAAAAAGCCCTGAGCAAACCTCGCGGTTCGCGCTCGATGTCCAAGCATCTGCAAAGCCAGTTGGGAATTGATGGCGTCAAGGCGGCATTACTGCGCGAACTGGCAAGTCGCGAAGCATTTGCCGATCCAGCCTCATTGAGCCAGTCCATCAAGGCCCTGCCCTTGACCCTGATCAAGCCGCGGCCCATCGATGAAGCGATCAGCACCGCAGGCGGCGTGACCTTCGAGGGGCTGGACGAAAACTTGATGCTCAAGCGACTGCCGGGCGTATTCTGCGCCGGCGAGATGCTTGACTGGGAAGCGCCGACCGGCGGCTACCTGCTGACCGCCTGCTTTGCCAGCGGCCGGGCTGCGGGGCTCGGAATCGTTGATTGGTGCGCCCGTGGGAGGGAGCTTGCTCGCGACAGGGCCAGTCAAGACTAAAGAGAGACTGTGCCTTCAAGGTCACTCCCACAGTGAGCGCTGAAAGATCAGGGCTTTTTCTTGCGCGGTCCGGTGTTGAATACCGGCACCTTGCGCACGGCCTTGACCGCTGGCGCAGGCTCGCTATCGCCGCTGTCCACCCACTTGCCCAGATTGCGCTTGCCGCCTGAAACCTTGGGCTTTTTCGGTTTCTTGGGTTTCTTGAGGATTTGTCCACTGGCATCGGTGACCGGCACACGATGCTCGGGCTCGAAATCCTGCTCTTCCTTGCGCACCAGCGTCTGGCGGGTCAGCACTTCAATCGCCGACAGCAGCTCGACTTCATCGGCGCAGACCAGCGAAATCGCTTCCCCGGTAAGACCGGCACGCCCGGTACGCCCGATGCGGTGAACGTAATCCTCGGCAACGATAGGCAGGTCCAGGTTGACCACGGTCGGCAGATCATCGATATCCAGACCACGGGCTGCCACGTCGGTAGCCACCAGAATCTGTACTTCGCTGGCCTTGAAGCGATCCAGAGCACGCTGACGGGTCGCCTGAGGCTTGTCGCCATGGATGCCATCGGCATTGATGCCCAGCCCTTGCAGGCGTTCGACCAATTGATCGACACCGACGCGGGTCTTGGCAAAGACCAGCACCTGGCCCCAGCGCTGCTTTTTCAGCAGATGGATGAACAGCTCGCTCTTGCGCTTCTTGTCCACCGGCACCACCCACTGCTTGACCGAAGACGCCGCCACATTGCGTGGGCTGACTTCGATGCTCAGCGGATCGTTGAGCATCTGCGAAGCCAGCAGACGGATGTCGTCCGAGAAGGTCGCAGAGAACAGCAAGGTCTGGCGACGCTTGGGCAATGCGGCATAAATCCCGCGCAGCTCTTCGGCAAAGCCCAGGTCCAGCATGCGATCGGCTTCATCGAGGATCAGGGTCTGCAGCTGCGAAAACTTGACCGCGTTCTGACGATGCAGATCCAGCAGGCGGCCTGGCGTGGCGACCAGAACATCCACGCCTCTGCGCAGCTTCATCATTTGCGGGTTGATGCTGACGCCGCCATACACCGCATAGGTGCTCAACGGCAGATGCTCGGCATATTGGCGGATGCTTTCATGCACTTGCTCGGCCAGTTCGCGGGTCGGCGCCAGTACCAGCGCACGCACCGAGTTGGGCGCGACTTTCGGGCCTTCCATGGTCAGGCGCTGCAACAGCGGCAAGGCAAAACCGGCAGTCTTGCCAGTGCCGGTCTGGGCGGCGGCCATCAGGTCGCGGCCAGCCAGCACCGGAGGAATCGCCTGTGCCTGAACAGGCGTCGGGGTCTGGTAGCCAAGTGCATCGAGGGCACGCAGCAAGGGTTCGATCAGGCCGAGAGAGGCGAATGTCATGGGAGTACCGTAGGGAAATTCACTGCAAGGCGCGCAGTTTACCCTGTCCGGCCCTCGCAGGTTAGCTCGCGGGTGCCGATCCGGCCTCTTGCTGCTTCGGCTTGCGCCACTGCGGCAGGCCAATCAGCACTACTGCACCGATGATGACCAGCATCGCCAGGCACTCTTCGGAACCGATCGTCTCGCCCGCAAACACCACGCCCAACATCACCGCAACCGCCGGGTTGACGTAGGCATAACTGGTCGCTGCTGCCGGACGCACATTCTTGAGCAGGTAGATATAAGCACTGAAGGCGATGATCGAACCGAACACCACCAGATAAACCAGCGCGCCCCAGCCAGCAGCGCTCGGCATATGCTCCATACGCTCGCCACTCAGGGCACTGCCCAGCAGCAAGATGACACCTGCGACGATCATCTGCGTGCCACTGGCCATTGGCCCTTCCGGCAAAGATAAATGCTTGCTCCAGACCGAACCGAAAGCCCATGCCGCTGCCGCGAAGACAATAAGTGCCGCGCCGTAAGGGCTGGCTTGCAGGTTGGAGCCAAGATTGAGCAAGGCGATACCGGTGAGGCCGAGAAATATCCCGGCCCACTCAAGACTCGTGGTGCGATTGCCCCATAGCAGCCCGAACAGCAAGGTAAACAGTGGCACCGTTGCCACCGCCAGCGCGGCGATACCTGAAGCCACACCCGCATGCTCGGCCAGTGTCACACCGCCGTTGCCGCACGCCAGCAGCAGAAAGCCGATGGCTGCGGACGCCTTCCATTGCGCCCAGGTCGGCGCAGGCACTGCGCGATAGCGCAGATAGCCGTACATCAGGCTGCCTGCCACCATGAAACGTACACCCGCCAGCATCAACGGAGGCCAGGACTGCACACCGATTCGGATCACCAGATACGTAGAACCCCAGATCAGGTAAAGCGCCATGAAGGCGCCAATCAGCAACAAGGGAAAGCGGCGGGAAGCAGGCATGTCAGGCTCGATGAAGATTTGTTATGGTCGCTTATTGTATGAAAGCAAATTCAGCCCCATAAGCAGAAAAACCTGTTTAAAGCGGCATAAAACTTTTTATTCGATGCTTGTTTACGGCTTTTTCCTTTCATTTGAAAAACCCGACAAGACAAGCCTGGAGGTACGCCATGACCCTGGATAAATATGACCGGATTCTGCTCGCGGCACTGATGGAAAATGGCCGTGCTTCCTTTGCGCAACTGGCAAGGCAAGTCAATCTCTCTGCGCCCGCTGTCGCCGAACGAGTGGCCAAGCTGGAGGCCAGCGGCGTCATTACCGGTTACGAGGCCAAGGTCGACCTGGCCAAGGTGGGCCTGCCGATTCAGTGCATCATCGAATTGCGCATGGCCAGCCACGGCAACCAGCAGGCTTATGACGCATTATGGAAGCTTCCCGAACTGATCCAGTGTCACCGGGTAACCGGCGATCCGTGTGTCATCATTCGCGCAGCCGTCGATTCGATGCCTCATCTTGAAGACCTGATCAACCGCATAGCGCAGTTCGGCTTCAGCAAAACCTCGATCATTCTCTCCACAGCCGTGGAGCGGCGTTTACCCTTCAAACACCTGGAGAACAGCAGCAAGCCAGAGAAGGCTAAAAACCACGCTGACGCTTGAGCGCCTCACTGATTTTTGCTGCGGGGACTTTCTGCAGCGAACACAGCAACTGATGGGAAACCCCGGCGATGCCGTGGGTCTGGCGCAGTTCGTTGGTCAGGTAAGCCGTCAGGTTGGCGGCCATTTCGGCATCGGCCATGGCCCGGTGAGCCTTGCCGGTGTTGGGCAAGCGTGCATAACGGGTGAGGGTGCCGAGCTTGTGGTTGGGTGCCCCCGGCATCAGGCGGCGCGCCAGCAGCATCGAACAGGCGAAACTCTGCTCGCGGGAACGCTGGATGCGCGAGAGTTCGTAATCCCAGAACTTCTGGTCGAATGAGGCGTTGTGCGCCACCAGCGGCGTTGCACCGACAAAATCACAGACATCGTTCATCACCCGCTCGGCAGAGGGCGCGGTGCGGATCATGCTGTTGCTGATACCGGTGAGGCCTTCGATAAAGGCCGGAATCCGCACCCCGGCGTTCATCAGGCTCTGATAACGGTCGACGATACGCCCCTGCTCCATGATCACCACGGCAATCTCGGTGGCCCGACAGTTATGGCCCGGAGAGATACCGGTGGTTTCAAAGTCAATGACAGCGATACGTTCCAACACTGGGTGCAATTCCTTGAAAAATGATCATCACTTGAGCAGCAATGCGCCTTCGATGGGAATGTAGCGGCTGGCAGCACGAATCAGCGAGTTGGCCGTCAATCCCGGAACGCCGTAGGCCACAGCCTCGACGCCGTGCTTGTCGATGATGCGCTCGAGCAACAGATCGAAATCACCGTCACCGGACGCCAGCACCACCTCATCCACCTGCGGCGCGATGTCCATGATATCGATGGTGATCCCCACATCCCAGTCGCCTTTGGCCGAACCATCGCTGCGCTGGATATACGGCTTGAGCTTGACGGTGAATCCCAGATTGCGAAGGATCTGCTGGAATTGCTGCTGCTTGCTGTCACCGCGGTCTATGGCATAGGCAAACGCCTGGACTATCTGCCCACGCGAGCTGATGTCCGCCCACAACGCGGCGTAATTGAAGTGACAACCATGCGCCTGGCGCACGGTGTAATAGAGGTTCTGTACATCAGCAAACACCGCGATCTTTTTCACCGCAATTCCTCATGACGCGGACAAATTCGTCAGCCGGTGCAGCAGTATGCCATGAGATGAAAAAGACCGCGGCTCAAGCAGCCACGGACAAACCGCCTCCACAGATTGTGGAGTCAGGCTGCCCGCGACACGATACCGACTCAGACGAAAGAGTCATCGTCCGAAAACATATCGCCGCCATCCCCGTAATTGTCATCGGCCATATATTGCGAGTCCTGCTGCCCCCAGCCACCGCTGTCATTGTTCTGCAGCGGCTGATCGTGAATGACCTCGACAATTTCCTCGGGCTGGCTGTGGTGGCCGAACAGGCTGCTGATACCTTGTGCCAGCATCACACCGCCCGCCACACCGGCTGCGGTTTGCAGAGCACCGCCCAGAAACCCCGTGCCTCGGGGGGCCGCAGGTGGTGGTGCATAGCCGCCTTGCTGCGCGGGTGGTGGGTTGAAACCGGCACCATCACGCCAGCCACCGCCGCCGGAGGCCGGTGCAGGCTGAGGCTGCGCAGCACGTGAGGTGCTGCCACCGAAAATGCTCGACAGAAAACCACCACTGGCCGGGGCGGATGAAGCCTGACCCCTGGCCTGCTGGAGTTCGGCCTGAAGCTGCTGGATCTGCTCGTCACGCTGCCTGAGCTGCTGATTCAACTGGTTGACTGCCGCTTCCTGAACCAGAATCGCCTGCGCCATGTAGTAAGGGGCACCGGGCTGGCGGGCAAGATGCTCCTTGATCCGCGCTTCGGCCCCGGCGTCACGGGGAGCCGAGGCTGTTTCGGCACTTTTCAGTTTGGAGAAAAGTTCGTCGATCAGGGTTTGCTCTTCGCTGTTCATGGCGACCTCGCTGGATTGCCGTTGGAAATCTTCGTCCAGTCGAATGAGTGGACTTCACTCTGGTAATGGGGCTGGACAAGCGCGCTTCAACCGGATGAACAAAAAGTTAAGAAAGCCCCATCCCGGTCATTGCCACCCTTGGTTCGACAAAAGGCATGGGCTAAAGTGTCGCCTGCTTTTTTGCCTGCGACTTATCCACATGAACCCGCTGAACGTTATCCAGGACTCGCTGTACTTCTTCCGGCGTAACCTGGCAAGCATCCTGATGCTGTGTCTGCCGCTGGTGGTACTCGAAGCCCTGGCCAAGCAGGCCCTGGGCAATGAGGCCCCTTTCGCTTACGAGCTGTTGATCGGCCTGCTGTTCTATCCGCTCTATACCGGCGCACTGATCCTGTTTCTCGATGCCCGCACTCGGGGTGAGGCTCCTGCCATACAAAACCTGCTGGCGGCGGCCCTGCGCCTTTGGCCGACCTTCGCTGTGTTGTCGGCCATCAGCACCCTGCTGATTCTGTTCGGGCTGTCGCTGTTCGTTATTCCCGGCCTGTGGGTGATGGTCAAGCTGGCCTTCTGCGAGTACCTGCTGGTGATGCGCAAACTGACGCCCTTCATGGCGATGCGCGAAAGCATGCTGATGACCACCGGCCATTTCATGCGCATTCTGGCCTGTGTGCTGGGTGTCTACATTCCCCTGTCACTGCTCGAAGGCCTGGGGCTTTACCTGTTCCCCGAACCCCAGAGCCCTGCGGTATCTCTGGCACTCGACAGCATCGGCAGTTTCCTGCAATTGTTCATCACCATCGTGATATTCCGTCTGTTCATGCTGATCAGCGAACCTGCGAACAAGGCCTGAGCCACGAAACGGCTGCCAGGGACTGGCAGCTCGGCTATGCTCGTTCGCGAAACCGCCACCGAGCGCCATGCGCTCCAAGCCGAGCCGATGCCCCGTTTACTCTTGCGTCTGACACTCATTGCCCTGACCCTGACCGGCCTTGTGCTGGCAATGATCCATAGCCTGACCTGGCGTCCGGAAGACCGGGAGCCGGTCACGGCCATCTGCACCTCCCAGGCACCACCGCTGATGCCGGGCCAGGCACTCAAAGTCATGACCTGGAACATCCAGTATCTGGCGGGCAAGCGTTACGTCTTCTGGTACGACATGGCCGATGGCAGCGGCAAGGACGAGCGTCCGACCCACGAAGATATCGCCTACGACCTCGATGAAGTGGCACGTGTCATCCGCGACGAACAGCCGGATATCGTATTGCTGCAGGAAGTCAGCGACGGTGCCAAGAATGCCGATTATCAGAACCAGCTGGCCCTGCTTCAGGAGCGAGTCACGGATCTGTATCCCTGCAGCACCGAGGCGTTCTACTGGAAGGCGCACTTCATCCCGGACCTGCACATCCGCGGCAGCGTCGGCATGAAACTGGCGACCCTGAGCCGCTATCGCATCGATCACGCCGAGCGGCTGCAACTGCCGCTGCCTGAAACCAATATCATCAGCCGACAGTTCAAACCGCGCCCCGCTCTGCTGGTGAGCTACCTGCCCCTGCGCGATGGCGAACAGCTTGCAGTCATCAACACCCACCTGAGCAAGTCAGCCCGTGACGACGACACGCTGCAACGCCAGATCCAGGTCACCGGCAAATTGCTGGACACCCTTGAAAGCAGCGGCACGCCCTGGCTGATCGGCGGTGATTTCAACCTGCTGCCGCTGGGCCAGTACCGGCGCCTGCCCGCCGAACAGCAGGCCCCCTATAACCCCGACAGCGAATTGCATGTGCTCTGGGACAAATACCCGATGATCCCCAGTAACAGCGAAGCCAGCGGTATCGACCGTAGCCAGTGGCTGACCTTTTTCCCCAACGACACGCGAGTCGACGGGCCGGACAGAACCGTCGACTACCTGTTCCACAGCCCGAAACTGAAGCGTATCGGGGCCAGGGTCCGCCGGGACGACACGCTGCTGATTTCGGATCATTTGCCGGTTATCGGGCGGTTCCTGTTGCCGGTAACGGAAGAAAAACCCAAAGCCTCAAATGCTTTGCCCGAGCGCTAGCCGAAGCGCTCAAGAGTCATGATCAGAACTCCGTTACAACGGTGACACCTGCCGTCTCGAACCGATCCATGTTCACCAGTGCATCGATGGACTGCTCCAGGCTGATGGTTTTGCCGACGAGCTTCTCCGGGGCCAGTTTGCCGGAGCCGATCATTTCCAGCATCGCGTCATAACGATGCGCCTGCATGCCGTGGCTACCGTAGATTTCCAGTTCATAGGCAATGACCTTGCTCATCGGAATGGCCGGTCTGGCGTGATCGGCAAGCATCAGCCCGACCTGAACGTGCCTGCCACGACGACGCAGGTTGTTGATGGAATTGAAGCAGGTGGTCGGATGGCCGAGAGCATCGAGCGAGACATGAGCCCCACCCCTGGTAATTTCCAGAACGGCCTCGGTAACGTCCGCAACACGACTGGCATTGACCGTAGCGACAGCACCGAGCGAGCGGGCCAGTTCGAGTTTTTCCTCCGAAATATCGATGGCAATGACATTGGCACCGAGAGCTTGAGCAATCATGATGGCCGACAGCCCCACACCTCCACAGCCATGAACGGCGACCCAATGGCCCGCCGTGACTCGGCCCTGATCAACGACCGCCCTGAACGATGTGACGAAGCGGCAACCCAGGCTGGCCGCAGTCGCGAAATCCATGCTTTCGGGAAGCGCGACCAGATTCAGGTCTGCCTTGTGGATACCGACATATTCGGCAAATGAACCCCAATGAGTGAAACCCGGCTGAAACTGAGTGTGGCAGACCTGTTGGTTACCGCTGTTGCACTCAGGGCAAGTCCCGCAGCCACCTACGAACGGCACGGTTACGCGGTCACCGATCTTCCACTTGGTGACGTCCTTGCCCACCTCGGCCACGATGCCGGCCAGTTCATGCCCTGGAACATGCGGCAGTTGAATGTCCGGATCATGTCCCTTCCAGCCGTGCCAGTCGCTGCGGCAGACACCCGTACCCTGTACCTGAATCACAACACCGTGACGCTCTGGAGTCGGGTCTTCGATGTTCATGAGACGCGGCGGACTGGAGAAGGCTTCGTAGACAACAGCTTTCATGAAAAACACCTCTGTTGGGACAGACACGACAACGAAAATTTGTGCATTCATTATGAATGAACACCCTGAAATTACCTTTCAGCTTGCAATTGACCGGACGCGAGTTCTGAAATTAACCTTCATTTAAAACCCATATATGAAGGATTCCATCATGATCGAGGCAATGGACAAGGTAGATATTGCAATCTCAGATCGATTGCAGCGGGACGGGAGACTGTCGAATGTCAAACTTGCAGAACAGCTTTCACTCAGCGAAGCCTCGTGCTGGCGAAAACAGAAGCGTCTTGAAGAATGCGGTGTGATCGAGGGCTATCAAGCCATTCTGAACCGCAAGAAACTGGGGCTCGGCGTCATGGCCTTCGTGCAGATTTCCTGCACCGACCACAGTGAAGAAGCCACCGCCAGGTTTGAAAAAATCATCGAATCGGCACCGCAGGTACTCAGCTGTCACAACACCACCGGTGAAGCAGACTTTCTGTTGCAGGTGGTTGCCAAAGATCTGGATAGCTATAGCCGGTTCGTTGAAAAAGTCCTGAGGAAGCTACCGGGCGTATCGAGCATTCGCTCGAATCTTTCATTGCGCGAGTTGAAGACGACCAATCGGTTGCCGGTGACGGAGTTGTTGAGTATTTAGGCTATACCATCAGACTAAACGACTCTATTGATGTGAACGGAACAACGGTCATGAAATACGACGAAAATTCATTGAAGACGCCGTACTTGCCCAGTTGGCAACCTTCAGTTCCGAGCACGAAAATGCTTGAAAAGTGTTCGACTTAATGGTCATGAACAGATTCGTGGACATCGCTTTATCAGTAATCCAGCCAATAGGAAAATCCATATGATTGACGGCTGAAGGGCTTGAGTAGACAACTGTTTCGTGCTGATATTAGGGTGGGAGTTGGATCCGCTTCGGATAATTGGTTTCATATTGCCAACGCAATACAAATATAAAATATATATTGCTCACACGACCCTAAATATAAGGCTGCATGCTAAAACTTCGAAAAAAACGCCCAAACAAATAGCCTGAGCGCAATTTCATACCATAGAAAAAACTCACTTACCGTGAGCAAAATTTATCACAGCACCGTCGAATTTATTTATTTTTATTTCAAAGACGCCACCCTTGTTATAATGCAACGTCCCTTTCACAATCCATAGATCCCCATCCAACCTAGCAGTATAGGGCTTTTGCTTCTCAGATCTTTCTTTACCATAGAGAATCTCTGCAATAACACCCCCAATTTTTTCAGCATCTTCTGGCGTCTTTATCAAAGCTATCTTTTCTTCAGCTAGAGACCACAAAGGCGATAGAAAAAAAATCACAAATAAAAATAGCAGACACTTTCTCATCTCTGAATTCTCCCTCCAATTATGCTAACTTCACCACCTAATGAAACACCATTGGGCTCATATACCTTAACGGCACCGGATGGAGTTCCAAGATAGCCTGGGACGCCTTCTCTATCATTTCCAGATTTATCCTCATCAGAAAACTCCTCATTAATATATCCAGAATCGTCACTGCCATGAGTATGGTAGTCGCCAGCATTAATGGTGCCTAGGTAGCAACCGCCGACATTGGTAGCATCCTGAGTTCCTGGAATCGGAGACGTATATGTATATTCGCCAGAGCTACACAGACAAACTCTCCCACCATACTCTCGCCCCTCAGATATGGATTTTGGATTTATGTCCCATATAGCTTGTGTGCCTGCATCATGTCTCGTGGGATACTTATCACCCGGTGCAAGTCCATAAAAATCCGTCCAACGGACAGGATTACCTTGTACGTACACATAAGTATTCAACCCACCCTCAAGCCCTATCGGATCACTTTGCACATACCGCCCTGTCTCCGGATTGTAATCGCGATAGTAGTTATAGTTCAGTTGCGCCTGAGCATCGTAAATCTGCCCCGGAAACCGAAGCGCTACAGTCGTCGCCTTGCCATCACCGTCCACATCCTCTTCAGGCGATCCCACGCCATAAGCATCGCTATTCCAGCGCCACAGCAAGGTTTGCGTACTGTCAGTGGCCAGCCGCGGTGTATTCAGATGATCAGTGTGCAGATAGATTAGTTTGCTGCTGCTCACCTCTCCCAGCGTCGAGAAATTGGCCGTCAATTGGGCAAGAGGCATGTCATCCAGCCAGAACCAGTATTGGCCGCTGGTTTTCAGACCGTTAGCATCGAAAAACGTCTGGCCAATAAGTTTGCCGCTCAGGTCGTACAAATAGGCTGTCGTGCCTATAAGCGCCTGGCTCCCCATCTCATAAGTACGCTTGGTGATGCGCTGACCCAGAGCGTTGTACTTGTACTCAGCGACTTGGTAAATGCTGGCTTGATGGACTTGGCTAAGACGCCCTAGAGCATCATAGGTATAGCGTCGACCATTGAGTTGAGTGTGATTGCCGGTCAGGTCGGTAGCCAGTGTAGAACCATTGAGGCTGACCAATCGATTGCTATCATCGGCGTACGTAAGGGTTTGGGTTTCTCTGGCCTCGTCGCTGCTCAGGTTGCTGGTCGTACGCTGAGTTCGGTTGCCCGTGGCGTCGAAGCTGTAGATTTTCCTGACGCTATTGGTCTGTTCGTGAGTCAAACGCCCCAAAGCATCATATTCGTATTGCACCGCCCCCCAAAGGCTATGAGTGGCCTCGGCAATATTACTGTCTGCATCATATCGATAGCGTGTTTGCCAATTCCCGACTTGCTGTTGCGTCAGTTGGTAGTCCTGATCATAAGTTCTCGACAGCAGGATGCCATTACCCCAAGTCAGGGATTTCACCGGGCCAAACGGCTTATAGCTGATATTGCTGGCCAATGTAACCGTTCTGCTGCCCACGGTCAGTTTGATACCTGTGACCTGGGCTGCGCCATTGCGGGTGTAAGTTAAACCTATATTTGATGGGTAACCGATCTCAATGAGATTACTGGCTGCATCATAACCATAACTTAAATTTTCGTAGTAATCCCCAGCGTTAACCCCTACCGAACGGTGCTGGTTGACGAGATTACCTTTGGCATCGTATGTGTACGTCAATACACCTGCACTGTCCTGAATACCGGTACGGCGGCCAATACCGTAATTTCCATTAGCGGTCTGGTCATAGAGAAATTTGATATCAAGCGCAGGAGTAGCAGAATAGCTTTTGCTGACTAAGCGATTCAGCGCATCATACTTATAGTCGGTTACCACCCCACGAGCATCGGTACTGCGAATGAGGTTGTTGGCTTCATCATAAGCGAAAGTACTGGTGCCGGAATCTGTACTTATGCTGCTGGTCTGATTGCCTTGACTGTCATAGGTATATCGTGTCGTTACGCCACGCGGATCGACAACTTGTGTAACCTTATCATCAGTGTTGTAACTCAAGGCAGTAACGCCCTGCAGGGGATCAACAATTTTGCTGAGACGATTCAGGGCATCGAACGCTTGCTGCGTTTTATGATCGCGCGCAGTGGTAGAGCCAGCCTGATTGTCATTCAGGTCGTAATCATAACGTCGGGTTTGGTTATCAGCACCCACCGCCTTGATCAAGCGTCCCAACTCGTCAAAGACTCGTTGATGAAGGTGGACAATAGCGCCACTACTATCAGCTATAGTTTCCGAAGTACGATTTCCCATCGGATCAAGCGTATAGCTAATACTTTCACCGAGCTGATTCTTCACCCCAACAAGACGTCGCGCGTCGTCATAATTGTACTTGATCCAATTACCATCAGGCATGGTAACTTGCAGAATATCACCGACTTCATTATAGGCGTACTGTGTGGTCGATGAGTCAACCGTTCGACTGGCAAGCCATCCTTGCGGCGTATAGGCGAGTGTTGTTGCCACTCCATTAGGGTCAGTTACAACCTGTGGATTGCCATGATTGTCGAAATTACCAAGGGTATAAACATGGCCAAGTGCATTGGTAACAGTAGTAAGGTTACCTTGAGCATCGTATGCATACGAGGTAATGTCACTGACATCATTGCGGGGACCATCAACACTGGCGACCTGCCCAGAAGATGTATAAGTGTGGCTGACAGTACTTGCACTGGCATAAGATAAAAACAATGCGCATGCAAGGCACGCTATCAGTTGACGCAAAGAGGAAGCAAACATGCTGGGGTCCTTCAGATAATAATTACTCATCGGGGAGTGACCTGCCGAGTGAGTTCCCGCCCTTGGTTGTCGTAGCTGTATACCGTGACGCGATTCGGCTCAACGATCTTGGTCGGCAAGAATCGCTCAGGATCCCACTCGGTCATAACGGTACGGGACTCGGTCGTTCCGGTTGCTTCGGTACGGCTGGTTTGCAGCCCTCGGGAGTTGTAGGAATAAGTCGTTACAAGCCCTTTTGCATCGGTCTTGGTCAGAACTTGAGCGCGCTCATTGTAGGTGTAACTGGAGTTGCTGGCCGGGCAGTTCGGCGATGGCTCACCTTCAATTGAAGCAACTCGTTTGATGCCCCCGATCTGCTGGTAACGATAGATCGTTGTTTTACCCAACTCATTGGTCACCGTACGAGAACCATCCGTGTTGTAAGCTACCTGAGTCAAACCTGCGCCACCGCTGTGCTGGCTACTTACTGCTCGACCTTGATCATCATAGGACCAGGTAGCAAAACGAACGCCACGCTCATCTGTAATGCCTGTTAACAGGCCTGTATTGCGCGAATCCTCATAGTGAAACTGTCTCTGCTCTGTCTGAGAACCACGCGTACGGTTTAGCTGAACAAGGTGCTTGTTATTGTCATAGCTGTAATTGATCTGTAAACCGGGAGCAACAAGGCTCAAGGGTTGATGTTGAGTGTCCTCGGTAAATGTCAGTGACTGCCCGCTATCGCTGGTCACCGTCACCTGATCATTGGCATAAGTTAGTTGCTGCCTGAGTCCAGCTGCATCAACCCACTCTATCAAACGCCCGCTTGCATCAAAGGTGAAACGTGCATTGTTGTCTGCGGTATAGAGCCAATTACTCCCCGTCTTGACTAGCAAACCGGTTTCCGTCGGGTATGCAGTGGCAATGTCACCCTCAACACTAAAGAACGACTCGCGACCATCAGCATGAACCAGCGATAACTTGCCAATGGCAAAGCGGATAAATGTGGAATAGTTATGCCGCCAAATGCCATCGAGGCTATTGTAGGCACGAGTGAATACAGGCGCTCCGACACCATGCGCCTTATAATCCAATTCCACCTGAAATTTATTACCAACAGCTAAACTAATGGGGTTACCAACACAGCTTTCGGGTGGGGGAGCTCCTTTTTGCTCATCATTACCACACCTTGCCGTGGCGACATTGTACATCTTCCCCTCACTGCACTGTCGCACATAAAATTCAATGAAATGAAAATCATGCCCAACATTAAGATAACCAGCATACCAATTGTAAGGAGGAGCCCACACAGAGCGAGAGCAACGATCATACCCGGGATTAATATATCCCAGCTTAGAAATCACAGCATTGCACGCTTTCTCAGCATCTGTATCATTATCAAAATTATCATAATGATGAATCCAACGCCAAGGCCCCATCTCTGAAATAACGTCTTGAATCTCTGCAATAGAACAACCACTAAAAAAACAACAAAGACAAACAAAAAAACGTCGACCCCACAGCATTTACCACCCCCCTAATAAAACTTATTAAATCATGGCTGGAAAAATCAGCTTCTACCAACCTGCCGACTGAATTCACGTCCTCCAACACCTAAGCCCAAAGTCACAGTTGACGCGAAGAAAAAGCAAACATGCCAGGGCTCCTCAGATAATAATTACTCATCGGGAAGTGACCTGCCGAGTGAGTTCCCGCCCTTGGTTGTCGTAGCTATATGCAGTGATACGACTTGGCTCAATAACTTTAATCGGTAACGATCGATCAGGGTCCCACTCTGTTGACGTGGTTCGAGCCACAGCTGTTCCTGCTGCTTCAGTGCGGCTGATCTCAAGGCCACGAGTATTATAGGAATAGGTTGTGATAAGTCCTTTGGCGTCAGTTTTGGTCAATATCTGGCCTTGGGAATTATAGGTGTAGGTCGAGTTGCTGGCTGGGCAATTTGGAGTTGGCTCGCCTTCGATTGCAATGATTCTCTTAACGCCATCAATCTCTTTATAACGATACACCGTAACTTTGCCTAACTCATTGGTTACCGAACTGGAACCATCTGAATTGTAAGCAATCTGAGTAAGTCCTGCTCCACCGCTGTGCTGACTACTAATGGCTCTGCCTCTATCATCATAAGACCATGTAGCAAAGCGAACACCACGCTCATCGGTTATCCCCGTCAGTAACCCGGCGTTGCGGGCATCCTCATAGTGATAACCCCGAGTTGAAGTGAGCCCACCAACATTTTTTGAAAGACCGATCAAGCGCTGAGCCTGATATGCGTACTGTATTTTAGTGTCGCCGGACTCAAGCGTTTTTAGCTGACCAAGAATATCGTCAGCAAACTTTACTGATTGGCCAAACTCATTGGTGACCGTGACATTATATTTATCACGCGAGACGTTGTGCACCAAGCCTTGCGGACTGACGATCTTGGTCAATTGTCCACTTACGGAAAAGCTCATGACCGAGCCATCCAAAGATTTGAAAGTCCATCCTGCCTCAGTAGCAACCAGCGCCCCCAGATCAGTAGCAGAGGAATACTTACCATCAGCCAATTTAAACAAAGATTCTCGGCCATCCGAACGGACTAAAACCACAAAATCCGCACTAATATTTATAACACTTGAATAGCTATGCCTCCAGACCCCATCCATACTATTGTAATAACGCCCAACAACTATAGGGCTAACACCCCCACCCCTAAAGTCTTCCTCATATTGGAACTTATTACCTGTCGCGGCATTAATGGGGTTACCGACTTGCATAGAGGGGCTTTTGCAGGACAATTCATCGTCCCCTGCACCTTTTTGCCCATTAAAGCTGCACTGCGCGGTTGTATAGTTTAAAGTAGCACCTCCCCCACAAGAAATAGTTCTTTTAACAATTGTCCCAATGTGATGCCCCCACCCTCCAGTAACTAATATATAACATTCATACCCCCATGGAGTGTCCCTATTCAAATGCGGGGAATATGATTGTCCCCACCAAGGTGCATATTCATAAACAAGATACTCACACCCCTGCCACGGCTTTGAAAAGACAGAAACACTTCCATTTGGCCCCGAATCCCAGTAAGTAAACTCTTCCGCCTTCAAGCCCGAGCAGCCAATAGCCAAAAACAAAAACAAAGCCATCCTAAAACGCTTCATATCCCTGTTCCATCAAGTGAACACACTATAAAATCTCTCAAACCTTCAAAAATCACTTTAACTCACGAAGACATCCCCATCCTAAAGCCCATACGTTCCGTTACACATCGAGCAAGAAAACTTCCAATAGCTTACTAGAAACCACAACACCACTGACCTTACAAAATTTTGCAAAAATAGTATTTATGATCCGCACACAGCAGTCAATAAAGTTAGAGACAACACAAACTCCGAGTGTAAGATAATCATTCCTTTAAAATAATGCAGCCACTTTTCAGCTGAAAAAATGCACCGTACATTTAAAGAAATGTATCGCCTTCAATCACGTCTCGCGGATAAATCCGCTCCTACTCAGCCCGGTAGTTAATCTCTCCTCTAACTCTTCCTCGGCTTAACCCGCGCAGTCGCCTCCGCAACCATCGGATCATCCGGCCAGTAATGCTTCGGATACCTTCCCTTCAAATCCTTCTTAACCTCGGCATAGGTACTGCGCCAGAAGTTGGCCAGATCCTGTGTCACCTGCACCGGACGGCGCGCCGGGGACAGCAGGTGCAGTTTGACGATCTGTCGGCCAGTGGCGATGCGTGGGGTGTCGGACAGGCCGAACAGCTCCTGCAGGCGAACGGCTAGGATCGGGGGATATTCGCTGTAGTCCAGACGCACCAATGAGCCGGACGGTACGCTCAGATGATGCGGTGCCTGTTCGTCCAGGCGCTGCGGCAGCGGCCAGGGCAGCAGGTTGTGCAGGATCGAAGACAGATCCAGGTTCCCGAAATGGCTCAGCCGGGTGACCTTACCCAGATACGGCAGCAGCCAGGACTCCAGACTGTCGAGCAAGGCGGCATCGCGAACGTCCGGCCATTCGCTGCTGTCCTGCGCCTCCAGGTCAAGCTGACGCAGCAGGGTCACGCGGGCCTGCCACTGGCGAAGCTCGGGCGTCCAGGGCAGCAGTTCCAGTCCTTTGCGTCGGACCAGTCCCAGCAAGGCATGGCCTCGGGCGGACTCATCGAGACCGGTCAGCGGTTCGCGACTGAGGATCAGTTCACCAACCTTGCGCTGACGCTCGGCACGCAGCACGCCTTCGCGTTCGTCCCAGTCCAGTTGATCGACCTGCGTCACTTGCTCGGACAATACCGAGTCGAACAGCTCAGGATCGAACTCGGCTGCCAGATAGATCCGCTCTTCGCGCTGGCCCTGACGACTGCCCAGATCGGCAATCACCAACCAGGGCTGTTTCATCAGCGCATCGACTTCAGCGAACAGGGCAGCACGACCGTTGGCCAGTCGGTATTCGGCACCGCCCGCCCGGCGTTGCTGCGCGACACGATCCGGGTAGGCCAGCGCCAGCAGACAACCCAGCCAGCGCGAATGGTCGGGATCGCTGACCGGTGTTGTGGCGGAGCCTTTCAGGTAACCGCGATATTGGCGTGCCAGTTGTCTGGCCCGTTGCACAGCGCCTTGAGTACCGCGGGCGGCACGTTCGCTGCCGGCCAGCAATGTCAGGCGACTGTGCAAGTCGGCTCCCCCGCCCCGCAGAATATCCCGCTCGCCCAGCAAGGCCGCGACATCACAGGCCAGATTCCCCAGCCCCAGTTCATGACCGCGCAATAACAGGTGAGCGATGCGCGGATGCGCAGGGACTTGCGCAATCGCCTGACCGTGGGTGGTCAGTTTGCGTTCCTGGCCTTGTGGGCTGCTCAAGGCCCCCAGCCGCACCAGCAGGTCCTGTGCCTGTGCATAAGCCGCTGCCGGAGGAACATCGAGCCACACCAGTTGGCCCGGCAACACGCCCCAGCGCGCCAGTTGCAGTGCCAGCCCGGCCAGGTCCGCCTGGAGGATTTCCGCCGAGCCATAGGCTGCGAGCTGGTCATGCTGGGCTTCGGACCAGAGTCGATAACAGACGCCTGACTCAAGACGCCCTGCCCGTCCGGCCCGCTGGGTCGCGCTGGCGCGGGAGATGCGCTGGGTATCCAGACGTGTCATGCCGCTGCCCGGATCGAAACGCGGCACCCGCGCCAGACCGGCATCAATCACCACACGCACGCCATCGATGGTCAGGCTGGTTTCCGCGATGTTGGTCGCCAGCACCACCTTGCGCACGCCCTTGGGTGTTGGCTCGATGGCGGCACGCTGGGCACTCAGGTCAAGCTCGCCATGCAACGGACAAAGCAGGATATCGGCCCGCTCGCCCAAGGCCTCGGCCAGTTGCTGATTGACGCGACGGATCTCGGCCTGCCCCGGCAGAAACACCAGCAGACTGCCGGACTCATTGCCCAGCGCATCGAGAACGGTCTGCACCACTCGTGGCTCGATGAACTCGCCGGGCTGAAAAGGTCGTCCCCACTGCATGCTCACCGGAAACATGCGCCCTTCGCTGCGTACTACAGGTGCATCATCCAGCAGCGCGGACAGGCGTTCGCCTTCCAGCGTGGCCGACATCAACAGAATCTTCAGCGGCTGCTCGTCGCGAAACAGATCGCGACCGTTGAGGCTCAGGGCCAGCGCCAGATCGGCATCAAGACTACGCTCGTGAAACTCATCGAAAATCAGCAGCCCAACCCCTTCCAGCGCCGGATCATCCTGCAGACGACGGGTCAGAATCCCTTCGGTGACCACTTCGATACGGGTATTGGGACCGACCTTGCTGTCCAGGCGAATGCGGTAACCAACCGTTTCCCCGACCTTCTCCCCCAGTTCACTGGCCAACCGCTCGGCTGCGGCTCTGGCGGCCAGGCGGCGTGGTTCGAGCATGAGGATGGTCTGCCCGGCCAGCCATGGCTCATCGAGCATCGCCAAGGGCACGCGCGTCGTCTTGCCCGCGCCGGGAGGGGCTTCGAGGATGGCTTCGTGGCGGGAGGTCAGTACCTGGCGCAAGGCCGGCAGGACAACATCGATGGGCAAGGAAATCATGGGGGCTCCAGAACAGGCGGCCGATTATAAGCCTTCCGGGCATTTGCAGAAGCTTGATGGGTATTGCCTCGTCGCAGGCAAGCCCCGCCCACAATGGAGTCCACCCTTCAGAAGCCAAGGCCAGCGTGAATAAATGTTTACCCGAAGAACCACCGGAACACGCAATAGTCTTAGCGACGTAGCCTTTGCCTTGTATAGTTGCCACATCACTTCAGGAGTTCTCCATGCGCATTCCATCCCGTTTTATCGGCGGCGTTCTGGTCGCCACGCTTTTGACTCAGATTTCTGCGTGCGGCAGCATTTTCTATCCTGATCGTCGCGGACAGATCGAAGGCAAGATCGACCCGGCCATCCTCGCCCTGGATGCCGTCGGCCTGTTGTTCTATGTGATTCCGGGCGTGATTGCCCTGGCTGTGGACTTCGCCACTGGCGCGATCTACTACACGCCGACCGGCCATGCGCAGATCGATCCGCAGAAGCTGCAACCGGCGATCAATGCTGACGGCAGTGTCGACAACAGCAAGCTGCAGGCCATTCTGGAAAGCGAACTGGGCCAGTCCCTGCCGCTCAACGACCCGCGCCTGATCCAGTACAAGGGCAGTGTCGAACAACTGGCTACACTGGGCCTGAAACCTGCGGCTTGAGGCCATTCGACAAGGACGCGTCATGAACACCAGCACCGAACACGCCCGCCTGCTGCGCCTTGCAACGCGGGCATCGCTGCTGGTGGCCAGCACACTCATCATTGCCAAGGGCGTGGCCTGGTGGTTCAGCGGTTCGGTCAGTCTGCTGGCCGGGCTGACCGACTCGCTGCTTGATGGAGCGGCCTCCTTCCTCAATCTGCTGGCGGTGCATTACGCGCTGCGTCCAGCAGACGAAGACCATCGCTACGGCCACGGCAAGGCCGAGGCCCTGTCGGGCATGGCTCAGGCGCTGTTCATTGCCGTCAGTGCCGGGCTGATCGCATTGCAGGCCATACAGCGTATCCAGCACCCCGAACCGCTGGGTGCGGCCGGTCTTGGCATCGCGGTGATGGTGTTGTCGCTGATCCTGACCCTGGCGCTGCTCTGGCTGCAACACAAGGTCATCAAGGAAACCGGATCGGCGGCCATTCGCGCCGATTCGCTGCACTATCGCTCCGACCTGCTGCTCAATTTCAGCATTCTGCTGGCGCTGACACTCACTCTGTTCGGCTGGCAGCAACTGGATGCGTATTTCGGACTGGGAATTGCCGTCTACATTCTGTGGAGTGCGTTTCAGATTGCCCGCGAGACGGTATCGGTGCTGATGGATGAAGAATTGCCGACCGATGTCAGCCAGCACATGCTGGAACTGGCGTGCGGCGTGCCGGGTGTCCTGGGCGCACATGATCTGCGCACGCGGATTTCCGGCAATCGCTGGTTCGTGCAGTTGCATCTGGAATTGCCGGGCAGCCTGACCCTGAGCGTCGCCCATGCGTTGTGCGATCAGGTTGAAAACGCCATACACCAGCAGTATCCGAAAGCGGAAGTGCTGGTGCATGCCGATCCACAGGAAGTGGTAAAGCGCTCGACATCTAGTTGACGCTGTAGCCTCGCCCCGCAAGGCAGGCGCCCATCGAACGACGGTAAAGATCCACCACCTCGGCCTGCGGCTGGGAAGTGATGTTTGCCGGATCGAAGCCGCTCTGTTCCACGGCCCAGCGGTAGCATTGGTAACGATCCAGCTCGACCTGCTCAGGGCTTTGGCCATTGAGCGGGTAGGAAACAGGGTCATAGCCGTTCTGCGCGGGTGCCTGGCTGTAAACCGGCTGATTCTGCGGCGGGTTGACCACTACATAATCCTGAGTATCGGACTGATAGGCGTAGTAAGTGCCCGCAGCCAGGAACAGCAGTGAGCTGCCAATCCAGATTTCCTGCGAATAGGACGGCAGACTGCGCACGCGCAGGCCATAAGGCGGCGTCACCACCACATAGCGCGGGCCTTGCGGGCGATACCAGTAGCCTTGCGAATAGAAATAATCCTGCCCGCGATAAGGGATACGCGAGTAGCCGCCCGGAACCCGGTCTATCGTATAACCGGGACGATACTGCGGGCCTGGACCCCAGCCATTGCCACGCCCGTCGGGACGTCCTTCCCAGTGATCATTGGGACGGCCGCCACCGGCCTGCCAGTTGCGCGTGCCACGCGGGATATCCTGGTAATAACCCTGACGGGGCTGCTGGGTTTGCCAGGATTCGCGAGGTGCGGTCTGGATCGGCAGATTGTTCTGGTGCTGCTGAAGCTGCTGGCGCTCGATCTGCCGTTGCTGGTTTTGCTGGTCCTGGATCTGGCGCTGCTGATTCTGTTGTTGCTGGTAGATCTGCTGTTGCTGCTGGCGCTCGACGTTACGCTGCTGTTGCAACTGATCCTGGATCTGGCGTTGCTGATTCTGTTGCTGCTGGTAGATCTGCTGCTGTTGCTGGCGCTCGACCTGACGCTGCTGATTCTGTTGTTGCTGAATCTGCTGTTGCTGCTGGCGTTCGATCTGAAACTGCTGGTTCTGCTGCTGTTGCTGGATTCGGCGTTGCTGTCCATTGTCGCCGGAACTGCCGCGATACTGGTCCTTGAAGGAGTCATCATCGGCCACGACATGGGCGCTGATGCTCAGACACAGCAGACTCAACCCCGTCAGCTTCCAGATGCCAGATTTCATGCTTTCCTCACTAGGACGCGGGTAGACGTAAATAAGACTGTAATAGTGGCGCGCCGTTCTGCGTACTTTATCAGGACGCAAAGAAAAGGGGGCCTGATTGGCCCCCTTGGGATACTTCGTCCTGGCGCGACACTTGTGAAGTCGGCTCACCTCATACGTCTTGTGGACTGTATGTAGCCCGGGGGCCTGGCCGACCCTGTCGGGTGGGAGGCCGCGACTGCCTGATTGGGCGAGTCGCGCTGGACGCTGTGTCCGGGCAGTGATTCTGTTGAAAAGAATAGGCCTGCCGGACCGACAAAAGATTGCGAAGATTGCTCACAAAAACATTACTTGCGCAATTTTTTACTTCATACCAATAATTCAGCGCAATCCAACTCACAAAGGGGAACATCGTGAGCAAGCTCGATAGATATGACCTGAGCATTTTGGCCGAACTGCAACGCGACGCACGCATTTCCAACCAGGAACTGGCAGAGCGTATCGGGCTGTCGCCATCGCCCTGCTCGCGCCGCGTCAAACAACTCGAAGACGACGGTTATATCGTGCGTCAGGTCGCTTTGCTGGATCGCAAGAAGCTCAGCCTGAACCTGACGGCCTATGTACTGATCGGCATGGATCGCCATACGCCGGAACGATTCGAGCATTTCGAGCAGCAGATCCGCAACCTGCCTCAGGTGCAGGAATGCAGCCTGGTAACCGGAATGGACGCCGATTATCAATTGAAAGTGGTGGTTCCTGATATGGATCACTACCAGAAACTGCTGCTGGGCCATCTTACCCGCATCGAAGGCGTCACCAGCGTCAAGTCGAGCTTCGTGCTCAATCAGGTGCTGGCCAGCACTGAATTACCCCTGACTCACCTGCGCAGCTAAGCGGCACCCGGACTGGAGCAAACGATGGATCCCGTGCTTTTCGAAGAATGGATGATGACGATCCTGGTCACCATCCTGATCTGTTTCATGGGCTTTATCGTCTGGGATCTGGCGAAGAAATCCAGGGCCGGCAAATTCGGCACCTTCATATTGTTCTTCGTGCTGGGCCTGGGAATCATGGCATTCGTGATCAAAAGCCTGGTGATTGCCTATATCGAGAATGGCTCCTGAGAACCCGATCAATCAAGGCGCACACAAACCTGCAGGAGGCAGCTATATTCTGCGGCTGAACGAGAAGTCGCCAGCAAGCTGCCTCCCACAAAGTGATTTACGGCCTTATCCGTCAGAGCTTTATTTCCCGATATTGCCCCTGATCCAGCCCCTCCAGCGTCCAGTCGCCAATCCTGACCCGCACCAGCCGCAGGGTTGGCAGGCCTACCGCAGCCGTCATGCGCCGTACCTGACGATTGCGGCCTTCCTTGATGATCAATTCCAGCCAACTGGTCGGCACGCTCTTGCGAAAGCGCACCGGCGGGTTGCGCGGCCAGAGTTGCGGCTCGTCCAGTTGGCGAGCCTCGGCGGGCAAGGTCGGGCCATCGTTGAGCTCGACACCGTTGCGCAGTTGTTGCAGTTGCTCGTCGGTCGGCTCGCCTTCAACCTGCACCCAATACGTCTTGGGCAATTTGTGTCTGGGGTCGGCAATCCGCGCCTGAAGCTGGCCGTCGTTGGTCAGCAACAGCAAGCCTTCACTGTCGCGGTCCAGACGCCCTGCCGGATAGACGCCGGGGATATCGATAAAATCCTTGAGCGTTGCCCGGCCATCACCATCGCTGAACTGCGTCAGCACATCGAAAGGCTTGTTGAACAGGATAAGTTTCGGCTCGGCAGGCGGCGCTTTGGCGACGCGGCGGGTCGTGCCGGCGTGCTTGGCTGCAGGGCGGCGAGGCACAGGACGTTGGGTGCGGGGCATGAGAACTTCAGTGGCTGACAAACAGAAAGGGCCACTTTAGTGGCCCTTTGCATAAATACCAATCACTTAACGGAACGGCGGCTCATCGAAGCTGCGCAGTTTGCGTGAGTGCAGCGAGTTCAACTCGGTGCGCAACAGATCCAGCGCGGCGATGCCGATCTTCAAATGCTGGCTGACGGCACGCTCGTAGAAAGCGTTGGCCGACCCCGGCAATTTGATTTCACTGTGCAAAGGCTTGTCCGATACGCAGAGCAAAGTGCCGTAAGGCACGCGCAGACGGTAGCCTTGGGCTGCGATCGTGCCACTTTCCATATCCACCGCCACGGCGCGGGACAGGTTGATAAGCGGACGCTCCTGTGCCCAGCGCAGTTCCCAGTTGCGGTCATCGTAGGTCAGGACCGTGCCCGTGCGCAGGCGCTTCTTGAGATCGTCGCCACGCTCGCCGGTAATCTGCGCCGCCGATTCCTGCAACGCCAGTTGCACTTCGGCCAGGGCCGGGATCGGGATATGCGGAGGCAGCACGCGATCCAGAATGCCATCGCGACGCATGTAGGCGTGAGCCAGTACATAGTCGCCAATGGTCTGGGACTGACGCAGGCCGCCGCAGTGGCCGATCATCAGCCAGCAATGCGGACGCAGCACCGCCAGGTGATCGGTAATGTTCTTGGCATTGGACGGGCCGACGCCGATATTGACCAGCGTGACGCCATGACCATCTTCCGCGATCAGGTGGTAGGCCGGCATCTGGTAGCGGTGCCAGACCACGCTGGCAACGATGGCCTGGGCCTCTTCGCTCCCCATGCTCTTGTCGACCACCACATTGCCGGGCAGCACCATGCGTACGAAACGCGGGTCTTCGCGCAGTTTTTCCAGGCCATGCAGGATGAACTGGTCAACGTAGCGGTGATAGTTGGTCAGCAGAATCCACGGCTGCACATGACGCCAGTCACTGCCGGTGTAGTGCACCAAACGCCGCAGAGAGAAATCCACCCGCGCCGCGTCGAACAGCGCCAGCGGCAACGGGTCGGTATTGGCCCAGTCGTACAGACCATCAGCGATGCCGTCGGTCGCGGCGGACAGGTCGGTGCTGGGGAAAACACGGGCCAGCGCAGCGGCGGTCACGCCGGAGCCAGCCAGTTCATCGCCCTGCTCGACCACATACGGATAAGGAATGTTCTGCTCGCTCATGCCCACTTCGATGGTGACCGTGAAATCGTTCATCAACGGGCGCAGTTGTTCGAGCAGGTATTTACGGAATGCCTTGGGGTGGGTGACGGTGACGCTGTAAGTGCCGGGCAGTTGCACCTTGGCGTAGGCGCGGGTGGTCAGCGGCACATCGCCCTGATAGGCGTAGGTCAGGCGCAATTCCGGGTAGCGGAACAGCGCTCGTTGTTCTGCGTCGGGCTCGACGCGGTCTTTCAGGTAGCGCTTGAGGGCCTGGCTCAAGGCGCTGGTTGCACGTTCATGCAGTTCTGCGAGCCGCTCCACAGCTTGCTCGGCGGTTTCTACAACAACAAAGGCTTGCGTCACGGTTTAGGTCCTGTCTGATCTTGCAGGCCCTCATCCTAACGGGTTCGCGTGCTTATGCCACCTGTGGTGAAGAGCGGGCCAGCAAAGTTTCTGCATCGACACCTACCGGCAAAGCGCCATAAACACGCCCGGACGACATCAATCGACCGGCAATGAAAGCGTCACTGACAGCGGTATTACCCGCTTCGAGCAGCAGTCGGGCCTGCAGGCCCAGCGCGATGTCTTCAGTCAGTTGCCGGGCGCGGTACTGAATATCGCGGGTGTCTGTGAATGCGGCTTGCAGTTTTTCGATATGCGCCTTCAGATGCCGGTCGCCATGCCCGTCACCCAATTCAGCGAACAAGACATCCAGCACACCCGACTCCTTCGACAGCGCCCGCAACACGTCCAGGCACTGCACATTGCCGGAGCCTTCCCAGATCGAGTTGACCGGCGCTTCGCGATACAGCCGCGGCAGAATACTGTCTTCCACATAACCGGCACCGCCCATGCATTCGGCGGCTTCGTTGATCATGGCCGGTGCACGCTTGCAGATCCAGTACTTGCCCACTGCCGTGACCAGCCGCACAAAACGCCTCTCATGATCGTCATCCAGATGATCCAGCGCGCGCCCCATGCGCAGGGTCAACGCCAGCGCGGCCTCGCTCTCCAGAGCCAGGTCGGCCAGCACGTTCTGCATCAAGGGCTGCTCATTGAGCAGTCGCCCGCCGACCTTGCGATGGGCACAGTGATGTGTGGCCTGGGTCACCGCTTGGCGCATCAGCGCGCTGGAGCCGATCATGCAGTCGAAGCGGGTCATGGCGACCATTTCAATGATGGTCGGCACACCCCGGCCCTCCTCACCGACCATCCAGGCCAGGGCACCGCGCAGTTCGATCTCGCTGGAGGCGTTGGACCAGTTGCCCAGCTTGTCTTTCAAACGCTGAATATAGAACTCGTTGCGGGTGTCATCCGGACGATGGCGTGGCAGCAGGAAACAGCTCAGGCCCTTGTCGGTCTGCGCCAGGGTCAGGAATGCATCGCACATGGGAGCGGAGCAGAACCACTTGTGGCCGACCAGCTCATACGCCTGCCCCGGCCCGCCCGCACCCACCGGATAAGCCCGCGTGGTGTTGGCGCGCACATCGGTGCCGCCCTGTTTCTCGGTCATGGCCATGCCGATGGTTGCACCGGTTTTATGAGCGATGCCGATATTGCGCGAGTCGTATCGGGTAGACAGGATTTTCGGCAACCATATCTGCGCCAGCTCGGGCTGCAACCTGAGGGCCGGTACGCTGGCAAAGGTCATGGTCAGCGGGCAGCCGCTGCCGGGGTCGGCCTGGGTGTGCAGATAACTCATCGCAGCCCGCGCCACATGGGCACCGGGTTGCGGATCGGTCCATGGCAGGGAAGGAATACCATGCTCGACGGCGGTGTTCATCAACTGATGATAAGCCGGATGAAACTCGACCAGATCAATGCGATGGCCGTATCGGTCATGGCTGGCGAAGGTCGGCTTGTTCTGGTTGGCGAGAAAACCGGCCTCCATGAGAGTGCCGCCCGCCAGTGCGCCATAAGCATCGATCCGGGACTCGGCCCAGCCCGCGTCAAAACGTTTTACCCAGGCCTGCAGTGGCAGGTCGATGCGGTAGAGGTTGACGCCATCCAGCGAAGGCGGCTGATTGGTCACCTGATGGGTTTCGGCGAACTGATGCAGGTTCATGAGTGGCCTCCTGTCTGCGGGCGCCCGGAGCGCCATTTGCAGCAGTGAACCACGCAGTTGCGGCTTTAAACAGTGCCGTTCGTGCCGAATGATCGGGGCTTTTTCCCGCGCCTCAGATGCCCCACTGAGCTTTGGCAGCCGGAGCCCTGCGCACGGCGCCCGGTATGGCCATCAGCAGAGGCAGGCTCAGGGTGAAACAACTGCCCTTGCCCGGCTCGGAACGATGGCTCAGGCTCCCGCCCTGCAACTCCACCAGTTGTCGGCAGATCGCCAGACCGATTCCCAGCCCGCCATACTCACGCGTCATGGAACCATCGACCTGGAAGAAACGCTGATACAAGGTCGCGTCATCCAGTTGGCTGAATCCTATACCGGTATCCATCACCTCGACCCGCAGCAACAGGACGTCGTTGTCATGCTGTTGAGACATGGCGCGCACCTTGACCCCGCCCCGCTTGGTGAACTTGATTGCATTGTCCAGCAGGCATTCGAGGCACTGGTACAGCTTGTGGACATCGCCACGCACGCTTTCCGGCATTTGCTCGTCCAGCTCGAATGTCAACTCCAGGCCCTTGGCCTGCGCTGCGCCGCGAAAGCGGTCACGCAATTGCTCGAACAGACCGCACGTATCGAAGGCATCGCTTTCGGCATACAGCACGCCGGCCTGAAGCTCGGTCAGGGTCAGGATGCCGTTGATCATGCTCATCATGTCCTGAGCGGAGGCAGCAGCCGTCTGCTGATACATCTCCAGCTCGCCGTCCATCGGCACGGTCTGCATCAGTTCCAGCGAACCGATGACCCCATTCATCGGCGTTCGCAGCTCATGGGTCAGCGTGGCCAGAAACTCGTCCTTGAGCCGGTTACTGGTGGCCAGTTGGTGGTTCAGGCGCTCCATGTCCTTGCCGGCTTCGAGCAGGGTCTGGGCCTGTTGCTCGCGGATATGGTTGACCCGGTCAGCCAGGGCCAGCGACAGGAATGCCATTTCCAGTACCGAACTGATCTGGCTGGCATACAGGCTGAGGAAGGTATTGGGGATATACCCGAAAAGCATGGCGGCGTTGACCAGCCCGCCTATCAGAAACACAACCCAGGCGACCAGGAAGTAGCGAGCGATTCGCACGCCCTTGAGCACCGCCGTAATACCGGTTGTCAACATCGCCAGGAAACACGCCAGCACCAGCATCGTTACGCTGCGCAATGCCAGGCCGTAATTGGCGAACAGGGCCAGCAGCATTGCCACCACGGCACCGGCCATCACGGCAATCAGCATGAAATCCAGCCAGCGCGCCAAGGCTCTGGTCTGCAGAAAGCTGCGTGAAAACTGGCTGACGAAAAACACCGAGATCGCCATCAACAAGGGCGTAGCGGTGTTGGCCCACACAGGGCTGTTCGGCCAGAGGTATTCGATGGCGACGCCATTGATCGATAGCTGATAGAGGCCGAACGAGGCGATATACAGGATGTAATACAGATAGCCGGGGTCGCGCACGCTGATGTAGATGAACAGGTTGTAGACCAGCATGCCCATCAACACGCCATAGATCAGCCCGAGGATATAGACCTTGGCGGGCTGTTCTTCCATGTAGGCATGACTGGCCCACAGATTGAGCGGTGCCTGGATCGGTCCCTGGCTGGCGATGCGCATATAGACAGTGATCGGCTTGTTCGGGGGAAGGTCTACCCCGAACACGAAGTTGCCCTGTTTCACGTCGCGACTTGAAAACGGCAGCATGTCACCGGTTTTCCAGGTCAGTTGATAACGCCCGTTGCCGTCCGGCAGATAGACGTCCACGTGGTCCATCGGTGGATAAGCCAGCTCCAGCAGCCAGTCAGAATGTGGAGCCCGGGGATTTGGCTTGTAGAACAGTTCGATCTTCAGCCAGAACGCCGAGCGCGAGTAACCCGCGTTGAGTGTTTCGCTGTCGAGCGCACGAAAGGCTCCGGCCTCGGAAACGACCCTGTCGATACTCGCCTTGCCACTCACGTCTTCAAAAACCTGGATCTCGCGCCCCAACGGCAGGCTGCGAATGTTTTCATCAAACTCGACGGCATGAGCCAGCAATGGAAACCAGGCAACCAGCATGATCAGCAAATAGCGCATAAAGCCCCAAGGTAGAACGTCGCTGTCATTTCATCCGTTGATGACGACGCCCCGCAAATTTCTTTCCTTGAAACAGGCAATAGTTCAAAACAGACAGGTCAGTGTATGGACCTTGCTTACGCCGATACACCTGACTCTGGTATCAAAGAGTCACCAGAGACAAAAAAGGTTTTCACGAATATCCAAGCATAGCGGTTAATGGCCTTTAGTCACTATTGCTTGAAAATAAAAGCAACGGCTCTATCTCGGCACTCGCAGGGCAAACTCAAATATTTCTGTCTTGAAAGCATCGTTAAACTTTCACCTTCGCCCAGAAAAAAACTGAACGACCGGCAGTCCGGGAAAGGTTTAGTGATAAGCTCGCGCACCATGAATATCTATAGCTCCCGTCCCGTAGTCCTCTGCCTCAGCGGCCACGATCCCAGCGGTGGTGCCGGCCTGCAGGCGGATATCGAAGCTCTGCTCGCCCAAGGCTGCCATGCTGCTGCGGCCGTGACAGCCCTGACCGTTCAGGACACGGTCAATGTCAGCGACTTTCGCGTGCTTGATCGTGAATGGGTCCTGGCCCAAGCCAACGCGGTCTTCAATGATTCGAGCGTAGCAGCAGTCAAGCTGGGCATGCTGGGTTCACTGGAAATGGTCGACACCGTTGCCCAACTGCTGACGGCGCATCCCGATCTGCCTGTGGTCTGCGACCCGGTCCTGCGCGCTGGCGGCGGTGGCCGACTGGGCAAGGACGAAGTCGGTTACGCAATGCGTGAGCGCCTGCTGCCCCTGTCGACGATTGCCACTCCCAACCTGCCCGAAGCCCGCATCCTGGCCGAGCTGCCCGAAGGCACTGCCGACGAATGTGCGCAAAAACTGCTGCCATTCTGTGAAAACCTGCTGATTACCGGCGGGCATGGCGACGAACAGCAAGTGCACAACCGCCTCTACACCCGCAGTGGTCAGGCCCATACCTTTATCTGTCAACGCCTGCCCGGCAGCTATCACGGTTCGGGGTGCACGCTGGCCAGTGCCCTGGCCGGACGGCTGGCTCAGGGAGAAGCGCTGGTCAGCGCGGTGCAAACGGCGCTGGATTACACCTGGCGAACGTTGCGCGACGCAGAGCAACTGGGCAAGGGACAATTCGTGCCTCGCCGTCTGCCACTGGATTTTGGTTCGTAACGCCCAGCCATGAGGCTCATTCGATGAAACTACGTGGCCTGTATGCCATTACCGACAGCACCTTGCTGGCCGGTAAATTCCTGCCTTACGTTCAGGCCGCCCTCGAAGGCGGCGTGACCTTGCTGCAATACCGGGACAAGACCGGCGACGAATCCCGTCGCCTGCGCGAAGCCAGCGAACTGCTCAAGCTGTGCGAGCAGTACAAGACCCGGTTGATCATCAACGACGATGCCGAACTGGCAGCCCGCTTGGGCGTCGGGGTTCATCTTGGGCAAACCGATGGCTCGCTGCCGGATGCCAGAGCGCTGCTGGGGCATAAGGCGATTGTTGGCGCGACGTGCCACGGCAGGCTTGAACTGGCTGAAAAGGCCAAGGCAGACGGTGCCACCTATGTAGCATTCGGGCGTTTTTTCAACTCCCAGACCAAACCCGATGCGCCCGCCGTGCCTTTCGACCTGCTGGATCAGGTACGTGCCAAAGTCTCGTTACCCATTGCCGTGATTGGCGGCATTACCGTGGAGAACGCACCGCAACTGGTGGCCCATGGCGCTGATCTGCTGGCAGTGGTTCATGGGTTGTTTGGAGCCGAAAATACACAGGAGGTCACACGGCGGGCGAAAGCGTTCAATGCGCTTTTTCGCGAATGATTGGCCCGAAGTGTGAGGCCGCTTGACCCTGTCGCGAGCAAGCGCCCTCCCACACTGGGAAAATCACTTCAAACCCGTCTTCTAAACGACCCCGATCACCTTGAGTTCGAAATCAGGCATGCCATTGGCATTTTCCAGCGCCAGTAACGCTCGCTTGCGATCAACACCACCGGCATAACCGGTCAGATCCCCTCCCGCACCAATGACCCGATGACACGGCACGATGATCGAAATCGGGTTCTTGCCGTTGGCCGTACCGACTGCGCGAGAGTGTCCGGGGCTCAGGCCCATTTTCCGGGCCATCGCGCCGTAGGACAGCACTTCGCCATAAGGAATCCGCGCCAGTTCGCGCCACACCTGCTCCTGAAAGGAAGTGCCCCGCAACCGCAGCGGCACCTCGAAGACACGACGCTGGCCACTGAAGAACTCGGTCAGTTGCTCCTGCGCCTGACGAATCACCCGGGGGACGGCATGATCGTTGGGCAGCAGCACCAGTTGCGGAAAGTATTTCTGGCCGACGAAGTACACACCGGTCAGCGCATCGTCCTCGGCTCGCAGGGCGACATCGCCCAGCGGACTTGAAAGCAGATAGCCATGAATCATTTTTTGGCCTCCTCACGTTGACGCCAGACATGCACCGTAGCGTAAGCACGCCAGGGTGCCCACTGACTGGCATATTCATTGAGCTGGGCGACCGTTGCACAGCCTAGATGTTTTTTAAGCACCGCATCGCCTTCGGGAAAAGCATTGGGCCAGCCCAGGGCACGCATGGCGATATATTGCACGGTCCATTCACCGATGCCGCGAATATGCCGCAAGGCCGACAGGGTTTCATCCAGAGGCACCAGCGGTTCGAGGATGATGCGCCCTGCCGCCACTTCCTGCGCCACAGCGATAATGGCTTCGGCACGAATACGGATGATACCCGTGGCAATCAGGTCTTCCGGAGACAGGCCGGCAATCGCCTCCGCTGTCGGAAACGCATGCCGCAGTCCGAAAGGAGCTTCATCCACCGCCGTACCGAAACGCTCGGCGATACGTCCCAGAATCAACCGGGCCTGAGTCACCGATATCTGCTGGCCAACCACCGCCCGAACCGCGATCTCGAAACCATCGAATGCTCCCGGTACGCGCATGCCCGGCAACCCGCCAATCAGCGGCCCGAGATGAGCATCCACCAGATCAGGCCGACAGCCAGTGTCGAACACCCGCCGCACACGCCCCAATACCTGAGCGATACCCGACTGAAGAGAGGCCGACACCGTCACTACCAGGGCATGGCGCAATGGCGCATGACTGACTGTCAGCCAGCCGGCCAGCAGGCGCCCCGCATGCTCGACGGTGATCACCCGGGTATAGGACTCGTCATCCACATGTTCGACCCCGACAATGCAACGATGGGCCAGAAACTCCAGCACGCCCGCCCATGAAAAAGGCGGCCGGTAAGACAACTCGAAACGCATGCTGGCCTCACCGCAGCGGTTCGTTGCCTTTCTCAAGCGCAACGGGTTGAGGCCATAACGCGCCTGAAAGACATCATTGAAACGCCTGACACTGCCAAACCCGGAAGCCAGCGCCACTTCAGCCATGGACATGCCCGTATCGGTCAACAGACGCTTGGCGATCAGCAGCCGCTGGGTCTGGGAATAATCGATCATCGACACACCAAACTCGGCCTCGAAAATCCGCCGCAGGTGCCGCGAAGTCACGCCGACCCGATCAGCCAGGACATCGAGGCTTCTGCCACTCAGAAAGCCCTCCTCTATCAATCGTGCGGCAGCCTGAGCCAGCCGACTGGAGACATCCAGCAAGCCATGGCCCGGTGCCAGTTCAGGACGGCAGCGCAGGCACGGACGAAAACCCGCCTGCTCGGCAGCCGCCGCCGTTGCATAGAAACTGCAGTTTCTGGCCAGTGGCGCACGTACCGGGCACATGGGCCGGCAATAGATTCCGGTGGTCGAGACGCCCATGAAAAACCAGCCGTCAAAACGGCGGTCCCGGGCGACAAAGGCCGCATAGCACACATCAGGATCGAGAGTTTTCATGAAGCTGACCCTACTCCAGCGCCGGGAAAAAGTCTGGCTGAATTCGGACATGTGCATCCGGCAGCCATGTGGCATTTGCTATAGTGCGGCTCCCTACGCCTTCCGGCCTCGTGACGTCACCGAAGCAGCCATGCACAGAGCTGCACACTCAGCGTAGAAACGACTTCCCGGTTCAAAAGCAGAGACCCGATCATGTCCCGTTCCGAAACACTCTTCGCCAACGCCCAGAAACACATCCCCGGTGGTGTCAACTCGCCGGTCCGCGCTTTCAAGAGCGTTGGCGGTACGCCCCTGTTCTTCAAACATGCTGCTGGCGCTTACGTGACTGACGAAGACGACAAGCGCTATGTCGATTACGTCGGTTCCTGGGGCCCGATGATTCTGGGCCATAGCCACCCGCAAGTACTCGAGGCCGTACGCAGCCAGCTGGAACACGGTCTGTCCTATGGCGCACCGACCGCCATGGAGACCGAGATGGCCGATCTGGTCTGCTCCCTGGTGCCCTCCATGGAAATGGTGCGCATGGTCAGCTCCGGCACCGAAGCGACCATGAGCGCGATTCGCCTGGCCCGCGGCTACACCGGCCGCGACAGCATCATCAAGTTCGAGGGCTGCTACCACGGCCACTCCGACAGCCTGCTGGTCAAGGCCGGTTCCGGCGCACTGACTCTGGGCGTGCCCAGCTCGCCCGGCGTTCCGGCCGCTTTCGCCAAACACACCCTGACCGTGCCGTTCAACGACCTGGAGGCCGTCCGCCAACTGCTGGCCGATGTCGGTCAGGAAGTGGCGTGCATCATCGTCGAACCGGTCGCGGGCAACATGAACTGCGTTCCGCCTGCACCGGGCTACCTGCAAGGCCTGCGCGACCTGTGCGACGAACATGGCGTGGTGTTGATCTTCGACGAAGTGATGACCGGTTTTCGTGTGGCACTCGGCGGCGCCCAGGCTTACTACGGCGTTACACCGGACCTGAGCACTTTCGGCAAGATCATTGGCGGCGGCATGCCGGTGGGCTGCTTTGGCGGCAAGCGCGAAATCATGTCGCATATCGCGCCGCTGGGACCGGTCTATCAGGCCGGTACGCTGTCGGGCAACCCGCTGGCCATGGCCGCCGGCCTCACCACCCTGCGCCTGATCAGCCGCGAAGGCTTCCACGATGAGCTGAGCGACTACACTCGCCGCCTGCTCGAAGGCCTGCAACAACGTGCCGACGCAGCGGGTATCCCGTTCGTGACCACTCAGGCGGGTGGCATGTTTGGTCTGTATTTCAGTGATGCCAGGGAAATCGTGACCTTCCAGGACGTCATGAGCAGCGATGCAGACCGCTTCAAACGCTTCTTCCACCTGATGCTCGAAGACGGTGTGTACCTGGCGCCAAGCGCATTCGAAGCAGGTTTCACCTCCATCGCCCATGGCGAAACCGAGCTGAAACTGACCCTCGATGCTGCCGAAAAAGCGTTCGCTGCGCTGAAATAAGCTAATGTAGGAGCGAATTCATTCGCGAATGAATTCGCTCCCACGGGTTTGAACCCCATAAATCGGGCCCGTGCAGCAGAAAAGCCGTAAAGACTTTGTAAGGTTGGCCCTGCTTATTTCATAATGGCCAGCCAGCACGTTTCGCTGGACGGGTACGCCCGCACCTTTTTCAGAGGTAAGTCGACTCCCATGAACCGCACCGGCCGCACCCTTGCATTGGGCTGCCTGTTGCTTGTCTATCCCCTGCTGACCAATGCAGGTGGCAACTCGTTGTTAATCCCAGCGGTGGGTCGTTGCACCCTCAATACTCAGCCCGAGAATCTTCCGGCTGCGCTTTCGGCATGCCAGCAGGCAGCACAATCGGGGGATGCACAAGCGCAATACGAGCTGGGCGAGTTCTATTACGAGGGGCAGAACACTCCTCGCGACCTGCCACAGGCGCTGAACTTTTTCGAGCAGGCATCGTTGCAGGGGCATGCGCAGGCGCAGTATCAGCTGGGCTTGATGTTTGCTCGCGGCGAAGGTGTGCAGGCCAATAACATTCAGGCGTATATCGTGCTGAAGATGGCTGCGGTCAATGGTTCGGAAGAAGCGCTGGATGCGGCGGACGAAGTGTCGGCCAAGATGAAGCGCGACGAACTGGAAGTCGCGACCCAGGTACTGGGCCAGATCTTCCGCAAATACCTGATGGAACTGCAGACCGCCGAAGGGCGGAGCCCGTTCTCGCCTCTGCCCTGATCGAATCGCGTCAGGGCTGACCTTCCTCGTTTTCTACTTTTCAGGCATCGGCATCGGAAACGGCATCACATTGCCACCTCCACGAGCCTCGCTGATCTTCGGCGTGCCCATGCGCTCGACCTCATCGATGCGCACAATCGAATGCATCGGCACGAAACTGCGCACCACGCCCTCGAACTGCGCCTTGAGCTTTTCTTCGCTGGGGTCAACCACGACAGTCGTACGCTCACCGAAGACGAACTCTTCCACTTCCAGAAAACCCCACAGATCGCTCTGGTAGATCTGCTTGGCGTACATCTCGAAAACCTGGCCCTGGTTGAGGAAAATCACCTTGTAGATTGGAGCTTCGCGTTTGGTCATAAAAGCCGGATAACGATCACAGATAAAAAAGGGCACGAACTATAGCATGTCCTCCGGACAGGCAACGCTAGGAACCGGTGAGCATCGTCCCTATAATGCGCGGTTCTTTGAATCCGCTGATGATCACGCATGGCCAAGAAGCTTTATATCGAAACCCACGGTTGCCAGATGAACGAGTACGACAGCTCGCGCATGGTCGATCTGCTGGGCGAACATCAGGCCCTGGAAGTCACCGCACGTGCGGAAGATGCCGACGTGATCCTGCTCAATACCTGCTCGATTCGCGAGCGCGCCCAGGATCGGGTCTATTCCCAGCTGGGTCGCTGGCGTGAACTGAAACTGGCCAACCCGGAGATGGTCATCGCCGTCGGCGGCTGCGTCGCCAGTCAGGAAGGCGCGGCGATTCGTGATCGCGCACCTTACGTGGACGTGGTCTTCGGCCCGCAGACCCTGCACCGCCTGCCGGAAATGATCGACACCGCACGCATCACCCGCCTGCCCCAGGTGGACGTGTCGTTCCCGGAAATCGAAAAATTCGACCACCTGCCCGAGCCGCGCATCGATGGCCCAAGTGCCTATGTGTCGGTGATGGAAGGCTGCAGCAAGTACTGCACGTTCTGCGTCGTGCCTTATACCCGTGGCGAAGAAGTCAGCCGCCCGTTCGATGACGTACTGGCGGAAGTCATTCATCTGGCCGAAAACGGCGTGCGTGAAATCACCCTGCTGGGCCAGAACGTCAACGGCTATCGCGGCACCACTCATGATGGCCGCGTAGCCGATCTGGCCGACCTGATCCGCGTGGTTGCGGCAGTCGACGGTATCGACCGCATCCGCTACACCACTTCGCACCCTCTGGAGTTTTCCGACAGCCTGATCCAGGCTCACGCCGAAGTGCCGGAGCTGGTCAAACACCTGCATTTGCCCGTGCAGTCGGGTTCCGACCGCATTCTGGCGGCCATGAAGCGCAACCACACCACGCTGGAGTACAAGTCCAAGCTGCGCAAGCTCAAGGCTGCCGTGCCGGGTATCAGCATCAGTTCGGACTTCATCGTCGGCTTCCCGGGCGAAACCGAGAAAGACTTCGAGAACACCATGAAGCTGATCCAGGACGTGGGTTTCGACTTCTCGTTCTCGTTCATCTACAGCCCGCGCCCCGGTACGCCAGCCGCCGATCTGAAAGACGACACCCCCGAAGCGCTCAAGAAAGAACGCCTGGCAGCCCTGCAACATCGCCTCAACCAGCAGGGTTTCGAGATCAGCCGACAAATGGTCGGCAGCATCCAGCGCATTCTGGTGACCGATTACTCGAAAAAGGACCCCGGCGAGCTGCAAGGGCGCACCGAAAACAACCGGATCGTCAACTTCCGCTGCGACAACCCCAAGCTGATCGGGCAATTCGCCGATGTGCACATTGACGATGCGCAGCCGCATTCCTTGCGGGGCTCGTTGTTGCAGTAACGTTTTTTCGCGAATGAATTGGCTCCCACAATTGGCCTCGTGGGAGCGAATTCATTCGCGAACACCCCACCCTCTCCCCCCTTTAACAAGTCAGACCTTTCGCCCAAGGTTCTCTAGGGGTATTCTTCAATTCAACTCAACTGCCGTCGGGCGGCTAAAAACGACCTTGAACGCTCCCACAGAACCTCATCGCTTTATCCTCGAACCTTTCGAGGCCCATCGTTTCGCCAACTTGTGCGGGCAACTCGACGAGCATCTGCGCTTGATCGAACAACGCCTGGACATCGAGATCCGCAATCGCGGCAATCAATTCGAGCTCATTGGCGAGTCCCGGCACACCACCTCGGCTGAAAACCTTCTGCGCCGCCTGTACCGTGAAACCAAGGGTACGGACCTGACGCCAGACATGGTTCACCTGTTCCTGCAGGAATCCGGTGTCGAAGGGCTGGACAACCATCCGGCCGCCGAAGTGGGCGTGGCCCTGCGCACCAAGAAAGGCATGATTCGCCCACGCGGCCTGAATCAGCAGCGTTACGTCAAGGAAATCCTCGGTAACGACATCAACTTCGGCATCGGCCCGGCGGGTACCGGCAAGACCTATCTGGCTGTCGCCTGCGCGGTGGATGCCCTGGAGCGCGAGCAGATCCGCCGCATCCTGCTGGTGCGTCCGGCCGTCGAAGCGGGCGAAAAGCTCGGCTTCCTGCCAGGTGATCTGGCCCAGAAGATCGACCCTTATCTGCGTCCGCTCTACGACGCCCTTTACGAAATGCTGGGCTTCGAATATGTCGCCAAGCTGATCGAGAAGCAGGTCATTGAAGTTGCACCGCTGGCCTACATGCGCGGACGCACCCTTAATAACAGCTTCATCATTCTCGACGAGAGTCAGAACACCACCGTCGAACAGATGAAAATGTTCCTGACCCGTATTGGCTTCGGCTCTACCGCCGTCATCACCGGTGACATTACCCAGGTCGACCTGCCCAAAGGCACGAAGTCGGGCCTGACCCATGTCATCGATGTCCTCAAGGACGTGCCCGGCATCAGCTTCAGCCACTTCAAACCCAAGGACGTGGTTCGCCATCCGCTGGTGCAGCGTATCGTCGAAGCCTATGAGCGCTTCGATGACCGCTTCAGCGACACGCAGACCGGCAGCGCCAACTCCTCACGGGACAGCCGCCGCGATGCTTGAGCTGGATCTGCAACTGGCAAGTGAAGCAAAAGCCCCCAGCGAAGCCCAGTTCCGCCTCTGGTGCGAAATGGGCCTGCGCCAGCGCAGCGCCGACTCGGAGCTGACCATCCGTCTGGTCGACGAACCCGAAGGGCGCGAACTTAATCACACCTGGCGGCACAAAGATTACGCCACCAACGTGCTCTCCTTCCCTGCGGACGTGCCCGACGACATGCTGGACATCCCGCTGCTGGGCGATCTGGTCATCTGCGTGCCGGTGGTCAATCGCGAAGCACAGGAACAAGGCAAGGCCGTTGATGCGCACTGGGCGCACATGGTCATTCACGGCTGTCTTCATCTGCTTGGTTACGACCATATCGAGGATGAAGAAGCCGAGGAAATGGAAGCACTGGAACGAACGTTGCTTGAGGAACTGGGCTATCCGGACCCTTATGCAGACGACGAAAGCGCCGAACATCAACATTCAGACACACCAAGCAAGGATCACGAGTAAGGGCTATGAGCGAAGACCGATCGAGCAACGGACAAAAGTCATGGCTGGGTAAACTGACCCAGGCTTTTGTCCACGAGCCGAAAAACCGCCAGGAGCTGCTTGAGCTGCTGCGCGAAGCCCAACAGAACAAACTGCTGGACAGCGAAGCGCTGGCCATTGTCGAAGGGGCCATTCAGGTGGCTGACCTGCAAGTACGCGACATCATGGTGCCGCGCTCGCAGATGATCAGCATCCGTGCCAACCAGACACCCCGCGAATTCCTGCCTGCAGTCATCGATGCCGCGCATTCGCGCTATCCGGTGATCGGCGAAAGCCACGACGACGTACTCGGCGTGCTGCTGGCCAAGGATCTGCTGCCGCTGATCCTCAAGCCCGACGGCGACAGCGACGACATCAAGAGCCTGCTGCGCCCGGCGACCTTCGTCCCCGAGTCCAAGCGTCTCAATGTGCTGCTGCGCGAATTCCGCGCCAACCACAACCACATGGCCATCGTCATTGACGAATACGGCGGTGTGGCCGGTCTGGTGACCATCGAAGACGTACTGGAACAGATCGTCGGCGATATCGAGGACGAGCACGACGTCGAAGAGGACAGCTACATCAAACCGCTGCCCAGCGGCGACTTCCTGGTCAAGGCCCTGACGCCCATCGAAAGCTTCAACGAGTTCTTCGACAGCGAGTTTTCCGATGACGAATTCGATACGGTCGGCGGGCTGGTCATGAATGCCTTCGGTCATTTGCCCAAGCGCAACGAAATCACCGAAATCGGTGCCTATCGTTTCCGCGTCCTGAGCGCTGACAGCCGTCGCATTCACTTGCTACGCCTGAGCCCGATCTCTCGTCCGTAACGTTTCAAGGAATAGACATGCGCTGGATAACCCGCCCCGGCTGGCCCGGTAATCTGCTGGCCGTGGCGGCTGGCGGGCTCACGACCCTGGCCCTGGCGCCCTTCGACATCTGGCCTCTAGCCCTGGTGGCGGTGGCGATTTTCTACCTGGGCCTGCGCGAGACGAGTCCGCGCCAGGCATTCGTCCGGGGCTGGTGCTACGGCTTCGGCCTGTTCGGTGCGGGCACCAGCTGGATCTACGTCAGCATCAATACCTACGGTGGTGCATCGCCACTGCTGGCCGGGCTGTTGATGCTGCTGTTCATCTCGCTGATCGCCCTGTTCTTTGCCCTGCCCGCCTGGGTGTGGGCACGCTGGATTCGTCGCAATGAAGCGCCGCTGGCCGACGCTCTGGCCTTCGCAGCCTTGTGGACAGCCCAGGAAGCCTTTCGCGGCTGGTTCCTGACCGGCTTCCCGTGGCTGTATTCGGGCTACAGCCAGTTGCATGGCCCTTTGGCCGGTCTGGCACCGGTCGGTGGCATCTGGCTTATTTCCTTCGTGCTGGCGTTGACCGTTGCACTGCTGAGCAATCTGCACCGCTTGCGGGCACGCAAATCCTTTCTTGCCGCAGGCGTGGCGTTATTACTCGCCCCCTGGATTATCGGTATCGCCCTCAAAGGTCACGCCTGGACCTCACCGGCGGGCGCACCGCTTAAAGTCGCGGCGATACAGGGCAATATCGAACAAAGCATGAAGTGGGACCCCAAGCAGTTGAATGCGCAACTGGCGCTTTATCGCGACATGACGTTCAACTCGCAACAGGCCGACCTGATCGTCTGGCCGGAAACGGCTGTGCCGGTGCTCAAGGAATCTGCGGAAGGTTACCTGACGATGATGGGCAAGTTCGCCGCCCAACGAGACTCGGCGCTCATTACCGGCGTACCGGTGCGCGAAGTGACCGAACGTGGCGAATCCCGTTATTACAACGGCATCACGGTCACCGGCGAAGGTGATGGCACCTACCTGAAGCAGAAGCTCGTCCCGTTTGGCGAATACGTGCCGCTGCAGGACATTCTGCGCGGGCTGATCGCCTTCTTCGACCTGCCCATGTCCGACTTCGCCCGCGGCCCGAGCGACCAGAGCATGCTGCAGGCCAAGGGGTATCAGATTGCGCCGTTCATTTGCTATGAAGTGGTCTACCCGGAATTCGCGGCTGGCCTTGCGGCACAGAGCGACGTGCTGCTGACCATCAGCAACGACACCTGGTTCGGCACCTCCATCGGCCCGCTGCAACACCTGCAGATGGCCCAGATGCGCGCTCTTGAAGCCGGTCGCTGGATGATCCGCGCCACCAACAATGGCGTCACCGGCCTCATCGACCCGTTCGGCAGGATCACCGTACAGATTCCGCAATTCGAGCGCGGCGTGCTCTATGGCGAAGTGGTCCCGATGCAGGAGCTGACGCCCTACCTGCACTGGCGCTCATGGCCGCTGATCATCGTCTGCACGCTGCTGTTTGGCTGGGCATTGCTGGCGGCGCGTATTGCAAAAACAGTTTGAGCTACAAGCTACAAGCTTTTGACTTGAAGCTTGTAGCTTGCAACTTGCGGCTTCCGCTCAATACGCTCCCCGATAAAACAACTGCCCCATCGCCTCATTGATCAGCCAACGGTTTTGCATGAAGGCCGTCGCATCCGGCAGCCAGCCACCCAGCGGCTGCTCGCTGGCGCGCCCCAGGAAACCTACCGGAGCGGCCACCACAGTGAATCCGGCCTGCTCGAAGCTCCAGCGTGAGCGCGCCATGTGCCAGGCCTGGGTGACCACCACCACCCGCTTGATACCCAAGGGTTGCAGCATCTCGGCGGTCATCGTCGCGTTTTCCCAGGTGGTACGGCTAAGCCCTTCCTGCCAACGTACCGCCACCCCGAAATCTTCTTGCAGCGATTGCGCCATGATTGCGGCCTCACTAGGCGGCTCGCCGAAATGCAAACCGCCGGTAACCAGGACCGGCAATCCGGAAGCCTTGGCCAGATGCGCGGCAAAGCGCAACCGCTCCAGTCCGACACCTGTCGGTACATCAGTGCCCCAGGCCGGATCATTGCGTTCACGTCCGGCCCCCAGGACCACAATGGCGTCAGCCTGCTGTGCCAGGGTAGCCCACTGCTCACGCGGCAAGGGCTGATCGTGCTCCAGCGCGCGCGCCCCCCACTCCACCACCACCGGCAGACTCATCAGCCACAGGCCTCCGAGCCCCAGCGTGAAGCAGGCAGCCGCGATGCGTGGTCGGGAGCGACGCACCCACCAGGCAACAGCGAGCAGCACCAGGAAAATGCCCGGAGGCAGAAGAAGGGATTTGAGCAGATAACGTAAAGGCATCGAGCATCTCCAGAGATGCCCGAAGCCTAAGTTTTTTGAAACTAAGCAGCAATGCTTATAAGGCGGACCCGAAGCCCGCTTGCGTTAGAGCTTGAATGTAGTGTTTGACGTGTAGCGGCTCGACTCACCCGATGCCCTGGCCCGCCTCTTGTCCTTGAGCCAGATGATTCTGGCGGACTCTTTAGGCGGCATTATCGAATGTGTCTGCTCCGGTGAAACAATGAAACTGCCCTCAGACTTACCCTTAACAGCCCCGCTCACACCCATCGCATCTTTTTCAAGATAAGCCTCGATAAATTCGAGTTCGGCACTGCTCAAACCTGCAAGTTCAAGCTCGACGGGCGACTCGTTACGAAGTCGAACCGCGGTATCTGCCGTTTCCAGAGCAAGCCCCAGACGATGGATCAAACGTTCATACAGCTCAGGAGTGCTTACTGTGTGCTGCAACTCTGTCATCCGCTCACCTCTTTGGAGAGTAAAAATATACTCTCGCCATTGAGCTTAGCGCTGCTGTAAAAACAGGCGTGAAACTGCGACCAACGGCCAGATAGAGCCGTCTGAACGGTCTTTGAAGGAGCGCTGCAACAATCAGCGTTTCCCTCGGTAGACAGCGCTCATGTATGCTACGGCGCTTCCTGTAATTCCACTTCCGCTCTCACATGAGCCTGTACGCACCGCAAAGACAGTCACGATTGTCCGGCAAAGGGTGCCAAGCTGACTCGGCGAAGCAATGAAGAGGTCAAGGGTCACCAATCTTTAGTAAAAAGTAGCCATGCACGAACTCTATCAGCCCCGCGAAATCGAAGCCGCCGCCCAAGCCTTTTGGGAAGAGCAAAAGTCTTTTGAAGTCAGTGAGCAGCCAGGCAAGGAAACCTACTACTGCCTGTCGATGTTCCCTTATCCGAGCGGCAAGCTGCACATGGGTCATGTGCGCAACTACACCATTGGCGACGTGATCTCTCGCTACCAGCGCATGCAGGGCAAGAATGTCCTGCAGCCGCTGGGCTGGGATGCTTTCGGCATGCCTGCGGAAAACGCCGCGATCGACAACAATGTCGCGCCGGCCAAGTGGACCTACGAAAACATCGACTACATGAAGACCCAGCTCAAGAGCCTGGGCCTGGCCATCGACTGGTCGCGTGAAGTCACCACCTGCAAGCCCGATTACTACCGCTGGGAACAATGGCTGTTCACTCGCCTGTTCGAGAAAGGTGTGATCTATCGCAAGAACGGCACCGTGAACTGGGACCCGATCGACCAGACCGTACTGGCCAACGAGCAGGTCATCGACGGCCGTGGCTGGCGTTCGGGCGCGCTGATCGAGAAGCGCGAAATCCCGATGTACTACTTCAAGATCACGGCCTACGCCGATGAGCTGCTGCAAAGCCTCGACGAATTGCCCGGCTGGCCTGAACAGGTCAAGACCATGCAGCGCAACTGGATCGGCAAATCCCGCGGCATGGAAGTCCAGTTCCCTTACAACGAAGCTTCGATTGGCGAAGCCGGCGCGCTGAAAGTCTTCACCACCCGCCCCGACACCCTGATGGGCGCCACCTACGTGGCCGTGGCCGCCGAGCACCCGCTGGCGACCCAGGCAGCGCAAGGCAATGCCGAGCTGCAGGCGTTCATCGATGAATGCAAGAGCGGCAGCGTCGCCGAAGCCGACGTCGCCACCCAGGAAAAGAAAGGCCTGCCGACCTCGCTGTTCGTCGAGCATCCACTGACCGGTGAAAAACTGCCGGTGTGGGTCGCCAACTACGTGCTGATGCACTACGGCGACGGCGCGGTCATGGCCGTACCGGCTCACGACGAGCGCGATTACGAGTTCGCCACCAAGTACAACCTGCCGATCAAGGCCGTGGTGCGTACCAGCGCGGGCGACGAAACCCCGGCGCCATGGCAGGAAGCCTACGGCGAGCATGGCGTGCTGATCAATTCCGGCGAATTCGACGGCCTGGATTTCCAGGCCGCGTTCGACGCCATCGAAGCCGCACTGCTCAAGAAGAACCTGGGCCAGTCCCGCACCCAGTTCCGTCTGCGCGACTGGGGCATCAGCCGTCAGCGCTACTGGGGCTGCCCGATCCCGATCGTCCACTGCGCCACATGCGGCGACGTACCGGTTCCGGAAGATCAACTGCCGGTGGTGCTGCCGGAAGACGTCGTACCCGACGGTGCAGGCTCGCCACTGGCGCGCATGCCTGAATTCTACGAGTGCACCTGCCCGAAATGCGGCGCACCGGCCAAGCGTGAAACCGACACCATGGACACCTTCGTGGAGTCCTCCTGGTACTACGCACGCTACGCGTCCCCGCACTACGAGGGTGGTCTGGTCGAGCCGAACGCTGCCAACCACTGGCTGCCGGTGGATCAATACATCGGCGGTATCGAACACGCGATCCTGCACCTGCTGTATGCGCGCTTCTTCCACAAACTGATGCGCGACGAAGGTCTGGTAACGTCCAACGAGCCGTTCAAGAACCTGCTGACTCAAGGCATGGTCAACGCCGAAACCTACTTCCGCATGGAAGCCAACGGCAAGAAGACCTGGATCAATCCTGCCGACGTGACCCTGGAACGCGACGCCAAGGCCAAGGTCATCAGCGCGGTCCTGACCAGCGACGGCCTGCCGGTGGAAATCGGCGGCACCGAAAAGATGTCGAAGTCGAAGAAAAACGGCATCGACCCGCAAACCATGATCGATCAGTACGGTGCCGACACCTGCCGCCTGTTCATGATGTTCGCCTCGCCGCCCGACATGAGCCTGGAGTGGTCCGACTCCGGCGTCGAAGGCTCGCACCGCTTCCTGCGCCGCGTATGGCGTCTGGCTCAGGCCCACGTTGGCCAGGGCCTGCCGGGCAGCCTCGATCTGGCGACCCTGAGCGATGATCAGAAGGCCATTCGCCGCTCCATTCATCAGGCGATCAAACAGGCGAGCCAGGATATTGGTCAGAACCAGAAATTCAACACAGCCGTCGCTCAGGTGATGACTTTGATGAACGTGCTGGAAAAGGTCCCGCAGGCCACGGCCCAGGATCGCGCACTGCTTCAGGAAGGCCTGGAAACCGTCGCCCTGCTGCTGGCGCCGATCACGCCGCACATCAGCCACGAGCTGTGGAAACAGCTGGGGCATGAAAATGCCGTTATCGATGCCGGCTGGCCGGTTCTGGACGAAAGCGCGCTGGTACAGGACAGCCTGCAACTGGTGATTCAGGTCAACGGCAAGCTGCGTGGCCAGATCGAGATGCCGGCCAGCGCCAGCCGCGAAGAAATCGAAGCCGCTGCACGAGTCAACGAAAACGTGCTGCGCTTTATCGATGGCCTGACGATCCGCAAAGTGATCGTCGTGCCTGGCAAGCTGGTCAATATCGTCGCAAGCTGATTGGATCAGGCGCCTGGCAAGGGTCGGGCGCCAGACATATTTCCAGGGCTGCAAGATCGGCCCAAACGGATTCAAGGGGAGCATCAAGATGATCAAACGCAATTTGCTGGTGATGGGCCTGGCGGTGTTGTTGAGTGCCTGTGGCTTCCAGCTGCGTGGCACCGGCACCAACGAGCTGGCGATCAAGGAACTGGATCTGAGCGCACGCAACCAGTACGGCGAGACGGTCACCCAGCTCAATCGCACACTGACCAACTCGGGCGTCAAGATCTACACCGGCGCGCCATACAAGCTGATCCTGACCAACGAAGCCGAAACCCAGCGCACTGCCAGCTATTCGGGCTCCGGTCGCTCGGCCGAGTACCAGTTGACCGTTACGCTCAACTACGAAATGCGTGGTGAGAAAGACCGCGTCCTGCTGGGTGACAAAGTCAGCGTGGAGAAGATCTACAACCATGACGGCAACAACCTGACCGCTTCGGATAACGAAGCCCAGCAAGTGCGCAATGAAATGCGTAGCGAACTGGTCCAGAAGATGATGGCCCGTCTGCAACAGCTGACCCCGGAGCGTCTGGCGCAACTGCAGAAGAAAGCCGACGACGTGGCCAAGGCTGAGGCGGACGCTCTGGAAGCGGCCCAGCGGATACGCGACGAGACGCCTCAGCAGTCGCCTCTCGAAGTACCTGCCAGGTAAGTGTCCGGGGCCAGCTTGCTGGCCCCGGTATCATCCGAACCATGAAACTCGCCCCCGCCCAACTCAGCAAGCATCTGCAAGGTGCTCTTGCGCCCGTGTATGTCATCAGCGGCGACGATCCGCTGCTCTGTCAGGAAGCCGCCGACGCCATCCGCACAGCCGCACGCCGGCAAGGTTTCGACGAGCGCCAGGTATTCAGCGCCGACGCCAGCTTTGACTGGGGCACACTGCTGCAGGCAGGTGCCAGCATGTCGCTGTTCGCCGAACGTCGCCTGCTGGAGTTGCGTCTGCCTTCGGGAAAACCCGGCGACAAAGGCGCTGCCGCGCTCATGGAGTACTGCGCCAATCCTGCCGAAGACACGCTGCTGCTGATCAGCCTGCCCAAGCTCGATGGCAGTGCCCAGAAGACCAAATGGGGCAAGGCGCTGATCGAAGGTCCGCAGACCCAGTTCCTGCAGATCTGGCCGGTGGACATCGGCCAGCTACCGCAATGGATTCGCCAGCGCCTGTCCCAGGCTGGGCTGGCTGCCACTCAGGATGCCGTGGAGCTGATTGCAGCCCGTGTCGAAGGCAACCTGCTGGCTGCCGCGCAGGAAGTCGAAAAGCTCAAGCTGATGGCCGAAGAAGGCCAGATCACTGTCGACACCGTTCAGGCTGCCGTAGCTGACAGCGCGCGCTTCGATGTTTTCGGCCTTACCGACGCGGTACTCAACGGCGAAGCGGCCCATGCCCTGCGCATTCTGGAAGGCCTGCGTGGCGAAGGCGTCGAGACGCCAGTGATTCTCTGGGCGCTGACCCGTGAACTTCGGATACTGGCCAACATGTCGTTGCAATACAGCCAGGGCATCCCGCTGGATAAAGTCTTCAGCTCGGCAAGGCCACCGATCTGGGACAAACGCAAACCCCTGATGAGCAAAGCCCTGCAACGCTATTCGGCCAAGCGCTGGGCTCAGTTGCTCATGGACGCACAACGCATCGATGCCCAGATCAAAGGCCAGGCCGCAGGTTCGCCATGGAGCAGCCTGAGTCGGTTGACCCTGTTGATGGCTGGACAGCGGTTGCCGTTGCCTGCCGAGTAACAGGGCCTTTAGATACCGAATTGATTCCGCTGCAGGAGCGCGCTTGCCCGCGACAGCGGTCCTCCAGAAACCATAACTATCCTGGGATGCGAATTCATTGACGAAAAAGCCTTCCAAACCCCATCGCCATAGCACACAGCTATTGGACATGGCCCCCGCCCTGCCCGATCATTCGCGCCGTTCAACCCCAGCCGAGAGTATCCCGCCATGAGCAAGCCAAAGCGGCCAAACAAGGCCAAGTCCATCATTGCCCAGCCATTGTTCCGCAGTCGTCAGGAACGACCAGCCAAGGGCAAAGGCAGCTACCGCCGCGAAGCCTTCCAGTCTAAAAGCTGGGAGGCTTCTTGCTTTATGGCTGCGTGATAAACAGCAACAAGCCTTCAGGCGCTTTCAACCGCCAAGCCGTGTTAAGGTCTGCATCTGTCGTCGGTAATCCCTTTGGACCCAAGCATGCCTTCTTGTTTTACCCATCCTTGGCAGTTGCGCCAACTCATCGCCGCCTCCAGCCTTATCGCTCTGGTAGCTTGCGCAGAAAAACCCACTGCTGCCGATGCCACTCCTCTTCAAGCCAGCAAGACCCAGCCTGTCGCGCCTGTAGCGGTGCCGACACCGGCTCTGGTCGTGGATGAAAACCTCACCATCCAGCCCGCCATCAGCTTTACGGAATGGCAGGCAGGCTTTCGCAATCAGGCACTGAGGGCCGGTATCCGCGCCGATGTCTTCGACCGTGCATTCAGCGGTGTGACGCCAGACATGAGCGTGGTCAAGGCGGACCGCACCCAGCCGGAGTTCAGCCGCCCGGTATGGGAATATCTGGACGGCGCAATTTCTGCCGCCCGGGTACGCAAGGGCCAAGCCCTGCTTGCCCAGTACAGCACCGACCTGCAGAACATCGAGCAGCGCTACGGCGTCGATCGTCAGGCGCTGGTGGCGGTATGGGGCATGGAGAGTAACTTCGGCCAGTTCCAGGGTTCGCAATCGGTAATCCGCTCCCTGGCCACACTGGCCTACGAAGGCCGTCGTCCGGAATTCGCCCAGAGCCAGTTGCTGGCAGCGCTGGAAATCCTCCAACAAGGCGATATCACCCCGGAGAAAATGCTTGGCTCATGGGCAGGAGCCATGGGACAGACCCAGTTCATACCGACCACCTACAACACTCATGCGGTGGACTTCAACGGTGATGGGCGTCGGGATATCTGGAACACACCGGCCGATGCCCTGGCGTCCACGGCTCACTACCTGCAAAGCTCAGGATGGCAGCGTGGCCAGCCGTGGGGCTTCGAAGTGGTGCTGGGTTCGGATTTCGACTACTCCCTCGCTGACGCTTCGACCCGCAAGAGCCTGCCGGAATGGCAAAAGCTTGGCCTGAAGCTTCCCGATGGCTCGGCATTGCCTGTGGCTGCCAGCCAGCAACAAGCGGCCCTGCTGCTGCCTGCAGGCTATCGCGGCCCGGCCTTCCTGGTGCTGGACAACTTCCGCGCCATTCTGCGCTACAACAACTCTTCGTCCTATGCCCTGGCGATCAGCCTGTTGTCCGACCGCTTCAAAGGGGCCGGCTACATTGTGGGCAACTGGCCTCGCACCGACCTGCCCCTGAGCCGCTCCGAGCGGATCGAGCTGCAAACCCTGCTGTCGGCCCGCAAATACGATGCAGGCGCTCCAGACGGCATTATCGGTGCCAATACCCGCAAGGCGATTCGCAGTGCCCAGCAGTCCCTGGGCTGGCCAGCCGATGGCTATCCGACCCACGAGCTGCTGAACAACCTGCGCAAGCCCTGACAGGTCTGCATAAAAAAACGGGCCGGATATCACTATCCGGCCCGTTTTTCATTACCCGTCAAATGCTCATCAGAGCAGATTCTTGGCAATCTTGGCCTGTTCGTCGGCGTGGTACGACGAACGTACCAGCGGCCCGGAAGCCACGTTCTTGAAGCCCATCTTGTAACCTTCCTCGGCGAACCAGGCGAAGGTGTCCGGGTGCACGAAGCGCTGGACCGGCAAGTGGCTGCGCGAAGGCTGCAGGTACTGACCCAGGGTCAGCATGTCGATGTCGTGTTCGCGCATGCGCTGCATGACTTCGATGACTTCGTCGTCGGTCTCGCCCAGACCCAGCATCAGGCCGGATTTGGTCGGAACGTGCGGCACCATCTGCTTGAAACGTTGCAGCAGGGTCAGCGACCACTGGTAGTCCGACCCCGGGCGCGCAGCCTTGTACAGGCGCGGTACGGTTTCGAGGTTGTGGTTGAACACATCCGGCGGCTCGGCTGCGGTGATTTCCAGCGCCACGTCCATGCGGCCACGGTAATCCGGAACCAGGGTTTCGAGCTGAACATTCGGCGACAAGGCACGGATTTCACGGATGCAGTCGGCAAAGTGCTGGGCACCGCCGTCGCGCAGGTCGTCGCGGTCCACCGAGGTGATAACCACGTACTTGAGGCGCAGGTCGGCAATCGCCACCGCGAGGTTCTTCGGCTCGTCGGTGTCCAGAGGCTTCGGACGGCCATGGCCGACGTCGCAGAACGGGCAGCGACGGGTGCAGATGTCACCCATGATCATGAAGGTCGCGGTACCGCCGGAGAAGCACTCGCCCAGGTTCGGGCAGGATGCCTCTTCACAGACGCTGTGCAGCTTGTGCTTGCGCAGCAGTTGCTTGATACGGTCGACTTCAGGGGAAACCGGGATTCGTACACGAATCCAGTCCGGCTTCTTGGGCAGTTCAACCGTCGGGATGATCTTGACCGGGATGCGTGCGACTTTTTCGGCACCGCGCAGCTTTACGCCCGCTTCGACTTTCGGACGGGGAGCGCGCTCGGAAACATCCAGCGTCGGGATCAGGGTTTGCACGGTGTCAGTCATATCATTCTATTCCGCCCGTAAGGGTCGCCTGCTCAGCATAGTCGAGGTGTTTGACGAGCTGCGCACGCAGCCGGGCACTTACCTCGGAAAATTCCGTCTTCCCTGCGTGATCGCGTAGCTGGGTCATTGCCAGCCCGGCATATCCGCAGGGGTTGATGCGGCGGAACGGCTCCAGATCCATGTCGACGTTCAACGCCAATCCATGGAACGAACAACCGTTACGAATGCGCAGGCCGAGGGACGCGATTTTCGCGCCGTCGACATATACGCCAGGGGCATCGGCCTTGGCCGCCGCCGTCACCCCATAACTGTCCAGCAAGGCAATCAGGGTGTTTTCGATCCGGGTAACCAGATCGCGAACCCCAAATCCAAGGCGCCTGACATCGAGCAACAGATAGGCAACCAGCTGGCCGGGGCCATGATAGGTCACTTGGCCGCCACGATCGACCTGTACGACAGGAATATTGCCCGGCAACAGCAAATGCTCTGCCTTGCCGGACTGTCCCTGGGTAAAGACCGGAGGGTGCTGCACCAGCCAGACCTCGTCTGCGGTGTCGCGGTCACGCCCGTCGGTGAAGCGCTGCATGGCATGCCAGGCGCTTTCGTAATCGATCAGGCCAAGATCACGAAAGCCCAGGATATCGCCCATCAGAGCACCATATGCACGACACCCGTAGCGCGAAGGGCACTATTGATATCGCGCAACTGGTCTTCGCCGGTGGCGACGATATGCAGTTGTACGGTGGTGTACTTGCCGTTGCTGCTCTGACGCTCGGCGAGCGTGGAGACGTCGATCTTGGCGTGCTTGCCGAGAATCTCGATCACCGCAGCAGTAAAACCCACGCTGGTATCGCCGATCACCTTGATCGGGTAGTCATCGCAGGGGAATTCGATTTTGTGCGACTTGACGTCGGTATCGGTCATGGCAGTAAAGGTCTCACAAGCCGTGACGACGGACACGCAGCCTGCTCAGGAAGCAGGCCGCGAGAAGGTCGGCATTGATTACTAGAAGGTCAGTTGAACAAGCCGTAGAAGAACATGCGAATGCTATCCCACACGCGGCGGAAAATACCACCTTCCTCGACAGCCTCAAGTGCGATGAGGTTGGCAGTATGCACCACCTTGTCGTCCTTCTTGACTTCGACCTTGCCGATCACGTCACCCTTGGCAATCGGGGCAACCAGTTGCGGGTTCATGATCATGCTGGCGCTGAGCTTCTTCATGTCGCCCTTGGGCATGGTCATGCTCAGGTCTTCTGCCAGGCCAGCCTTGACCTGACGGGTGGCACCTTTCCAGACGGATGCCTGGGCCAGTTCCGTACCCTTCTGATAGAAGTTCTGGGTTTCGAAGAAGCGGAAACCGTAGGTCAGCAGCTTCTGGGTTTCGGCTGCACGAGCCTGCTCGCTGTTGGTACCGAACACCACGGCGATCAGACGCATGCCATCACGTACTGCCGAGGACACCATGCAGTAGCCGGCTTCTTCGGTGTGACCGGTTTTCAGACCGTCAACGGTCTTGTCGCGCCACAGCAGCAGGTTGCGGTTAGGCTGCTTGATGCCGTTCCAGAAGAATTCCTTCTGCGAGTAGATCGCGTAGTGAGCCGGGTCTTCGTGGATGATGGCACGCGCCAGGATGGCCATGTCATGAGCCGACGAGTAGTGCTCGGGGTTCGGCAGACCGGTCGGGTTCATGAAGTGGCTGTTGGTCATGCCCAGATCGCCAGCAGTCTTGTTCATCATGTCGGCGAAAGCGTCTTCGCTACCGGCAATATGCTCGGCCACTGCAACGCTGGCGTCGTTACCCGACTGGATGATGATGCCGTGCAACAGGTCGCTGACCGTCACCTGGCTGCCAACCTTGATGAACATCCGCGAACCACCGGTACGCCAGGCGTTTTCGCTGACGGTAACCGGATCGTTCTCGCCGATCTGGCCGCGACGGATTTCCAGGGTCGCGATGTAAGCCGTCATCAGCTTGGTCAGGCTCGCAGGAGCCAGACGCTGGTCACCGTTGTTTTCAACCAGAACGTTGCCGCTGGAGGCATCCATCAGCACGTAGGACTTGGCGGCCAGTTGCGGCGCAGCAGGCGTCATCTGTTCGGCGGCCCAGGCAGCCGGGGCGATGATCAGTGGCACAAGCAGGCACAAACGTTTTGCAAAGGTGGTGATGTTCATCCGTCTCTCGAAATTGCTAATGGGCAAACATGCCCTCACGGGCAAAGCGGAACAAGCCGGCGAAGCGCATGCACTTCACGGCGGCTCGTGGCGCCAGGCTGAATCCCTGGCTGACAAGATCGCCTGTTCAACACACGATCCTGCGGGCAGTGCCTGCAACTCTTGCTCTGACGGCAAGTCCGCATTGCGGGCCACTGCATATCGTTCTCCATACCGCCAAGAACGACTGTTGATTCAATCCAGTGTTACAAGGCTCGGCTGACCAAGGTTGGCCGATCTGACACTATCCTGCAATTGCTGGGCTTCACCCTGCGTGCCTATCGGCCCCATGCGGACCCGATAGAGCGTCTGTTGATTGCGCGCTATCGAACTCACGAAAACCGGTGCCCGAACCATCCCGCTCAGCTTCGATCTCAGGAGCTCTGCAGCGTCCGGATTCGCGAAGGCTCCGACCTGGAGAAACAGCCCAGAGGCTTGTCCTGAAGCGTTTTTTTTTGCGTCACTCTGCAAGGGTACAGGCGGAGCAGCGTGTTGTTGAGGCGGTGGCGTGTATTGCTCGACCGTCCCGGTTGAAGCGGTGAAAGCCGGCGTAGCCGCCTGGGCCACGACCTGAGGCTGGTCGAGCGCCAGTGGAGCAGGACGCCCCCGTTGCGCCCACCATTCCTGCGGATCGATCCCCTCGACCTTGACCCGCGCCGTACCGCTTTCGGCATAGCCGAGCTTCTTGGCAGCCGCATAGGACAGGTCGATGATCCGGTCGGAGTAGAACGGGCCACGATCGTTGACGCGCAGAATCACGGTGCGGTTGTTGTCGAGGTTGGTCACGCGCACATAGCTGGGCAATGGCAGGGTCTTGTGGGCCGCGCTCATGCCATACAGGTCATAGACCTCGCCATTGGCGGTGTTCTGACCATGAAACTTGGTGCCATACCAGGAAGCCGTACCCGTGGCGACATAACGCCTGGATTCGCTCATCGGGAAGTAGGTCTTGCCCAGTACCGTATAAGGGTTGGCCTTGTAGGGACCGGTGTGGACAGTAGGCGTGGCATCGGGAATACGCGAGATATCCACATCCCACCAGGGAGCCCCGTCCTTGTGTGCACGGTTGATATCCAGTCCCGGAGCAGAACGCACGGCGGTGCCGCCCTGCTGTGGCGAACGCGAGGTGGACGAGCAACTTGCAATCAGCAGTGCCAGCCCCGCACAAGCCAGCACTTTCAAAGGTGTACGAATCGGCAATGGCCGCATTACTTCACGCCTCGAGCTTGAACCAACGATTCAGACAGCTGATACACGGCCATCGCGTACATCACACTGCGGTTATAACGCGTGATTACATAAAAATTATTCAGTCCCAGCCAGTATTCCGGCCCTTGATCACCTTCGAGGCGAAATGCCGTGACGGGCAGGTCATCGCGCAGCGCATCATGACTCGCCCAGCCCAGACCTCGCAACTCCCCGACCGACATGACCGGGTCCAGACCAGGACTCAACCCCTCATCGACCCGACTGCCACGTGCCGAAGCACGACTGACGACACGCTGTCCGGCCACCCAGCCATGGCGCTTGAAGTAGCTGGCAACACTGCCGATGGCATCGTCCGGGTCGGTCCAGATATTGATATGTCCGTCACCGTCGAAATCCACGGCATATGCGCGAAAGCTGCTCGGCATGAACTGCGGCAGGCCCATCGCACCGGCGTAGGAACCCTTGAGGGTCAGAGGATCGACCTGCTGTTCACGGGCCAGCAGCAGGAACTCGCGCAATTCCTTGCGGAAAAACGGAGCGCGGGGCGGATAGTCGAAGCCCAGCGTGGACAGGGCATCGATCACCCGGTAGTTACCGGTATTGCGACCGAAGAAGGTTTCGACGCCGATGATCGACACGATGATCTGCGCAGGCACGCCATATTCCTGCTCGGCACGGGCCAGCGCCGCTTCATGCTGACGCCAGAAATCGACGCCGCGAGCGATACGGGCATCGGTAATGAACATCGGGCGATATTCTTTCCACTGCTTGACCCGTTCGGCCGGACGGGAAATCGCATCGAGGATCGCCTGCTTGCGCTCGACTTCGCGAAACACGCCCATCAACTGCTCGCCGGCAAAACCGTACTCACGGGTCATCTCACCGACAAATTCGGCCACTTGAGGAGAACCCTCGTAGTCGCCAGCGATAGCCTCTTGTACAGATCCAAGGATGCTAACCAGACCGACCACCGGAGCATATCGAGCCCAGTTGCGCACTACCTGCATTGAATTCTTCACCTTAATCAAACCTGAGCGATCCATTTACGATGCGTATGGATCGACATCAAAACCCCAAACGCTGACAGCAGCGTCACGAGCGAAGTTCCGCCATAGCTAATGAAAGGCAGTGGTACGCCTACAACCGGCAAGAGGCCACTGACCATACCGATATTGACGAATACATAAACAAAAAATGTCATTGTCAGCGCCCCGGCCAGCAGCTTGCCGAACAGGGTCTGGGCTTGCGCGGTGATGACCAGACCACGGCCGATCAGCAGCAGATAGATGACCAGCAGCGCACAGATCCCCACCAGACCGAACTCCTCGCCCAGTACCGCAATGATGAAGTCGGTGTGGCTTTCAGGCAGGAAGTCCAGGTGCGACTGGGTACCCAGCAGCCAGCCCTTGCCGAAGACGCCACCCGAACCGATGGCCGCCTTGGACTGAATGATGTTCCAGCCGGTACCCAGCGGATCGCTTTCCGGATCGAGGAAGGTCAGTACCCGCTGTTTCTGGTAGTCGTGCATGAAGAAGAACCACATGGCGACAGCCGCAGGCACCGCAGCGGCCAGCACGCTGACGATCCAGCGCCAGCGCAGTCCGGCCATGAACAGCACGAAAGCGCCCGAGGCCAGGATCAGCAGCGAGGTGCCGAGGTCAGGCTGACGCACGATCAGCACGAAGGGCACGCCGATCAAGGCAAGGCTGACCGCCACATGCTTGAGCTGCGGCGGCAAAGTGCGCTTGGACAGATACCAGGCGATGGTCGCCGGCATGATGATCTTCAGGAATTCCGAAGGCTGGAAGCGGATGACCCCCGGAATGTTGATCCAGCGCGTGGCCCCCATGGCGTTGTGGCCCATCACATCCACCACCACCAGCAACAGCACGCCCATGACGTACATGACCGGCACCCAGCGCGCCATGAATCGCGGCTCGAACTGGGCAATGATCAGCATCGCCGTCAGACCGATACCGAAAGAGCTGGCCTGCTTGAGCAGCAGATCCCAGTTCTTGCCACTGGCCGAATACAGGACGAACAGGCTGCCCGCCGCCAGGGTCAGCAGCAGGATCAGCAGCGGGCCATCGATATGAATACGCTGCAGAAACGTCGCCCGGCGACGCATCACATCTTCGCTGGAAAGGATGCGGTCGAAATTACTCTTCACGGGCCGCAGCCTCCGGATTCAGGGAACCGGCGTACTCAGGCTTGAGGACGCCATTCTGGTCGAGCAGCCAGGCATCCATCACCTGACGAACCACGGGAGCCGCAACACCGGAGCCGGACTCACCGTTCTCCACCATCACAGCCACGACTATCTTGGGGTTGTCGGCCGGCGCAAAGCCCACGAACAGGGCGTGGTCACGATGGCGCTCCTGAACCTTGGTGCGGTCGTACTTCTCACCCTGCTTGATGGCGACAACCTGAGCGGTACCGCTTTTACCGGCGATCCGGTACTGCGCACCGATGGAAGCCTTGCGTGCCGTACCACGGGCACCGTGCATCACTTCCTGCATGCCGTGGTTGACCCTGGCCCAGTTGGACGGATCGCGCAGGATGATGTCCGGCATCGGGTTCTCGTCAACCGGAGCCTTGCCTTCGATGCTCTTGGCCAGATGCGGCCGGTTCCACTTGCCCTTGTTGGCGACCAGGGCAGTGGCCTGCGCCAGCTGCAGCGGCGTGGCCTGCATATAGCCCTGGCCGATCCCGAGAATCAGTGTTTCGCCGGGGAACCACGCCTGACGCCGGGTCGCACGCTTCCAGTCCCGGGACGGCATCAGGCCGGGGGATTCCTCGAACATGTCCAGAGACACTTTCTGCCCCAGACCGAACTTGTTCATGTAGCTGGACAGCCGGTCGATACCGAGCTTGTGCGCCAGATCGTAGAAGTAAGTGTCATTTGAACGCATGATCGCCACATCGAGGTCCACCCAGCCATCGCCGGTGCGGTTCCAGTTGCGGTACTTGTGGTCATAGTTCGGCAGTTGGTAATAGCCAGGGTCGAACACCCGCGAGGTCGGGGTCACGACACCCGCATCCAGCCCGGCAACGGCGACTGCCGGCTTGATGGTGGAGCCCGGTGGATAGAGGCCGCGCAGAATACGGTTGAACAGCGGCCGGTCGATCGAATCGCGCAACTCGGCGTAGGCCTTGAAGCTGATCCCCGTCACGAACAGGTTCGGGTCGAAACTCGGTGCGCTGACCATCGCCAGCACCTCGCCCGTGTTCGGGTCCAGCGCCACGACAGCGCCACGACGACCGCCCAGTGCGGCTTCGGCGGCTTCCTGCAGATTGATGTCCAGGCTCAGGACAATGTCCTTGCCGGGAATCGGGTCGGTGCGCTTGAGTACACGCAAGACACGTCCGCGGGCGTTGGTTTCGACTTCCTCGTAACCGACCTGACCGTGCAGCTCGTCTTCGTAGAAACGTTCGATACCGGTCTTGCCGATATGGTGCGTGCCGCTGTAATTGACGGGATCGAGGCCTTTGAGCTCTTTCTCGTTGATGCGCCCCATGTAACCGACCGAGTGGGCAAAGTGCGGCCCCTGGGGATAGTGACGGACCAGTTGCGCCACCACCTCGACGCCGGGCAGGCGGAACTGGTTAACGGCAATCAGGGCAATCTGCTCTTCGGTCAGCTCGAACAGGATCGGCACCGGCTCGAATGGCCGACGCCCCTGCTTCATGCGCTTCTCGAAGATGATGCGGTCATCGGGCGTGAGCTGCAGTACTTCGACGATGGTGTCGAGCACCTGGGACCAGTTGCCGGAACGCTCGCGGGTCACGCTGAGACTGAAGCTTGGCCGGTTATCGGCCACCACAACGCCATTACGGTCGAAAATCAGGCCGCGACTCGGCGGAATCGGCTGGACGTGGACCCGGTTGTTTTCCGAAAGGGTCGAATGGTAGTCGTACTGAATGACCTGCAGGAAATACAGGCGTGCAATCAGGACGCACACCAGCAACATGACGGCCACTGCCCCGAACACGACCCTGCTGCGCACAAGGCGTGCGTCTTTTTCATGGTCTTTTAGGCGGATCGGCTGAGGCATCTAGGGCGCGTTCACAGTAAAGACAAGGCTACTTGTGATAAGGGTGCCCGGACAGAACTGTCCAGGCGCGATAGATCTGCTCACCGATCAGGATCCGCACCAGCGGGTGCGGCAAGGTCAGTGGTGACAGCGACCAACGCTGCTCGCTACGCGCGCAAACCTCCGGGGCAAGACCTTCCGGCCCTCCGACCATGAGATTTACCGTGCGCGAATCCAGACGCCAGCGATCGAGCTCGCTCGCCAGTTGCTCGGTGCTCCAGGGCTTGCCCTGCACTTCAAGCGTGACGATCCGCTCACCCGGTTGCACCTTGGCCAGCATGGCTTCGCCTTCCTGACGGATCAGGCGTGCCACGTCGGCATTCTTGCCACGGGTATTGAGCGGAATTTCCACGAGTTCAAGCGCAAGTTCGGAAGGAAGACGCTTGGCATACTCATGCCAACCCTCTTCCACCCACTTGGGCATACGCGAACCAACGGCGATCAGACGCAGACGCACAGCGATGCCTTATTCGTGGCCCGGAGTGTGGTGCGCAGCGCTGGCAGCGCGGCTTTGCTCGGCACCTTGCCACAGGCGCTCCAGATCGTAGAACTGGCGTGCGGCAGCGGTCATCACGTGAACCACGACATCGCCCAGGTCCAGCAGAACCCAGTCGCTGTCGCCCTTGCCTTCCTCGCTCAGCGGCATCAGGCCAGCAGCCTTGACCTTCTCGCGAACGTTATCGACCAGCGCGTTGAGCTGGCGGTTGGAGGTACCGGTGCAGATCAGCATGTAGTCGGCGATGCTGGTCTTGTCACGCACGTCGAGCGCCAGGATGTCCGCACCCTTGACGTCTTCCAGTGCAGCCGTTGCCAATGCCACGACTTCTTCACTACTCAGTTTTTGCTTTGTCATAAGAAACTCATTCAGCTCATATATGTGGAAACGCCCAAACGCTTGTCTATAAAAGCAGTTTCAGGGCGCTCCATCAGTTTTCGGCGCACAGTACAGTCCGTGCACATCGATATAGGCCAGTACCGCGTCTGGCACCAGAAAACGTACCGACTTACCGCTGGCCAGCAGTTGACGGATCTGGGTGGCAGACACCGATAACGGCGTCTGCCAGACGAATGTAATGTGTCCGCCCGGCCCTTTCAGGGCCTTGGGATCGCTGACCGAGCGTGCCGCCAGCAGGTTGCGCATGGCATCCGGCGACTCGCTGTCCGCGTCCGGGCGTTGCAGCACCACGATATGGCAGTGCTCCAGCAGTTCTTCCCACCGATACCAGGTGGACAGACCGCAAAAGGCATCCCAGCCCAATAACAGAAACAACTGGTCCTCTGCGGCCAGTTCGGCCCGCATCGATTCCAGAGTGTCGATGGTGTACGACGGTTTATCCCGCTTCAGCTCACGGTCATCCACCGTCAAGGGTGACACACCGGCCACCGCACACCGGACCATCGCCAGACGGTCCTGTGCAGTCACACTCGGCATGTCGCGATGCGGAGGCCTGGCGCTGGGCGTCAGGCGCAACTCATCGAGTTCAAGCAGCTCGGCCACTTCCAGTGCGCCGCGCAAATGACCTATGTGTACCGGGTCGAACGTCCCCCCCAGCATGCCGATACGTCTGGGCAAGGCTGCTACGGGCTCGCTCAAGTCAGGCTGGCTCCTGGCCGCGCAATTGACCGTCACCGATCACGATGTATTTCTCGCAGGTCAGGCCTTCCAGGCCGACCGGGCCACGGGCGTGCAGCTTATCAGTAGAAATGCCGATCTCGGCACCCAGACCGTACTCGAAGCCATCGGCAAAGCAGGTCGGGGCATTGATCATCACCGAGCTGGAGTCGACTTCAGCCATGAAACGGCGAATCTGGCCCTGATGCTCGGACACGATGGCGTCACTGTGATGCGAGCCATAGTGGTTGATGTGCTCGATGGCTTCGTCCAGCCCGGTCACCACACGGATCGACAGGATCGCTGCCAGATATTCGGTATGCCAGTCTTCTTCGGTCGCAGGAATCGCGTCGATCAGCGCGCGGGTACGCTCGCAGCCACGCAACTCGACGCCCTTTTCACGAAAACGGGCCGCCATTGCAGGCAGGAACTCGGCCGCCACGACCTGATCCACCAGCAGGGTTTCCATCGAACCGCAGATGCCGTAACGGTAGGTCTTGGCATTGAAGGCAATGTTCTGAGCCTTTGGCAAATCGGCCTCGGCACTGACATACACATGGCAGATGCCATCCAGATGCTTGATGACCGGCACACGGGCATCACGGCTGACGCGCTCCACCAGCCCCTTGCCACCACGCGGAACGATGACGTCCACATATTCAGGCATGGTGATCAGCGCGCCCACGGCATCGCGATCGGTAGTTTCGACGACCTGCACCACACCGGAAGGCAAGCCGGACTCGGCCAGACCGCGCTGGATGCAGGCAGCCACCGCACGGTTGGAATGAATGGCCTCGGAACCACCACGCAGGATGGTCGCGTTCCCGGACTTGAGGCACAGGCTCGCTGCATCGATGGTCACGTTCGGACGCGACTCGTAGATGATCCCGACCACGCCCAGCGGTACGCGCATCTTGCCGACCTGAATACCTGAAGGCCGGTAGCTCATGTCGCGGATTGCGCCCACCGGGTCCGGCAGACTGGCAACCTGACGCAACCCGACGATCATGCTGTCGATACGTGCGGGGGTCAGGGCCAGGCGTTCGAGCATGGCGGGAGCCAGGCCATTGGCACGACCTGCGTTCAGGTCAAGCTCGTTGGCGGCGGACAACTCGGCGCGGGCTTCGTCCAGAGCGGCGGCAATGGCCTGCAGGGCGCGGTTTTTCTGCGCGGTGCTGGCACGTCCGATCACTCGCGAAGCTTCGCGGGCGGCGCGACCCAGGCGGGTCATGTAGTCAAGAACGGACTCAGTCATGGTCTCAGAGGTCTTGGCAGAGAAGAAAGCGGCCGATTATAGCTGTCGCGTCGCCCGAACGACAGCGCAGACAGGCGGATGGTCGATAACAGTGCAAAATCGGATACAACGGCGACCATTTCGCCCCCAGGAAGCTTCCTACAGAGAAAGTTTGCCGTCCTGTCGATGTTTTTGTCATTTCCAGAAACAACAAAGTCGCCCTTCAAGGTACATTCAGATGCATTTAAGGCAGCGCTTGTTATGATCTTCGCCCTTCTTACCTGACGTGTCCGCCTATGCCCGTTGCTCTTGCCGACAGCTTTTTCCATCGAGATGCCCAGCTTCTGGCCCGCGATCTTCTGGGCAAGGTGATTCGGCACAAAGTTGGTGAGTTGTGGCTGGCGGCACGCATCATTGAAACCGAAGCCTATTACCGCACCGAAAAAGGCAGCCATGCTTCACTGGGGTACACCGAAAAACGCAAGGCGCTGTTTCTGGACGGTGGGCACATCTATATGTATTACGCCCGTGGTGGGGACTCGCTGAATTTCAGCGCCGAAGGGCCGGGCAATGCGGTGCTGATCAAGTCCGGTTTTGCCTGGGTCGATGAACTCAGCGACGCCAACGCCCTGGCACAGATGCAACTCAACAACCCGGATGCCAGCGGCGCCATTCGCTCGCAGGAGCGTCTGTGCGCGGGCCAGACGTTGTTGTGCAAGGCGCTGGGCCTGAAAGTGCCCGACTGGGACGCCAGGCGTTTCGATCCGCAAAAGCTGCTGGTCGAAGACATCGGTCAGACACCGAAACTCATCGTTCAAACCACACGCCTGGGGATTCCCCAGGGCCGCGACGAAGACTTGATGTACCGCTTCGTCGATGCCGAATACGCCCGCTTCTGCACGCGGAACCCACTACGACGCGGTCAGGTCGAAGGCCGCGACTATTTTCTAATCCCTCAAGGAAACTGATCCATGGGCGAACTGCTCGATGGCATTACTGGCTGGTTGACCGCGAACCCGTCCTGGGTGGCGATAGCGATATTCGTGGTGGCATTCATCGAGTGTGTCGCCATTGCCGGGATCGTCGTGCCAGGCACCGTTCTGATGTTCGCCATCGCAGCCCTGGCAGGCAGCGGCATTCTGTCGTTGAGCGAAGTATTGCTGCTGGGTTTTCTGGGCGGCCTGCTGGGGGATGCGGTTTCGTACTTCATCGGCAAGCACTTCCATCAGAATATCCGCCAGTTGCCGGGGCTGCGTCAGCATCCGGAATGGCTGACGGGTGCAGAAACCTATTTCCATCGCTATGGCATCGCCAGCCTGCTGGTAGGTCGTTTCATCGGGCCGTTGCGCCCGATGTTGCCGATGATTGCCGGCATGTTCGACATGCCCTTCCCGCGCTTCGCAATTGTCAGCATCATCGCCGCCGCCGGCTGGTCGATCGTTTACCTGATGCCGGGCTGGGCTGCCGGCGCGGCCATTCGCCTGCCATTGCCTGAAGGCTTCTGGAGCGAAGCCGCCTTCGTCGGTGCAGGCCTGGCCATCCTGTTCGGGCTGAGCATCCAGACCAGCATGCGCAAACAGCGTCATGCGACCAAGGTGATTGCAGGCCTGAGCGTGCTGATGCTGGCGGCCCTGCTGATCGGCTGGCCGTACCTGAACCATTTCGACCAGGGCCTTATGACGCTGGTCCAGGAACATCGCAGCGCGACCGCACAGAATATCGTCCTGCTGGTCACCAGCATTGGCGACTTCAAGGCCCAACTGCTGGCTGCGGCACTGCTGATCATTGTCCTGCTGATCGCCCGGCAATGGCGTCATGCGGCTTTCGCCCTTGCCACCACACTGGGCACCGCCGTGGCGAACGGTACGCTCAAGGCATTTTTCGGCCGCGCCCGGCCTGACGTTCTGCTGGACCCGCTGACCACCTACAGCATGCCCAGCGGACACAGTTCGGCGGCGTTTGCGCTGTTCATGACCCTGGCGGTGCTGGCCGGACGCGGGCAGCCAGTCAGACTGCGCCTGACCTGGCTGCTGCTGGGCGGCGTTCCGGCGCTGGCCATTGCCTTGTCACGGGTTTACCTGGGGGTCCACTGGCCGACGGATATCCTGGCCGGGATGATGCTGGCGTTCTGTATCTGCGCCGCGAGCCTGACCCTGATCCAGCATCAGACGCCATTGCCGGCCATGTCGGCGAAAGTGTGGTGGCTGATCGTGCCAGCCATAACCGGTCTGCTGGGCGTGTTCGCCGTCCACGCTCTGGCGCATGCGACGTTGCGCTATCAGTATTGAGTGTTGTGCCTTCGCGAATGAATTCCCGCAGCAGGAGCAAATTCATTCGCGAAAAAGATCAGGCCTGCAGGTCGCCCTGCATCTCGTCGAGCAGATCCTGGATTGCATCCAGACGCTCTTCGGGATCGTCGATTTCCAGCAGTTCGATCTTGTCCTGCTCGGTAAAGGGCAGCAGATAGGCCAGTTGATTGGCCAGTGATTGCTGACCGCTGGCCTCGAGCCCCATGTTCAGGGAGGCGACCATGGGGTGCTCTCCCAGCGCTTCGAGCAAGGCGACCAGATCGGCATCTTCTTCCTGCAAGGGCCGCTCCTGCTGCTCGTCCAGCCACTGGATCTCGGCCAGCAGCGACTGGTCCCGCTGCACGGTGGCGTCGATTACCCGGAAACGCCGCCTGCCGACGACACGAATCCCCAGCAGACCGTTTTCCTGCTGCTGGAAATCGGTGACCAGCGCTTCACAGCCGATCAGCGAGTAGCCTTCGGGAGCCATGCCGACTTCACTGCCATGCGTGATGCACACCACGCCGAAGCCTTCACCCTGTTTCATGCAGCGGCTAACCATGTCCAGATAGCGCGCCTCGAACAACTGCAGGTCGAGCACGCAACCGGGGAACAGCACAGCATTGAGTGGAAACAGCGGCAACGTCATAAATAAGTACCCTTAAACAGCCAAAGACACGGCCAACGGCAGAAACAACGCTGTTGCAACACCCATCAGGCTCATTGCCAGGGCAGCAAAAGCGCCCGCCTCCTCGCCTTCCTGCAAGGCCAGCGAGGTTCCCACCGCATGGGCGGTAAGCCCCAACGCCATGCCACGTGCCGCATGATGATGCACACGCGCCAAGGACAGCAGGCCCGGCCCGAAAATGGCACCGAACACGCCAGTAATCAAGACGAACACCGCAGCCAGTGCCGCAACGCCCCCGATCTGCTCGGCCACCAGCATGGCAATCGGCGAGGTGACCGACTTGGGCGCCATGGTCATCAGGATCATATGATCGGCACCCAGCAGCCAGCCCAGGGACAGGCACAGGCCGGTGGCAAAAACACCACCAATCACCAGCGTAGTTAAGGTTGGCCACAACAACTGCCGAATCCGCCGCAGATTCAGATAAAGCGGCACCGCCAGCGCAACCGTGGCCGGCCCCAGAAGAATGCCGAGGATCTCGGTGCTTTTGCGGTACTCGGTGTAATCCAGACCGCAACCGAACAGGATGCCGATCACGACCACCATCGAGACCAGCACCGGCTGCAGGAACAGCCAGCGGGTTTTCTCATAGGCGGCCATCGCCAGTTGATAGGCACCCAGGGTAATGGCGATGCCAAACAGCGGATGATGAATCACCGACATCCAGGCACCCTGCCAGTCCAGGTTCATGGCTGCTCCTGACGGCGCGCCTGACGCTCGATGAGTTTCTGCATCAGCCAGCCGACAAAGGTCAGGGAAACGATCAGCGACACAAACAGGGTGCCAAAGATGGCCCAGAAGTCTTCGGCAATGGCCGAGGCATAAACCATCACGCCCACCGCAGGCGGCACCAGCAGCAGGGGTAGGTAACGCAACAGACTGCCGGCTGCGACACTGATGGGCTCGCTCACCTCACCGCGCCAGATCAGGTACGCGATCATGAAGACCAGCCCGATGATCGGCCCCGGCAGTACCGACAAGAACAGATGATTGAGCGCCGTCCCCAGCAGTTGGAACAGCACCAGCCATGTAAGACCCCTTAGCAGCATGGGAACTCCAGAAATAAATGAACCCGGTGAATTCACGGCGCCATTATAAACACGCTGCGTTCAACGCTATGGACAGGTATTCGCCTGCACGGAGTCACTTGACCAACCGGCTACCCTCTGCTGATCTTGTCACTCGCCCGACAGGCAATGCCCTCGCGGGGTCGGGCATCAAGGTGTAAAACCGAAAGATCAAGGAGAATGACATGCCTTTTGTACCTGCTACAGAGCTCAAGAACTACATCGGCAAGGAACTGGGACGTTCCGAATGGCTGACCATCGATCAGGAACGCATCAATCTGTTCGCCGAAGCCACCGGCGACTTCCAGTTCATTCATGTCGATCCGGTCAAGGCAGCACAAACTCCTTTTGGCGGCACCATCGCCCACGGTCTGCTATCGCTTTCGCTGATCCCCAAGCTGATGGGCGATCTGCTGGTCATGCCCGAAGGGCTGAAGATGGTGGTCAACTATGGCCTGGACAGCGTACGTTTCGTTCAGCCGGTGAAAGTCGACTCACGGGTACGTCTGAAAGTGGAACTCACCGACGCCACGGAGAAAAAACCGGGGCAGTGGCTGCTCAAGGCCACGGCGACCATGGAAATCGAAGGTCAGGAAAAACCGGCCTTTGTCGCCGAACCCTTGTCACTGTGTTTTGTGTAATTCCATTGAAACATGAAACAGTCGTAACAGACTGTTTCACCCCTCTTACTCGCTGCGGCATACTCCCCCCGGTGTGACACGAACATCTGCTCAAGCAGAGTCACGGACCTACTCTCTTGGGATCTCAAATGCGCGCGCTTGCTCCTCTGGCTCTGACCCTCCTGATCGCTGGCTGCGGCGACAGCGAATCCCTGTTGCCTCCCGATGGCCTGCTGGCCGACGGCGGACGCTACCGTGGCGATCTGGTCAATGGCCGGTTGCAGGGCGAAGGCCGTATCGACTACCCCAATGGCAGTTGGTATGCGGGCCAGTTCGAGAATGGTCTGCGTCATGGCCGCGGTGAATGGCACGCCAGCAACGGCGATATTTACAAAGGTCAGTTCGAACACGGCATGTTTCAGGGGCAGGGCAAGCTGACCACCGCAGGCGGGACGTACGTCGGCGGCTTCAAGCTCGGACGCCGGGATGGCGAAGGCACCTGGCAGGAAAAAGGCGTGCTCTACCGAGGCCATTTCAAGGACGGTCAATACGATGGTCCCGGACGCCTTGAGATGGAGGACGGCAGCCAGTTCCAGGGCCAGTTCGCCCAAGGCAAACCCAACGGCGAAGGCGTGCGCACCGATGCCAGCGGCAATCAGTTCAGCGGTCCCTTCGTCAACGGCCAGCTCCAGGGTAACGGCAGTTTCGCAAGCGCCGATGGCGATCACTATATCGGCGGCTTTCGCAACAACCTGCTCGATGGCAAAGGCCGCTACGAGAACAGCGACGGCGATGTCTGGAACGGCCAGTTCAAGGAAGGAGCGCTGACCGGCCCGGGCGAACTGATCGGCTCGGACGGCAGCCGTTATCAAGGCCAGTTCAACAATTGGCAGTTTTCCGGCGAAGGCCGTCTGCAACTGGCCGATGGCAGCCACTACGTCGGCCAGTTCGCCAATGACACCTATCAAGGTCCGGGAGTCCTGACCTCCGCCGACGGTAGCGAACTGCGCGGCGTCTGGGCCAACGGTCAGCGGATTCGCGACGCTCAGGGCAAGTTGCTGCCCGATCCACTGGAAGCCGGCCTGCTCGCCCAGGGGCCGTTGCTGGACAAGGCACTGGCCGCCGTTCCCGCCTCGACATCCGCTCTGGAGCTGTACAGCCTGGTCGTGGCCGGTGACGGCAAGCAAAGCGTGTTCATGCGCGAGGCCGATTACGTCAGCAACCTGCTGGCGTCGCGATTTGGCGCGTCGGGGCAAATCAGCCTGGTCAATCATCGCGATCACATGGAAGACCGCCCGCTGGCGACCCGCGAATCCATCGGCCGCGCCGCCCGGACCCTGGCGCAACGCAGCGGCCCGGAGGATCTGATATTCATTTACCTGACCAGCCATGGCACCCAGGATCATGAACTGGTGCTCGATCAGCCGCGTCTGTCACTGGCGGATCTGCCTGCCGATGCACTGGCCGCCGCACTGGCACCGCTGAAAGACCGCGACAAGATCATCGTGATTTCTTCCTGCTATTCGGGTGGTTTCATCCCCGACCTCAAGGACGAGCGAACCCTGGTCATGACGGCCTCGCGAGCGGACCGTGTATCGTTCGGCTGCTCCGAAGAAGCTGACTTCACTTATTTCGGCGATGCACTATTTGCCAGGGCGCTGGTCGAAACCGATGACCTGCAACAAGCTTTCAACGAGGCAAAAGCGTATGTCGCGCAACGCGAAATCGAGGATGATTTCGAGGCTTCCGAACCCCAGATATGGGCCCCCAAGGGCGTCATCGCCCGCTGGCAACTGTTACGCAAGAATCAGGCTGAACGAGCGCTGAATACGACGTTGAATCGCAAGGAAGCGAAGACCTCTACTAGCCGCTAGGCTATTCAGTATCAAGGGAGAAACACTATGTACTTGACGCCGCAACACATCCTGCTTGCAGGGGCTACCGGACTCACAGGCGAACACTTGCTTGATCGCCTGCTCAACGAACCCACCGTCAGCCGCGTGCTGGCCCCCACCCGTCGCCCATTATCCGCCCACTCCCGCCTGGAAAACCCGGTGGGCGAACTGAACAGTCTTTTACCTGCCCTCGGCGGCAAAGTGGATATCGCTTTCTGCTGCCTGGGCAGCACCATCAAACAGGCAGGCTCGCAGGAGGCCTTCCGCGCCATCGACCTGAATATGGTACTGGCCGTGGCAGAACGCGCCCGCGAACTGGGAGCGCGGCATTTTCTGGTGATCAGCGCCATCGGTGCCGATGCCCGGTCCAGCGTGTTCTACAACCGCACCAAGGGTGAAATGGAAGAAGCCCTGCGAGCGCAGGACTGGCCGCAACTGACCATCGCCCGCCCGGCCCTGCTGGTGGGCAACCGTCCGGAAACCCGCTGGGCCGAACAGCTCGCCGCACCGATTGCCAAATTGCTGCCCGGCAAATACGGCGCCATCGAAGCCTGCAACCTGGCCCGCGCCATGTGGCGGCTGGCCCTGGAAGAACAGGATGGTGTGCGGATCGTGGAGTCGGATGAGTTGCGCAAGTTGGGGAAATGACAACTGTGGGAAGCAGCTTGCTGCTTCCCTCAATCGCGAAAAAATCACAGCCCTCCCTGGGCCTGATACCCAACCCCCAGCGCAGTCAGCAGAGACAACGGCAGCAACAGAGTGTCGAACAAGGCGCTGGCGGGTAGATCAAGGGCCGGATACTCGGGCGCTTCGGCACCGAAGCGGTCCTTTTCACAGCAACCGCCCTGCATCGCATACAGATCGAGTCGTGTCCCGGCATACACCACAGGCGCGCCCGGCTGGGCCGCATCCAGCGTCCTGACCGTGGCGCAGCCCGTCATGAGCAGCGCGACAGCGATCAGCAGGAGCTTATTCATCGCTCCCCATATGATGCTCACCCCAGCGTGGCAACATGTCCTGCGGGATGTTCAACAGGTTGAGAATCCGGGCCACCACGAAATCCACCAGATCGTCGATAGTCTGCGGCTGATGATAGAAGCCGGGCGAGGCAGGCAGGATCACTGCGCCCATGTTGGACAGCTTGAGCATGTTCTCCAGGTGAATGCTGGAGAACGGTGCTTCACGCGGCACCAGAATCAACTGGCGACGCTCCTTCAAGGTGACATCCGCCGCACGCTCGATCAGGTTGTTGCAGGCGCCGCTGGCAATGGCCGACAAAGACCCCGTCGAACACGGCACCACCACCATCGCACTGGGCGACCCCGAGCCAGAAGCCACCGGCGACATCCAGTCATCGCGGCCATAGACTCGAATCTGTCCGGCCGTCGCACCGGTGTACTCGGTGAGAAACGCCTGCATCATCGCGGGCTTGGGCGGCAGCCTCACGTCGGTTTCGGTCGCCATCACCAATTGCGCAGCCTTGGAGATCAGGAAGTGGACTTCCCGGTCTTCGCGCACCAGACAATCGAGCAGGCGCAAGCCGTACTGGGCGCCCGAGGCACCGGTCATGGCCAGGGTAATACGCTCTGGCCCGCTCATTTCAGCGCCTCGGCCAGCTTGCCATGCAGACCACCAAAGCCGCCGTTGCTCATGATCACCACATGGGTGCCGGGCTGAGCCTGGCTTTTGACCCGCTCGATGATCCCTTCAAGAGAATCGCTGACAATCGACGGCACCGAACATTGCGCAGCGGTCGCGGCCAGATCCCAGCCCAGATTGGCCGGTGCGTACCAGACCACCTGATCGGCCTGCTGCACGCTTTCCGGCAGACCATCGCGGTGCGCGCCCAGCTTCATGGAGTTGGAGCGCGGTTCGATGATGGCGATCACCGGCGCATCGGCGACTTTCTTGCGCAGCCCGTCGAGGGTGGTGGCAATCGCGGTCGGGTGGTGCGCAAAGTCGTCATAAATGGTGATGCCGCGAACCTCTGCGACTTTCTCCATGCGGCGCTTGACGCTCTTGAAAGCACTCAGCGCCTCGACGCCCTGCGCAGGCACCACACCCACATGCCGCGCCGCCGCCAGGGTCGCCAGGGCGTTGGCGACGTTGTGCTGACCGGTCATGGTCCACTCGACCACGCCTTGCGGCTGGCCGTCGAACAGCACTTCAAAACGCGAGCCGTCTTCACTCAACAGACGCGCCTGCCACTGGCCGTTCTGCCCGGTGGTTTGGACCGGCGTCCAGCAACCCATTTCAATAACCCGCTGCAAGGCAGGCTCGGTGGTTGGATGAATCACCAGACCTTCACTCGGGATAGTGCGCACCAGATGGTGGAACTGCCGCTCGATGGCTGGCAGATCCGGGAAGATATCCGCGTGATCGAACTCAAGGTTGTTGAGGATCGCGGTACGCGGGCGGTAATGGACGAACTTGGAACGCTTGTCGAAAAAGGCGCTGTCATATTCGTCAGCTTCGACCACGAAAAACGGCGTGCCGCCCAGACGCGCAGACACCGCGAAGTTCTGCGGAATACCGCCGATCAGGAAGCCCGGGCTCATGCCTGCATGTTCCAGCACCCAGGCCAGCATGCTGCTGGTGGTGGTCTTGCCGTGAGTACCGGCAACGGCCAGCACCCAGCGACCCTGCAGGACATGGTCGGCCAGCCACTGCGGGCCGGAAACATAAGGTAAACCTTTATTGAGCACATGTTCGACGGCAGGGTTACCGCGCGACAGCGCATTACCGATCACCACCAGATCCGGAGCAGGCTCCAGTTGCGCGGCGTCATAGCCCTGAGTCAACTCGATGCCCTGAGCTTCCAGCTGGGTGCTCATCGGCGGGTAGACGTTGGCGTCGGAGCCCGTGACGCGATGCCCCAACTCTTTGGCGAGTACCGCCAGCGAGCCCATGAACGTGCCGCAGATACCAAGGATATGAATATGCATGATGACCTCTTATAACATCCGCGCAGGGTAGCTCAGGACCGCTGAAATGGCACCCGGTGTTTGTCCCGGACGGCGAAAGCCTACGTCTAAAGTTCATGCCCGCTGTCATGATAAATGGCCTAATCTTGCTACTCTTCCCTGCCAGACGTTTGACCACGCTGAATTCCCCCACAACAAGAATCAGGAGACTTCACCATGCGTTACGCACATCCGGGTACCGAAGGCGCCATCATCAACTTCAAGGAACGCTACGGTAACTACATCGGCGGCGAGTTCGTCGCGCCGGTCAAAGGCCAGTACTTCACCAACACCTCGCCCATCACCGGCAAACCCATCGCAGAATTCCCCCGCTCCACTGCCGAGGATATCGACAAGGCACTGGATGCCGCCCATGCTGCGGCCGATGCATGGGGCGCGACCTCCGTACAGGAGCGTTCGCTGACCCTGTTGAAGATCGCCGACCGCATCGAAGCCAACCTCGAAAAACTGGCCATCACCGAAACCTGGGACAACGGCAAGGCGATCCGTGAAACCCTGAATGCCGATATCCCGCTGGCAGTCGACCATTTCCGCTATTTCGCCGGAGCCCTGCGGGCTCAGGAAGGCAGCGCAGCGGAGATCGACGGCAATACCGTGGCGTATCACATCCACGAGCCGCTGGGCGTGGTCGGCCAGATCATCCCGTGGAACTTCCCGATCCTGATGGCGGCCTGGAAACTCGCGCCAGCCCTGGCGGCTGGCAACTGCGTCGTGCTCAAGCCCGCCGAGCAAACGCCGCTGGGCATCAGCGTGCTGGTCGAGCTGATCGGCGACCTGCTGCCGCCGGGCGTGTTGAACGTAGTCCAGGGTTATGGCCGCGAAGCCGGTGAAGCGCTGGCCAGCAGCAAGCGCATCGCCAAGATTGCCTTCACCGGCTCCACGCCGGTGGGTTCGCACATCATGAAACTGGCAGCGGACAACATCATTCCGTCCACCGTGGAACTGGGCGGCAAGTCGCCGAACATCTTCTTCGAAGACATCATGAGCGCCGAGCCGGAGTTCATCGAGAAGGCTGCCGAAGGCGTGGTCCTGGCGTTCTTCAACCAGGGCGAAGTCTGCACCTGCCCTTCCCGTGCGCTGGTTCAGGAGTCCATCTATCCGCAGTTCATGGAAGCGGTGATGAAGAAGGTCCTGAAGATCAAGCGTGGCGACCCGCTGGACACCGACACCATGGTCGGCGCACAGGCCTCGCAGCAGCAGTTCGACAAGATCCTCTCGTATCTTGAGATTGCCCAGTCCGAAGGCGCCGAGCTGCTGACCGGCGGTAAGGTGGAAAAACTGGAAGGCGATCTGGCAACCGGTTACTACATCCAGCCGACGCTGCTCAAAGGCAACAACAAGATGCGCGTCTTCCAGGAAGAAATCTTTGGCCCGGTGGTCAGCGTCACGACCTTCAAGGACGAAGCCGAAGCCCTGGCCATCGCCAACGACACCGAGTTCGGTCTGGGTGCCGGCGTATGGACCCGCGACATCAACCGCGCCTACCGCGTAGGCCGCGCCATCAAGGCCGGTCGCGTCTGGACCAACTGCTACCACCTGTATCCGGCGCATGCGGCATTCGGTGGTTACAAGAAGTCCGGCGTAGGTCGCGAAACCCATAAAGTGGCGCTGGAGCATTATCAGCAGACCAAGAACCTGCTGGTGAGCTACGACACCAATCCGCTGGGCTTCTTCTAACCAAGCCTTTGCTCGCCTAATGAATTCGCTCCCAGCGATCCGTGTGGGAGCGGATTCATCCGCGAACAAGCCAACGCACCAACTCCGGGCAACCCACGCCCCGCGTCAAGGCAACGCCCGCTCAATAACACCGCCGATACCCCGCAAATTCGCACTTCCATTCACTATGGAGTATTAATTGCTTACATCGCTTCCCACAGTCGCTTGAACCGGAACGTCACCGGTTTGACCGAAAGACTACGTCCGACGCCAACGGCGGGACGTCATGGAGAATCTGTATGGCAAGCTTTTCCCAGGCTATCGGTGCGCTGACGTACCGTTTCGACAGCCTCAAGGACGTCATGGCAAAAGCCAGTCCTGCCCGCTCCGGTGATTTTCTGGCCGGGGTTGCGGCGCAAAACGATGGTGAGCGGGTCGCCGCACAAATGGCGCTGGCCAATATTCCCCTCAAGCACTTCCTTGAAGAAGCGCTGATCCCCTACGAAAAAGACGAAGTCACCCGCCTGATTATCGATACCCACGACAAGCTGGCCTTTGCGCCTGTCAGCCATCTGACCGTGGGCGGCTTTCGTGACTGGCTGCTCAGTGACAAGGCCGACGAAGCCAGCCTTCGCGCACTGGCCCCTGGCCTTACGCCGGAGATGGCCGCGGCGGTCTCGAAAATCATGCGCGTGCAGGACCTGGTGCTGGTGGCGCAGAAGATTCGCGTCGTGACGCGCTTTCGCAACACCGTCGGCCTGCGCGGACGCCTGTCGACCCGCCTGCAGCCCAATCATCCGACCGACGAGCCGTCGGGCATTGCGGCCAGCGTGCTGGATGGCCTGCTGTACGGCAACGGCGACGCCATGATCGGCATCAATCCGGCCACCGACAGCACTTCATCGATCGTTGCATTGCTGGAAATGCTCGATGCGATCATCCAGCGCTATGAAATCCCGACTCAGTCCTGTGTGCTGACCCATGTCACCACATCGATTGAAGTGATCAATCGCGGCGTGCCGGTCGATCTGGTCTTCCAATCCATCACCGGCACCGAGGCCGCCAATGCCAGCTTCGGGATCAACCTGAAACTGTTGCAGGAAGGCTATGAAGCGGGCCTGAGCCTCAATCGCGGGACGCTCGGGCAGAACCTGATGTATTTCGAAACCGGCCAGGGCAGTGCCCTGTCGGCCAACGCGCACCATGGCGTTGATCAGCAGACCTGCGAAACCCGCGCCTACGCCGTGGCCCGGCATTTCAATCCGTTTCTGGTCAACACCGTGGTCGGTTTCATCGGCCCGGAATACCTCTACAACGGCAAACAGATCATCCGCGCCGGCCTGGAAGACCACTTCTGCGGCAAGCTGCTGGGCGTGCCCATGGGCTGCGACATCTGCTACACCAACCACGCCGAAGCCGATCAGGACGATATGGACACGCTGCTGACGTTGCTGGGCGTGGCGGGAATCAACTTCATCATGGGTATCCCCGGCTCCGACGACATCATGCTCAATTACCAGACCACCTCCTTCCATGACGCGCTCTATGCGCGGCAAAGCCTGGGCTTGCGTCCTGCGCCCGAATACGAAGCCTGGCTGGAAAGGATGGGCATCTTCACCCAGGCCGATGGCCATGTGCGCTTTGGCGACAGCCTGCCACCGGCCTTTCGCAACGCATTGGCGCATCTGGCATGAGTGAACCTTCCATGACCGACGACACACTCCCCAACCCATGGCTGGAACTGCGCCGCCTGACTCCGGCACGCATCGCTCTGGGTCGTACCGGCACCAGCCTGCCCACTGCCGCACAACTGGACTTTCAGTTCGCCCATGCCCAGGCACGAGATGCCGTGCACTTGCCCTTCGATCATGCGGGATTAAGTGCGCAACTGGCGGAAAAAGGCCGCGAAACCCTGCTGCTGCACAGTGCCGCTGCCGACCGCCACAGTTATCTGCAACGCCCGGATCTTGGACGACGCCTGAACGATGAATCGGCTAGCCAGTTGAGGGATTACGCTACAGCCCATCCCGGCGGCGTCGATCTGGCGATAGTGGTTGCCGATGGCCTGTCATCGCTGGCCGTGCATCGTCATACCGTCCCGTTTCTGGCCCGACTGGAAGAACAGGCCACTGCCGAAGGCTGGACACTGTCTCCCGTCATTCTGGTGGAGCAAGGCCGGGTCGCCATCGCCGATGAAATCGGTGAACTGCTGGGGGCGAAGATGGTGGTGATCCTGATCGGAGAGCGCCCGGGCCTGAGCTCCCCGGACAGCCTGGGATTGTATTTCACCTATGCACCCAAGGTTGGCCTGAACGACGCCCATCGCAACTGTATTTCCAATGTGCGACTGGAAGGCCTGAGTTACGCAATGGCGGCTCATCGCCTGCTCTATCTGATGCGTGAGGCTTGTCGGCGACAGATCTCGGGGGTCAACCTCAAGGATGAAGCCGAATTGAAGACTGTGGAATCGGATGAGGCAGCCGATAACAAAGATAACTTCCTGCTGGCTGGTCCGGTTGAGCCGCATTAGATTGCGCTTTCTAAAGCCAGTCGGCAGCATCGGACCGTCGCCCGAGCACACTGCATTCGCCCATAGTGAAGTTGAGGCCCAATCATGCGGATCATAAAAGCAACTCTCGAACATCTGGACCTGCTCTGCCCACTGTTCATCAAATATCGCGAGTTTTATGGCGAGTTGCCCTTTCCGGATTCGTCGCGCGACTTTCTGGAAAAGCGTCTGCGCCGCGATGAGTCGGTGATCTACCTGGCACTGTCCAAGGATGACGACAACAAGGTTCTGGGCTTCTGCCAGCTCTACCCGAGCTTTTCGTCCCTTTCGCTCAAGCGCGTATGGATTCTCAACGACATCTACGTGGCCGAAGACTCGCGTCGCCAACTGGTCGCCGACCACCTGATGAAGCATGCCAAACAGATGGCCAAAGAAACCCAGGCCGTGCGCATGCGCGTGTCCACCAGCAGCGACAACGAAGTGGCGCACAAGGTCTATGAGTCCATCGGCTTCAAGGAAGATACGCAGTTCAAGAACTACGTCTTGCCGATCAACTAAGGTCATAAATCACCTTGTGAGAGGCTGCTTGCTGGCGACTTAACGGCAAGCTGCCTCCCACCAGTGTTGTCCGATCAGGATTGACCCGCGGGAGCGACTTCAGTCGCGAAGAACCCCGTGCCGTGTTTATACCTCTATAATGCCGCCCGTAGCGCTCAGTAGTTTCTTCCGCACGCGCCCTGTTCCAAGGGTCTGGCCTCAGGTATTCCAATGGATTTCAACCCCCTCGACCTCATCCTGCACCTCGATGTGTACCTCGACCTGCTGGTCAAGAACTACGGCACCTGGATCTACGCCATCCTGTTTCTGGTGATTTTCTGTGAAACCGGCCTGGTGATCATGCCGTTCCTGCCGGGCGACTCGCTGCTGTTCATCGCCGGCGCCGTGGCAGCCGGCGGCGGCATGGACCCGGTGCTGCTGGCCGGGCTGCTGATGCTGGCGGCTATCCTGGGCGACAGCACCAACTACATCATCGGGCGCACCGCTGGCGAGAAACTGTTCAGCAACCCGAACTCGAAAATCTTCCGCCGCGACTACCTGATTCGCACTCAGGTGTTCTATGCACGTCATGGCGGCAAGACCGTGACACTGGCGCGCTTCCTGCCGATCATTCGTACTTTTGCCCCGTTCGTCGCAGGTGTCGGCAGAATGCCTTATCTGCGTTTCGTGGGTTTCAGCGTACTGGGCTCGATCCTGTGGGTCGGCAGCCTGGTCACGCTGGGTTTCTATTTCGGCAATGTGCCCTTCATCAAGCAGAACCTCACCCTTCTGGTGCTGGTGATCATTCTGATCTCGCTGCTGCCCATGATCATCGGTCTGGTACGCAGCCGCATGGGCCGTTCGGTGGACGCCCGCTAAGTCATGTGGTCGTTCAGCAACTGGCGCAGGCGGCGCACGCTGGCCAAAAATCCCGTCGCACCTGAACTATGGCAACGGGTGCGTCAGCGGCTGCCGATTCTGGACGGTTTGAGCGATGCGCAGGATCAAGCCTTGCGCGAAGCCTGCGTGCTGTTTCTGCAAGCCAAGCACCTGACGGCATTGCCGGGCGTAGAACTGGATGATGAGCAACGCCTGTTCCTCGCCGCCCAGGCCCAGTTGCCGCTGCTCAACCTTGAAGACCTGAACTGGTATCAGGGTTTTCATGAAATCGTCCTGTACCCCGGCGACTTCATCAGCCCGCAGCGGCACCGCGACGCCAGCGGTATCGAACATGAATGGGATGGCGAACACAGCGGCGAGGCCTGGCAACAGGGCCCGGTGATTCTGGCGTGGCCGGGAGTGCTGTCCAGCGGCAACTGGGATGCCTACAACCTGGTCATCCACGAACTGGCGCACAAGCTCGACATGCTCAACGGCGACGCCAACGGCCTGCCGCCCTTGCATGCCGACATGCGCATCAGTGAATGGGCCCGAGTGATGCAGAGCGCCTACGACGACCTCAACCGGCAACTGGACAGCGACCCGGACCTCGAAACCGCCATCGACCCCTACGCCGCCGAAGACCCGGCCGAATTCTTTGCCGTGACCAGCGAATACTTCTTCAGCGCCCCCGACCTGCTGCACGAAGCCTATCCCGAGGTCTATGAGCAACTGAAAGCCTTTTACCGCCAGGACACCCTGGCGCGGCTACAGGCCCTGCAAAAGGGCGACACGGACTATCAAAGCCCACGCTGATCCAACGCGGTACGTGTCAACATCCACAGAATATGCCTATAATCCGGCCACTTTTTGGCGCTCGCGCCATTCTCTGTCTGGTTAACTACGGGGGCAAAACCCAATGAGCTACAGCAAGATTCCGGCTGGTAAAGACCTGCCGAACGACATCTACGTCGCTATCGAAATCCCGGCCAACCACGCGCCGATCAAATACGAAATCGACAAAGAATCCGATTGCCTGTTCGTTGACCGCTTCATGGCCACCCCGATGTTCTACCCGGCCAACTACGGTTTCATCCCCAACACCCTGGCCGACGACGGTGACCCCCTCGACGTGCTGGTCGTGACCCCTTACCCGGTTGCTCCAGGTTCGGTGATCCGTGCCCGTCCGGTCGGTATCCTGAACATGACCGACGATGGCGGCGGCGATGCCAAGGTTATCGCAGTACCTCACGACAAGCTGTCCCAGCTGTATGTCGACGTGAAAGAGTACACCGACCTGCCAGCCCTGCTGCTGGAGCAGATCAAGCACTTCTTCGAGAACTACAAGGATCTCGAAAAAGGCAAATGGGTGAAGATCGACGGTTGGGGCAATGCTGACGCAGCCCGCGCCGAGATCCTGAAATCGGTTGAAGCCTACAAAGGCTGATCACCCGTTTCGCTGCTTCGGAACACCTGACCGGGTGTTCCGAACACCTTCTGCAAAACGCCCTCCTCCGCTCTTCCCCTCCTGCCTCGCAAATCCTTCAGAAACCCGACAATAAACAAACGTATAAAAATACATTCATCATTTAAAACGCGATAAACAAAACGTGAATCCGGTAAAGCCGGTTTAAATCAGAACGCTGCGTTTAATTAAAATAAACGTATTGCGGAACATGCCTACGCAACAACTATTCCCCCTGTAGGTCGCTCATCACAAGCAACGGGAGAACAACCGTATTTGAACACCCCGTTCATTTAAACGGATTCGCGACCGCCGTAAACTCGGCCTCATGAATACATCAGGTGATCGACTACGCATACTCCTGCGGGAGTGCCATCTTTCTGCAACGGACTTTGCAGCCAACCGCAAAGTCACGCCCCAGCACGTGAACAACTGGTTCAAACGCGGCGTGCCCATGGCGCGGCTGGAAGAAGTGGCTGAACTACTGACCGTCAACCCCCGCTGGCTGCGCACCGGCGAAGGCCCCAAACACCCGACAGACTCCGCCAACGAGAATAATGGCGGCGATACTCCGATTACGCTCCATCAAGGCAGAAGCCTGCTGCGCGGCGATGTGGAAATTCAGATCTACAAGGAAATCGAATCCACCCACAGCATCGGCAAAACCGTACTGGCCGAAGCACCGGGGCAAAAGATACGTTTGCCCATGCACGTGCTGCAAACCATGAACATCGACCCCAAGAACACCATGTGCGTCGCCATGATCGGTAACAGCATGGCCGACAAGATCCAGGACGGCTCACTGCTGGGCGTCAACCGCGACCTGACCCAGGTCATCGATGGCGAAATGTACGCCCTCGAACACGGTGGCATCCTGCGCGTGCGCTACCTCTACCGCCTGCCCAACGGTGGCCTGCGCCTGCGCAGCCACAACAACAGCGAATACCCGGACGAACTGTTCAGCGCCGAAGAAATCGAGCGGGAAAACATCCGCATCCTGGGCTGGATATTCTGGTGGTCGACCCTCAACAGCCGCCGCAACGCCATGCTGCTGCGCTGAACAGGTACAGCTACGGTGTGAGAAAGTGTTTCAAGGCTGGGCATCCGTGGAAAACATCAGTATCCTATCGCCACCATTCGGCACAGGCCGCCCAGAGCGCTCCGTGCCACACAAGGCGAACGACACGTTCGGTTTGTTACCTTTTCAGCGTCCCTTGCGGATGCACCTGTTGAAGGCGATTGCGGTTTACCAAAAATAAACCAAGACCGTCCCCGAGAAGCCGGCCACAAGCCGGCTTTTTATTGTCTGACGGAAAGTTAGTCAGCGATTCAGAGGCGTCTGTATCGAGCTGTAAGAGAGGGTTGGGGGGATCCGTGTGGTGCGCTTCGGAGGCTGGGTACTACGGCTGTCTCTGATAAGTCCTTTGATACTTGGCTAAAAAACGTGCCAGTATCACGCTCCCCACGAGAAGCCACTCAACAAACGTACCGGGTCCCCAATGACCCGGTACTGCTCGGAAGGTATTGGCATCGCCGTTGAATCTTATAGGGTCTGCGAAACCTTCTTGAACACCTCTTCTGGCACCCAGCCCTTCCAGTCAGCCGTATGGTTGCGCAAGTAATAAAGAGCCGCCTGCTCGGGGGTTTCCTTGTTGGCCACCATTCGTGTGGCCAACGCCCGGATGGTATCGGTGCCTACGAACATCGACTTCAGAAAAGGAATGACTGTCGGATTCTCTTTGGCGAACTTGGCCGATGTGTATTTATTGAGGGAAATATCTGTATACGCACATGCTTGCCGACTTCCAGTACCTTCCTTGAATTGAGCAAGACTTTCTTTGATCGCCTCCCAGCAGGCCTCGCTGTAAGCAGGCTCCTCAAGGCGTGTGAGAGCCAATTCCCCCATCAGAGGGCTGGGATCCCAGTAATAGGTCATGAAGGGTTGCCCCTTCCTGTAAGCGGAAGTAATAGCAGTATTGAGCTCAGACTCAGATTTGAGTTCAACTGGCGTGAAAGAGTCGTCGACTCCATACGTGGCCATTTTGATCAGGTTGATTTCCCGACACGCCCAACTACTGATGCAATTTAACCAGGTCGCCTTGCCCGACTCCGACGCCTGCTTGAATACCTCGGCATATTTGGGAAGATCTTCGACCCTTTTCAGATCAGGCGTAACAGGCTTTATTCCTCGCTTGGCATCACCTTTGATCATATAGGTAGGTACATAGAATGCCTGCGTAAGACGCTCATAAGTGGGGCCAAAATCGAGGATGGATTTCTTTGCCTTCTGATCCTCTACCCACTGGGGCATGAGTGAGGTAAACATTTCCATATTGATATCGATGTTGCCCGTTTCCATTGCTTTTTGCATTTGCGGGATATCAAGGCTCACCGACTCTACGTTCAGACCGTATCCATGCTTGAGGATGTACATGGCAATTTGGTTATCGATCTGGATATTCTCCCAGCCACCATCATAGAACCGGACGGTTCGGGCCTCGGGCGCTGCAAAAGCCAAGTGAGATGTCAGGCTTAATAAAAGGCATAGTGCAGTATGTACAAACATTGAAGGCATTTGAATACTCCTATTGATAGACGGTTTCTGCTGAATGTGTCATCCCTGCATGTGTAACGTCGGCAAGTGTTTCCACTACGATGTCGACAATCAGGTCACGCTGTCCCTCGACAAAGTAGTGATCCCCAGCGCAGAAGACAGACTTGAATGCATCGCTCGTATGCTCACGCCAACTGGTGATATGCACGCCAGTAGCATACGGGTCGATCCGCCCACCAATCGAAGTAATGGGCACGGCAAGACGCGGGTGTGTCTCGTACAAGTATGTGTTATTTATTTCATAGTCCGCTTTTATAATCGGAAGCATCAAGTCACGCATTTCAGCATCGTCGAACAGGGCTTGATTATTGGCAAAGTTCATTTCCTTGAGCATGGCAATAAGGTCTTCGTCATCATCCTTTGCCACGAGCTCGCTATCCGACTCATAGTTGAACTGCTGCACGTCGGAAGCGAATTGATGCTCATTGTAGAAGTGTGGTGCCCGACTCCCTGCAAGAATAAGATGGCGAGGATGCAGGTTGTGGGCACTGGTCAGACGCTGGGCTACCTCGAACGCCTGCACACCGCCAAGACACAGACCGAAGAATGCAAACGGCCGATCCAGATAAGGGAGCAAATCGGGAGTCAGGTTATTCACCAACTCTTCCATACTGGTGTATGACTTTTCTCTGAGACGAGCATTACGACCGGGTAATTGCAGCAGGCAAAGCTCGATATGATCTGGCAGTCGGTCCGCCCAGCCTTTAAATACTGCCGGCCCACCGCCGGCATAAGGGAAGCAGAACAAGCGAAGCCGGGCTTCTGGTCTAGGAACAGGAATAACCACACAGTCAGATGTCTGCACATCTTCCATGGTGGGAGAGCCAGTCTTATTGACGTCGCTTGAATTGCCCGAGCGAGTCTTTTCAATGTGATCAAGTACAAAGTCACCAATATCATTGAGCGTCGCACCAACGATAAGACTGTCCAGAGGAAAGTTGATACCCAGCACTTTCAGACTGTTGCGAAATTCAACAGTCATCAATGAGTCAAACCCCATCAAAGTAAGCGACTTGTCCACTGGACTTGCGCAGGCATCAAGACCACCCGCCACGCGTGCCGCAACGGACCTCAGCTTATCCATGATGAACGCCTGTGCCTGCTCGCCATCTACCAACATCACAGCCTCCAGAAAAGGCACGGCGTCCTTCTCCACCATCGCCGTCTCCGTTGAGTGCTGGGTATTGACAAGTGAGAGATATGGCCAATCTCCAGGCTGTAAATGTGCCTTGTAGGGCGACCAGTCGATCGGTGCCAGTCCCATGACACCTTGTGCATGCAAGTTATCCCACAACTTGCGCAAACCGACTTTCGCGGGAATATAATTGACACCCAATGCTGAAAGGCGCTTTTTGAAAACAGTATCGACCCTACTGGCCATGCCTTCGGACGACCATGGTCCCCACGCAATGCTTAATCCAGGTAATCCGGCATTGACGCGGTTTTCCATAATCGCGTCCATTGCACTATTGGCAGCAACATAATTCGCCTGCCCCTTGAATCCCAGCGAAGCGCTGATTGACGAGAAGCCGATGAAGAAGTCCAGCGCATGGTCGCGAGTGACATGGTCCAGCACGCGGGTGCCCTGCAGTTTCGGTAACAAAACATTTTTCAGGGAAGATGCACTCAGTTTCGACAGAACAGCGTCCTCCACTGTTCCCGCCAACTGCATTACACCTCGCAATGGCCATTTCAGAGCACCGATGCAAGACGTCAGAGATTCAATGGCCTCACTGGATGAAATGTCCAAAGGCAGATAGTTGATATCCACCCCCTGGCTTTTGAATGCGCTCAACATCGTCGAGCCAGCAGTTTTCAGCGGTGTGCGCCCGACAACCACCAAATGACGAGCACCTTTTTCCACTAACCATGCAAGGACTTCCTGTCCAAGCCCACCCAATCCACCTGCGACCAGATAGGTCGCATCTGGATTTATCGATACGGACCTCGATTTTGCTGGCGACACCTCCATGAGTCTGGGCACATGGATGCCTGAATGGCGAATCGCGAATTGATCTTCCAATCCCTTCGCAAGAATCAATTGCGATACCAGAAGCAAGTCGGCACCGACATCTCCGGAGGTCAGCGGGAGGTCTATGAAACCACCCCAGCCAGTCGGCTCTTCCTGTGCGATCACTTTGGCGAGTCCCCAGAGCGTAGCCTGGGAAACGTGAATCGACGAAGGCGAGGAACGTACGTTGACGGCACCACGAGTCACGATCCAGAACTTGGCTGCATCCAGTCTGGGAGTAGCAGTCATTGCCTGCAGGGTGGCCACTGCGCTATAGAGCCCGGTACACAGGGATCCTGAGTCATTGTTATCTATCGAATGATCGTATACGGGTGACTGATCGCTGGCTCCGAGGTGAACGACGCCTCGAAGCGGGAGTTCCACAGAAACTGGTAATGATAGAAACACTTCATTGATATCTGAGGGAGAGTCGGATCTGATGTGCCAGATACGGGGTGAGATCTGTCGGCAATCGCTCGCAAATATAGCGTGGACCAAATGCTCGTCGCTGTTTGACAACCCTTTGTGAATACTCTTGACGAGTTCTTTGGTGCCACCAATAAACAACCAGACTCCAGGAGAGTGCTGGTCGTTACGGGTTGTAGGCGTCTTGAATGGATATTCCACCCAGTCCACAGCTGTAGCCCACTGAGGTTCTGCCGGGACACGAGGGCCAATCCAGTGATGTGAACGCTGGAACGGGTAGCCTGGGGTATTTATACGTGTCGAGGTAGCTCCCTCAAGAAGGGTCTGCCAATCAAGTTCGACCCCGGCCTCAAACAAACGCCCAGCACTACCGAGTATTTGCTCACGATCAGCGACCTTGCTGCTCAGACTCGCAATCCAGGTGGTCTGGTCGGCGTCGTCATGCTTCAGACAGGCCGCTCCAATTGTCGAAAGCACAGCTTTGGGTCCGATTTCCAGAAAAGTCCTGCCGCCTTTTCTGAATGCACTTTGGATGCAATCCATGAAGCGTACAGGCTGACGAACATGATCCAGCCAGTACTCTGAAGTCAGCAGACGCTCTGTCGCCATCTCCCCACTGACATTGCTGACTAGTGAATAGCGGGGCGTCGACATACTGATACCTTCCAGTACGGAAGCAAAAGGTACCAGCATCGGCTCCATCAATTCGGAATGAAACGCATGGGAAACATTGAGCCGTATGTACTTGACTCCCATGCCATCGAGCACGGCGTAAAGTTTGTCCAATTCACTCAGAGCACCGGAAACCACCAGATTGCTCGGTGCATTAATGGCCGCAATACTCAAATCAATCGCATGCTGGGCCAGCAACGTCTTTGTCTCATCATGCGTCAGAGTGATAGCAGACATTCCACCATCTTGAGGAAGAGCCTGCATGAGACGCCCCCGCTCGGCAACCAGCCTCATACCATCTTCCAGACTGAACACACCTCCCACACAAGCCGCCGCAAATTCTCCAAGACTGTGCCCCAGGAGAATATCGGGCACGACACCAAAGCTCAGCCATACCTGTGCAAGGGAATACTCCAATGCAAACAATGCAGGTTGTGCGTAGCGTGTCTGATCTATAAGCCTGGAGTCGTCACCGGGAGCAGGAAAAAGGATCGAGAGCAGGGACACTCCCATGCAGGTTTGCCCGATAGCGTTACAGCGATCAATGGATGCCCGGAAGACTTCGTTGTGCTGGTACAGGTTTTTTCCCATGTCAGGAAACTGCGCACCCTGCCCTGTGAATACAAATACCAGTTCAGCCTCACTGGCAGGGTCAACCCAATGAATATCCTTGTCTTCCTGGCGGAGTTTTGTAAGAAGGGATTCCGCTTGGCCAGCCGACACGGCGTATCGATAGGGGAACTCTGCCCGCCCGACACGAGCGCTATAACACATGTCGCGCAACGATAACGCCGAAGAGTGCTCCAGCATTCCCCGGTACTGATTGATGAGTTCTGTCAGGGCATTTCGATCTTTTGCACAAAGAGCCAGAAGACGGGGTGCGTCGATCTCGTCCGGAGAAGCAGCCGACGTCTGAGGGGCCTCCTCAAGAATGACATGAGCGTTCGTTCCCCCGACCCCGAATGAACTGACACCTGCCCGACGAGGTGAATCAGAGGATTGCCACGGAAGCGTATGAGCACTGATAGAAAATGGACTGCCATCAAAATGGATGTTTTTATTGGGATTGGTAAAGTGCAGTGTTGCGGGAATTGTCCGGTGCTTGAGCGCCAATACGGTCTTGATAAAACCGGCGACGCCAGCGGCAGCGATGAGATGGCCAATATTGGTTTTTACCGCACCCAGTACACAACTGTTTGTCCCTGCACCATGCTTAGTGAATACATCCGTCAGGGCTTTGAACTCAATCGGATCGCCCAAAGGCGTGCCTGTCCCATGGGTCTCCACGAAATCGATAGTCGCAGCGCTCACCTCCGCATTTTCCAGCGCCCACTCAATAACCTGAGACTGTCCTTGAGAACTGGGGGCCGCAAAGCTGACCTTCCTCGAACCATCGTTGTTGATGGCCGCCCCCTTGATTACCGCCTGAATGGAGTCGCCAGCTTCCAATGCGTCGGAAAGCCTCTTGAGAGTGACAAGCCCTGCTCCGCTACCAAAGATGGTGCCTTGTGCGGATGAGTCAAAGGCACGGCAATGCCCATCCGGTGACTGGATCATTCCTTCCTGATAAAGATAACCGACGGCATGGGGAACCAGCACGGTCACCCCCCCAGCCAATGCAACATCACACTCCCCCAGAAGCAGACTTTGGCAAGCCATGTGAATCGATACCAGCGAAGTCGAGCACGCCGTCTGGATGTTTAGACCAGGACCACGCAGCCCCAATTTATAAGCAATTCGTGTCGACAGATAATCCTTGTCGTTACCCAACAAGTTCATGAAACCGGCACTACTGTCCAGAAAGCCTGTTTCACTGACATCTTCATCGCCCATAACGTTATCGTGAAGATATCCATTGCTGCCTCCGCCAGCGAAAACACCGATATTCAATGCCTCGCGATCCTTGCTTAACCCTGCTGCATCCAATGCCTCCCAAGCACACTCAAGCAGCAATCGATGTTGGGGATCGGTAATCGCGGCCTCGCGCGCCGACATCTCGAAGAAATCGGCATCAAACCTATCGACATTCTTCAAACGAGCCGTTGCTGCTACATAGTCTTCTCTATTGGCACGTTCAGCCGGAACGCCAGCTTCCAGCAAGGATCCCAGCGAAACAGACTCAATGGACTCGTGTCCCGAGACCAGATTCTCCCAGAACTGCTCAATGGAATCGGCCCCCGGGAATCGGCAGGCCATTGAAATGACCGCAATTTCATTTCCGTGATATTTGACTTCGCTCATCCTGTTATCTCCCAAACTGATAGTGCCCTGGATACACGCCGCCTAAAGCTGCTTGAGGCGTTTACGAGCCGCAGATTGAATGGCGGCGCTCCTGCGTTTCACACTGGAGGGAGGGGGCGAATTCAGGGACGATGAGTCGTCCAATCCCCGCTTTTTGTTTATCAGACGCACCTGAGCATCAATGCTGCTTTCCTCGAACAACTCAGACACCTGAAGACTCAATCCAAAGACATCATTCAATCTTCTCGTCAGATTGACGATGAGCAGAGAAGAGCCTCCTTGCGCGAAGAAACTTTTCTCTGGGTGCACTGAAGAGGTCATCAGAATGTCGGACCATATCCGCGATATTCGCTGTTTGATCGAAAGTTGCGGATCGTCTGCCTGCAATGCCGAGGGTTGAGTCTGAGGCACCAGGCGCTCAAGAGCTGCGACATCCAGCTTGCCGTTGAATGTCAGTGGAAAACGATCCAGAAAAACAAAATGAGCGGGAATCATGTAAGAGGGAACATGGGTTCGAAGAGACTCCTTAAGTCTTTCGATAACATCTTGCAGAACGGCAATATCCCCGACTTCCCGAACGGGTGATTGCTCGACAGAAACACTATCGCTTGCAGGTCGAGGCTCAAAAGAGGGGTCCAGACTGTCGGGTGGTCCCACAAATATGTCCATCATTCCAGCAGGAAGACTATCGCTCCAGCGTATCCTGGCCTGTCGATGATGCCTTGAAGCCCACTGACGGATATATTCTGGATCGCAAGCGTCGCCGGAAATGACGGAAGAAGAACTTTCGGAAAGTTGAAGATCCAGACTGATACGGGCGTTTGGAACACCTGACAGCACAAATGCCGAAGGAGCCGATGCCAGCCATTGATCCAGCGACTGTTCACGGAGACGCTCATCCCGATACGAAAAGCGTGGAACGGGCTTTAACGTCATTCGTTCATCTGCATCCAGCCGTATGATGACGTCATAACGATAGCGCGTCATTTCATCGCTACCCTGCCCGCCCCGCAACTCCGTCTCTACGTTGACGACCCGCTCAAGCGTATATGCCAAATGCCTGATTTGCAGAGGGTCCAGCCACAACTCCCCTTCTCCAATCACAGGAAGTGCACGCTTCAACTTCTTGCGTGTCTGGCTCGTAGCAGCGGACAGAATATGTTTCAAAGAGGCACAGGGCACATCGCCGATTACAATAACACCGCCCTCTTTACAGCGTCCCGACGCTTTTTGAAGCACATCGACAAGATAGTCCCTGTCTGGAAAGTACTGAATGACCGAGTTCAGCAGCACGACATCGAAAGGTCCCTGCTCCAAAGCGTCAAGCTCATGAGCAGCCATCTTCACCACAGCACATGATGAACGGGGGCCTGTGATCGGATCGAGGCGTGATCGGGCGGACTCGACCGCCGCTTCAGAAGCATCGCAGCCCACATAATGGCGGATACCTCTTTCCAGCAACGTGGCTCCAGTCATCCCGATGCCACACCCTACATCCAGCACCGAATTATCTGAAAATGCCATGACACGGGACGCTGTCGCTTCAACCCATTCACGCAAGTCGCTATCCGGGATCAACTCACCAGTAAAGCTTGAGGTGTAACCACTTTCGGCGCTGGCGACTTCATTTTTTCTTGCCGATAGATAAGCGGCTTCCCATACGTCGAGCCAGACACTGCTATCCGCATCACCCTGTCCGGACACTTTGCCGTCCAGAACGATGCAGGCGGTCAATCTACGATCATCAGGGGCATGCTCGACAAGAGTGACGACCGATTGACTGACAAGGCCAGATTTATGAAGGGCAGACTCGACCTCGCCCGGCTCGATACGGTAACCGTTCAGTTTCAGTTGTCGGTCCTTTCTCCCCATGAAAATCAGAGAGCCATCGGACTGGCACCGTACCCGGTCGCCGGTAGAGTAGGCAGTTAAAATGCCGCTGCTTGAATCTGTTGTGTGGAATTTTTCCGCTGTCAGATCGTCACGATTGAAATAGCCAGCGCTGACCCCTGGGCCCTGGATCACAAGTTCGGGAGCTAGTGGATCGTCTGACGGATGCAACCGAAAGTGAGTTCCCGGCAATGGTTGACCGATGGGAACGCTTGTCGCTTCACCTGCAAAGTCACTGGCTTGCAGCCTGTGAAAGAAAGACCAGATCGTTGTTTCTGTCGGCCCATAGAGATTCCAGGCAGCCTGGGACAACTGGAAGATTTTTTCGCCAAGCTCAGTGGGTAATATTTCTCCTCCACATAAGGCACCCACGCAGCAGGTGCGCGGCCATCCGGCCTCGATCAAAAGCCGCCAAGTGGCAGGTGTAGCCTGAAACAAAGCCCTCTCACATTGATCAAGCAGCCTCGCAATCGATTGTCCGTCTCTGGCTTGCTGCTCACTGGCCAGATACAGCGTGCCACCGTGGGCAAGGGGCAGAAAAAACTCCAGGATAGAAATATCAAAACCGTAGGTCGTCGCGGATACAAGCGCCCCCCACGCAGAAAAATTGACCACCTCATTGATCGCAGATAAAAAATAAGCAAGGTTTTGCCTGCGAACCATCACGCCCTTAGGGATTCCGGTCGAGCCTGACGTGAACAATATGTAAGCAAGAGAAAGATCGTCGATAACCGGCTCAAAGGGCAGCCTGGTTTCACTCCAGTCGACACTCTCTATATTCAAAAACAACCCTACTGACCATCGGGAAAGATCGGCGGATTGGGATTTGATTACAGCATCAAGGCCAGCCAGCCTGGAGATCAGCTCATTACGCTGTAATGGTGAGTCTGGAGGGAGAGGAACAAAAATAGCCCCGATAGAAAGAACTGCTGTTAATGCAATAATCAGGTCGCCCCCCCTTGGCAAGCAGATCCCAACCTTGCTCCCTACACCAATCCCCTCATGGATAAGATGCCTGGTGAGTGCTTTTCTTCGACAGGAAAGCTCTGCGTAGGTAACCGGTTGCCCTTGATACATGATCGCTATCTTTTCAGGGCACTGATCTGCCCACATGTCGATCCGGGCGACAAGATCCAGTGAGGCGGACGAACAATCAACGTGGCGTTTTTTCGGCTGCATCATTCCAAGAACTCCTTCTACCGTGATCGGTACATAGAATTAAAATGGTTATGCATGCAGTGCTAAATGACGAGCTGGAACATTCAGCACAAGAACAATTAGCCTTCACTGAGTGAGGACAGTTGAACGGTAGATTCCACTTACTTATAACTGAGCAAGAAGACACCAACAAGAACAGCGCCTATTCCAAACTTTTGACCTACGGTTGTTATTTCCCGATAAATCGCAATAGCCAGCAACACCGTCACACCGGAGTATACAGAGCTGATAGGAGTAACCAGCGAGAGCTCTCCAACTTTTGAAGCAAAAATATAAAACACCCAACCGGCATTCACCAACAAGGAGTGAGAGAGAAAAATCAAGAAGCGACGCTGGGTGAGATCACCTTTTTCCAATTTTCCATTTCTGACCAGCGCCAATGAAGTGAAAAGAACAGCCTGGGTTAAAGCCGAATAAAAGAAGGCATTGGTCACATCAAGTGTTTTGGAAGAAAAACCAAGAATAAAAAAGGCCACCCCAAAACCAATCATTGCGAGGACAGCCTGAAGAAAACCTTGCGAACCGCCACGCAGTGAACGGAAGATATTGCCAGACGTCATGATAATGCCGATAAAAATAATAGAGACGGCAAACCATGCAATCGGAACCAAATGCTCCTGCAAGAAGATAATTGAAAATAGAATAGTAACCAGACTATAGGTAGAGGCAATGGGCGACACAAGTGTCAAGTTACCTATTTCACAACCGCGCATATAGCAGTAGTAACCCAACACATAGGCAGCCGAGCTACAGGTGATGATGAACACGGCGCCGCTATCAAACTTTAACTGCTGCGTAACGATCAGGTACGCCCCCAGAAAGGAGGCGACCGCGAAAGTAAATACGTTACGAACGAGCATTGTTTTTGCAGTGCCCAGCTGACGAATCATCAAGCTTTGAATAAAGTCTGACACCCCCCAGCACAGCATAACCATCAACCCGCCAAAAACACCGCCATCCATGCCGAATAAACTCCACTATTTTTCAGACCTGCTCTACCAGCCAAGCCTTGTATTCGTCGATTGCCGTTTCATCCCTTGAATAAAACGCCCATTTACCAATTTTCTTCGCGCGCAGAAAACCCGCTTGCCTGAGCAAGTCCAGATGCCTGCTTACCGTTGGCTGACTCATACCGAGCTTTTCAGTGATTAATGTGACGCACACGCCTATCAAGGCAGGATCACCAGTAATTTGATGACTAAAGTGCTCACGAGGATGCTTGAGCCATTGAAGGATCAGAATTCTAGGCTCTCCCGCCAACGCCTTGGACTGATCTATAAATTTATCCTGTGACCGCATCATATCCTCATATAGCTAAATGTCAATATGTAAATGCCAATGCAAGCGAACCGTTGGCTATAAGCTTATGCCTTTCACTCAGGATTTTGCGTACTACGCCCTAGGCTTGCCGAGTAAAAAATCGTCCGTGACCTGCTGTAACACAGCCAGCCCCCCTTTACAGAGACGATCGATGTAGATCAGAGACCTGCATTCACAATGAATCACCGGATACACAAGGATCGCAAAATCGGCATCCTGAGCCCGCCACGGAGCAAGCCCAAGCTTACATCCGTGCAACCAAAAACCACATAGTCAAGCGCCACTTTATGAGTCGTGATCAGGGCATACAGGTCTAAGGAATTCAAATGCGAGGTTGATTGCCGAAGGCTGCTAAGGCTTAAGGCTGCGCCAAAGGATGATTGAAAACCCTGGAAGGTTTATGCAGCAGTAACCTGATTGCCCATTCAATGCATGACGGTATCAGTTGCATGAGTGTTACACCTATCAGATGAACCACTAACAAACTGCTCGAGCGCTGAACCAATACATTTTGGCCCAACGCTAGAGAGCGCAAAATGCGACACACCAAAACCCAGCATGCCGCACCCACCACCCTCACTCATCCATGATGTCGATGTCTCGGGTTTCAGCCGACAGGTACACGCACAGGGCGGAAAACGCCGCTAGTGCGATGGTGAGCAAGGAGATGGCGTAAGGCGTGCCGTAATGGCTGAGCAGGAAAGCGCCCAGAATCGGGGCAGTGCCACCGCCCACGATTCCGCCCACGTTGGTGGCCATGGCAAATCCGGTAAACCGGGCGCCTGGCCCAAATGCTTCGCCGGTAAAGGACGGCACAGCGCCGTATACCAGGCCATAACCGGTCATGAACAGGCATGAGCCTGCGACCATGGGCAGAAACTCGCCGGTCGAGAACAGGTGCCAGAACGGGAACGCCGCCAGAGCGGTCACGGCAAAGCCGATCAGCATGGTCATGCGACGGCCGATCCGGTCTGCCAGCGCACCTGCAAATGGCACGACGACCAGGTGCGTGCAGATGGCGACCATCGCGACTGACAACACGAAGGCATTGGACAGTCCAAGTTCTCTCTGGCCGTAACTGAGGGCGAACACCGTGAACAGATAGAAGGTCGAGAAATGGCAGATGTTCGCGCCGGCAACCAGCAGCAGTTGTTTGGGGTAACGCGTAAACAGGCGCATGGCCGGCGACTGGCTCGGTTCAGGCGTCGCTGCACGTTTGGCGGCGGCTTTCTCGAATACCGGCGACTCTGCAACCTTGGACCGTACGAAAACGCCGACAATCAGCAAGGCAAGGCTGGCGATAAAGGGAATACGCCATCCCCACGAGTAGAAGTCTTCTTTCGGCAACAGGCTGCTGACGATCAGTAACAGGCCAGCCGAGGCGATGAAGCCGAACACCGGGCCGATATTATTGATTGCGGCATAGAACCCCCGTTTTCGTCTGGGCGCATGTTCAAGGAGCATTAACACCGCCCCGCTGTACTCGCCGGCAAACGCGAAGCCCTGGATGAAGCGCAGGACACACAGCATGATCGGTGCCCAGATGCCGATGCTGGCATACGTCGGCAACAGGCCGATGCCGACGGTACTGAGCCCCATGATGATCAGCGTGAGATAAAGCAGTTTCTTGCGACCGATCCGGTCGCCGAAGTGGCCCAGTACCAGCGATCCCAGCGGGCGGGCAACGAACGAGATGGCAAAAGACGCAAGCGACGCGAGGCGTGATACGGCGTCATCGGTGCCAGGGAAGAAAAGAGGGGCAAAGATCAGAGCCGCTGCGGTGCCGTAAAGGTAGAGGTCATAGGTTTCCAGCGCCGTACCGAAAAGGCTTCCGGCCACAACGTTCTTCATGGATTTTTTCTTGTTTTCGTCCACATGTTCATCATGTGTTTCGATAGAACTCGATAGAGAAGTTTGCATGTTTTCACCTGTTGTTATTGTAAATATGCAAGTGTCTTTCCTGGCTACGGATATGGGCGCGCATCAAGAGCGCGTCAGTTCCCTCTCAATGCTTTTACGAAATAGTCTTGATCGCCCATCTGTCCGCCTTTGAGGGCAACTTCCAGGTGAGTGAGATACGGTTTCTGTGAGCGCAATTGGCAGAGCGGTGCGCCGGGAGAAATATCGGATTTAATGACCAATGCATCCGGCGCGAGAATCTTGGTGATCTGGCTTGAGGTATCACCTCCCGAAATCACCAGCCGCTTGAGCGGATAGGCCTTGAGGATATCCAGCACGATGTAGCCCAGTTCGATGGCCAGTTGCTTACCACCGCGGATTCTCGCCTCGTCGTGAGGCAGGCCCTTGGCGATCATGGCTTCGATCATCTGCTCGATGCGAGGATCTTCGGGCCCTTTGGCGGTATGGATGAGCACCGAGCGTCCGGCATTCAAGTGCACGACTGCGGCACTGACCACTTCGCGCAGGGTGGTGCTTCTCTGCGAGTCAACGATCAACGCAGCGGCATCGACCGCCAGCTCAACGAATCCATGGCTGATCGCCGTGTCGATCTGCGCGCGGCTCAAAGGCGATGCACTGCCGGAAATGACCAGTACCTGCTCGACCGGCTGCAAGGGCGTGACGTGCGACTGGGCAGCGTCAATCAAGCCTGTCGCACGCCAATGTTGCGTCAACCCATACTCGACACCTGAAGAGCCGACCACGAAAACCGGAGCGCCACTGCCAGATATTTCGCTCAGCACCTGCCCGGCGGTGGTCATGTGAGCGTTAGTGGTGCCGTCGAACAGCACGGCATCGTGACGAGTGGCTGCCTCGCAGGCCAGGCGTGTTACCTCGGCGGGATCTTCCAGTTGGCGGATATCGATCTTGGCGATGGAGAGCTTTTTCTGCTGGCCGATGTGAATGCTCAGGTCAGCTTCATGCATCGGTGTGATCGGGTGCGCACGCATGACCGGATGACGGTCGATTCGATGAACCGTATGGTCGGTTTTGGACAGCGCATACAAGTTGCCAAACACACAGTAGCGCCCCAATACCGGGTTACCGGCGATGATCGGAATGCCTTTAGCCTCGAAAATGCGTGAAGCCAGAGCGATAACGTGGCCGATGCTGCCGACGCTGGCCGCGCTGTCGAACGTGGAGCACACCTTGTAGTGCACGAGCGAGGGTGACAGGTCTTTTATCGCCTGGAAGATCTCAGGCAGCACCTCATCCATTTCGCTGCCGGACAATGCACGGCTATCGCCAGCAATGCCAATGGCGTCGAAGCCGCCCATTTCGGCGAGCAGCGCTGGCGATGGCGGCGTCAGGAACAGCGCGCACTTGAGCCCGGCAGCCGTAAGCACCTCAAGAGCATCCGTGGAGCCGGTGAAGTCATCCCCATAGAACACGAGATGAGGCCCGGGCGTGGTAGAGGGCAGCATGGCTTACACTCTCCCGAACTTTTGCAAGGCGGCCGCCAACGCGGGCCGACCTTCGGCGTACTGCTGCAGGGCAACACCCTGGGTCGCCGCTTCCCAGCCTTCGCGCATACTTTGTACGCCAGCCTCGATGCCCATGGGGTGGCCAATAATGCCGCCTCCCGCCAAGTGCATCAGATCGACGGACTTCAACTTGTTGAACAGCTCCGGAGCCTGTGCGGCCCACTGGCCGGAGGAAAACACCGGAAGCAGCGGCCGGATGCCGGAGAACGGTTGCAGACAGCTCAGCGCTGAGGCGATCACCGAATCATCCGGCTCCCAGAACTTGCTCTGAATGCCGTTGACGTGAAGGTGATCGATACCGGCCAGGCGCCAGATCTTCTGATACACCTCGAACGAGAAACCCAGTTGAGGATTGCGGGTAAATGCGCCCCAGCCATTGCGATGACCATGGATCGGCAACTGGGCATGCTTGCGAACATGCTCGACGGCCGAATGGCCCACCCAGTTCAGGCAAAGCATCACACAGGTTCCGCCAGCCTTGAGCACGGCATCCTGGCGGCGGAGCATTTCGTCCACACTGCCCGAGATATTGATGGCGTACATCGGCATGCGCCCGAGACGATCCGCATGCTTGTGCAATACCGGCATGACCGCATTCAGACGGGCGTCGAACGAGGCATAGGTCGGATCGATCAGCAGTTCATCGTCCTTGAGAAAGTCGATGCCACCGGCGCAGAGTTCATCGGCCACTTTGGCGGTTTGCTCAGGCGTCAGACCGATGCTGGGCTTGATGATGGTGCCAATCACTGGCCGCTCATAAACACCGCACAGCGCCCGTGTGCCCTCGATACCGAACTGAGGGCCCTGGAAACCGGCAGCAAAGCGCTCGGGAAGCTCCAGGTCCAGAACCCGCAGGCCGCTGACCTCGCCAATTTCAAAAAGATTTCCGGCAATGGTGGTCAATAAAGCAGGGATATTGGTGCCGATATTGGCAACAGGAAAGGCAATCGTGACTTCGCCGCGATAGAACGTATCGCCGGGGTTATGCCGATCCAGATATGCACTGTGCAAAGACGCCGTGCTGACGGCAGGCAGCGATTTGATAGAGATTACCCGGGCCCGGGAACGCTCTTTCAACTCTTCTGATTCACCGGGTAGAGAGATGAAAGTTCCACTCGACTGCTCACCGGCAATAACTTCACCGACCCGCTCTATAGGGTAACTACTTTCGACAAAAAAACGGGCGACAAACTCTTCTCTTCCGGTTTTTTGATTATCCATAAACCTTGCCTCAATCTTATTTATTTTTGTAAGTCCGCTCGATTAACCCAGACTCTTTGATTCTCAATATACATTGACGGTGCTTTCATCCAATCGATATGATTTCCGCCGACTGTGAGAAAAACTCACGCTAGCCTGCTGAGAGAAACTCACTCCACCTTAAAGCCCTCCTCCAGCGAGGTCCCGCCGATGTCATCGCCTCCAAGACCGTCACTGAACGCCCTGAGAGCGTTTGAAATGACGGCGCGCAAAGGAACCTTCAGCGAAGCGGCCGATGCGCTCGCGGTCACCCATGGCGCTATCAGTCGGCACATTCGCAGTCTGGAAGACCTGTTGGGCGTGGTTTTGCTGACCCGCAATGCCCACGGCACGAAACTCACACCGGAGGGGGCCAGGCTGGCTGCCGGCCTGAGCCGTGCATTCGCCCTGATTCAGGAAAGCATCGACGAGATAAAGCCTCGCCCTCTGGAGCTCTCCTGTTCGGCTTCGATCATGATGCACTGGCTACTGCCCAGACTGGCCAAGTTGCACAGCCGCTTTCCGGCGATGGAACTGGGGTTGAAAACCGGCCATGGCCCGATCGACTTTATTCAGGAAGGCGTCAGCGTCGCGATACGCCTGGACAGCATCGAACCGCCTCCGGGCATCGTGCCTGTCCCACTGGTCAATGAATGGATCGGTGCCATTTGCTCGCCTGCGTATCTGGCCTCGTCCGGCGTGCATGAAGTCAGCGACTTGAGCCGAGAGCGATTGTTGACCACCAAAACCCGGCCGCACGCCTGGGCAGAGTGGTACTCCTCCATGCAGCACACGCCCACGGCAGCGCCTGAAATGGAGTTTTTCGAGCATTTTTACCTGCTGATCCAGGCAGCCAAGGTCGGATTAGGCTTCGCCTGCGTACCGAGAATGCTGGTCCAGGCCGAACTTGAGAGCGGTGCACTGGTAGCGCCATTCGACTTTATCAAAGGGCCGGGCAAGCTGGTCTTATGGGTATCGCCCAGCGCCAGACTGCGAGCCGACACAGCAGACCTTGAGAAATGGATTCGGGAAGAAATGGCAGATAGCTGAACGGGTGCACGAGCGCGCACCCGCGACAATGGCGTCTACAGATCGCCTGCGCCCCAGGCGAGGAAGCCACCGTCGACCGGCAAGACGATACCGTTGACGTAAGCCGAACCCTCGGACGCCAGATAGCTGACTGCCGCGGCAATCTCGCGAGTCGTGCCGTAGCGCTTCGCAGGAATGGCATTGCTGTAAGCCTGACGGAAAGTCTCGCTGTGCAGCTCTTTGGTCATCGGTGTATCAACCGGACCTGGAGCGATGGCATTGGCCGTAATGCCGTATTCGCTCAACTCAACCGCCATTTGCCGGGTCAAGGCAATCACCGCGCCCTTGGAAGTGCCATAGGCGGTTCGTCCCTTGCCGACTGCGCGCAAACCAGCCACGGAAGCGATGTTGATGATCCTGCCGAACTCATGTTTGCGCATGATGCGTGCAGCCAGTTGGCAGCACAAAAAGGTGCCGGTGACGTTGATGAGCATGGTCTTGTTGAAGACATCCAGATCGAAATCGAGAAACGCCATGGTCTTGGCGATGCCTGCCGAATTCACCAACACATCGCAGCGGCCAAACTCGCTGTCGATCCAGGCAAAGGCGTCGGAGACGGAAGCAGGAACACCGACATCGACCTGACAGGCGTCAGCGGGAAACCCCTGATCTCTGAGGCCTTTGGCAAAGCGCTCCGCCTCTTCGCCATTGATGTCACAAATGACCACATGATGACCGTCCTGCGCCAGCCCCAGTGCAGCCTCGGCACCAATGCCCATCGCGCCGCCTGTCACTACGGCCACTTTCTTACCTGCAGCTTTCATCGAAACCTCTCTCTTGTTCTATGCCAAAGGCTTGTCGGATCAGCAGAGACTAGAAATGCTCAAGCCATAGTGCAATCGATAAAAACTCCAGGCGCTGTCAGTAAAACTCACTCAAGGCAAGACGGACTGAGCTGCATTTAATTGGCGCGGGTTGCATATCGCCAAACATACTTGTTGCCAACTCCCCAGCGCACTAAGCAGATCTAATTTCCCATTCCCCCAACATACTGACTCCGCTTCACTCTCACGGGACAAAGCTCAAGACCAAACGGCTTGAACACCGCATTCATCGACTTGATCGTCTGATTACCTTCTTCATGCTCAATGTGCGCCAGGGTACGAATCGAGATTTTGCACATTTTGGCAAAGGTGCGCTGATCCAGCCTGGCCACCATTGTTCGGAGCATCACTACAGCCTGACCCATGGAAATTTCGCCATGTCCCAGCATGTTCTCAATGGAGCGAATGAGCTCTTCCCGTGTCATTGCGCTGAAGTCACGGCCACTCATGACTACATTTGAACTCATAGAACACCCCAGGCTTGTATCCGGTCTTTGAGCTTGAAAAGCAAGATGCTGGGGTGGCCCCAGATTGCCATCGCTAAATCTGGCTGCTGGATTTCAAGAAGGTGAAGAAACTGCTTGGCGTTCTCCCGACTCATACGCATCGAACACGTTCAAAAGAAACCGTCCGTTGAATCTCGAAAGGTGAGATGAAAAGAATCATGCCAGTAGCCTCATCGTGGTTTTGGGTAATGAGCTGTAAAGCGCTCATATGCATTAGATTGCAGAAATACAGGCCTTCAAGGCCGCATAAGTGCACGATATTGCAGATGCAGCAGTAATGGCTCCCCCACACCAGCTTTACTGATCGATTGAAACCTCATCAACCCCAAGCCTTCTGCGCCTTGCAACCAACGCCCGGCGAAACGAAATATCCGCATACTCCATAAACAACCGTGCCAGATGATTCAGCCCCTCCTCCTCGCCCTCGCTGCCCACGACAAAATCAAAACCCAGAGCACGCTTGTTCTGCTCAGGCAGTTCTTCCCAGCTGTTCATTAGATAGGCGTACATGGCGCTGACGACTTGTTGTCTGGTCATGGTTTCATGTGTGGGTCGGCTTGTAGATCTGAGTGAAATCCGTCGATCAGACAGCCGACGCTGCAGGGAGCGGCATTTTTTGCAGGAGATTTGCGAAGGTGAAATGCGGTACGCCCGGGAAATCTGTGTTTTTTTACGACTCATGAATAGCTCCGATCTGCACGCGACATTGCGTGCCCTCGTCCATTTAGAAATTCATTCGCCAAAACGAATGCTATAGCGTGTAGTGCCATAGCGTGCATTCAAGCGAAATCCCTTTCTTTTGTAAAGGGGCTGGGCGATGGAACTGAGCAAAGCAGTAGGCGCTGCGCTGAAAGAAGCCAGAGAATCCAAAGGCCTCACTCAAGAGGATTTCGTAGGTGTAAGCGGGCGCTCATATCTGTCTGAAATCGAGCGAGGTCTGAAAAGTCCGACGCTTGAGAAGCTAGATCAGCTCGCCACCAGAATCGGGATTCATCCTCTGGAGCTTTTGATCTCGTGTTATTCAATACAGGCATCAGTTAGCCAGCAGGAGATGCTGGATCTGTTGAGTAAGCGATTGCTGGAAGGCAGTAAGTAACTGCCATCTGGATGATGCGTAATCCGGGTCGGATACACACGATCTCTCATCTCGAAAACCGGAATGCCAAACACAGACTCGATGTGATTGTGTATCGAAGGTTTGAAGCCGATCCGGCTTCGCAGACAGGACCGCTGATAACAAGAGCAACCGCGCCCAAAGGCGCGGCTGCTTCCCCCCTTACTGCCAGTTCGCAGCAATCACGGCGTTCAACGAAGCCTGATAATTTTCCGACAGTTCTCCCGGCGCAGGAGGTGCGAAAGCCGCCATGGCTTGTACCATTTGGTCAACCTGACTGGCCATCAGGACCTTGCCATCCGCCGTGCGGAATTGCTCGATCTGCTGTGCATCCTCCCAAGTGCCTTCGCCCCAGAACGACCATTTTTCAGGCATAAACCTTACCAGCCGTCAGAAGTTCGACAGCGTGATACGGCTGTCATGGATTGCCCTGACACAGCTCGATGATGTTGAATCGCACGACATCGACCAGGAAGTCCCCCTCAATGAAACTCCACCATCTGCTCCTCGCGATCCTGGTTACTGCCCTCTGGGGCCTTAACTTCTCGGTCATCAAGCTGGGTCTGACCTCTGTCGATCCGTTCATCCTTGCAGGTCTGCGCTTCACGCTCTGTGCGCTGCCAGCAATCTTTTTCATTCCCAAGCCTGATGTCGCGTGGCGTTACATCATCGGTTACGGGCTGATATTCGGCATAGGCCTGTGGGGTGTCGTCAATCTGGGGATCAAGACCGGGCTGTCGGCGGGGATTGCTTCGCTGGTTCTGCAGTTCAGTGCGTTTTTCACGATGCTGCTGGGGGCCTGGGTGTTCAAGGAGACCATCACGCGCTACCAGTTGGCCGGGATTGGCGTTGCGCTCTGCGGACTGTCAAGCATCATCTTCATTGCGGACGGCTCGGTCACTGCGGCCGGGTTGGTGTTGGTGCTATTGGGCGCGGCGGCCTGGAGTGTCACGAACATCATCAATAAAAAAGCCGGGACCAAGCAGGTATTTGCCTTTCTGGTCTGGTCCAGTGCCTTTTCGCCAATTCCGCTTTTCCTTCTGGATTACCTCGTCAACGGCACCAGCGGTTACTCTGCGCTGATAAACCAGATCGACCACCGCGCTGTTCTGTCGATCCTGTTTCAGGTTTACCCCAACACCCTGTTCGGCTACTGGGTCTGGAACTCGCTGCTCAAGCAATACCCGGTGTCCACCGTTGCACCATTGTCATTACTGGTACCTATATTCGGGATGCTGGGCTCGGCGGTCATTTTCGGAGAAAGCCTGTCGCCGATGAAAATCGTTGCCGTGGTCCTGATCGTATCGGGTCTGGCCGTCGGTCTTTACGGACAACGCATTCGCAATGCCTTGTTCGCTGGCCGCAGTCGCCCTCTGGCCTGATCGATGAGTCATGAACAACGGACAGCATCACCGGTCGAAACGATCATCCTCAAACATTCCGAGGTTCCCGCATGAGCACTACTCCTTACACGCCTCCAAAGGTCTGGCAGCCTGCCTCGTCCGGCGGCACCTTCGCCAATATCAACCGCCCGGTTGCCGGTCCCACCCATGAAAAGGAACTGCCGGTCGGCAAGCATCCGCTGCAGCTCTACTCGCTGGCCACACCCAACGGGGTGAAGGTCACTATTCTGCTGGAAGAGTTGCTGGCACTTGGGCACAGCGGTGCCGAGTATGACGCCTGGCTGATCAAGATTTCGGAAGGCGATCAGTTCTCCAGCGGTTTTGTCGGAGTCAATCCCAACTCCAAGATCCCTGCGTTGCTGGACCGCAGCCAGGAGACGCCAGTGCGGGTATTCGAGTCCGGCTCGATCCTGCTTTATCTGGCGGAGAAGTTTTCCAGCTTCCTGCCAACCGATCATGCTGGCCGGACAGAAACCCTGAACTGGCTGTTCTGGCAAATGGGTGCGGCGCCGTATCTGGGCGGCGGTTTCGGGCATTTCTATGCCTATGCACCGGAAAAGATCGAGTACGCCATCAACCGTTTCGCGATGGAAGCCAAGCGTCAGCTGGATGTGCTGGATCGTCGCTTGGGCGAAAGCCGTTATCTGGCCGGCGATACTTACACCATCGCCGACATCGCCGTGTGGCCATGGTATGGCGCACTGGTGCAGAACACTGTGTATTCCGCAGCGGAGTTCCTGTCCGTGCATGAATACCCGAACCTGCTGCGCTGGACCGAAGAGATCGCTGCACGCCCGGCAGTGATACGCGGCAAGAAGGTCAATCGCACATGGGGTGATGAAGCGGATCAGGTTCCAGAGCGGCATCAGGCGTCTGATCTGGACAAGTGACATGTGCCCAGAGGCTAACTAATAGAGAAATGCCGATCAGTTAAGGTGCAAACAAACCTGTAGGAGGCAGCTTGCTGGCGAAAATGGCTGAAAGCCGACTGCGTACGTACGTGAAGTCGCCAGCAAGCTGCCTCCGACAAAGTGACGACCTTAACTGATCGGCATTATGGCTTCAGGGTGTCCAACTCATCCGACAAGGCTGCTTCGATCTGGGCAATACTCGGCAGACTTTGTGTCAATGTCTCCGGCAAGTCTCGCAGTAACTGATATTCCGCGACGCCCATGGGTTTACCGAAGCCGGATAAAGCATAATCCGCGACCAGACGATTGTGCTGTCGGCATAACAACAGGCCGATGGTGGGCTTGTCATCGTCAGCCTTGATCTGCGCATCGACCGCGGCCAGATAAAAGTTCAGTTGCCCGGCGTGCTCGGGCTTGAATGATGTGGCCTTGAGTTCTACCACCACATAGCACTTGAGCCGGGTGTGGTAGAACAGCAAGTCGATGAAGAACTCGTCACCCGCCACTTCCAGCCGAAACTGACGCCCTACAAATGCAAAACCTGCCCCCAACTCCATCAGGAAACGGGTGATGTGCTGAATCAATCCATTCTCGATCTCTCGCTCCCGGGCGTCATTACCCAGGCCAAGAAAATCAAACAGATACGGATCCTTCAATACTTGCCGGGCAAGAGCCGAGTCATCGGAGGACAAGTGCATATCGAAGTTGGAGACGGCCCCGCCCTGACGCAGGTGCAAGCAGCTCTTGATATTGGCTTCCAGCGTGCTGCGCGACCAGCCATGCTCCACGGCTTGCGCCGCATACCACTCTCGATCCGGGGTGTTATTCAGCCTGGTCAGCAGGGTTACGATGTGGAACCAGGGTAATTGGTCAGCAGGCTGCTGACCAAATTGACCATCAGGGCAATGCTGTGCAAAAAAGCGCATGTATTTAAGGTTGCTGGCAGACCAGCCTTGCATATCAGGGAAGGCATCTTTCAAATCATCAGCCAATTGCTGGATAACTTTTGCTCCCCAACCCTGATTCTGTTGCCGTTGCTGGATATCCAGCCCAATCCGGTGATACAACCTGACCAGCTCACTATTGACCGCCAGAGCCGCACGCTGCCGCGCCCTTTTGATATCGCCCTTGAGCGACATTAACCAATCGCTATATCCCTCAGGCTGAACAGACGTCGTACTATTGCTCACAAACCACCTCTTCTATCGCTCAAATACAAGAGGCAGCGCATGATAATCACCCGTGACGGCAGGCTGTATGCAGGATGCTTCTGAATCTTGTGTCTCCGCTGTCCGGCAAGCTGAAATCCCTTTTTCCAGGTAGTTCGGAGCCCCGCAATGCCCCAAGACAAAGACCCGCTCGCTCAGACTGCGCTGTCCCAATCTGGTCGTAGCGCCAGCAGCGGGCCGGGCATTGCGGTCAATCCGCCAGTGGTGCGCATGAGCACCGTACTGTTCGACAGCCTGCAAAGCCTGCGTGAAGCGGAGGCGCGGACTGCCGGGCCGGATCGTTCGCTGACCTACGCGGCCAATGGCAATCCGACAGCCTTTGCCTTGCAGGATCTGGTTTCCGAACTTGAAGGTGCCCACGGCACTTGCCTGTATTCCACAGGACTGGCCGCAGCAGCACAGATGTTTCAAGCCTTTGTGCGTCCCGGCCAGCATGTGTTGATCACCGAGGCGGTATACGGCCCGATTCGGCGACTGGTCAGGACCTGGATGACGGCCTTCGATATCGAATTCGATTACTACGCTGCCGATGGCAGTAACGTCGAGTCGCTGATCAAGCCCAATACACGCATGATCTATGCGGAGGTGCCCGGTTCGCTGACGTTCGACATGTGTGATCTGCGCGCCCTGTCGCGACTGTGCAAGGAGCGCGCTCTGTTGCTGGCGGTGGATAACTCCTGGGGTTCAGGGGTGCTGTTCAAGCCGCTCGAACTGGGCGCGGATATTTCGCTGATGGCCCTGACCAAATATATCGCCGGACACTCGGACGTGATGATGGGCAGTGTCAGCACCACCGAAGCGCACTGGAAAACCCTCAAGACCATGAACACCGCCGTGGGCAATACCGTAAGCCCGGACGATGCCTATCTTGTGCTGCGCGGTGCCCGAAGCCTTGCGGCACGCATGAAGATGCACGAGAGCAATGCCCTGCAGGTCGCACAATGGCTGCAAGGCCATGAGCAGGTTGCTCGTGTTCTGCATCTAGCCTTGCCGGAGGATCCGGGACATGCCATCTGGAAGCGGGACTTCCATGGCTGTAACGGTTTGCTGAGTTTTGAGTTCAAGACCACCGACCGTCAGGTGCTGGACCGGTTTACCGGAGCCTTGAAGCTGTTCGGGGTCGGTTATTCCTGGGGCGGCTTTGAAAGTCTGGTGTCCGAGGTGGATCACTATGGTGCCCGGGAGCAGGGTCTGCCGATGCTGCGCCTGCAAATCGGCCTGGAAAACCCGGATGATCTGATCGAGGACCTCAAAGCCGGATTTGCAGCAGCCCTGAGCTGACGGCCAGTCATTCTGCCCGTTCAAGCGTTTGCCCCGCGGCCCCGGCTCTGCTAGTGTCGCGGCGGTTTAATCTTCACCGGGAATGCCGCCATGGCCCGCAAGAAAGCTGCACTGGATTTCGAACAATCCCTTACCGATCTGCAAACGCTGGTTGAGCGTCTGGAGAATGGTGAGCTGTCGTTGGAAGACTCATTGACCGCTTTCGAGCAAGGCGTTCGCCTGACACGTGACTGCCAGAATGCCCTGGCCCAGGCCGAGCAGAAGGTGCAGGTGTTGCTGGAACGCGATGGCGAACTGGCCGAAGAGCCCTTCGAAGCGGATCAACCCGAATGATCGCGAGCTATCAGGCGCAAAGCCAGGCTCGCGTCAACGCGGCACTCGAAGGTCTGTTTGAAGCGCCGGGCCCGGAGCTGACCCGGCTTTATGCCGCCATGCGTTACAGCGTGATGAACGGCGGCAAGCGGGTACGCCCGCTGCTGGCTTATGCAGCCTGCGAAGCGCTGGGCGGTGTTGCCGAAGAGGCCAATGGTGCCGCCTGTGCGGTCGAACTGATCCATGCCTATTCGCTGGTGCATGATGATCTGCCGGCCATGGACGACGACGACCTGCGTCGCGGCCAGCCCACTACTCATAAAGCCTTCGATGAGGCCTGTGCGATCCTTGCGGGCGACGGCCTGCAAAGCCTGGCTTTTACTGCCCTGCTCGATCCGCGCCTGAGTTCACGCGATGCCGAAACCCGCTTGCAGATGGTCAGCACACTGGCCGTGGCCGCAGGCCCCGCGGGCATGGTGGGCGGGCAAGCCATCGATCTGGGTTCGGTAGGCTTGAAGCTCGATCAGGCAGCACTGGAATTCATGCATCGACACAAGACCGGTGCGCTGATCGAAGCCAGCGTCAGGCTCGGCGCACTGGCCAGCGGTCATGCCGATCAGGCGCGACTCGATGCCTTGCAGGTCTATGCTCGCGCCATTGGTCTGGCCTTCCAGGTGCAGGACGACATTCTCGACGTCGAAAGCGATACCGCGACCCTGGGCAAACGCCAGGGCGCCGACATTGCCCGCGACAAACCGACCTACCCCGCGCTGCTTGGTCTGGAACCTGCCAAACTCTATGCGCTGGAGCTTCGCGATCAGGCGCTGAACGCGCTGCAATCTTTCGACGCCGCCGCAGAGCCTTTGCGAGAGCTGGCGCGTTACATCGTCGAACGCCGCAACTGATACAGACAACCGAACGTCAGACCTGATGAATCAACAGCGCCAAATCAGGTCTGATTTTCCATACCCGCGTATCTGCAGGATGCACTTCATGGGCAGCTTGCGATGCATAAGGTAAACTGCCGCCTCTTTTACTTATAACGATTCGCCTGATGCCCACGACGTTCAAAGAGATTCCCCGCGAGCGCCCGGTTACGCCGTTGCTTGACCGTGCAGATACACCGGACGGCCTGCGCCGCCTGGGTGAAGCCGAGCTGGAAACCCTGGCCGATGAACTGCGCCTGGAGTTGCTCTATTCCGTTGGCCAGACCGGCGGGCACTTCGGTGCAGGCCTTGGCGTCATCGAACTGACCATCGCCCTGCATTACGTGTTCGATACCCCCGATGACCGTCTGGTCTGGGATGTCGGTCATCAGGCCTATCCGCACAAGATCCTTACCGGCCGTCGCCAGCGCATGACCACTCTGCGCCAGAAGGACGGTATTGCCGCGTTCCCGCGTCGCAGCGAGAGCGAGTACGACACCTTTGGCGTCGGGCATTCCAGCACTTCCATCAGTGCCGCGCTGGGCATGGCGATTGCCGCCCGCCTGCAAGGCAGCGATCGCAAGTCCATTGCAGTGATCGGCGATGGCGCCTTGACCGCGGGCATGGCTTTCGAGGCGCTGAACCATGCACCGGAAGTCGAGGCTGACATGCTGGTGATCCTCAACGACAACGATATGTCGATTTCGCGCAATGTCGGCGGTCTGTCCAACTATCTGGCCAAGATCCTTTCCAGCCGTACCTACACCAGCATGCGCGAAGGCAGCAAGAAAGTGCTGTCCCGCCTGCCCGGTGCCTGGGAAATCGCCCGACGCACCGAAGAGTACGCCAAGGGCATGCTGGTCCCCGGTACGCTGTTTGAAGAGCTGGGCTGGAACTACATCGGCCCTATCGATGGCCACGACCTGCCAACCCTGATCGCTACCCTGCGTAACATGCGTGACCTCAAGGGGCCGCAGTTCCTGCATGTCGTGACCAAGAAGGGCAAAGGTTTCGCGCCAGCCGAAGTCGATCCTATCGGCTATCACGCCATCACCAAGCTCGACCCGCTGAATGCACCCGCCGCGCCGAAAAAAGCCAGCGGGCCGAAGTATTCGGGTGTGTTCGGTCAGTGGATCTGTGACATGGCCAAGGCTGATTCACGGCTGGTGGGCATTACCCCGGCCATGAAGGAAGGCTCCGATCTGGTGGAGTTCAGCGAGCGTTTCCCGAGTCGCTACTTCGACGTGGCGATTGCCGAACAGCACGCGGTCACCCTCGCTGCCGGCATGGCCTGCGAAGGCAGCAAGCCGGTGGTCGCGATCTACTCCACCTTCCTGCAGCGCGGTTATGACCAGTTGATACATGACGTGGCGGTGCAGAATCTCGACGTACTGTTCGCCATCGACCGCGCCGGTCTGGTGGGCGAAGACGGCCCGACTCATGCCGGCAGCTTCGACCTGTCTTACCTGCGCTGCATTCCCGGCATGCTGGTGATGACGCCAAGTGACGAAAACGAGCTGCGCCAGATGCTCAACACCGGTTACCTGTATGTCGGCCCGGCGGCTGTGCGTTACCCGCGTGGCACCGGCCCGAATGCAGTGATCGACAATGGCCTGCAACCCATCGAAATCGGCAAGGGCGTGGTTCGTCGTTCGGGCAAGCGCGTTGCCATGCTGGTGTTCGGCGTGCAACTGGCCGATGCGCTGGAAGTCGCGGAAAAACTCGATGCCACGGTGATCGACATGCGTTTCGTCAAGCCACTGGACGAAGCCCTGATCCGCGAAACGGCAGCCAGCCATGATTTGCTGGTGACCATTGAAGAAAACGCCATCATGGGTGGCGCGGGCGCGGCGGTCAGCGAGTTCCTGGCGCGGGAGAATATCCTCAAGTCGGTGCTGCATCTCGGCTTGCCCGACATCTATGTCGAACACGCCAAGCCCGCGCAGATGCTGGCCGAGTGCGGGCTGGATGCCGAAGGTATCGAAGCGGCGATCAATGCACGGTTGGCTCTGATCAACTGATCGTGGGAGGCAGCTTGCTGGCGACAAAAGTCATGTCGCCAGCAAGCTGCCTCCCACAGATTTGTGCCTGGGCTTTATCCCAGTTGCGGCGGAATCCGGTACAGGTAGAACAGCGCCACGGTTGAAAGTGCGAGCAGAAATACCGGCACCGGCTCAAGCCCGATAAACAGCGCGCCTGCGGCAATCCAGGCCGGAATCCCGGCAAACAGGAAAGCAATGCGCCGAGTGGCGGCCAGCTTGAGCCAGGCTGCGGTTTCTTCAGGTGTATCGAGTGCCGCCTGAGTCGCGATCAAGGCGCGCTTGAAGGCGCCGAAAGGCTTGAGGCTGAGGAACATCGATGCGACACCGGCGATGAACAGCGGCATCGCCAGTACATGGATCATGAGTTCGCCTGTATCCAGAAAGATGCAGACCACCAGCAATGGCGCAAGACTCAGGCCCAGTTGTTGCCACCAGGCCAGCGCCATCCGTCTGCGCACATTGTTGCGATTCACGCCGGATCGACCTCACTCTGGTGCTCATTGCCCATCATGTGGCCCAGTTTGCCGGCCTTGGTCGCCAGGTACAGTTTGTTGTGCGGGTTTTGGCCTGTGTGCAGCGGTACACGCTCGGCCACCTTGATGCCCATGTCGGTCAAGGCTTTGACCTTGCGCGGGTTGTTGGTCATCAGGCGCAGGGAGTCGACCTTCAGATGTTGCAGCATCGGCAGGCAGATCGCGTAATCACGCTGGTCAGCCGCAAAGCCCAGACGCTCGTTGGCTTCAACGGTATCGGCACCGCCATCCTGCAATTCGTAGGCGCGGATCTTGTTCATCAGGCCGATACCGCGCCCTTCCTGACGCAGATACAACAGAACACCACGACCTTCGGTGGCAATGGCGCGCAGTGCGGCTTCAAGTTGCGAGCCGCAGTCGCAACGCTGGCTGAACAGAGCATCGCCAGTCAGACATTCGGAATGCACCCGGCCTAGAACAGGAGCGCCATCGGCAATGTCGCCCAGGCTCAGAACGACGTGCTCGCGCCCGGTTTCCTGCTCGAAAAAGCCGTTCATGGTGAATTCTGCAAAAGGGGTAGGCAGCTTGGAGGCAGCAACAAATACGACGGGCACCGTGTGCTCCTGGTAGTAGAAGACTGAGAATTCGCAAGGTCCGATTGTAACAGCACGTTCCTGAGGACGCTTAGGCTGAATTCTTACCGATTAATATCAAAAAGCTAGATCATTCCCCAGGCCCAGACCAGTCCCTGCATGGAAAACCAGGCAAAAACCCCGGCCAGCACATCGTCGATCATGATCCCGAAGCCACCATGTACATGCCGGTCCAGCCAGCGAATGGGCCACGGCTTGAGAATGTCGAAAAAGCGGAACACCAGAAAACCCACCAGCAACCATGTCCAGCCTTCGGGCACCAGCCAGAGGGTTATCCACATCCCGACCATCTCGTCCCAGACGATGCCTTCGTGGTCGTGTACGCCCAGATCGTCCGCCACCTTGCCGCACAGCCAGAAGCCGAACAGCATGGTAACGCCCAGCATCAACCAGTAACCCCAGTCCGGCAGCATCTGCCATAAAGGAATAAACGGCACGGCAACGATCGAACCCCAGGTTCCGGGTGCCTTGGGCAGCGTGCCCGAGCCAAACCCGAAGGCGAGAAAATGCCAGGGATTGGTCCAGACCGAAGGGGGTACAAACTCGGCTGAGACCTGTTCGGGGTTGTCTTTCACGCTTCACTCCGAAAATGCTGATAGCCCAGCGCGGCAGGTGTGATGTCTTGTCCGTCGGCATCCAGCAATGCAACGCCCTGCCCTTCGACCACTCGCCCGATCACATGCACCGGCCAGCCGGCATCCAGAAGGCCTGAAAGATGTTTGGGCGGCAGCGTGAAGGCCAGCAGATAATCGTCGCCGCCACTGAGCGCAGCCTGTTGTGCGTCAGGCAGATCAAACAACTGTAGCAAGGGCGTGGACATTGGCAGCTTGTCCAGCTCGACCAGCAAGCGCACAGCCGACGACTGGGCAATGTGCCCGCAGTCCGCGAGCAAGCCATCGGAAATATCCAGTGCCGCCGTGGCCTTGCCGCGCAGCGCTTGCCCCAGCGCCAACTGTGGCTGTGGCGACCAGTAACGTGTCAGCAGGGGTTCGGCAATCGAAGACTCGGTGTGGCGCTGATTCAGCACAAGAGGCAAGGCCGCTGCCGCATCGCCCAGGGCGCCACCGACACATAGCAGATCACCTTCACAAGCACCGCTGCGGGTCAGCGCCTGACCGGCAGGCACGGCACCGAACACCGTCAGCGTCAGGCTCAATGGCCCACGGGTGGTATCGCCACCTATCAGGCGCAACGAGCACTCCTGCGCCTTCAGGTTCAAGCCTTCGGCGAAGGCCTGCAACCAGGTCGCTTCGACCTGAGGCAAGGTCAGTGCAAGTGTGAAGGCCACAGGGCGAGCGCCCATGGCAGCCAGATCGCTGGCAGAAACCGCCAGGGCGCGCTGGCCAAGCAGAAAGGGGTCGCAGGCTTCGGGGAAGTGCACCCCGGCCACCAGCGTATCGGTGGAAATCGCCAACTGCTCGCCGGGTGGCAACGCCAGCAGCGCGCAGTCGTCGCCGATGCCGAGAGCAACGCCTTCGCCGTCCTGCGCACAGGGCGCGGCAGCGAAGTAATTGCGGATCAGCTCGAATTCACCCATGTGAAGTCCAGGCGCCAATCAGCGCTTGTGAGCCTTCACTTCAGCTTCGCGCAGACGCGGCGCCAGCTTGTCCAGCACGCCATTGACGAACTTGTGGCCGTCAGTGGAACCGTAGACTTTCGCCAGCTCGATGCCTTCGTTGATCACAACGCGGTAAGGCACGTCGATGCGCTTGAGCAGTTCGAACGCGGACAGGCGCAATACCGCCAGCTCGACCGGGTCCAGCTCTTCGACGGTCAGGTCAAGGCAAGGCTTGAGCGCGACATCGATTTCGGTCTTGTTGGTGGCGACGCCATGCAGCAATTCACGGAAGTAAGCGCTGTCGACGTTGCTGAAATCGTTGTCGACGCGGAACTGCGCTTCGATTTCGTTCAACGAATGACCTGCCATGTGCCACTGGTACAGCGCCTGGGTTGCGAGCTGACGCGCTTCGCGACGTTTGGCGCTCTTGCCTTTGGCTGCCTCGGGAGACTTGGCGTCACGCGGGTTGAACTGATCGCTATCGTCGGAAATCACTTGGCCTCCAACTGCGACAGCAGACTGACCATTTCAATGGCAGACAATGCAGCTTCAGCGCCTTTGTTACCGGCCTTGGTGCCGGAGCGCTCGATGGCTTGCTCGATGGAGTCGACAGTCAGTACGCCGAAAGCGACTGGAATGCCTGCATCCATGGAAACCTGAGCCAGGCCTTTGACACATTCGCCGGCCACGTATTCAAAGTGCGGAGTGCCGCCACGAATCACCGCGCCCAGGGCGACGATGGCCGAGAACTCTTTGCGTTGGGCAACTTTCTGCACAACCAGAGGAATCTCGAAAGCACCCGGGGCACGGATGATGGTGATGTCGCTTTCGCTCACGCCATGGCGAACCAGCGCATCGACAGCGCCGCTCACCAGACTTTCCACGACGAAGCTGTTGAAACGGCCAACCACCAAGGCGTAGCGGCCTTGTGGGGCGATGAAGGTACCTTCGATGGTCTTCAAGGTCATTGGTGAGTCTCGTATTAAAGAGCAAGCCCGCCTTGGGGCGGACTGTCAGGGATTGTAGGCCACGAATCTGGACTGCCAGGCCGGAACATGCAAAACACAGGTGTCAGCACGGACCGGCCTGCCGGTATTTATTCGGAGGGCACGTATTCTACAACTTCCAGATCGAAACCGGATATCGCATTGAACTTCATTGGTGAACTCATCAGGCGCATTTTGCGCACGCCGAGGTCACGCAGGATCTGGGAACCGGCACCAACCGTGCTGTAAGTGGTCGGCGTCTTGATGACCTGCTGCCCGGCAGTTTCCCGGATATGGGCCAGCAGGACATCGCCATCGAGCGGGTGACCGAGCAACAGAACCACACCGCAGCCCGCCTCGGAAACCGCAGACATTGCGGCTCGCAGGCTCCAGCGGCCGGGCTGTTTGACCATCAACAGATCGCGCAGCGGGTCCATGTTGTGGACACGGACCAGGGTCGGTTCTTCTGCGCAGATATTGCCCAGGGTCAACGCCAGATGGACGTCGCCTTCGACGGAATCGCGGTAGGTCACCAGGTTGAAGTGGCCCAGTTCGCTGTCCATTGGCTGCTCGGCAATCCGCTGAACGGTACGTTCGTGGATCATCCGGTAGTGAATCAGGTCGGCAATGGTGCCGATCTTGATGTCGTGCTCAAGGGCAAAGGCTTCGAGTTCGGCACGACGGGACATGGTGCCGTCGTCGTTCATCACTTCGCAGATCACGCCGCTCGGCTCGAAACCGGCCATGCGTGCCAGATCGCATGCTGCTTCGGTATGTCCGGCGCGGGACAGGGTTCCGCCTGCCTGAGCCATCAACGGGAAGATATGCCCCGGGCTGACGATGTCTTCAGCCTTGGCATCCCTTGCCGCTGCCGCCTGCACGGTGCGGGCACGGTCGGCGGCGGAAATGCCGGTGGTCACGCCTTCGGCAGCTTCGATGGACACCGTGAACTTGGTACCGAAACCCGAACCGTTGCGCGGGGCCATCAGCGGCAGCTTGAGGGTTTCGCAACGCTCACGGGTCATGGGCATGCAAATCAGGCCACGGGCGTACTTGGCCATGAAATTGATGTGTTCGGCTTTGACACATTCGGCGGCCATGATCAGGTCGCCTTCGTTCTCGCGGTCTTCATCATCCATCAGGATGACCATCTTGCCCTGGCGGATGTCTTCAACCAGTTCTTCGATCGTGTTGAGCGCCACTCGGCACCCCCTTCAATTCAGGATTTGAGGTAGCCGTTCTCGGCCAGAAAGCTTTCGGTGATCCCGCCATGGCCTGGCTCGGCAGCCTTGTCACCCAACAGCAGGCGCTCCAGATAGCGCGCCAGCAGATCCACCTCAAGATTGACCTTACGGCCCGGGCGGTAGTCGGCCATGATGGTCTCGACCAGGGTATGCGGCACGATGGTCAGCTCGAACTCCGCGCCATTGACCGAGTTGACGGTCAGGCTGGTGCCATCGACGGTAATCGAACCCTTGTGGGCAATGTACTTGGCCAGCTCGCGGGGAGCGCGCACGCGAAACTGGATCGCACGGGCATTGTCTTCGCGGGAAACGATTTCGCCCACGCCATCGACATGGCCGCTGACCAGATGGCCGCCCAGGCGGGAGGTCGGGGTCAGCGCCTTTTCCAGATTGACCCGGCTGCCGACCTTGAGGTCGACAAACGCAGTAACGGTCAGGGTTTCACGACTGACGTCGGCCCAGAAACCGTCGCCCGGCAACTCAACGGCGGTCAGGCAGACGCCGTTGACGGCGATGCTGTCGCCCAGTTTGACGTCACTCAGGTCGAGCTTGCCGGTTTCCACATAAACGCGGACATCGCCGCCTTTGGGAGTCAGGGCGCGGATGCTGCCGATGGATTCGATAATGCCGGTAAACATGGGTCCTCCGGGAGAACAAGGCTGCGCGCTAAAGCGAAAGCCGGGAATTATACGCCCTGAGCCGGAACAGGGAGAGCAATGACTCGCCAGTCATTGCCGACTGCGCGCATTTCTACGATGTTCAGTTCCAGGGCTTCGCTCATTTGTGCCAGCGGCAGGTCAAGAAGCGGCCGTGCCGTGGAACCCAGGAACTTGCCCGCAATGAAGATCTGAAATTCATCGACCAGCCCCAGGCGTGTAAAAGCACCAGCCAGACGCGGCCCCGCCTCGACCAGCACGTCATTGACGCCACGCGCCGCCAGTTCGACCAGCAACTTGCGCAGGTCCACATGGCCGTCGTTGTTGGCCAGGGCCAGCATTTCGTGACCTTCATCGTGATAACGGCTACGGGCCGAAGCCGCGGCGCGGGTCGCAACCAGTGCGCTGCCAGCCTTGAAGAACGGCGCATCCAGCGGCACCCGCAGACGACTGTCGATCAACACCCGCAAGGGCGGACGCGTGGCGGCCAGGGCACTCAGTTCGGCATTCAGGCCCAGCTCGTCAGGACGAACGGTCAGGCGCGCCTTGTCGGCCAGCACCGTATCGGCACCCGTCAATACAACGCTCGACTGCGCTCGCAGCCGTTGCACTGCGGAACGGGCTTCGGGGCCCGTGATCCACTGGCTTTCACCGCTGGCCATGGCCGTGCGGCCATCCAGGCTCATGGCCAGTTTGACCCGCACATAGGGCAGGCCTTTTTCCATGCGCTTGAGGAAGCCCTTGTTCAGTGCCCGGGCTTCAGCCTCCAGCACACCGCACTGGACAGCAATGCCGGCATTCATCAGGCGCAGCAGGCCACGACCGGCCACTTCCGGATTGGGGTCCTGCATGGCGGCCACCACCCGGGCCACACCGATATTGATCAGCGCATCGGCACAAGGCGGCGTGCGGCCATGGTGGCTGCAGGGTTCGAGAGTAACGTACGCGGTCGCACCACGGGCCTTGTCACCCGCCTGACGCAAGGCATGCACTTCGGCATGGGGCTCGCCCGCCCGTGCATGCCAGCCCTCGCCCACAATCTGGCCGTCACGTACGATCACGCAACCGACACGGGGATTGGGATGAGCGGAATAGATGCCCTTGCGCGCCAGTTCCAGCGCACGGGCCATGTAGTGGACGTCCAGAGCTCCTTGCTCGGTCAACGCAGTACTCATTCTTTACCCGGCTCACGAGCAAGACGCTCGATTTCCTCACGAAATTCGTTGAGATCCTGGAAGCGTCGGTAGACCGAAGCAAAGCGGATATAGGCCACTTCGTCGAGCTTTTGCAACTCGGTCATGACCAGTTCGCCCACCACCAGGGATTTGACTTCACGCTCGCCGGTTGCGCGCAGCTTGTGCTTGATGTGCACAAGGGCTGCCTCAAGGCGCTCGACGCTCACGGGGCGCTTTTCAAGAGCCCGCTGCATGCCGGCCCGCAGTTTTTCTTCGTCGAAGGGCTGTCGACTGCCGTCCTGCTTGATCAGGCGGGGCAGGACCAACTCGGCGGTTTCAAAGGTCGTGAAACGCTCGCCGCAAGCCAGGCACTCGCGACGGCGACGTACCTGTTCGCCTTCGGCTACAAGGCGTGAGTCGATGACTTTGGTGTCATTGGCACCGCAGAAGGGACAGTGCATGGTGGCAGGCAACAAAAAATGGGGAGCGCCATGGTAGCGCATCCCACCGTCAAGACAAGACTCCGGGTGCATCCGAAGGCTGTTCACGTGCTGTTCATTGCGCATAAAAATGCATCCAGGCGATGTGAAACTGCCTGCATTCGGTAATACTGCATCACGGCCTTTTTATGAGCCCCTTGTATTTTTTGTTGGAGCCGTTCATGACGCTACGCCCTTTTGTCTTGCTCGGGCTCATCGGCCTGCTGAGCGCTTGCAGCAGTACCGAAGCCCCACAACCGGCTCCCGCCAAACCCGTGGCGACAGCGCCCAAGGTTCCGGCAGGTCCAGGCCCGCTGTTACCTCATCAACGGGAACTGAGCGGGCAACTGCTGGGCGTACCGGCCGGTGCGGAGGTCGAGTTGGCAGTGCTGGTGATTGACGAGCGTGGCCGCCCGCAGAAATTGCTGACCAGCACCAAACTGCAGGGCAACGGCCAGTCACTGCCGTTCCAGTTGCGCTTCAACCCCGAGGCCTTCCCGATTGGCCAGCGGGTTGAATTGCGCGGACGCGCCAGCAAATCGGGCCAGTTGATCCTGCATCTGCCTTCGTTGCGCATCGAACAACCCACCACTCAGGCCTTGGGGCAGTTGCAATTCGTCAGCGCGCCATGATCGCACCGCCAGCCCTCCAACAGTCGCTGAGCCAGTTGCTCGGCGACGCCCGGCTGGTCGCTACCGCCTTACCGGGCACCGAGCTGAAACTGTGGCTGATCGATGCCGACAATATGGACCGCGCTTTCAGCCCCGACGAAACACGCCGCATTCTGGAAGAGCCGCCTTACTGGAGTTTCTGCTGGGCCAGCGGCCTGGCACTGGCGCGCTTTCTGGCCGAGCACCCACATTGGGTCGCGGGCAAGCGTGTGCTGGATTTCGGTGCCGGCTCCGGTGTGGCTGGCATTGCCGCAGTCAGGGCCGGTGCCGCCGAAGTGGTCGCATGCGACCTGGACCCGCTGGCACTCGCCGCCTGCCGGGCCAATGCCGAACTCAATGAGGTGCAGCTCGGCTATTCGGCAGATTTCTTTGCCGAGACCGATCGCTTCGATCTGATCCTGGTCGCGGATGTGTTGTATGACCGCGCCAACCTGCCGTTGCTGGATCAGTTTCTCAGCCGTGGCCGCCAGGCACTGGTTGCCGACTCACGGGTCCGCGATTTCAGGCATGTCGCCTATCAACGTCTGGCGATGCTGCATGCCCATACCCTTCCGGATCTGGCAGAGCCCCACGAATTTCGCGACGTCAGCCTGTATCACGCCCGACGCTGAAGGACCGCAACAGGTCTTGCCCTGATACTCGCCGCTTTCAGCAATGCCTTGAGGCCTTTATAGTTGGCGGCATTCAGATTTTGCGAGACACGCAATGAGCCAGGACACTTCTTACATCTTCGAGACAACCGCAGCGAACTTCGACCAACTGGTGATCGACAAGTCGTTCGATCAGCCCGTACTGGTGGATTTCTGGGCCGAGTGGTGTGCGCCTTGCAAAGTGCTGATGCCGTTGCTGGAGCAGATCACGGCGAGCTATCAGGGTGAGTTGCTGCTGGCCAAGGTCAATTGCGATATCGAACAGGAAATCGTCGCCCGCTTCGGCATCCGCAGCCTGCCGACCGTGGTGCTGTTCAAGGACGGTCAGCCGGTGGATGGTTTTGCCGGAGCACAACCCGAATCGGAAATCCGCAAGCTTCTCGAACAGCACGTGGTCATGCCTCCACCACCGGCAGCCGATCCGCTGCAACAGGCTCAGGCGCTGTTCGCCGAAAGCCGCTTTTCCGATGCCGAAGCAGTGCTCAAGGTGCTGCTGGGCGAAGACAACACCAATGCGTCGGCGCTGATTCTGTATGCACGCTGCCTGGCCGAGCGTGGCGAATTGGGTGAAGCCCGCACCGTGCTGGATGCAGTCAAGAGCGATGCCCACAAGGCCGAACTGGCAGGCGCGAAGGCGCAACTGACATTCCTGGCCGAAGCCGCCACACTGCCGGATGCCGCCGAGCTGAAAACCCGTCTGGCGCAGAATCCGCAGGATGATGAGGCGTCACATCAACTGGCTGTCCAGCAATTGTCCCGCCAGCAATACGAAGCGGCGCTGGAAGGCCTGCTCAAACTGTTCATCCGCAACCGCAATTACGCCGAAGGTCTGCCGCACAAGACACTGCTGCAAGTGTTCGACCTGTTGGGTAACGATCACCCGCTGGTGACAACCTACCGCCGCAAGCTGTTTGCAGCGCTGTACTAAGGCGAGCAGATAAATTTTGTGGGAGGCAGCTTGCTGGCGATAAAGGCCTGAAAACCGGCAGACATTCTGCGTCTGCACGCTGAAATCGCCAGCAAGCTGCCTCCCACACAGTGATTTATGCCTTATCGGGAAGGTCAACCCAGCTATACAGCGGTGCATCCGCGCCGCTTTCGACTTTCACATGGGCGCTATGACGCAGACGCACCAGCAGGCGCTTGCCTGCTGCGGTGCTGCCGGTCAGCCCTTCCAGTTTGCCCAGCAGATCCGGCCCGCTGAGTTGCCCTGCTTCTTTCAGCAAATCCCTGGCGACCTGCCAGATCCTGTCGTCCTGGTTAACCGGCCTGCTCTGCACGACACTGCTCGGTTCGGGGGCTGCCGCCTTGAGCTGAGCCCCCAGTTGCGCCCAGTCGCCGTCATCCAGTTCCAACGTCAAATCCACGGGCCACTGGCCGATGGTTCCACGGATACGCAACATGCTCTGTCTCCTCGCTTGGCAGGCACACATGCTCCCACAGCATCAGATACAGAGCCAGCGAGCAGCCTGAACATCTCCCTCAAGAAAGCCACCAAAGGCTGCGACGTCGTAGGCATTTTCCCAGTGCTCGATGACCTTTCCTTCACGAAAACGCCACAGCCCGCAGAACGGCATGCAGATGCTCTTATCGGCCAACGTGGCGCGCAGACTGCCGAGAACCGCGCCGAAATAATCATTGGCGATGATTTCCTGCACATCCATACGAAGTGAAGCGTGCGTCATGGCAATGAGATCGACCTCATGCCGGTGCACCGCCTGCTTGCCGATGGCAGTGGGCGGACAGGCATTGCGGTCGGCCTTGTGCAACACGATGTCATCGTCCGAAAACTCGGCAATACGGGTCAGATCCTTATAGATAGCCCGCAGGGTGGCGATATTGCGCTGGCAGGTGCTCATAGCATTTCCTCCTCAGCGTTCGGGACGCCATACCGGCACCAGAAGCCGATCGACTTCTCGAACAATGGCTGATCGCTGATTCTCATCCAGCTGCACGCTCGCAGCCTTGGCGTTTTCCTCCAGATGAACGATGGACGTGGTACCGGGAATCAGCACGATATTCGGCGCATGATTGAACAGCCACGCCAGAGCCAGTTGCGAAGGCGTCAGGCCATAGTGGCTGGCAAGAGGCAGCAACGCGCTGTCAGGCCCGACAAGCGCACCATGCCCGAGCGGGAACCATGGAATGAATGCAACATTCAGCTCCAACGCCCGTTGCAATACCGTCTCATCGGTACGATCGGCAAGGTTGTAGAGGTTTTCGATGGCTGCAATGTTCGCTATTAGGTGAGCCTGCTCCAGTTGCTCAAGTGTCACGCCGGGCTGACTGGATAAGCCGATATGACGGATCTTGCCCTGCTCGCGCAAACGGACAAGCTCGCCCAGGGAGTCGGCAAGTGGCACGAGAGGATCAATGCTGTGCAGCTGGTACAGATCGATCCGCTCGACCTGAAGCCGACGCAGACTCATCTCGACCTGCTGACGCAAATACTCGGGCCGCCCCAATGGCACGATGTAAGGAGCGCCCGGCGCGCCATGAATCCAGTCGTTGGGGCCGGAGCGCAGCATTCCGCCCTTGGTGGAGATGACCAGATCCGGAGGATAGGGGTAAAGCGCCTGGCGAATGATGTCTTCGTTATCCCCCGGCCCGTAGGCATCTGCCGTGTCGATGAAGGTAATGCCCAGTTCATGAACGGCATGACGCAGTACGGCCTTGGCCTGCTCCGTATTCTCAGCAGGCCCCCACATGCCGTAACCGGTCAGGTGCATGGCGCCATACCCCATGCGCCTGACCGGCGTGTCTCCCCCCAGCAAAAAATTATCCGCAGTCAAAGATGTTGTCCCCGTCATGGCGAAACCTCCCTGTTGTTCCATGTACCCAGAGTTATTTCAGCGGTGATGCCAGGACCGAACCCGGCAATGATTCCGCGAGCTCCCTGATGAGCGCCACCGACCTCGAAAAACCGGCGCAATGCATCCAGCACGACAGCCGATGCGATGTTGCCGTACTCGCTCAAGGTGGCGCGACTGTGTGCGAACAGGGCGCAATCCACGCCCAGATAGTGCGACAGGTCATCGAGAATCCGCGGGCCACCGGCGTGAATGATGTAGAAATCCAGCTCGTCAGCCTGCCATCCATGATCGGCGGCCACCGAACGCAGCTCCGGTGCCAGTTGCTCCATGGTTCCCGGCACACGCCGATCAAGACAGAAGTGAAAACCGGTGGCCTTGACGGCGTAGCTGATCCAGTCCTCGGTGCCGGGCACCAGACGTGAGCCATTGCCCACAAGCCGAATACCTGCCCCGCCCTGGCCTCGTACCACAGCAGCCGCCAGTGCATCGCCAAACAGGCCGTTGGACAGAAGATTGCCCACCGTCATGTCGGTTGGCTGGTAACACAGCGAACAGAACTCGCAGGCCACGATCAGCACATTGGCCTGTGGATAGGCGAGACAGAAATCATGGGCACGATTGATGGCCGAGCCACCCGCCGCACATCCCAACTGAGCGATGGGTATCTGTCGCGTATCGCTGCGAAATCCCAGCTCGTTGATCATCCAGGCGGTCAGCGAGGGCATCATGAAACCGGTGCAGGACACAAAAACGATGGCATCGATCTGCCGGGCAAGCAGTCGGGCATTGGCCAGTGCCCGGTTCACCACCTCGGGGATCCGCGCCTTGGCTTCACGGGCATAGAGCAGATTGCGCGCTTCGAAGCCAGGATGCTCCAGTGTCTGCTCTATCGGCTGCAACAAGTGACGCTTGCGTACCTGGGTGTTGCGGATCAGACGGCGCACCAGCGGCAATTGCGGGTGCTGCGAATGCAGGCTGGAAACGAGCTCCAGTGTCTGCTCAAGGCTGATGGTGAACTCCGGAACAGCAACAGCCGGGCAACAAAGCGTTGGCATGGCTCTCTCCCTGAGATTCGATCCCTGCGCCCTCTTCATTTGACGTTAGGATGAATTTCAGGCGCCATGAGATTGCTTCGTCATAACTTGGGGAGCGCGTATACCAAATCGAGGACACAGAGAAAAAACAGGTCACTCGCCCCACCAATTGTTATAAGATCACATAACAGATTTTTTCAAATCATGTCCGGAGTCCTCCATGCGCCGTCTGCTTCTTGCCCTACCCTTCGCCTTGCTGCCCCTGGCTTTCGTCAACGCCGCCGAAACACACGATCATGACCACGAACACGAGCACGGCAGCCTGGGCGCGCACGAGCATGGTGTAGGCCGTCTGGATGTTGTGCTCTCCGGCAAGAACCTGGAGCTGGAATTCGAGAGCCCGGCAATGAACATTGTCGGCTTCGAGCATGAAGCGACTTCCGCCGAAGACAAGGCGAAGCTGGCCAAGGCCCGCGAGCAACTGCTCAAGCCCAATGCGCTGTTCAGCATCTCGGATGCCGCCAACTGCTCGGCCACTTCGGTGAAGCTCGAAAGCCCGCTGTTCGGTGACAAGGATGACGATCACGACGAAGACGAGCACGCCAAGGGCGGTGATGAACATCATCACGAACACAGCGAAATCAAAGGCCATTACAAGTTCGTCTGCGACGCTCCGGCCATCCTGAAAAAGCTGGACCTGAGCCAGATTTTCCTGACCTTCCCCGATACCAAGAAACTGCAGGTACAACTGATCTCGCCAAGCGGCCAGTCTGGTGCAGAAGTGATTGCGTCGAACCCGTCGATCAAGTTCTGATTACCGAGTGCTACAGAACGACCGGGCCTGGCCCGGTCTTTTACTTTCATGTACACCTCAACACACCGCGAGTCAGGCTATGACCCAAGCACTTATCGAGCTGTCGGACCTGAGCTTCAACTGGCCGGGGCATCCGCAACTGCTGGATATCCCGGCCTTTCGTCTGGAGCCTGGAGAAACCCTGTTCCTCAAAGGCCCGAGCGGCAGCGGCAAGACCACCTTGCTGGGCCTGCTGGGTGGCGTACAGAAACCGGGGAGCGGCAGCATTCGCCTGCTGGGCCAGGATCTGTCGCAACTGTCGGCGGGGGCCCGGGATCGCTTTCGGGTCGATCACACCGGTTATATCTTCCAGCAATTCAACCTGCTGCCGTTTCTCTCGGTGCGGGAGAACGTCGAGTTGCCCTGCCACTTCTCCAGAGTCCGCGCCGAACGGGCGAAGCAGCGCCATGGCAGCGTCGAGCAAGCCACCAGCACGCTGCTCGCGCATCTGGGCCTGAAAGATCCGGCCTTGCTGAGCCGACGTGCCGGTTCGTTGTCCATCGGCCAGCAACAGCGAGTGGCAGCAGCTCGTGCCTTGATCGGACAACCGGAACTGGTGATCGCCGACGAACCCACCTCGGCCCTGGATGCCGATACCCGGGAATCCTTCATTCGTCTGTTGTTCGCCGAATGTCGCGAAGCCGGTTCCAGCCTGTTGTTCGTCAGCCATGACCAGAGCCTGGCCCCGCTGTTCGACCGCAACCTGTCACTGTCCGAACTCAATCGCGCTGCCGTCGACGTGGAGATTTGAGATGTATCTGTTTCGTCTGGCAATGGCCAGCCTGGCCAACCGCCGCTTCACCGCATTCCTCACCGTTTTCGCAATTGCCCTGTCGGTCTGCCTGTTGCTGGCCGTCGAGCGGGTGCGCACCGAAGCCCGCGCCAGCTTCGCCAGCACCATCAGCGGCACGGACCTGATCGTCGGCGCACGCTCCGGCTCGATCAACCTGCTGCTCTACTCGGTGTTCCGCATCGGCAACGCCACCAACAATATTCGCTGGGACAGCTTCGAGCATCTGGCCAATCACAAGCAGGTCAAATGGGCGATTCCGATTTCCCTGGGCGACTCCCATCGCGGCTACCGGGTGATGGGCACCAACGAGTCCTATTTCGAGAATTATCAGTACGGTCGCCAGCAGCATCTGGCGCTGGCCGAGGGCCGAGCCTTCCAGACCGATCCGTTTGAAGTGGTGCTGGGTTCGGAGGTCGCCAAGGCCCTGCATTACAAGCTGGGAGACAAGCTGGTGCTGGCCCATGGCGTGGCCGCGATCAGTCTGGTCAAGCACGATGACAAACCGTTCACGGTGGTGGGCATTCTGAAACCCACCGGCACACCGGTCGACCGTACGCTGCATATCAGCCTGGGCGGCATGGAGGCCATTCACATCGACTGGCACAACGGTGCACCAGCCCGGGGCAATGAGCGCATCTCTGCCGATCAGGCGCGCAACATGGACCTGACACCGACGGCAATCACAGCGGTCATGCTGGGCCTGAACAGCAAGATCGCGACATTCAGCCTGCAGCGCGAGATCAATGAGTTCCGCGGCGAGCCATTACTGGCAATATTGCCAGGTGTTGCCTTGCAGGAGCTGTGGAGCCTGATGGGCACCGCCGAAAAAGCCCTGTTCGTGATATCGCTGTTCGTGGTGCTCACCGGCCTGATCGGTATGCTGACGGCGATCTTGACCAGCCTGAACGAGCGTCGTCGTGAAATGGCGATCCTCAGATCGGTCGGCGCACGGCCCTGGCACATCGCAAGCCTGTTGATTCTCGAAGCCTTCGCCCTGGCACTGGCGGGCGTTGTCAGCGGGCTTGCACTGCTCTATCTCGGCATTGCACTGGCACAGGACTTTGTACAAAACAGTTACGGTTTATACCTGTCGGCTATGCCACCTGGCCAATATGAATGGAAATTGCTCGGTGGCATCCTTGCTGCCGCGCTGTTGATGGGGACTATCCCGGCATGGCGAGCCTACAGGCAATCGCTGGCCGATGGCCTGTCGATTCGCTTATGAGGAGCTTCACTATGCGGCGCCTGCTGATAACCCTGCTGTTCTCGGCCAGCACTTCGGTGTGGGCCGCCGAGCCGCGCGAGCTGACCTGGAGCGACATGATTCCACCCGATGCACCTGTCGTGGCGCCGATTACAGCGCCGATGCACGACATGTCGAAGCTGTCCGATGCACTGGCCATGGAGTCAGCACCGGCAGCCAGACAACTGGCACCCCATGCACCTGTCGTCAAGGCACTGGATGGCAAGCTGGTACGTCTGCCGGGGTACATCGTGCCGCTCGAGGTCAGCGAGGAAGGTCGAGTGACGGAGTTCTTGCTGGTGCCGTATTTCGGTGCCTGCATCCATGTTCCGCCACCGCCCGCAAACCAGATCGTACATGTCACCAGTGAACTGGGCGTGAAGGTCGATGAACTGTATCAGCCGTACTGGATTGAAGGACCGATGCAGGCAAAATCATCGACCAGCGAATTGGCCGAGGCGGGTTATCAAATGCAGGCAGACAAGATTTTTGTCTATGAATTGCCGGATTCGTGAAGTTCCAAAGGGCTCTCAACCGTTTCATTGAGCTGTATCAAAGTCGCCTCAAAACAGCGCTTTAACATTAGCCCATAAAACTTTTTGACCCCTTGGAGCCACTCATGAACAAGTCCTTGCTTCGCGCCTCTCTCATAGCCCTCGCCATCGCCGCTCCCACTGCCGCACAGGCCTATGAAGCGGGTGACTTCATCGTCCGTGCCGGTGCCGCACACGTTGACCCACGAGAAGACAGTGGCGAACTGAAGTTCGATGGCACCAAAGTCTCCGGCACCAAGGCCAACCTCGATGGTGATACCCAGCTCGGCCTGACCTTTGCCTACATGCTGACTCCCCATGTCGGTATCGAGCTGCTGGCAGCGACCCCTTTCAACCACACCGTTTCGGTCAGCGGCCTGGGTGCCGGACTCGACGGCAAGCTGGCCGATGTCAAACACCTGCCGCCTACCCTGTCCCTGCAGTACTACCCGATGGCACCTTCGTCGAAGTTCCAGCCTTATGCAGGCATCGGTATCAACTACACCACATTCTTCGACAACGACCTGACCAGCAACCGCAAGGATCAGGGCTTCAGCAACCTCAAGCTCAAGGACTCGGTTGGTCTGGCTGGCCAGTTGGGCGTGGACTACCTGATCACTGACAACGTTCTGCTCAACGCCTCGGTCTGGTATGTCGACATCGACACCGAAGCCACTGTAGACGGCCCGGCCGCTCTGGGCTTCAGCAAGACCAAGGTCGACGTGGACATCGACCCATGGGTCTACATGGTGGGCGTGGGTTACAAGTTCTGATCGATACCCCATCTCAGCAATAAACACACAAAGGCACCGTAATGGGTGCCTTTGGCGTTTTTGGCTAACAGCGAGTTATCTGAAACAGGGAACCGTCCACGTGTGCGATAGAAATGCGTGCCTGATCGCCCCGCTCTTCAGGTAATTGCACATTGTAGAACGCCAGCAGAAACCGCTCGGGCGAGAGTGGAGTACGGCTAGCGCAATCAAAAAACCTGCTGACAACGAATAAAAGAACACCTATCGAAAGAATGGCACCGGGATATATCTGAATGAGCTGTACAAAAGTCGGCCCGGTCTGAGGACTGTAACTTATGGTTTCAGGACCGAACATGCTCGTTAAACCGCCGACCAGAATCATCAGCCAGGAAGTAATGCCAAACAACATGAAACATATATACCGAAGCTTTTTGTCAGTAACCTTTTCTCGTTCAAGATACTGAGAATACTCATCTACGAAGCCTGCCACGACCAGCTTGCACGGCACGGTTTCGACCTTGACGAAACGGACGTCGCTTTCACCCTGCATATCTCATACGCTCCGTTTAAAAAGGCGCTGGATGCTATAAGGCTATTCAAACGGTTTTAAGGTTCAAAAAAAAGCTGACTACATTGATTGCAGAAAGGTCCTACGAGCCAAAAGGAAAAACTTTAGCCCGGAATAATCGCTGGCGGTGGTTGTTGCCTGAAGGCCTGCTCCCATAGATAAACTTGCGAGAGCAGGCAAATCAGTATTCAACGTCCCAGCAAACGCGCCAGCCCGACACTCAGCGGTGTCGTCTCTTGCAGCGTGAAACGCTCCAGCAGACGCCGGTTATCGGCCCGTGAATGGCGAATGTCGCCAGAGCGCGGAGCCTGATAAGTGACTGGCGGCAAGCTACCGACTACGTCCGTCAGAGCCGCCAACAGCTCATTGAGCGAAGTAGCCTTGTTCAGACCGACGTTGATCGCGTCTTCGGCGGGGTTGGTCTGCTCCAGCGCCTGGGTCAACAGCCTTGCCAGATCGCCGATGTAGAAAAAGTCCCGGGTCTGCTCGCCATCGCCAAACACGGTGATCGGCAGCCCTTTCTCGGCACGCTCGGCAAAGATACTGATGACACCGGAATAAGGTGACGAAGGATCCTGACGCGGGCCGAAAATATTGAAGAAGCGAAAGATGACCGGCTCGAAACCGTGCTGACGACGATAGAAGTCCAGGTACTGCTCGCTGGCCAGCTTGTCCGACGCATAAGGCGTCAACGGCGACTTGGGCGTGTCTTCGGTGATCGACTCGCCTTCGCCATTGTTGCCGTACACCGCAGCACTGGAAGCGAACAACACACGCTTGATACCCGCCTCACGCATGGCTTCGCAGACGTTCAGGGTGCCGATGAAATTGCTCTGGTGGGTTTTGACCGGGTCTTCTACCGAGGCCTGCACCGAGGCAACCGCCGCCAGATGCACAACAGCCTGACAGCCCTGGGCTGCACGGGTTACCAGGGCACTGTCGGCGACATCGCCTTCGATCAGCTCGAGACGAGAATTATCCAGCTGCAGATTGCTGCGCTTGCCGGTCGAGAGGTCGTCGAGGATGCGTACTGCATGCCCCTGGGCCAACAAGGCATCGGCCAGGTGCGAGCCAATGAAGCCAGCACCGCCGGTAATCAGGATTGGAGCGTCAGACATGTCGATAGTACCGATCCAGCAGGCTTGGCAACCCCGCACGCCAGGCGCGAGGCTTGATGCCGAAGGTATGGAGAATTTTCTTGCAGGCCAGCACGCCATGTTGCGGCTCTTGCGCGGCATCGGGCCGTGCGGCGTGGGCCTGCGCAGTAGGCGATTCGATGGCCAGAGGATGCAGCAGGCGCGCCTCGGTGAGGACAGCCTGCCCCAGCGCCAGCGGCGTCGTGGCCTCGTGACCGGCGTAGTGGTAGGTCCCCCACAGCGGAGCCTCGCAGTCGAGCTGCTTGAGAACCGAAATGAGGACCCGTGCAGCATCGTCGACCGGCGTCGGATTGCCGCGCCGGTCATCGGCCAGCAACAACTCTTCCGGCTGTTCGGCGCGGGTCAGGAAGCGACCCAGCACGCCGTCGGCGCTGTCATCCAGCAACCAGCCGAAACGTACCAGCACATGTTGCGGACAAGCCGCACGCACGCTCTGTTCGATACGCCACAAGGCCTGGCCACGCAGCCCCAAAGGCACAGGATCGTCCTTTTCGCTGTAGGCAGTCGCCCGCGAGCCATCGAACACTCGGTAGCTGGAAGGCTGAACAAGAATGATGTTGTGGTGCTGACACAATTCGGCCAGGCGCTCCACGGAGCGTTCCTGGTGGGTCAGACGCGCTTCGCTCACTGTCTCCGCCTGAAACCAGTCGAAGTAGTAAGCAAGGTTGATCAAGGCATCGGGACGGGTGTCATCGAGCAGTTGCGTCAGGCTCGCTGCGTCCCAACCGTCTTGCGGTGGACGCGGCGCGAGGAAACCAATGTCTTCCTCGGCACCCAGACGAATCAGCGCTTGCCCGAGGGCATTCCCGCCGCCCAATAGCATAAGGCGCATTCGCATAGAGTCAGCAGGCTCGGTAAATCATCAAGTAATCAGGTGAAAAACGCCTGCAAACATATCACGTTGGCCGCTAACCCCCAATACTTGCAGCCAGGCAGCGAATTCATTGGCCAATCAACTCACTGCTCTGGTGCAGGTGCAGGTGCAGGTGCGGGAGCCTGTGTCTGGGCTGGATTCATCACCACCTGTGGATAAGTCTGGGCAAAGCGCACATCCGGGTGTTTATCCACAAGCCGCTTGAGGCGTTCGTTGAAAGCACGGCCCACACTGTATTGCCCGCCCGACGAAGTGCGGAACTGAGCAGTCAGCACCACGCCATTGAGATCCATACGGTCCACCCCGAACACTTCCAGCGGCCCTTGCAGGTTGTTCTTGAGCAGAATGTCCTCGGTGATCGACTGCCCTGTTTCACGAATCAGCGCCAGGGCTTCATCGATATCGGAGTCATAGGTGAACTGCACCGAGAAGAACGCATAGGCAAACTGCCGGGACTGGTTGGTGACAGCCTTGATCTGCCCGAACGGCACCGAATGCACGAAGCCTTTGCCGTCACGCAGGCGTACGGTACGAATCGTCAGGCTTTCCACAGAGCCGGAATGGCCGGTACTGAGCACCACCCAGTCGCCGACGGAAAAGGTGTCTTCGATGATGATGAACAGACCGGTGATGACATCCTGTACCAATTGTTGCGAACCGAAACCGATGGCCAGGCCAACCACACCCGCACCGGCCAGCAGTGGCGCGACATTGATCCCCAGGTTGGCCATGGTGGTAATCGCGCAGATCACCACCAGAATGATTTTCACCGCATTGCGTAGCAACGGCAGTATGGTCTTGATTCGCGTGCTGGGCTGACGCGCATTGCGATGGTTGAGGGGAGGCTTGAGGGCTTCCTGAATGGCCGTGTCGAGCACCACCCACAGCAGCCAGGTCACCAGAAAGATCAACCCGATGCTGCTCAGCGAATCGCTGATCACCCGGCCCAGGGTATTGCGCTGGGCGAACTCGAACATCGAGAAGCCCCAGATCCGCCCCAGGATTTCGATGAACGCCACTGCCAGCATGATCCGCAGCATCGCATAGACCAGCCGCAGCAGACGCGCCTTGTACACATGCCCGCCGCGCCCCCCTTCTTCGGCAGGTTTGAACATGTGCTCGAATACCGTGCTCAGGAACACCGTCGCAATCAGCAACAAGGTGGTGAACAACGCACAGCGCAGGGTTTGCTGGCTGTCTTCGCCGGCACCGATGAGGTTGATGGCCGAAACCAGGATCATCAACAGGATCGGCAAATGCCAGAGGTTGGAGAATATCTTCAGAGATCGCTGCAGTGCAGGCCTTTGCATGCGGCTGCTCAGCGAACGGTTGCGAATCAGGTGGGCAATCGGGCGACGCACCTTGATCACCAGCATGCAGAACACGACCGAAGCGAACAACCCGGTGAACACAGATACGCTGGTGGTGAAGTTACTGCCCAGTTGCCGGGCGATCTGCGGGCTGGTCAGTGCATCGCTCAGCGCCGCCAGAAAGCCGATGATGAACAGCGGCCGCGGGCTGTAGCGACGGATCATGCGCACCGCTGCACGCTTGTGTCCCGAGTTGAACATGACGATGACGCACAGCAGCACAGACGTGGAAACGATGCCGCTGCTGGTCGCATAGGCAAAACAGAGCGCCAGCGCACGCCCCACGGAAGACGGCATGAAGTGGCTGACGTACAGCGTCAGTGGCAGACAGATCACTGCAGGCAGCGTGAAAGGCAGCACATATTTCAAGAGCGCCTGGCTGCGCTCACGGACCTGAAGGAATGGTCGTCGATTCAGACGGACCGCCAGAAAACGCCCCAGAGTGGTCAGCACGGCAAACGCACCGATCCACACCACCGACAGAATCAGGAAATCGCCCACCACACTCCAGGGAGAGCGTGCCGTGCGCTTGTTGACCAGATCGCCAATCTCGTCGGCCGCACGGTCGGCCCGCAAACGCCAGGCGTCCCACAGGCTCTCGTCCAGATTGAGGGTCTTCTGGATGTCATCGATGCTGGTGCTGATCGCGCCGAGCAGACCACCCTGCACCAGAATCTCGGCAGCCGGAGGCTCGGCCTCTGCGGGTTTCTCCTCGGGCTTTTCGGCGGCCTTCTCATCGGGTTTGTCGGCCTTTTTCTCGGATTTATCAGCCGCCTTGTCGTCGACAGGAGCTGCTGCCGCCATGGGGAGAGCAGGCACGTCGGCGGCCTGAACATGAAAACTGCCTGCGCAAAACAGCAGCCCCAACAGGATCAAGGTTCTTAACTGAGACACCGGGCAGCTTCTCCTTCGTTGAATGAGCAACAGAGCCAAAAACTCCCTGCAACTGATCCCGGTTCGGGCCGCAAGTTCGATTGCGGCGGTAAAAGCGTGGCGCTTCGCCTGCATCCATGACCTGCCGATCAAGGAGTCGGAGCGCAAGTTCCACTGGCCGATTGGACGCTGGCCGGATGATCATCCGGGGCTTTCTGAATTGGGGATGTGATTTTTCGCGAATGAATTCGCTTGTACCGATGCCACATATTTTTCATGCCGCCGTCGCGGGCAAGCGCGCTCCTGCTGCCCAGCAGGAACGCGCTTGTCCGCGACAGATCAATCAGCCTGCACCGTCACTTGCTGCTGCTCACCCAGCCCTGCAATACCCAGGCGCATGGTCTGGCCCGGACGCAGGAAAACCGGAGAGGGTTTTACACCCAGGCCGACACCCGGCGGCGTGCCGGTGGAAATCACATCGCCTGGCTGCAAACTCATGCAGCGGCTCAGGTAGGCAATCAACTGCGGGATATTGAAAATCAGCGTGCGCGTATTGCCCTGCTGATAGCGGTGCCCATCGACCTCCAGCCACAGGTCGAGCGAATGTGGATCGGCAATTTCATCACGGGTCACCAGCCAGGGGCCGATAGGACCAAAGGTGTCGAAACCTTTGCCTTTATCCCAGGTGCCACCGCGCTCCAGTTGCCACTCGCGCTCGGACACGTCGTTGATCACGCAATACCCGGCCACATGCTCCATGGCATTGGCTTCGTCGATATAGCGCCCGCCCTTGCCGATGACCACGCCCAGCTCTACTTCCCAATCGGTCTTGACCGAGCCACGCGGGATTTCCACTGCATCGTTCGGCCCGCAGATGGCACTGGTCCACTTGTTGAAGATGATGGGTTCTCTGGGCACTTCCATATTGGATTCGGCAGCATGGTCGGCGTAGTTCAGGCCGATGCAGATAAACTTTCCCACCTGTCCGACGCACGGCCCGATGCGCGGCTTGCCCGGCACCAGGGGCAGGCTGGCCGGATCAATGGCAGCCAGTGCCGCCAGACCCTCGGGGCTCAAGACATCGCCGGCAATATCCGCCACATGAGCGCCAAGATCGCGAATCTGGTTGTTGGCATCCAGCAGGCCGGGTCTTTCCGAACCTTTCTCGCCGTAACGTAGCAATTTCATCGGGTTCTCCTGTTTCTGTCGAAGATACAAACCGGGATTCAGATACTCATGCCGCCATCGATGACATGCAAAGCGCCTGTAGTGTAGGACGAGGCATCAGAGCCCAGATAAAGAGCCAGTCGAGCGATTTCCTGCGCAGTGCCGAGCCGCCCCATGGGCTGACGCTCGACAAACTGCCGATAGACCTGCTCCTGCGAAAGACCTTGCTGTTGCGCCTGCTGCGCAATGCGTGTGCGCAGCGAAGGCGAGTCCACAGTGCCGGGACAAATGGCATTGCAGCGAATGCCCTGCCCAATGAAATCTGCCGCGACCGATTTGGTCAGCCCCACGACAGCCGCCTTGCTGGCGGTGTAGGCAAAGCGATTGGGCACGCCTTTGATGCTGGAAGCCACCGACGCCATATTGATGATCGAACCACCGCCGCGCTCCAGCATGCCGGGCAGAAAAGCCCGGATCATGCGGTACATGGCCGTGACATTCAGGTCCATGGAACGGCTCCATGCGGCCTCATCGCACTCGAAAATAGTGCCCGCATGCACGTAACCCGCGCAGTTGAACAGTACATCCACCGGGCCGACCTGATCGCGGATGGCCAGGATGTCATGGGCCGAGGTGACATCCAGAGTCAGGGCCTGCAGACCTTCCACCTTTTGCAGCTCGCGGATGTCGATATCCGTCGCAATCACTTCGGCCCCCGCCTCGGCAAAGGCCATGGCGCTGGCCAGACCGATGCCCTGGCCACCTGCGGTAATCAGAACGCGCTTGTTCTTCATCATGCTTTCTCCATGCCCAGATGATTGGGGAGCACAGACCTGGCGGTGCTTGCCTTGCCAAGCATGCTGCCGGGAATCGCCAGAATCAGCCCGCCACTGACCAGCAAGCAGAGCGCCAGCACATAGGTCCCGTTATTGATGTTGCCGGTAAGCGTTTCGGCGACTGCCGTTATCATCGAACCGGTGAAACCGGACAGATTGCCAATGGCGTTGATCATGCCGATCCCGGCTGCGGCGGCGACACCGGACAGCAGGGTTCCCGGCAAGGTCCAGAAAATGGGCATCAGGCTCAGGATTCCCGAAGCAGCCACCGTCAGAAACAGCACGGAAAGCATCAGATCCTGAGAGAAGTAAGCGCTGAGAATCAGGCCAACCCCGCCAATGAACGCCGGAATCGCCGCATGCATGCGCCGCTCGCCGGTGCGATTGGAATGCCGGGCATTGAGTAGCATCGCGACGGTGGCCACGCCATAGGGAATGGCAGTCAGCAGGCCGATATGCAATGTGTTGGAAATACCGGCGCTCTTGATGATCGAAGGCATCCAGAATGCCAGGCCGTAAAAGCCGGTATTGAAGGTCAGCAGAATCAGCACCAGCAGCCACACACGCGGATTGAAGAACACTTCACTCAGGCGCGTAGCCTTGCCGTGGCTGTCCTTTTGCAGATTGGCCTTGAGCAAGGTCTTCTCTGCCGCCGAGAGCCATTTGGCCGAATCGATGTTGTCGCACAGGCAGACAATCACGACGCAGGCCATGACGATCGAAGGAATGCCTTCGATGATCAGCATCCACTGCCAGCCCGCCATGCCCTGCACGCCGTTCATGCTGCTCATCAACCAGCCCGACAACATGCCGCCCAAGGTCAGGCTGACCGGCAAGGCCATCAGAAAACCCGACATGACCCGGCTTTGCCGATGGGTCGGAAACCAGTAATTGAGGTAGAGAATGACGCCGGGAAAGAAACCGGCCTCGCAGACACCCAGCAGAAAACGCAGCACATAGAACATGGTGCTCGGCTCAATGCTGAACACTCTTGCCAGAGGCACCGTAAAGGCCACGGCAATCGAAACTATCGCCCAACTGAACATGATCCGGGCGATCCAGAAACGGGCACCGAACCGATGCAGCAACAGGTTGCTGGGTACCTCGAACAGGAAATAGCCCCAGAAAAACACACTGGCGCCCAAGGCATAGACCGTATTGCTGAATTGCAGGTCATTGAGCATATCCAGCTTGGCGAAACCGATATTGACCCGGTCCAGATAGGCCGCCATGTAGCACAGCAGCAGGATGGGCAGAATTCTGAGGATGACCTTGCGGTAAGTTCTATCTTCGAAAGCGGGGTCGTGAGCGGGCGCACTGGCGCGCTGGCCATCAGCGTGGATTTGCATGGGAGTCACCCTTGGCACATCTATGTGCCTGATTGTTTTTATTGAAGGGATCGTTGTCGGGAGAAGAGACGATTACCCGATCACGTGCAGAAGCTGATGGGTAATCTATGCCACGGATCGATTCAGTCCCAATGGCATTTTTGGATTGAGCGATAACAGACGGTTATCGATCTGCTGCCCGTTTCAGGCCGGTTTTTCCTGAGCCAGACGAGCGTTTTCCAGCAGAATGGCGGCGAACTCCAAGGCAGGCCCGGTCAACTGATCGCCCTTGCGGGTCAGAATGCCGTAGTACTGCGGCGTCAGATGCATTTGCGTTTCCAGGGTCTTGAGCAATCCGCTTTCCAGATGGGGCGCAACCATGGCGTCGGGCAACATGCCGATCATCGGACCGCTCTGCAGTACCTTCAAAAAGGTCTGCATGGAAATGGTATCGATAGTGTTGCGCGGAACCTGCACGCCAGCACTGGCGAACGCCTCTTCCATGCGGCCGCGAATCGGCGTGCCCTTGGGATAAAGCATCCACGGCCAGTCCACCAGTTGCTGCAAGGTCATGGGGCCGGAATCGCATAACGGGTGCCGACTGTTGACCACAATGCTGAACGGCTCGGGTGCCAGCGCCTGAAAATCGTAGCGCTGTTGCTGCGCCTGATCGGTAAAGCGCCCGATGGCCAGATCCAGAGTCCGCTCTTCCAGCATTTCCATCAGGTGATCGCTGGTCTGCTCGACCACTTCAATGGCCAGCAACGGCCAGCGCTCCTTGATCTGCACAATGGCTTCAGGCAGCACCACCGCCGTCGCGGCAAAGATACCGCCGACCTTGAGATGGCCATGGCCACCGGCACTGAGGTTATTGATCTGCTCGACGAAAGTCTTCGCGTCGTTCAGTGCCAGCTGCGCATAACGCACCACCTGAACGCCAAGGGCCGTAGGCACCATGCTGCGCGGCAATCGCTCGAAAATCGCAAAGCCGAGCAGGCTTTCCAGCTCCTTGAGCATCTTGCTCAGGGCCGGCTGACTGAGGTTCATCTGCTGGGCTGCCAGATGCATGTTCTGCGTGCGGCCCAAGGTGTCGATCAGGGTGAGGTGGCGGAATTTGAGCCAACTGCAGAAGTTGGAGAATGACAAGTCCGACATGGTTTTCCCTCTGCAAGGCAATAACGCCAGGTTATCGATAAGTGAGAATTTGCCATTGGAGTTTATCCACAGGCCAACCTAGCGTGCAGCTTTTATGGATCAGGAAGCTTGCGCCATGCCGATCAACCTCACGTCCGAAAACACCCTGCCCGTCGACAGCCAGTACGCAACCCTGATCGGTCGTGCCTGGATTCCCGGCACCGTGGCGGGCCCCTCGCCCATCGTTGTGCGGGCCGATGGCGTGTTCGACCTGTCCAGACACTTCGCTACCCTCAGTGATCTGCTTGAACAGCACCAGCCTGTACAAGCCCTTGCTCATGCACCGGGCGATTTCATTGCCAGCGTCGAAGAACTGCTGGCCAACACCGGCGCGCATGCCGATCACTCGAAACCCTTCCTGCTGCCCCCCGTGGATCTGCAAGTCATCAAGGCTGCGGGCGTTACCTTTGCCGCCAGCATGATCGAGCGCGTGATCGAGGAAAAAGCCGGTGGTGACGCAGCCTTGGCCGAAGGTGTTCGCGCCACCGTTCGGGAGGTGATCGGTGACAACCTGCGCGCTGTCAAACCCGGCTCCGAGCAGGCCATGCGCCTGAAGGCGCTGCTCATCGAAAAAGACATGTGGTCGCAATATCTGGAAGTGGGCATTGGCCCGGATGCCGAGATTTTCACCAAGGCGCCCGTGCTGGCCGCCGTGGGCAGCGCCAGCCAGATCGGCATTCATCCCGGTTCACAGTGGAACAACCCCGAGCCGGAAGTAGTACTGGCGGTGAACAGTCGAGGTCAGGTCCACGGCGCGACGCTGGGTAACGACGTCAATCTGCGCGATGTGGAAGGGCGCAGCGCGCTGTTGCTGGGCAAGGCCAAGGACAACAATGCGTCCTGCGCCATCGGCCCGTTCATACGGCTCTTCGATGAGCATTTCGGGCTCGACGATATCCGCAACTGCGTCATCGATCTGCAAGTACGTGGCGAGGACGGCTATCTGCTGCATGGTTCCAGTTCCATGGATCAGATCAGCCGTGATCCGCTGGATCTGGTAAGCCAGACCCTCAACGCCCATCACCAGTACCCGGATGGTTTCATGCTGTTCCTGGGCACCTTGTTCGCCCCCACGGAGGATCGCGATCATCCCGGTGCCGGGTTCACCCACAAGACCGGCGACCTGGTGCGCATCAGCAGCCCGTTGCTCGGCAGCCTGCACAATCAAGTCACCCATAGCGACATCGCATCGCCCTGGACCTTCGGCATCGGCGCCCTGCTGCGTAACCTTTCGGCACGAGGATTACTGGCCCGCTGAAACTGACAGCCCCTCAAGACTCAATCGACAACAAGAGAACAATAAACATGAGCCTGCCCCCGAAACGCCCCCTGCGCAGCCAGCAATGGTTCGACGACCCCGATCACGCCGACATGACCGCCCTCTATGTCGAGCGCTACATGAACTACGGCCTGACGCGAGACGAGTTGCAGTCCGGTCGACCGATCATCGGCATCGCCCAGACCGGCAGCGACCTGACACCCTGCAACCGCCATCACCTCGAACTGGCCCAGCGGGTCAAGGCAGGCATCAGGGATGCAGGCGGCATTCCCATGGAGTTTCCCGTCCACCCGATTGCCGAGCAGAGCCGTCGCCCGACAGCAGCTCTGGACCGCAATCTGGCGTATCTGGGACTGGTGGAAATCCTGCACGGTTATCCTCTCGATGGCGTGGTGCTGACCACCGGCTGCGACAAGACCACTCCAGCCTGCCTGATGGCTGCGGCGACAACCGACTTGCCCGCCATTGTGCTGTCCGGCGGGCCGATGCTCGATGGCCATCACAAAGGCGAACTGATCGGTTCCGGCACCGTACTCTGGCACGCCCGCAAGCTGCTGGCAGCTCAGGAAATCGACTACGAAGGCTTCATGGAAATGACCACGGCAGCGTCCCCGTCCGTCGGGCACTGCAACACCATGGGCACGGCACTGTCGATGAACGCGCTGGCCGAAGCACTGGGCATGTCGTTGCCCGGTTGCGCCAGCATCCCGGCCCCGTATCGCGAACGCGGGCAGATGGCCTATGCCACGGGCAAACGCATCTGCGAACTGGTACTGCAGGACATACGCCCCTCGCAGATCATGACCCGTGAGGCCTTCGAGAATGCCATTGCCGTGGCCTCGGCGCTGGGTGCCTCCAGCAATTGTCCGCCTCACCTGATCGCCATCGCCCGGCATATGGGCGTCGATCTGAGCCTGGACGACTGGCAGCGCATCGGCGTGGATGTGCCATTGCTGGTCAACTGCATGCCTGCCGGTAAGTATCTGGGGGAAGGTTTCCACCGCGCTGGCGGTGTACCAGCAGTGATGCATGAACTGCAGAAAGCCGGACGTCTGCATGAAGACTGCGCGACCGTCAGCGGCAAAACGGTGGGCGAAATCGTCCGTCATTCGCTCACCAGCAATACCGATGTGATCCTGCCCTACGACGCACCGCTCAAACACAAAGCAGGCTTCATCGTGCTCAGTGGTAACTTCTTCGACAGTGCCATCATGAAGATGTCGGTCGTGGGCGAAGCCTTCCGAAAAAGCTATCTGTCCCAACCCGGTGCCGAAAACAGCTTTGAGGCCCGTGCCATCGTTTTTGAAGGACCGGAGGATTACCACGCACGCATCAATGACCCGACACTCGATATCGATGAGCGCTGCATCCTGGTGATTCGCGGTGCGGGCACCGTCGGCTATCCCGGCAGCGCCGAGGTGGTGAACATGGACCCGCCCGCCGAGCTGATCAAACGCGGTATCGACTCCCTGCCCTGCCTGGGCGACGGTCGGCAGAGCGGCACCTCGGCCAGCCCGTCGATTCTCAATATGTCGCCGGAAGCAGCCGTCGGCGGCGGCCTGGCATTGCTGCGCACCAATGACCTGCTGCGCGTGGATCTCAACGCCCGTTCAGTCAACCTGCTGGTGGATGAGGCCGAACTCGCCCTACGTCGCGAGGCCTGGACACCGAATATCCCGCCCTCACAGACGCCGTGGCAGGAGCTTTATCGGCAACTGGTCGGCCAGTTATCCACAGGCGGCTGCCTGGAACCGGCCACGCTGCACATGAAAGTGATTGCCCGCAGCGGCGGCGCACCACGGCATTCGCACTGAGGATAAAAAGACCGCCCGGCATTCGCCGCATGCCGGGCGGTCAAAAACGCTTTATGGATGGGTGCCGACTTCTGCGACCTGCGCAGTCCACGGTTTGACCTGCTCGCTCAGCGATAGGCCCAGGCCTGGGCGAGTCGGCACCAGCATGCGGCCATCACGGGTTTCCAGACGCTCATTGAACAGCGGCTCAAGCCACTCGAAATGCTCCACCCAGGGTTCGGTCGGATAGGTCGCTGCCAGATGAACATGCAGCTCCATGGCAAAGTGCGGCGCCAGCATCACCCCGGCCTGCTCGGCCATGGCCGCGACTTTCAGGTACGGCGTGATACCGCCCACACGCGGGGCATCCGGCATCAGGAAGTCGGCACCACGCAGTTTGATGAATTCGGCGTGTTCGGCAACGCTGGTGAGCATTTCCCCGGTCGCAATCGGCGTATCGAACTGTTGAGCCAGCGCGGCATGGCCCTCGGCGTCGTAGCAGTCCAGCGGTTCCTCGATCCAGATAAGGTTGAATTCCTCGAAACGGCGGCACATGCGCTGGGCGGTCGGGCGGTCCCACTGCTGATTGGCGTCGACCATCAATGGGAAATCATCCCCAAGGTGCTTGCGAATCGTGCTGACGCGATGAATATCGACGGCGCAGTCCGGCTGCCCGACTTTCAGCTTGATACCGCCGATGCCCTTCTCACGGGACAGGTCGGTGTTCTTCATCAACTGATCCAGCGGGGTATGCAGAAAACCACCCGAGGTGTTGTAGCAACGCACCGAATCACGCTGGGCACCCAGCAGCCGCGCCAGAGACAGATTCGCGCGCCTGGCTTTCAGGTCCCAGAGCGCAACGTCGAAGGCACCGATGGCCTGGGTCGACATGCCGCTGCGCCCTACCGAAGCACCCGCCCAGCAGAGCTTGGTCCACAGCTTGGCAATGTCACTGGGATTTTCGCCAATCAACGCAGGAGCGATTTCCCTGGCATGGGCAAACTGCCCCGGCCCGCCAGCACGTTTGGAGTAGCTGAAACCCAGGCCACGATGGCCGTCTACCGTTTCGATTTCCGCGAACAGAATGGCGATTTCAGTCATCGGCTTTTGTCGACCGGTAAGCACCTTGGCATCACTGATCGGATTGGCCAGCGGCAGGAATACCGAAGACACCTTGACGTAGGCAATCCGGTCATCATCGGAAGACTTGAGGTTTTGTTGTTGTACGGGCATCGGAATCTTCTCCATGGTATCCGGGACGGAAAGGAATGATTGCGCAATCATCCACGCTCAAAAAAAGGTCACCGCATGACCGCGCCGGTGACCATGCAAGCGATCTTACAGTGATTGCGCAATCATTCAACGATGCATCGCCCATATTCGAAAAAAGAAACTCAGGTACTCTGGCGGTCGATCAAGGTGAAACCCGTGTCGACTCGCACTGGGTCAGCGCTGCCTGCAGGATATTTGAAGCGGTCCAGAAGCGCCTGCGCGATCTGATCCCCAATGCGCTTGCCATCGACACTGACAGTCGAAAGCGCCGGGTAAACCTGAGCGGCGCTGCTCAGATCTCCGAAGCCCATCACCGCAAGATCCTCCGGCACACGCAGCCCTCGGCTGGCAGCTTCGGCCAGAACGCCTTGGGCCACCGTGTCGGAACTGCACACCACCACATCCGCAGATTCAGCGCTCTCCAGCAATTGCCGCAGCCCTTCCCGACCGGTTTCCAGGGTCGCGGGCGGTGTCAGCACTTGCATTGGCACTTGCTTGATGCCGTGCCGGCTCAATTCCGCTATAAGGCTGTTGCAGCGCCGCAAGCCGCGGGGGTCGCTGATGGTCACCACAGAGAAACGCTTGTACCCCTTGGCGAGCAGATGCCGGGCGGTGGCCTGACCTACGCCTTCGTGGGAAAAACCGACCAGCATATCGAGCGGGTTCTCACTCAAATCCCAGGCTTCTACAACCGGAATACCCGACTGTGCCAGCCGCAGACGACTGGACTCGGTGTGCAGCGTCCCGGTCAGCACGATGCCATCAGGACGACGGCCCAATACCGCTTCAAGCAGCTTTTCTTCCTGCTCCGCCGAATAACCGGTGAGCCCCAGAAGCGTCTGGTAACCGGCCTCGGTCAGACGATCCATCAACGCCTGCACGGTATCGGCAAAAATGGAGTTGGCAATGGTCGGCAGGAAAATCGCCACCAATCGGCTCTTGTTACTGGCAAGCCCGCCAGCCAGCATGTTCGATACATACCCGGTCTTGCGCACCGCCTCGAGCACCTTCTCCCGCGCCTCCTTGCTGACCACCTCAGGACGATGCAAGGCCCGGGAAACCGTGATCGGCGAAACACCCGCCACCTTCGCCACGTCGATCAGCGTAAGGCTCGATGCCTTCTTGGACAGCGATGAATCGGCTGCCTCGGACGATTTGCCTGCTTTTTTCGCCATGATGGTTCCGGGTCTGGAGCGGTAGGATTTGGTGGGGTGGGAATTTATCAAAGCTGAGAAGGGTGACGGCCCTGTCGGTTGATTAAATTTGATCAGTCTACCCGCTTCAGCCGCACCGGCATGCTTCGGTTCAAGGTATTCCCGCATCGCTGTCTCGGATAAGCCCCGCAACCCAATCAGCAAACACTCGTACAGCAGGCGAGAGAAAACGCTGGTGTGGGTAGAGCAAGGTAACCGGTACGGGCGCTGGCTGCCAATCTGCCAAAACCTCGATCAGCCGCCCCTCCCGCAAATGCTCAGATACGACATTTTCAGCGAGCTGGGCCAGACCAAACCCTTCCAGACACATTTTTATGTACAGGCCTGTCTCATTGGCCGCCACTACCCCGTTCACCGGGACTGTCACTTTCTCGGATCCGCTGGTAAAAGACATTTCGCCCGCTCGCCGCGCACTTCCTGAAAAATAATGAATGGCCCGATGGTGGGACAAATCTTGCGGCGTCTGCGGGGTACCGTTTTCTTTGAGGTAGGCCTCTGAAGCACATGTCACCCAGCGAAACCGACCGAGAGGGCGCGCAACAAGTGTAGAGTCCGTGAGCTCCCCTGTCCGAATGACGCAATCAATGCCTTCCTGAATCAGATCAACCTGGCGATCGTTCACGCCGACCATCAGATAGATATCTGGGTAACGCCTGTAAAAGTCCTTGAGGTTTGGCATGACGATGAAATGCGCAATGCCGCCTGGCATATCGACTCGCAAACGCCCCTGAGGCCGCTGGGCCGAATTCGTCAGACTGGATTCCGTATGCTCTATCAACTCCAGTATTTGCCGACATTGAGTCAAATAACTTGCACCCTCGGGCGTCAGGCTGACCCGCCGCGTTGTCCTGTTCAGCAAGCGCACTTGCAGGTATTTCTCAAGACTTTTGACGCTGCCGGTCACTGTCGAGGCTGGCAGGGAAAGTGTCTGCGCTGCATGAACGAAGCTTCCAGCTTCTGCAACACGCACAAAGACCTGCATTGCCTGAATACGGTCCATGGTTTTTTCCTCAGCCCGACGCCCGAACAAGCGAGACTATTCGTGATTACTGAATAATCAAAACAGTTTACCCGTCTTTTTCGGAACTATCATTTTTCGTACCTTTTTCATGTGAAATTTGAAAGGTGACCGAAATGACCGACTACAACCGTACTATCGTGCAGGCTCCGGCCTCGCCTGCTACCCGCACGCTTATCCGTGGCGCCACTGTTCTGAGCATGGACGGTGAGGTAGGCAATCTGGTGCGCGGCGACATCTTGATCGAAGGCGACACAATCAAGGCCGTACAGGAACATATCGAGGCCAACGATGCCACAGTCATCGAGGCATCCGGGATGATTGCAATGCCGGGAATGGTCGACACTCATCGCCACTCCTGGGAGGGGCAACTACGTCGTCTGAATCCAAACGCTGAAACGCTTGAAGATTACTGCAACGCAACGCACTTTTCGTTTGCCAAATACTATCGCCCGGCTGACATGTACATCGGCAACCTGCTCACTGCACTGGGCTGCATCGACGCTGGCATCACCACTCTGGTGGATAACTCACATAACAGTCGCACCGGGGCACACTCTGACGCGGCGGTCGAGGCATTGCTCGATGCTGGCATCCGCTCTGTACACGCTTGCGGAGCGCCTGTCGCCGGGGAATGGGACAAAGCTCACTGGCCCGGCAACCTGGAGCGCCTGCAGGAAAAATATTTCAAATCCGGCGACAACAAGCTGATCTCGCTCGCAGTGATGGCGCAGTTGGAACCCGAGCTATGGGCTGAAGCTCGACGACTGGGCCTGCCCATCATCACCGAATTTTTCGGTGGAGACATGGCGGCCGAGCTGGAAGGGCTGTATCGGGAAGGCTTGCTGGGCTCCGATAACATCTTCAACCATTGCACCGCTCTGCCGGAATCAGGATGGGAAATCCTTCGTGAAACTGGCGTGCGGGTCAATGTGTGTCCGCGCTCAGATGCCCACTACGGCATCGAGGACGGAATGTTTGCGATGCAGTCCGCTCTGCGTCACGGTATCAATCCAGGTCTGAGCGTCGATAACGAGACGTCTTACAGTGGCGACATGTTTATGGAGATGCGGGTGGCGTTTTACCTGCAGCGCGTCATGGGCATGCATCAACAGCGCTGCTGCGATTCAGACCATCATCCCGTGACACTGCCCGCCCACAGCCTGCTCAAGGCCGCCACTGTCGATGGCGCCGCCTGTGCAGGACTGCAGGACAAAATCGGTAGCCTGGCCCCCGGAAAACAAGCCGACTTGATACTTATCAAAGCGCAGGACGTAAACCTTTATCCGGTAGGCAACGCATTCGGCACCGTAGTGCATGCAGCCGAGCGCAGCAACGTCGACACGGTCCTGATCGCTGGGCGCATCGTCAAGCAAAACGGAAAGGTACTGGGCGTGGATAGCGAGCGACTCCGTGCAGCTATCGACGAATCCCGTGAGCATTTATTTGCTGCTGCGGGCTATCAGCCTGACATCTTTGCCGAGACGTTTTTGCCACTTGAATCGGCCCGGTAAGGAGGCGAGATGAGTGCGATCTATTATCCGCTGGCCATTTGCGCAGGACTGGGCATAACCCTGCAGACCACGCTGAACAGTCAACTAGCCAAGGGTATAGGGGGAGACTCTGTAGCGGCGGCTCTGTTCTCATTTACCGCCGGCGCAGTGTGCCTGGGCCTCTTTTCACTCATTCGCGGTGGGATGGTGACTTCTTTGGTCGCTATTTCAGCCCAACCCTGGTGGAGCTTGCCGGGCGGTCTGCTGGGGGCCAGCGCACTGCTTGGCTACGTGGTGCTTGCACCCAAAATCGGCCTTTCAGCTCTGCTTGGGCTCGCTATCGCCGGGCAGATTACCTCGTCGCTGGTTATCGATCATTTCGGCCTGATGGGGGCAGCTCAAAGACCTGTGTCCGCCATCAAACTGGGAGGAGCAATAGTGATGATCGCTGGCTTGGCCATCACCCTGTTCGGTGACAGATGGTCAGCTCTTCTATCCCGCTGACCTCTGCGTTTCACCCACCAAGTCAATCAGGATTTCACCGAATTGGCAGAATCAGCTGGAAGACTTCACCGACTCAATGCAGCAACGCTTGAGACAGAAACGCTGGACTTTCTGAGGTGAGGTTTGCAGGGCTGCCTGCATAGTCGATTTTTATCCTTGCTCCGCAAAATCTGTAAACAACAAAAAAGCGAAGCCACATCGATGGCTTCGCTTCTCATGTTTACAACTCTGAAAAGCTACGGGTCAGAACGGGGGTGCTGATAAAAGACTGTAATTTATTGAAAAATATGAATTTATTAGCATTATCTGGGTTTCAACCTGAATTTTGTAAAGCAAATCGCTTGAAAATCAGCGTTGTAGGCAAGCTGAAGCCCGCGTAAAGCTAGCGGTCTCAGAATCTGTAAAGATAGAAATTTGAGGCGCCAAGCTAAAAAAACGACCAAAAAAGTGACGGACAAATTTATCTGTAAAGCTTTTCGTAAAGCTAGCATCGCAACCGGTTGGTGACGAATAACGGGCATTGAGGGCAAAACCAAACGGTGTCATCATATGGCCATCAATAGGGATAGGGATTTCCACATGACGCCGTTCGGATTAGCCGTCTACCTAGCCAAGGAAGGTGGGCGCCTTCATGAGTGAGCCTACACTTGAGTGCCGTCATACAGGGCAGCAAGTCCCCTACCAAATCCACCAGGGCCTAGCGCCCCGGTACGTGTTTCAACTGAGTGAGCAATGGGACACCGAAAAGCATCGGATTATGGGCCAGCTTATAGCCGACTTTCCTGATGCCGCCGCCGACGCCAACGTACTCTTCGATCAATTGCCCACTTATGGGCTTTCTGATTTCCATTGGAGTTGGCTGGACAAGGCTTTCGCGTTCCGGAGCGATGATTACCACTGGTTTTTCCTAAGTGCTCTGGGACGGATTCAAGCGACATGCGTGATCTATCACCCCAAAAAAAGCCGTCTGGATGGCGAACGCATTTTCTACATTGATTACGTTGCCTCGGCGTATTGGAATAGAGATCGACCGAACTATGAAAAACAGTTTGGAAGCGTCAGTCGTATTCTGATTGCTCATGCCTCACATTACGCTATCAACACCTTGGGCTACCGCCCAGGCTTCTGCCTGCATTCTCTGCCGACTGCAGAGGGGTATTATCGTTACCTTGGCATGATTGAGTATGGGGCTGATGCTGAAAAAGAAAATCTTCGGTATTTTGAAGCCCCTCCTGACATAGCTGGGAAGCTTGCAGGGGAGGCACATCATGTCTGACACTCCAGAGAGTTTCCCAGAGGATTTTGAGGTCTTCCCTTCCTCGCGGGTTGCCGCAGTCGACTTCACAGCCGCTCTCGTAAGCTTGAGAAAAGCGTTGAAGCCAGCGGATGCAAAAACGCACGCCCGACCAGGGGAAGCCTATAACGACTTCCTCATCAGGCTTGCGCTCAATGCAACAAACAACAGCGCAGTGCTCTATCGGAAGAATCACTCGGCTGAAGAGACCAAGATTCAAGCATGGTTATCGTTGGTTAGTGAGAAGTCCAAATATGCTGTCTTGAGCCAAGAGTTTCCTAAATTCCAGGGGTTGAGCCGTGAGCAGTTGAGGGAGATTGCACTCCTAAGCTTAGAGCCAAGCCGCACGACGTCACTCATTGAGTTTCTCGCTAGAACCTATGGTGTGCTCTTGGTGGTGGAGCCAGGATTCAAGTCCATGAAGATGGACGGATGCACCTTCAAGCTCTCACAGGGCACTCCCGTCGTAGGCATAGCACTTCGGTACAACCGGTACGATAGCTTTTGGTTCACGCTAATGCATGAACTAGCACATATTTCCTTGCACTACCAACATCTTGACCAGCCTATCTTAGATGACTTTGAAGAAAATAATGAATCTGAAATAGAGATCGAAGCCAATATAATCGCTAAAGATAGTCTGGTCTCGCGAGAGAATTGGCGATTGATTTGGAATGCCCGAACCGACAAGCGTCAGTTTCTTATGTACTGCGAGCGAGCAAGTGTGCACCCTGCTATTGCCGCCGGAATGCTTCGCCATCAAGCTAAAAACTACAAGCTCTATCCTGAACTTGTCCAAGTCATAAATTTGCGTGAGGCTTTCGGATTTGCAGATGATTAAGTACATTCCGTTTTTAAAATTTAAGCAAAATGAAATTCAGGGTGTTGCTCAACTCGATTCAGGCATTAGAAATCAGATAACGCCTCTGTATGATGTTCCTCGCTCTCAAAACGTAATGACCGAGATCGAGATACTAAAGCGAATAAGACTAGCTGCCACCGAGCTAAAAAAATCCAAAGATGCTAACTCTGAGTATTGGTTTTTCGTAGACAACCTTGACATTGACGAAAGCATCAATCTTTCAGGCACTTTCCAGTATCGGTATATTATTAATGCCCTCAGAGACTACAGGCTGATGCCGGTAGTTGCACTAGATAGAAGTGCTGATCACAACGTAGCAGCCTTGGATTTCATTAGAATGAAACCGGGGTCGCTTGGAGTGCGCTTACAAGAAACGGATATCGAGAGCTACGGTATTACCAAGCCAAGACTTGACCTCCTATGGAATGAGATTCGGGCTGCTCAGCCTGCAGGTGTTGTTCTTCTTATAGATCTCCGAATCGTGAATGATCATGCTGAATCTAAGAGAAAAGTTGAACGCTTTCTGTCCAGGTTCAAGCAGGATTTCCACGTTGATGCAACATCGGTATCCGGGTCTGTAATCCCAGGAAATATCGCAACCTTGATAGGCACGGACGTCCAAAAACATGTGGTGCGAGAGGAATACCGGCTGTGGCGTACGTTAACGAACTCGCCTGATTACCAGCATGTCCTATATGGAGATTACGGCGTGGTAAGCCCTGAGTATTCGGATCTTGATCTAAATCCGGAACTTATGAGTGGTGTATCAACGCCAAAAGTCTTTTACACACATAGCGACCAGTTCTATATATCACGTGGCAGACGATTCAAAACCCATGGTTATCAGCAGTATTTCGCCATTTCCGACGACATTGTTGGGCAGGCTTTTTATCGGGGAGCTGCATATTCATACGGCGATAGCTATATTCATGAACGAAGCTATCTTTCTGCACGTAGGCCGCCTAAGGGTGGGAGCCCAAGTACGTGGATAAAATCACTTACTGCCGCTCATATCACGTTCATTGTTAATACCATTTAATGGCCGACTAACAACAGCGCTCTGAATTCCACTTAGGGCGTCCTCTTTAGTAATCCGCGCACTAATTGCCGTGGCAATGTCTGCCCGTGTGAAGGATTTTTTTAATAAGACTTGAGGATGTGCGTTAGCAATCGCAGTCAGCTCTGCCTTCCAGAGCATCAACAAAGCCTTTTCCTTGCAAAAGCTAGGGTTTGTGCCTGCCTTCCGGATATAGCTGAGCACGACACGATCCCTTCGCACTTTAGCTAGCACTAGGCCCCAGTGCTCGGGAGCATGTGCAGCAGCCCATTTCAAATGGTTCTCAGTTGTAACCAAAGTAAGTTTAGGAAACGACTGAGAATAGAATTCAGATTGGGCTAGTAATCGCCTGACGTTGTCAGTCTGCCCTTTAATCTCGTAGCAATGCATTTCTCGATAGCACGCAACCACATCAGCAATGGCATTACCATTGTCGATGGTGAGTTCTTCAAGTACCCGAGCAGGCTTAGGCGTCCGCCTCAACAAGTGGTCAACCAAAGCGTTTCGTATTTCTTTATCTCTGAGCACTCAGAGCTCCAGACGTATGCAAACGCAGGATTTTAGCCGATGAGGCTCATTGTTGGGAGCCTGATGGAGGTATGTGATGAAGGCTCCAGCGCTTGGCGTCGGGGTCATTAGCGTCGGAAACAGCCCTACCGTCAGTGCTAGATAGCGTTGCGAGTGATAGCCTATTGGATTACCTCGGCTTCAACCAGCACCACCAGAGCACAACATGATCGTATGCGATCCATAAACCCCACCTACCAACAGCGGGTTAACTGGTTTACCGTGGCATCTCTGGCGAGCAGTTCCATGGCAGCAAGGCTTCGTAGTCTTCAACCGACGAAGCGTGCGGCAGCTTCTCCAGTACGTGGCGTAGCCACGTATAGGGCTCTTGGCCGTTGATCTTGGCGGTATCGACCAAGCTGTAGATTTTCGCGCTGGCGCTCGCACCATTGACGGTATCGCTGAACAGCCAGGCTTTTCGCCCAATAACAAACGGCTTGATCGCTCTTTCGGCTGCATTGTTGTCGATGGGCAAGTAACCTGCTTCGACGTAGCGCTCCAGCCGGCTCCAGTTATTCGCCAGATAATGCACGGCCTTGCCCAACGCACTTTGGGCTGTCACCTGCGACTGGGTTTTATCCAGCCAGCTTTTCAGTTGCGCCAGGATCGGCAGGCTCTTTTCCTGACGACCTGTAAACCGCTGTTCATCGCTGACGTCCTTGAGCTCGCGTTCGATGCCGTACAGCTTGTTGATCATCGTCAGCGCGACATCAGCCCGTCCGGTTTTACCCTTGGGCTGTACTTTTTGCGCGTCCACGAATTTGCGTCGTGCATGGGCCATACACGCCAGGCGCTCCACGCCCGGCTGCAACGCCAACGCGTTGTAACCGGCGTAATCGTCGGTCATGACATAGCCACGATAACTTTCCAGCAGGCGCAACGGCACGTCCTGCGCACGGCTGGAGGTGTAATCAAACAACACGACTTTGCGATCCGGCGGGCCGCTGGCTTGCACCCACATCCAGGATTGACTGGTCGGGTCTCGATCCGGCTCTTTCAGTACCTGCACGCGAGTTTCATCACAGTGGATCACCGGACTTTCCAGTAATCGATCACGCATCAAGTTAAGCAACGGCTGGAAGTGGTCGCTGCACTGGATTACCCAGCGTGCCAAGATCTGTCGCGGGATATCGATGCCATGGCGGCTGAGTACCGTTTCAAACCGATACAGCGGTAAACCGTCGACATACTTGGTCGTCAGCAGCATGGCCAGAACACTGGGGCTGGCCATGCTTTTTTCGATCAACTGGGCGGGCTTGTCGGCGGTGACCGGCGCCGCTTCACAGCCACGGCAACCGTACACCTTGCGGATATGTTTGATGACCCGGATCTGCATCGGCACGATATCCAACTGCTCGCTGGTGTCTTCCCCGATGGCATGCTTGCGGCAACCGCACACACAGGTCAGTTCGTGTTCGGGCAGTTCGTGGATGACTTCGATACGCGGCAGATCAGCCGACAACGGCTTGCGTTTGCCACGGCGTGCTGTCGGCTTAACGACTTCTTCATCAGCGTCACCCACTAACGACATGGGTTCGCTTTCAGGCTCGTTGAACAACGCCAGTTGCGGCGTATTGGGCTCAACGCTCTGCTCGGACTTGCGTCCAAACAGGCGGTCGCGCAACAGCTTGATCTGTTCTTTCAGATCGACGATGTGGGTCTGATAGGCCTGGGCCGACTCCTCCTGGCGATTGAGGGCCTCAAGCAGCAGTTGCTTGAGCAAGACAGGATCATCAGGAAGGTCATCGGGCAGAGAAATCATGGCCCGGATTATACCGGGTCATGCCACGTAGCGCGGTGTCAAAACCTGATGAGGACGATTGCGCCATAGGTCAAAACCGTCGAGCAGCCAGTTCAGTTCCTGGACGCTGAGGATGATCGCCTCGTCCGTGACCTCGGGCGATGTTTTAAAGCGCTCGGATTCGAGGCGTTTGAGCCAAAGGCAAAAGCCGTTGCGCTCCCAATACAAAATTTTCACTCGGTTTCGGGATTTGTTGAGAAAGACAAACAGCACCGGATCGAATACCGCCACTTTTATATCCAGTTCGACCAGAGCGGCCAGGCCGTCTATGGATTTTCGGAAGTCCACAGGCTTGGGGTAGAGATAGACTTTTTCGACTTTGGCGTCGGGTCGCATCATGGCGGGGCTGGCTCCAGAAAGAGATCGGGAGCACAGCATCAGACATCAGCTTTGCGCTTTGAATGTGGGGTTTGTGGAGCGCTTACTCTTCTTTGGCTATGTTGCCAAGCTCCTCGGAGACGCTTGGCCGGCGTCATCCACCTCGACGCCACTGCAGGTGCCGGGGTCGGCAACGACCAGTCGGTGAGATGTGAGCCGGGGGTAATGGGAGGCTGATAGGTCCACATCAAAAAATACTGAGCGATAATTCAGCTTCTCCCCCAAGATGGCAACTATTTTTGAATGTACTTATCCTGAGACTTAATAAACGCATCAAACTCTTTAGAGTTATAAACTTTCAGACATGCATAGAACACCATTTTTTTCTTGCTGTACTTACTTCCTGCGGAAACCTTATCATAGGCTGAAAAAACATAGTCCATCGTTGCTTTATACGGATTATGCAAGGTTTCCAGGGTATCTTCATTCTGGAGGACCGTGTGCATACCGCCCCCCATAAACCCATAAGCACCGATAGCAAGCTTGATATCGGACTTTATATCAGACTCGTCTGAAAACTGCTTGACTATACAATTAGAAAGCCCGTAATCCTTCAAAGACTGTCTGGCTGCAGCCACATCAATAGCACCATAGGCAGCATTTCCAAAACCCGCGGCAAGAAAAAACAAAGTCCTTGCAAACCACTTCATCCTTTTAACTCCCAGTAGTTGGTCCTTACAAGTGACCCTGTAGAGTCTATCCAATCCTCACTGTCCAGGCGATGATAGTCAGAACCGTCGCCAGTGACTTCACCATTCCAAAGAACCACATGTCCTCTTGCATCACTCCAACCGGTAACTTCAACGACGATTAATCCTTTCTTCCCGGTCATCAAGGCATCTTCCCCTCGGGCCATGACCAAATCAGGCTTTCCCCAGTTATATTCCAGAAAGTCGATCATATCATTGACCCTTAAAATATAGGCGAGCCCATCACTGCCACGCACCCTGTAAATACTTTTATTCTTGATGATGGTGCCTCGTGGAACCTTGTAGCCGCCATAATTGAAAGCTCTACTCATCCTGAGCGCACAGGCGTTCGCATAGTCATCGGGCATTTGGTTGCGTAGCTCGGCCGCTTCTCCACCAACCAGATCATAAACATCTCCAGATTTCATGAAGCCTACTTCAGCATAGGCGGCCCACAAATCACTATAACGAGGTCTGTTAACCTTGACTGTCGTAGAAACTTCACCCGCACTTACTGTCAGATTAGTCATTACACATCTCCTTCCATGTCGATACGATCATCCATAAGCATACCCGTAATTACAGCAACGCCACCCTCTCCTACCACAGCCGAAAAATCACGTTCTACGTCACCTCCGAGTTTAACATCAACAACCTCACCATTCTTATAACCAGACGTTTCCACATGCACATTCAAGTCCACATAAAATCGAGACACATCGGCAAGGGGCTCATAACTACTGCCATATGAAAAATAAATTTCTTTTATTGATTTTACTTTTACTACAGCTGAATCAATAGGTAAAAAACTGGCATTAGTGTGCTCAGCGCCACCATAAACAGTTGACTGGCCAGAGATCACAGTATTGGATTCAGGCGGACAACCACAGGCAACATAATCACCTTCCAACGCAACCGGACCTGCCGGCAAAATAATGGTTCTTGGTCCTACAGCAACAATCGGCCCCTTGCCTACACTGCATGCGGGACAACTAGCTATGTGCCCGACTGATGATGTATTGACCGTGCTATCAATATTGATACCCACGTTGCCTTCTAGTACTACCCCACCCGTAGATGTCGGAGCTCCAACTCCAATCATTTTACGTCCCATGCAAGCGTCCTTTCTTGAGTCGAATAACTACGACTTCGATCTTACGCATCTGTCGCATGAAACCACGTGGAGACCACGCCTAAAAATGTATCAACTCGTAACCTTTACTACACGAAACAACCGGACAAACCACGATACTTTTTGACAGGCCAGAAACGCGAAACCCCCGCGATGCGGGGGTTTCAGGCCTGAACTTATGAAAGTCCATGTAGCTTGTCAGAACGGAATATCATCATCAAAGCTGTCGAAATCGGCAGCCGGCTGTGGTGCTTGCTGCTGCGGAGCCGGACGGGATTCGCGTTGTGGCTGCGAATACGACTGCTGAGGCGGAGCCGATTGCTGGCGCGACTGTTGTGGACGTGGTGCGGAGTTGCCGTAGCTGCCACCGCCCTGCCCTTGTTGCGAGTCGCCTTGTGGACGGCCGCCCAGCAGTTGCATGGTGCCTTGCATGTCGACGACGATTTCGGTGGTGTAGCGCTTGATGCCGTCTTTTTCCCACTCACGGGTCTGCAGCTTGCCTTCGATGTAGACTTGGGAACCCTTGCGCAGGTATTCGCCAGCGATCTCGGCAACCTTGCCGAACATCGAAACACGGTGCCATTCGGTCTTTTCGACTTTCTGGCCGGTCTGCTTGTCAGTCCATTGTTCGCTGGTTGCCAGACTCAGGTTGGTCACGGCGTTACCGTTAGGCAAGTAGCGAACTTCGGGATCCTGGCCGCATGTACCGACCAATATGACTTTGTTAACCCCACGGGCCATAACGTTCTCCTAGGCTTCGCACGTTTCCGGTGCCGGGTTGACCAGCTTTTCCAGAGACGCACGATCCAATAATTTTGTATCGAGTTTGATATAGATGGCTGCCTCTTCGGCAACCACGACTGCATCCGTCACGCCTGTTACGGACATTAAACGCTCTGCCAGTCCTGCTTCACGCTGGGCCTCGGCCGACAACGGCAGGCGCAGGCTCGTCACGTAAGGCGGTTCACGCATGGTAACAGCAAAGGCCAACCAAATGGCGGCCATGGCAGCACCGCCGAGGAACACAACATCCAGCCCGCCGTGCTGGAAAAGCCAACCGCCGAGTATCCCTCCGGCAGCCGAGCCCAGGAACTGACTGGTGGAATAAACCCCCATGGCAGTGCCTTTACCACCTGCCGGCGAGACTTTACTGATCAACGATGGCAATGACGCTTCCAGCAGATTGAACGCTGTGAAGAACACCACAGTGCCGATCACCAGCGCCCGCAACGTGTCGCCGAATGCCCAGAAGAATAGCTCAGAGAGCATCAGAACTGTGACCGCGCCGAGCAGCACGCGCTTCATCTGACGCTTTTTTTCTCCGTAAATGATGAACGGAATCATCGCGAAGAAAGAGATCAGCAACGCCGTGAGGTAGACCCACCAGTGCTGTTCCTTGGGCAGACCGGCTTTTTCCACCAGCGCCAGCGGTAATGCCACGAAACTGGACATCAGCATCGCGTGCAACACGAAGATACCCAAATCCAGACGCAGCAGATCCGGGTGGCGCAGGGTGGCTCCCAGAGCCTGTTTTGCCACGCCCGACTCACGGTGCAGTAACGGACCATTGGCCTTCGGTACGACGAACGCAACGATCAGCACTCCCAGCAGCGCCATGCCGCCCGTCGCCAGGAACAGCCCGGACAGGCCGAACGCGCCGGTCAGCAAAGGCCCCACCACCATTGCGATAGCGAACGACAGACCAATGGTCATGCCGATCATGGCCATGGCCTTGGTGCGATGCTGCTCGCGTGTCAGGTCTGACAACAAAGCCATGACCGCCGCGGATATGGCGCCAGCACCTTGCAGGATTCGTCCGATGATAATGCCCCAGATCGAGTCGGCATTGGCGGCCACCAGACTGCCGACCGCAAAGACGATCAAGCCCAGGTAAATCACCGGTCGCCGTCCGATCCGGTCGGAAATGACCCCGAACGGAATCTGCAGCACGGCCTGGGTCAGCCCGTAGGCGCCGATGGCCAGGCCGATAAGGGCCGGACTCGCGCCCGCCAGGTCCATGCCGTAAGTCGCCAGGACCGGCAGAACCATGAACATGCCAAGCATTCGGAAAGCGAACACCAGAGCCAGACCGCCTGCTGCGCGTGTCTCACCGCTACTCATCCGTTCGCTATAGGGATCGTGCATGGAAAAACCTCGTGTGAACCGGCGGCGATTCTACCAGTCCCATCGAGGTACAGCACATATACGAGATATACGCGACGCTTTGCCGCGTAATGGCATGCAGCCGTATACTCCGATGTTTATGCCCGCCAAGCGAGGCCGCAGTGGACAAGATCCTGATACGTGGGGCACGAACCCACAACCTGAAAAACATAGACCTGACCCTTCCGCGCGACAAACTGATCGTTATTACCGGCCTGTCCGGCTCCGGCAAGTCATCGCTGGCATTCGATACGCTGTATGCCGAAGGCCAGCGTCGTTATGTCGAATCTCTTTCAGCCTACGCCCGCCAGTTTCTTTCGATGATGGAAAAACCGGACGTGGACACGATCGAAGGCCTGTCGCCTGCAATTTCCATCGAGCAGAAATCCACTTCTCATAACCCGCGCTCGACCGTCGGCACCATTACCGAGATCTACGACTACCTGCGCCTGTTGTATGCGCGGGTTGGCCAACCGCGCTGCCCGGATCACGATATTCCGCTGGAAGCTCAGACGGTCAGCCAGATGGTCGATCTGGTGCTGGCGCAACCCGAAGGCAGCAAATTGATGCTGCTGGCTCCGGTGATTCGTGAGCGCAAGGGCGAGCATCTTTCGGTATTCGAGGAACTGCGTGCTCAGGGCTTCGTCCGGGCTCGGGTCAACGGCAAGCTGTTCGAACTCGACGAACTGCCCAAGCTGGACAAGCAGAAGAAACACTCCATCGATGTGGTGGTGGATCGTTTCAAGGTACGCCCGGATCTGCAACAGCGTCTGGCCGAGTCGTTCGAGACCGCACTGAAACTGGCCGACGGTATCGCGCTGGTTGCGCCGATGGACGATGAGCCAGGCGAAGAGATCATCTTCTCCGCGCGCTTTGCCTGCCCGATCTGCGGCCATGCCATCAGTGAGCTGGAACCCAAGCTGTTCTCCTTCAACAACCCGGCTGGCGCATGCCCGACTTGTGACGGTCTGGGCGTGAAGCAGTTCTTCGATGTGAAGCGCCTGGTCAATGCCGAACTGACCCTGGCAGAAGGCGCGATACGCGGCTGGGACCGACGCAACGTCTATTACTTCCAGATGCTGGGTTCGCTGGCCAAGCACTACGATTTCAGTCTGGAAGTGCCGTTCAAGGAACTGACAGCAGAAACGCAGAAAATCCTGCTCAACGGCAGCGGCACCCAGAATGTCGACTTCCGCTATCTCAATGATCGCGGCGATATCGTCAAACGTGCGCATCCCTTTGAAGGCATCGTGCCAAACCTTGAGCGCCGTTACCGGGAAACCGAGTCGGCAACGGTGCGTGAAGAACTGGCCAAGTTCCTCGGCACTCAGCCTTGCCCGGACTGCCGCGGCACTCGCCTGCGTCGCGAGGCGCGTCATGTGTGGGTCGGCGAGAAAACCCTGCCAGCGGTCACCAACCTGCCGATTGGCGATGCCACCGATTATTTCAGCGGCCTGAAGCTGACCGGACGTCGTGGCGAAATTGCCGACAAGATTCTCAAGGAAATCCGCGAACGCCTGCAGTTCCTGGTCAACGTCGGCCTCGACTATCTGACCCTGGATCGCAGCGCCGACACGCTCTCCGGCGGCGAAGCACAGCGTATCCGGCTGGCGAGCCAGATCGGTGCCGGTCTGGTGGGTGTGATGTACATCCTCGATGAGCCATCGATCGGTCTGCATCAGCGCGATAACGATCGTTTGCTGGGCACGCTCAAACACCTGCGCGATATCGGCAATACCGTGATCGTGGTCGAGCATGATGAAGACGCTATCCGCCTGGCAGACTATGTCGTGGACATCGGCCCGGGCGCAGGCGTGCATGGCGGTAATATCGTCGCCGAAGGTACGCCTGACGAGGTGATGGGGCATCCTGACTCACTGACCGGCAAATACCTGTCAGGCCGGGTCAAGATCGAGGTGCCCGCCAAGCGCACCCCGCGCAACAAGAAGCTGTCGCTCACGCTCAAGGGCGCACGCGGCAATAACCTGCGCAATGTGAATCTGGAGATTCCGATTGGCCTGCTGACCTGCGTGACCGGTGTTTCCGGTTCGGGCAAGTCGACGCTGATCAACAACACCCTGTTCCCGCTCAGCGCCACAGCGCTCAATGGCGCGACGACGCTGGAAGCCGCAACGCACGACAGCATCAATGGCCTGCAGCATCTGGACAAGGTCGTGGATATCGATCAGAGCCCCATTGGCCGCACTCCTCGCTCGAACCCGGCGACCTACACCGGCCTGTTCACGCCGATTCGCGAACTGTTTGCCGGCGTGCCGGAATCGCGCTCACGCGGGTATGGCCCGGGGCGCTTCTCGTTCAACGTCAAGGGCGGTCGTTGCGAGGCCTGCCAGGGTGACGGCCTGATCAAGGTCGAGATGCACTTCCTGCCGGACATTTATGTCCCCTGCGATGTGTGCAAGAGCAAGCGCTACAACCGCGAAACCCTTGAGATCAAATACAAGGGCAAGAGCATCCATGAAGTGCTGGAAATGACCATCGAGGAAGCTCGTGAGTTCTTCGACGCTGTTCCGGCTCTGGCTCGCAAGCTCCAGACCTTGATGGATGTAGGGCTTTCCTACATCAAGCTGGGACAGTCAGCCACAACCCTGTCGGGCGGTGAGGCACAGCGGGTCAAACTGTCTCGCGAGCTTTCCAAGCGTGATACAGGCAAGACACTCTATATCCTCGACGAACCCACCACCGGCCTGCACTTTGCCGATATCCAGCAACTGCTCGATGTCTTGCATCGCCTGCGCGATCACGGCAACACCGTGGTCGTGATCGAGCACAACCTGGACGTCATCAAGACAGCCGACTGGCTCGTGGATCTCGGCCCGGAAGGTGGTTCAAGGGGTGGTCAGATTATCGCCACCGGCACGCCAGAAGAGGTGGCTGAGATGGAACAGTCCTATACCGGCCACTATCTCAAGCCTCTGTTGATCAGGGACCGCGCTTGAGTCGGTGATTTACGTAGGAACTGCAAAATGAAAAAGCCCCTGCCACGTGAGTGTGCAGGGGCTTTTTCTATGCGGGCTGTGGAATCAGAACTGCGACTGCAGGTAGTTTTCCAGACCGATAGCCTTGATCAGACCCATCTGCTGTTCCAGCCAGTAGGTGTGATCTTCTTCGGTGTCAGCCAGTTGCAGACGCAGGATGTCGCGGCTGATGTAATCCTTGTGCAGTTCGCACAGCTCGATGCCCTTGCACAGAGCAGCGCGCACCTTGTATTCGAGACGCAGATCGTTGGCGAGCATTTCAGGCACGGTGGTACCGATTTCCAGATCGTCCGGACGCATGCGAGGCGTGCCTTCGAGCATCAGGATACGACGGATCAGCGCATCGGCGTGTTGCGCTTCTTCTTCCATTTCATGATTGATGCGTTCGTAGAGCTTGGCGAAACCCCAGTCTTCGTACATGCGCGAATGGATGAAATATTGGTCACGAGCAGCCAATTCGCCAGTGAGCAACGTGTTCAGATAATCGATTACTTCTGGATGGCCTTGCATCGCACCAGATCTCCCTGCTGTAAAGGCCATAGTTTGAACCAAGCTGACTGTCAGGTCACTTCCAAAAACGCAATATTCCGATAAAAAGCGGCGAAAAACGGCCTATAAGAAGCGAAAAACCGCCCAAATGAGGGCGGTTCTGTTTCTCACTTCGAGTTAGCCCAGTTTGACACCCAGGGCTTTGGCAATACCTTCGCCATAAGCCGGGTCGGCTTTGAAGAAGTACTGCAACTGACGCTGAACCACATCGCTGGAAACACCCTGCATCGCACCGGCAATATTGTCGATCAGCAACGCTTTCTGATCGGCATCCATGAGGTTGAACAGTTTGCCGGCCTGACTGTAGTAATCGCTGTCTTCACGATGATCGTGACGATCGGCAGCACCACTCAACGACAGAGCCGGCTCGGCATACTGAGGCGCCTGCTTGGGCGCATCGGCGTAGCTGTTTGGCTCGTAGTTCGGAGCCGCACCGCCGTTACTGCCAAACGCCATGGCACCGTCACGCTGATAGCTGTTTACAGGGCTTTTGGCAGCATTGATCGGCAAGTGCTGGTGGTTGGTGCCTACACGGTAGCGGTGAGCATCGGCGTAAGCGAACACACGCCCCTGAAGCATGCGATCAGGCGACAGCCCTACGCCCGGCACCATGTTGCTCGGGCCAAAAGCAGCCTGCTCGACTTCAGCGAAGTAGTTGAGCGGGTTGCGGTTGAGTTCCAGTTCACCGACTTCGATCAGCGGGAACTCTTTCTGCGACCAGGTCTTGGTCACGTCGAAGGGGTTCTCGTGATGATTGGCAGCCTGGGCTTCAGTCATTAACTGGATGCACACCTGCCATTTCGGGAAATCACCACGCTCGATGGCTGTGAACAGATCGCGCTGCGCGTAATCCGGGTCAGTACCTGCCAGGCGCGCTGCGTCAGCCGGTGTCAGGTTCTTGATGCCTTGCCTGGACTTGTAGTGCCACTTGACCCAATGACGCTCGCCCGCAGCGCTGATCAGGCTGTAGGTGTGGCTACCAAAGCCATGCATGTGACGGTAGCCATCAGGAATACCCCGATCCGAGAACAGGATGGTGATCTGGTGCAGAGCCTCGGGCGAGTACGACCAGAAGTCCCACATCGCTTGTGCACTTTTCAGGTTGCTTTGCGGCAGACGCTTTTGGGTGTGGATGAAGTCCGGGAATTTCAGTGGATCACGGATGAAGAACACCGGCGTGTTGTTACCCACGATGTCCCAGTTACCTTCCTCGGTGTAAAACTTCACAGCGAAACCACGAGGGTCGCGCTCGGTATCAGCCGAACCGCGCTCACCGCCTACGGTTGAAAAGCGCAGGAAGATAGGGGTCTGCTTGCCTACGGACTCAAACAGCTTGGCGCTGGAGTATTGTGTGATATCGCGAGTAACGGTGAACGTACCGTGCGCACCCGATCCCTTGGCGTGTACACGACGCTCGGGAATGTTCTCGCGGTTGAAGTGAGCAAGTTTCTCGATCAGGTGAAAGTCGTCCAGCAGCAACGGGCCACGTGGACCGGCGGAACGAGAGTTCTGGTTATCTGCGACAGGCGCACCGCTTGCAGTGGTAAGCGTTTTAGTCTGGCTCATTGAATTCTTCCTCAGTCTTACAAGCTGGCTAATGGTCTGGGGAGGATTATTTGTCAGAACTGAAACACTCTCAAATTTATTAAATCATGCAAGCTGATAGCTTTTACGAATTTCAGAAAACAAAAAACCGGGCACAAGGCCCGGTTCTTTGTTCAGACTGACGTCTTATTCAGCAGCTTCTACAACACCACCGACAGGACGATCAACCAGCTCGACGTACGCCATTGGCGCGTTGTCGCCAGCGCGGAAACCGCACTTGAGGATACGCAGGTAGCCACCCTGACGGGTTGCATAGCGCTTGCCCAGATCGTTGAACAGCTTACCAACGATTTCTTTCGAACGAGTACGGTCGAAAGCCAAACGACGGTTAGCAACGCTGTCTACCTTGGCCAGAGTGATCAGCGGCTCGGCAACGCGGCGCAGTTCCTTGGCTTTTGGCAGGGTAGTTTTGATCAGCTCGTGCTCGAACAGCGACACCGCCATGTTCTGGAACATGGCCTTGCGGTGAGAGCTGGTACGGCTCAGGTGACGTCCACTTTTACGATGACGCATGGTTCATTCCTTACCAAACACAACGTTCGGTGATTACGACGATCAGGCAGTCGCCTTGTCGTCCTTCTTAAGACTTGCAGGCGGCCAGTTGTCGAGGCGCATGCCGAGGGAAAGACCACGAGAAGCCAGGACATCCTTGATCTCGGTCAAGGATTTCTTGCCCAGGTTCGGAGTCTTCAACAGTTCTACTTCGGTACGCTGAATCAGGTCGCCGATGTAGTAAATGTTCTCCGCCTTAAGGCAGTTGGCCGAACGCACGGTCAGTTCCAAATCGTCAACCGGACGGAGGAGGATCGGATCGATCTCATCTTCCTGTTCGATTACCACTGGTTCACTGTCACCTTTGAGGTCGACGAACGCAGCCAACTGCTGTTGCAGAATGGTTGCAGCACGACGGATAGCCTCTTCAGGATCCAGAGTACCGTTGGTTTCCATATCAATAACCAGCTTGTCCAGGTTGGTACGCTGCTCGACACGGGCGTTTTGCACCTCGTAGGCGATGCGACGTACTGGGCTGAACGAAGAGTCAAGCTGCAAGCGACCAATGCTGCGGCTTTCGTCTTCATCGCTCTGACGCGAGTCTGCCGGTTCATAACCACGGCCACGAGCTACAACGAGCTTCATGTTCAAGGCGCCGTTAGACGCCAGGTTGGCGATTACGTGATCGGGATTAACGATCTCGACATCATGATCCAGCTGAATATCGGCAGCGGTAACCACCCCCGAACCCTTCTTCGACAAGGTCAGCGTAACTTCGTCTCGACCGTGCAGCTTGATAGCCAGACCTTTAAGGTTCAACAGGATTTCAATGACGTCTTCCTGTACACCTTCGATGGCGCTGTACTCGTGGAGTACACCGTCAATCTCGGCCTCGACTACTGCACAGCCGGGCATGGAGGACAACAGAATGCGGCGAAGCGCGTTGCCCAGGGTATGGCCAAAACCACGCTCGAGAGGCTCGAGAGTAATCTTGGCGCGGGTTGGACTGACAACCTGCACATCAATATGGCGGGGTGTCAGGAACTCATTTACCGAAATCTGCATGGATGCACCTATTTTCTAGCCCTTACTTGGAGTAGAGCTCGACAATCAGGCTTTCGTTGATGTCGGCGGATAGATCACTGCGAGCTGGAACGCTTTTGAAAACGCCCGATTTCTTCGCGGTGTCTACGTCTACCCATTCTACGCGGCCACGTTGGGCACACAGTTCGAGAGCCTGGACAATACGCAGTTGGTTTTGCGCCTTTTCACGGACTGCAACGACGTCGCCGGCACGTACCTGGTAGGAAGGAACGTTAACGGTTTTACCGTTGACGCTGATCGACTTGTGCGAAACCAGTTGACGGGATTCAGCACGAGTCGAGCCAAAGCCCATACGGTATACAACGTTGTCCAGACGGCACTCGAGCAGTTGCAGCAGGTTTTCACCGGTTGCACCTTTCTTGCCAGCTGCTTCTTTGTAGTAACCGCTGAACTGACGCTCGAGAACGCCGTAGATACGACGGACTTTTTGCTTTTCACGCAGCTGGGTACCGTAATCGGACTGACGACCGCGGCGCTGACCGTGGATGCCTGGAGCTGCTTCGATGTTGCACTTGGATTCGATAGCGCGAACGCCGCTCTTCAGAAAGAGATCGGTGCCTTCACGACGAGCAAGTTTGCATTTTGGACCAATGTAACGAGCCATTTCTTACAGTCTCCTGGATTACACGCGGCGCTTCTTCGGCGGACGGCACCCGTTGTGCGGGATTGGCGTCACGTCGGTGATGCTGGCGATCTTATAGCCGCAGCCGTTCAATGCACGGACAGCGGATTCACGACCTGGGCCTGGACCCTTGACATTGACGTCGAGGTTCTTCAGACCGTACTCCAGCGCAGCTTGACCAGCACGCTCTGCAGCTACCTGAGCAGCGAACGGGGTGGACTTGCGGGAACCACGGAAACCCGAACCGCCGGAGGTAGCCCAGGAAAGAGCGTTACCTTGACGATCGGTAATGGTGACGATTGTGTTGTTAAACGACGCGTGGATGTGGGCGATGCCATCAACCACTGTCTTTTTAACTTTTTTACGAGGACGAGCAGCAGGTTTTGCCATGACTAAATTCCTGTCGATACGCTGGAGCGATTACTTGCGGATCGGCTTACGCGGACCTTTGCGAGTACGCGCGTTGGTCTTGGTACGCTGACCGCGTACTGGCAGACCACGACGATGACGCAGACCGCGGTAGCAGCCCAGGTCCATCAAGCGCTTGATTTTCATGTTGATTTCGCGACGCAGGTCACCTTCAGTGGTGAACTTCGCCACTTCGCCACGCAGCTGTTCAATCTGCTCGTCGCTCAGATCTTTGATCTTTGCCGCTGGGTTAACCCCAGTGGTTGCACAGATTTTCTGTGCAGTTGTGCGACCAACACCATAGATGTAGGTCAGCGAGATAACAGTATGCTTGTTATCTGGAATGTTAACGCCTGCAATACGGGCCATTCAGTGGGACTCCAATTGACAGCTACCTACGCCCCGGAAGCCAAGAAATAGGGCGCGAGATAATATCGCTGTAGGAACAAATAATCAACCCAGCAGCGCACTAGCTGCTGGGCTTAAGCACAAATCACAATCAGCCTTGGCGCTGCTTATGACGTGGTTCCGCGCTGCAAATTACTCGAACAACACCTTCGCGGCGAATAATCTTGCAGTTACGGCACAGCTTTTTCACCGATGCACGAACTTTCATCACCAACTCCTCGAACCTTATGAGTACCTCAGCGCAGCATTCCGCCGCCGCTGCCGTAACCCTTCAGGTTGGCTTTCTTCATCAGGGATTCATACTGGTGCGAAACGAGGTGAGATTGCACTTGCGACATAAAGTCCATCACAACCACGACCACGATCAGCAACGAGGTCCCGCCAAGGTAGAACGGTACGTTTGCCGCAACCACCAGGAACTGGGGGAGCAGACACACGGCCGTCATATAAAGAGCACCGAACATGGTCAAGCGGGTCAGAACGCCATCAATATAGCGTGCCGACTGCTCACCTGGACGGATGCCCGGAATAAAGGCACCGGACTTCTTCAGGTTTTCCGCTACGTCTTTCGGATTGAACATCAACGCCGTATAGAAGAAGCAGAAGAAAATAATCCCTGCACTAAACAGCAGAATATTCAACGGCTGACCAGGAGCGATCGACTGCGAGATGTCCTGCAACCAGCCCATACCTTCAGACTGACCGAACCAGGACCCCAACGAAGCCGGGAACAGCAAGATGCTGCTCGCGAAAATGGCAGGAATAACACCAGCCATGTTCACTTTCAGCGGCAGGTGGCTGGTCTGCGCAGCGAAGACCTTGCGGCCCTGCTGACGCTTGGCGTAGTGAACAGCAATACGACGCTGACCACGCTCAATGAACACCACGAAACCGATGATCGCTACTGCCAGCAAACCGATAGCAACCAGGGCGAAGATATTGATATCACCCGTGCGTGCAGACTCGAAAGACTGCCCGATCGCTCTCGGAAGACCGGCGACGATACCTGCGAAAATCAACATCGAGATACCGTTGCCAACACCGCGCTCGGTAATCTGCTCGCCCAGCCACATCATGAACATCGCACCAGCCACGAAGGTGGTGACAGCCACGAAGTGGAAGCCGAAATCTGCAGAGAAAGCAACGCCCTGACTGGCCAGGCCAACGGACATGCCGATAGCTTGAACCAATGCCAGGACGACGGTGCCGTAGCGGGTGTACTGGCTGATCTTGCGACGGCCAGCTTCACCTTCCTTCTTCAACTGCTCCAGCTGCGGGCTGACGGCTGTCATCAGCTGCATGATGATCGATGCCGAGATGTACGGCATGATCCCCAGTGCAAAGATGCTCATCCGCTCCAGCGCGCCGCCGGAAAACATGTTGAACAAGCTAAGAATGGTCCCCTCATTCTGTCGAAACAGGTCTGCGAGTCGATCAGGGTTGATACCTGGAACCGGGATGTGTGCGCCTATTCGGTAGACGATAATCGCCAGGAACAGAAAACGCAGACGAGCCCAGAGTTCAGACATACCGCCTTTGCCGAGCGCAGAGAGAGCACCTTGCTTAGCCATTTATTCCTCGAACTTGCCGCCAGCTGCTTCGATAGCCGCACGCGCACCTTTGGTGGCTGCGATACCTTTGATGGTGACAGCGCGAGTAACTTCGCCGGACAGCATGATTTTCACACGCTGTACGTTCTGGTTAATCACGTTGGCATCCTTCAGGGACTGCACAGTTACGATGTCGCCTTCCACTTTAGCCAGCTCGGACAGACGCACTTCTGCGCGATCCATGGCCTTCAGGGAAACGAAACCGAATTTTGGCAGACGACGATGCAACGGCTGTTGGCCGCCTTCAAAGCCCGGAGCGATAGTGCCACCGGAGCGGGAGGTCTGACCTTTGTGACCGCGGCCACCAGTCTTGCCCAAACCACTACCGATACCACGGCCCGGACGATGCTTTTCGCGACGGGAACCCGGCGCTGGACTCAGATCATTGAGTTTCATCGATTAACCCTCGACTCGCAGCATGTAGTAAGCCTTGTTGATCATCCCGCGATTCTCGGGAGTATCCTGGACTTCTACAGTGTGACCGATGCGACGCAGACCCAGACCCTTAACGCACAGTTTGTGGTTAGGGAGACGGCCGGCGGTGCTTTTGATCAGCGTTACTTTAACGGTAGCCATGATCAGATGATCTCCTCAACACGCTTGCCACGCTTGGCAGCAATGGACTCAGGAGACTGCATGCCTTTCAGACCCTTGAAAGTGGCGTGAACCACGTTTACCGGGTTAGTAGAGCCGTAGCACTTGGCCAATACGTTCTGGACACCAGCAACTTCCAGCACTGCGCGCATAGCGCCGCCAGCGATGATACCGGTACCTTCAGAAGCAGGCTGCATGTACACCTTCGAAGCGCCGTGGGCAGACTTCATTGCGTACTGCAGGGTAGTGCCGTTCAGATCGACTTGGATCATGTTGCGGCGAGCAGCTTCCATCGCTTTCTGGATTGCGGCAGGCACTTCACGTGACTTGCCACGGCCGAAGCCAACACGTCCTTTACCATCACCCACTACGGTCAACGCAGTGAAAGTGAAGATACGGCCGCCTTTTACGGTTTTGGCCACGCGGTTAACTTGAACCAGCTTCTCGATGTAGCCTTCGTCGCGTTTTTGGTCGTTATTTGCCATAACTTAGAACTCCAGCCCGCCTTCACGAGCAGCATCAGCCAGCGCTTTGACACGGCCGTGGTACTTGAAGCCAGAACGGTCGAAAGCCACTTGCGATACGCCAGCGGCTTTTGCACGCTCGGCGACCAGCTTGCCAACCTTAGTGGCCGCGTCGATGTTGCCAGTGGCACCATCACGCAGTTCTTTGTCCAAAGTCGAGGCGCTTGCCAGGACTTTGCTGCCGTCGGCCGAAATGACCTGGGCATAAATGTGCTGCGAAGAGCGGTGCACGCAGAGACGCACGACTTCTAGTTCGTGCATTTTCAGGCGTGCTTTGCGAGCGCGACGCAGTCGGGTAACTTTTTTGACGGTCATTTGCTATGCCCTACTTCTTCTTGGCTTCTTTACGGCGGACGACTTCGTCTGCGTAACGCACACCTTTGCCTTTGTACGGCTCAGGACGGCGGAAGTCGCGGATCTCAGCGGCCACTTGACCAACCAACTGCTTGTCGATACCACGAATGAAGATATCGGTTTGGTTGGGGGTCTCAGCGGTAATGCCATTAGGCAATTCGTAATCCACCGGGTGCGAGAAGCCAAGTGCCAGGTTCAGGACCGAGCCTTTTGCTTGCGCCTTGTAACCAACACCGACCAGCTGGAGCTTGCGCTCGAAGCCTTGGCTTACGCCCTGGACCATGTTGTTAACCAGTGCACGAGTTGTGCCTGCCATTGCGCGAGTCTGTTGATCGCCATTGCGAGCAGAGAAACGCAGCTCACCAGCTTCTTCAACAATTTCAACGGACGAATGGACGTTCAGTTCCAGAGTGCCCTTGGCACCCTTCACCGAAAGCTGCTGGCCAACGAATTTGACTTCGACACCGGCTGGCAACTTAACGGGGTTCTTAGCTACGCGTGACATGCTTATCCCCCCTTAGAACACAGTGCAAAGCACTTCGCCACCGACACCGGCAGCGCGCGCAGCACGATCAGTCATCACACCTTTGTTGGTGGAGACGATAGACACACCAAGACCGCCACGAACTTTTGGCAGATCATCGGAGGACTTGTACTGACGCAAGCCTGGGCGGCTGACGCGCTTCACTTCTTCGATGACTGGACGGCCTTCGAAGTACTTCAGCTCGATGGACAGCAGTGGCTTGATTTCGCTGCTGATCTGATAACCCGCAATGTAACCCTCGTCTTTCAGGACTTTGGCTACAGCAACCTTCAACGTGGAAGATGGCATGCTTACGACGGGCTTTTCAGCCATCTGGGCATTACGGATACGAGTTAGCATGTCCGCTAACGGGTCCTGCATACTCATGGGCTAGACGCTCCTAAAACAAAATAATTAGCCTTGCGGCTACAGCTTGTCGCCGAGATTTTCCGGGCAAGTAAAAACACGGGCTCAGGCGAGCCGGCAATTCTAGACCTACGCCAGAAACGAATCAAGCCCCAAAAGGGGCTTGATTCAATTTCCCGGCTTACCTGCCATCGATTTCTTGCGAAGCCGACGACAGGTAGCGAGAGGTACGTCTTACCAGCTGGCTTTAACCAGACCTGGTACGTCGCCACGCATTGCTGCTTCACGCAGCTTGTTACGGCCCAGGCCGAACTTGCGATAGACGCCGTGTGGACGACCGGTGATGCGGCAACGGTTACGCATGCGCGAAGCGCTTGCGTCACGTGGTTGCTTCTGCAGAGCTACGGTAGCTTCCCAACGCGCTTCTGGACTTGCGTTCAGATCAACGATGATTGCTTTGAGCGCTGCACGCTTTACTGCGAACTTGGCAACAGTGAGCTGACGCTTCAGCTCACGGTTTTTCATGCTCTTCTTGGCCATTTTCCTACTCCAATCAGTTGCGGAACGGGAATTTGAAAGCACGCAGCAGTGCGCGGCCTTCGTCATCGTTCTTGGCAGTGGTGGTCAGGGTAATGTCCAGACCGCGGAGAGCATCGATCTTGTCGTAGTCGATTTCCGGGAAGATGATCTGCTCTTTTACGCCCATGCTGTAGTTGCCACGACCATCGAAGGACTTGGCATTCAGGCCGCGGAAGTCGCGAACCCGAGGCAGGGAGATCGACAGCAGACGATCCAGGAACTCGTACATACGATCGCGGCGCAGAGTTACTTTGACGCCGATCGGCCAACCTTCACGGACTTTAAAGCCAGCGATGGATTTCCGAGCGTAAGTCACAACAACTTTTTGACCGGTGATCTTTTCCAGGTCGGCAACAGCGTGCTCGATGACTTTCTTGTCGCCGATCGCTTCGCCCAGACCCATGTTCAGGGTGATTTTGGTAACGCGCGGAACTTCCATCACGTTCGACAGCTTAAGTTCTTCCTTAAGCTTCGGAGCGATTTCCTTCCGGTAAATCTCTTTCAGTCGTGCCATGGTCTTCTACCTAGCAGTGTTCAAGCATCAACCGCTTTTTGGGTCGACTTGAAGACACGAATTTTTTTGCCGTCTTCAACTTTGAAACCAACGCGGTCAGCCTTGTTGGTTGCGCCGTTGAAAATGGCGACGTTGGAAGCGTGCAATGGCGCTTCTTTCTCGACGATACCGCCCTGTACGCCCGACATCGGGTTAGGCTTGGTATGACGCTTCACCAGGTTGATCCCACCAACGACCAGACGGTCGTCAGCGAGAACCTTGAGCACCTTACCGCGCTTACCTTTGTCTTTGCCGGCGATCACGATGATCTCGTCGTCACGACGAATCTTTTGCATGTCGGATCTCCTTACAGCACTTCTGGGGCGAGCGAGACGATCTTCATGAACTTCTCAGTACGAAGTTCACGGGTCACTGGCCCAAAGATACGGGTGCCGATCGGCTCTTGCTTGTTGTTCAGCAGAACAGCAGCGTTGCCATCGAAGCGGATGATGGAGCCGTCTGCACGACGAACACCGTGGCGAGTGCGGACTACAACAGCAGTCATCACTTGGCCTTTTTTCACCTTACCGCGTGGAATTGCTTCCTTGACGGTCACTTTGATGATGTCACCGATACCAGCGTAACGACGATGGGAGCCACCCAGCACCTTGATGCACATAACGCGGCGAGCGCCGCTGTTATCGGCCACATCGAGCATGGATTGAGTCTGAATCATATAATTTCTCCGACCCCTAGTCCTTAGACTTCCACAGCGCGTTCGATGATATCAACCAATGCCCAAGACTTGGTCTTGGCTACCGGACGAGTTTCACGAATAGTGACCTTGTCGCCGATATGGCATTGATTGGTTTCGTCGTGCGCGTGCAGCTTAGTCGAACGCTTAACGTATTTACCGTAGATCGGGTGCTTGACGCGACGCTCAATCAGAACGGTGATGGTCTTGTCCATCTTGTCGCTGACAACACGGCCAGTCAGCGTACGGACGGTTTTTTCGGCTTCAGCCATAATTACTTACCTGCCTGCTGGTTGAGCACAGTCTTCACGCGAGCGATGTCACGCTTAACTTGCGAGAGCAGGTGAGACTGCCCCAACTGGCCAGTTGCTTTCTGCATACGCAGATTGAACTGGTCGCGCAGCAGGCCGAGCAGTTGCTCGTTCAGCTGCTGTGCTGATTTTTCACGAAGTTCATTCGCTTTCATCACATCACCGTCCGCTTAACAAAGGAGGTGGCGAGCGGCAGCTTTGCAGCAGCCAGGGCGAAAGCCTCACGCGCCAGCTCTTCAGTAACACCCTCGATTTCATACAGGACTTTGCCTGGCTGAATCTGGGCAACCCAGTACTCGACGTTACCCTTACCTTTACCCATACGAACTTCGAGGGGCTTCTTGGAAATAGGCTTGTCCGGGAATACACGGATCCAGATCTTGCCGCCACGTTTAACGTGACGGGTCAGAGCACGACGCGCTGACTCGATCTGACGAGCGGTGAGACGACCACGAGCGACAGACTTCAGCGCGAACTCGCCGAAGCTGACTTTGCTACCGCGCAATGCCAGACCACGGTTGTGGCCAGTCATTTGCTTGCGGAACTTCGTACGCTTTGGTTGCAACATTTGGCGTACCCCTTACTTAGCAGCTTTTTTACGAGGCGCTGGTGCTTGTGGTTTCAGTTCTTCTTGGCGACCACCAATTACTTCGCCTTTGAAGATCCAAACCTTTACACCGATCACACCGTAGGTGGTGTGAGCTTCGTAGTTGGCATAGTCGATGTCGGCACGCAGGGTGTGCAGTGGCACACGACCTTCGCGATACCATTCAGTACGTGCGATTTCAGCACCGCCGAGACGACCGCTCACTTGGATTTTGATGCCTTTGGCACCAATGCGCATGGCGTTCTGTACAGCGCGCTTCATGGCGCGACGGAACATTACACGACGCTCCAGCTGCTGAGCTACGCTCTGCGCAACCAGCATACCGTCGAGTTCCGGCTTGCGGATCTCTTCGATATTGATGTGCACAGGCACACCCATTTGCTTGGTCAGGTCCTGACGCAGTTTTTCAACATCTTCACCTTTCTTCCCGATAACGATACCTGGACGAGCGGTGTGGATGGTGATGCGTGCTGTCTGAGCCGGACGATGGATATCGATACGGCTTACGGACGCGCTTTTTAGTTTGTCTTGGAGGTACTCACGCACCTGCAGATCTGCCAGCAGGTAGTCTGCGTAAGTGCGACCGTCTGCGTACCAGACGGAGGTGTGCTCCTTGACGATTCCCAGGCGAATGCCAATGGGATGTACTTTCTGACCCATCTCTTCGACTCCGTTACTTGTCAGCGACCTTGACAGTGATATGGCAAGACCGCTTGACGATGCGATCAGCACGGCCTTTGGCACGTGGCATGATGCGCTTCAGCGAACGCCCTTCGTTGACGAAAACGGTGGAGACCTTCAGGTCATCAACGTCTGCGCCTTCGTTATGCTCGGCGTTGGCTACAGCCGACTCCAGCACTTTCTTCAGGATCTCGGCGGCTTTCTTACTGCTGAAAGCCAACAGGTTGAGCGCTTCGCCCACCTTCTTCCCGCGGATCTGGTCGGCGACCAAGCGGGCTTTCTGGGCGGAGATTCGAGCGCCCGACAACTTAGCGGCTACTTCCATCGTTCCTTACCCCTTAACGCTTGGCTTTCTTGTCTGCCACGTGCCCACGATAAGTGCGGGTACCGGCAAACTCGCCCAGTTTATGGCCGACCATGTCTTCGCTCACCAGAACTGGGACATGTTGACGACCGTTATGCACAGCAATGGTCAGACCGACCATTTGTGGCAGGATCATCGAACGGCGCGACCAGGTTTTCACTGGTTTGCGATCGTTCTTTTCCGCCGCCACTTCGATCTTCTTCAGTAGGTGAAGATCAATAAAAGGACCTTTTTTCAGAGAACGTGGCACTGTCGTATCCCTCTATTTACTTGCGACGACGGACGATCATTTTGTCGGTACGCTTATTACCACGAGTCTTCGCGCCCTTAGTCGGGAAGCCCCACGGCGATACCGGATGACGACCACCAGAGGTACGACCTTCACCACCACCATGTGGGTGGTCAACCGGGTTCATGGCAACACCACGAACGGTTGGGCGAACGCCACGCCAGCGCTTGGCACCAGCTTTACCCAGGGAACGCAGGCTGTGCTCGGAGTTCGAGACTTCACCCAGCGTTGCACGGCACTCAGCCAGTACTTTACGCATTTCACCGGAGCGAAGACGCAGAGTAACGTACACACCTTCACGAGCGATCAGCTGTGCAGAAGCACCAGCGGAACGAGCGATCTGGGCGCCTTTACCCGGCTTCAGTTCGATGCCGTGCACGGTGCTACCAACTGGAATGTTGCGCAGCTGAAGAGTGTTGCCCGGCTTGATTGGAGCCAGAGCACCAGAGATCAGCTGGTCGCCAGCACTTACGCCCTTAGGAGCGATGATGTAGCGACGCTCGCCGTCTGCGTACAGCAGCAAAGCGATGTGAGCAGTACGGTTTGGATCGTATTCAATACGCTCGACAGTGGCAGCGATGCCATCTTTGTCGTTGCGACGGAAGTCAACCAAACGATAGTGCTGCTTATGACCACCACCCACGTGACGTGTAGTGATACGGCCATTGTTGTTACGACCACCAGACTTCGATTTTTTCTCGAGCAGCGGTGCGTGAGGAGCGCCTTTATGCAGCTCCTGGTTGACCACCTTGACCACAAAACGGCGGCCAGGGGAAGTCGGTTTGCATTTAACGATTGCCATGATGCACCCCTTCCTTACTCAGCACTGCTGCTGAAATCGAGATCTTGGCCTGGCTGAAGGGAGATAACTGCCTTCTTCCAGTCATTACGCTTGCCCAGACCGCGAGCAGTGCGCTTGCTCTTACCCAGAACATTCAGGGTAGTAACACGCTCTACTTTCACGCTGAACAGGCTTTCGACGGCCTTCTTGATTTCCAGCTTGGTTGCGTCAGTAGCAACCTTGAAAACGAACTGGCCTTTCTTGTCAGCCAGAACCGTGGCCTTCTCGGAAACGTGCGGGCCAAGTAGAACTTTAAATACGCGTTCCTGGTTCATCCCAGCAGCTCCTCGAATTTCTTCACGGCCGACACAGTGATCAACACTTTGTCGTATGCGATCAGACTAACTGGATCGGAACCTTGAACATCACGCACATCGACGTGAGGCAGGTTACGAGCAGCCAGGTACAGATTCTGGTCAACAGCGTCAGACACGATCAGAACATCGGTCAGACCCATGCCATTCAGCTTGCTCAGCAGATCTTTGGTTTTCGGTGCTTCGACAGCGAAGTCCTGAACCACGACCAGACGATCAGTACGGACCAGCTCACCAAGGATGGAGCGCAGAGCAGCGCGATACATCTTCTTGTTGAGTTTCTGGGTGTGATCCTGAGGACGAGCTGCGAAAGTGGTACCGCCGCCACGCCAGATTGGGCTACGGATAGTACCGGCACGAGCGCGGCCAGTACCCTTCTGACGCCATGGGCGCTTACCGCCACCGGAAACGTCGGAACGGGTCTTTTGCTGCTTGCTGCCCTGACGACCGCCAGCCATGTAGGCTACGACTGCCTGGTGCACCAGTGTCTCGTTGAATTCGCCGCCAAATGTCAGTTCGGAAACTTCGATTGCTTGAGCGTCATTTACATTTAATTGCATGTCAGCTTCCCCTTAACCGCGAGCCTTGGCTGCTGGACGTACAACCAGATTGCCGCCAGTAGCGCCAGGAACAGCGCCCTTGACCAACAACAGATTGCGTTCAGCGTCCACGCGCACTACTTCGAGGGACTGCACGGTCACGCGCTCAGCGCCCATATGACCGGACATTTTCTTGCCCTTGAATACACGACCAGGAGTCTGGCACTGGCCGATAGAGCCTGGGACGCGGTGGGATACGGAGTTACCGTGGGTGTTATCTTGACCACGGAAATTCCAGCGCTTGATCGTACCCTGGAAACCTTTACCTTTGGACTGACCGGTTACGTCAACCAGTTGGCCAGCAGCGAAGATTTCAGCGTTGATCAGATCGCCAGCCTTGTACTCGCCTTCTTCAAGACGGAATTCAAGAACAGTGCGACCGGCAGCTACGTTCGCCTTGGCGAAGTGGCCAGCCTGAGCAGCTGTAACACGCGAAGCACGACGCTCGCCGACAGTGACTTGCACTGCACGATAGCCATCGGTTTCTTCGGTTTTGAACTGAGTGACGCGATTCGGCTCGATCTCAATGACCGTGACCGGAATGGAGACACCTTCTTCGGTGAAAATACGGGTCATACCGCATTTACGACCGACTACACCAATAGTCATGTTGTAAACCTCATGAGTGTACGGGGCTTTCACCCGCTATGGCCGCCCATTTCAGAGCGTTACACGACCAAGACCCAAGTCTTAGCCGAGGCTGATCTGCACTTCCACACCGGCCGCAAGATCAAGCTTCATAAGAGCATCAACGGTTTTATCCGTTGGCTGGACGATGTCCAGAACGCGCTTATGAGTGCGGATCTCGTACTGGTCGCGCGCGTCTTTGTTGACGTGCGGGGAAACCAGAACGGTGAACCGCTCTTTACGGGTCGGCAGTGGAATTGGACCACGCACCTGAGCACCAGTACGTTTCGCGGTTTCCACGATTTCCTGGGTTGATTGGTCGATCAGGCGATGGTCAAAAGCCTTCAACCTGATACGGATTTGCTGATTTTGCATTGGATTTCAGACTCCAGATTGCTGTTCCCACCGAGCGCAATACGCCCGTTAAAAGGAGGCGCAATTCTATAGACGAGCTAACAGAGTGTCAACCCAATAAAAAAGCCCCCGCAAGCGGGGGCTTTTTCTTGAATCAACGCTTAAGCGATGATTTTGGCTACGACGCCGGCGCCGACGGTACGACCGCCTTCACGGATAGCGAAACGCAGACCATCTTCCATTGCGATTGGCTTGATCAGGGTAACGGAAACTTTCACGTTATCGCCTGGCATTACCATCTCAACGCCTTCCGGCAGTTCGCAGCTACCAGTTACGTCGGTAGTACGGAAGTAGAACTGTGGACGGTAGCCTTTGAAGAACGGAGTGTGACGACCGCCTTCTTCTTTGCTCAGAACGTAGATTTCAGCTTCGAACTGAGTGTGCGGCTTGACGGTGCCTGGCTTGACCAGAACCTGGCCACGCTCAACGTCGTCACGCTTGGTGCCACGCAGCAGAACGCCGCAGTTCTCACCAGCACGGCCTTCGTCCAGCAGCTTGCGGAACATCTCAACGCCAGTGCAAGTAGTTTTGGTAGTGTCACGCAGACCTACGATTTCTACTTCTTCCTGGATCTTGATGATGCCGCGCTCAACACGACCAGTTACAACAGTACCGCGACCGGAGATCGAGAATACGTCTTCGATTGGCATCAGGAACGGCTTGTCGATAGCACGCTCTGGCTCTGGGATGTAAGTATCCAGAGTTTCAACCAGCTTACGAACAGCGGTAGTACCCAGCTCGTTGTCGTCCTGGCCGTTCAGAGCCATCAGAGCGGAACCAATGATGATCGGAGTGTCGTCGCCTGGGAAATCGTAGGTGCTCAGCAGATCGCGAACTTCCATCTCGACCAGTTCCAGCAGCTCAGCGTCGTCAACCATGTCAGCCTTGTTCAGGAAGACAACGATGTACGGAACGCCAACCTGACGGGACAGCAGGATGTGCTCACGAGTTTGTGGCATAGGACCATCAGCAGCCGAGCAAACCAGGATCGCGCCGTCCATCTGGGCAGCACCGGTGATCATGTTTTTTACGTAGTCGGCGTGACCTGGGCAGTCAACGTGCGCGTAGTGACGAACGTTCGAGTCGTACTCTACGTGAGCAGTGTTGATGGTGATACCACGAGCTTTCTCTTCTGGAGCGCTGTCGATCTTGTCGAAGTCAACACGAGCAGAACCGAAAACTTCGGAGCAAACGCGAGTCAGAGCAGCGGTCAGAGTGGTTTTACCGTGGTCAACGTGACCGATGGTGCCAACGTTGACGTGCGGTTTGTTACGTTCAAATTTTTCTTTAGCCACGACAGTGAACTCCTAGCCTAAAGGGGCTGAATCAGCCTTGTTTTTTAACGATAGCTTCGACGACATTCGACGGAGCTTCGGAGTATTTGGAGAATTCCATAGAGTAGCTCGCGCGACCCTGAGACATGGAGCGGACGTCGGTCGCATAACCGAACATCTCACCCAACGGAACTTCGGCGCGGATAACCTTGCCGGAAACCGTATCTTCCATACCCTGGATCAGACCACGACGACGGTTCAGGTCTCCCATCACGTCACCCATGTAGTCCTCAGGTGTTACAACTTCAACCTTCATGATCGGCTCAAGAACAACACCGCCACCTTTGGTAGCCAGTTGCTTGGTCGCCATGGAGGCCGCCACCTTGAACGCCATCTCGTTGGAGTCGACGTCGTGGTAAGAACCATCGAAAACGGTAGCCTTCAGGCCGATCAGCGGATAGCCGGCAACAACACCGTTCTTCATCTGCTCTTCGATGCCCTTCTGGATAGCAGGGATGTATTCCTTAGGAACAACACCACCAACCACTTCGTTCAAGAATTGCAGACCTTCCTGACCTTCGTCAGCAGGAGCAAAACGGATCCAGCAATGGCCAAACTGACCACGACCGCCGGACTGGCGAACGAACTTGCCTTCGATCTCACAAGCCTTCGTGATCTTCTCACGATAGGAAACTTGTGGTTTACCGATGTTGGCTTCGACATTGAACTCACGGCGCATCCGGTCAACCAGGATGTCCAGGTGCAATTCGCCCATGCCAGAGATGATCGTTTGACCAGTCTCTTCATCAGTCTTGACGCGGAAAGACGGGTCTTCCTGAGCAAGCTTGCCCAGAGCGATACCCATTTTTTCCTGGTCATCCTTGGTTTTTGGCTCAACGGCAACCGAAATAACCGGCTCCGGGAAGTCCATGCGAACCAGGATGATTGGCTTGTCAGCGGAGCAGAGGGTATCACCGGTGGTGACGTCCTTCATGCCGATCAGGGCCGCGATGTCACCAGCGCGAACTTCCTTGATCTCTTCACGAGTGTTTGCGTGCATTTGCACCATACGACCCACGCGCTCTTTCTTGCCTTTTACCGAGTTGATCACGCCGTCGCCGGAGCTCAACACGCCCGAGTAAACACGAGCAAAGGTCAAGGTACCCACGAATGGGTCGGTAGCGATCTTGAACGCCAGAGCCGAGAAAGGCTCGTTGTCGTCTGCATGACGCTCCATTTCAACAGTCTCGTCATCCGGGTCGGAACCCTTGATGGCAGGAATGTCGACCGGCGCTGGCAGGTAGTCGATAACGGCGTCGAGAACCAGGGGAACACCCTTGTTCTTGAAGGAAGAACCGCAAACAGCAAGAACGATTTCGCCAGCGATTGTGCGCTGACGCAGTGCGCCCTTGATTTCCTCGATGGAAAGTTCTTCACCTTCGAGGTACTTGTTCATCAGCTCTTCGCTGGCTTCGGCAGCAGCCTCAACCATGTTGCTGCGCCACTCTTCAGCCAATTCCTGCAGTTCAGCAGGGATCGCTTCGCGACGAGCAGCCATACCCTTGTCAGCATCATCCCAGTAAACAGCTTCCATGGTCATCAGATCGATCTGACCCTGGAAATTGTCTTCTGCACCGATAGCCAACTGGATTGGCACTGGAGTGTGACCCAGACGCTGCTTGATCTGACCGATCACGCGCAGGAAGTTCGCACCGGCACGGTCCATCTTGTTTACATAAACAAGACGCGGAACGCCGTATTTGTTGGCCTGACGCCATACGGTTTCCGACTGAGGCTCAACGCCCGAAGTACCGCAGAAAACCACGACAGCACCGTCGAGAACACGCAGCGAACGCTCTACTTCAATAGTGAAGTCAACGTGGCCGGGGGTATCGATGATGTTGAAGCGATACTTGTCGAATTGCTTGGCAGAACCAGCCCAGAAGGCTGTGGTTGCAGCGGAAGTAATGGTAATACCCCGCTCCTGCTCTTGAACCATCCAGTCCATGGTCGCGGCGCCATCATGCACCTCGCCCATCTTGTGGTTTACGCCAGTGTAAAAAAGGACGCGCTCGGTGGTTGTGGTTTTGCCAGCATCCACGTGAGCAACGATACCGATGTTACGGTAGCGGTTAATCGGAGTAGTACGAGCCATAAAGCCCTCGCAAAATTAGTGACGCCGGAATTAGAAGCGGTAGTGCGAGAAAGCTTTGTTAGCTTCAGCCATACGGTGCACGTCTTCACGCTTCTTAACTGCAGCACCTTTACCTTCGGCGGCGTCCAACAGTTCGCCAGCCAAACGCAGAGCCATAGACTTTTCGCCACGCTTGCGCGCGAAGTCTACCAGCCAGCGCATTGCCAATGCATTACGACGGGACGGACGAACTTCAACCGGAACCTGGTAAGTAGCACCGCCTACACGGCGCGACTTCACTTCGACCAGCGGAGCGATGGCGTCGAGAGCTTTCTCGAAGATTTCCAGGGGGTCGCTGTTCTTGCGTTCTTTAACCTTGTCCAGCGCGCCATAAACGATACGCTCGGCAACGGCTTTCTTGCCGCTTTCCATCACGTGGTTCATGAACTTGGCCAGGATTTGGCTTCCGTATTTTGGATCGTCAAGCACTTCGCGCTTGGCTGCTACGCGTCTTCTTGGCATGGATAAGCCCTCAAACGGTCTTCAGGTTAGCTCGGAACCACCATCCCCGGAGGAATGCGTCCGACCTTACTCTTATCGACTCAGAAAAATAGAAATCTGCAAACTCAATCAGAAGCCGAATACTACTTAGGCTTCTTGGTACCGTATTTCGAGCGACCCTGGTTACGACCTTTGACGCCGGAAGTATCCAAAGAACCACGAACGGTGTGATAACGAACACCTGGCAAGTCTTTTACACGACCGCCACGGATCAGTACCACGCTGTGTTCTTGCAGGTTGTGACCTTCACCACCGATGTACGAGGAAACCTCGAAACCGTTGGTCAGGCGCACACGGCAGACTTTACGCAATGCCGAGTTAGGTTTTTTCGGCGTGGTGGTATACACACGAGTGCACACACCGCGACGTTGCGGGCAGTTCTGCAGCGCAGGCACGTCGGATTTCTCGACGATACGCTTACGCGGCTGACGTACCAGCTGGTTGATAGTTGCCATCTACTAGCTCCACTGTTGTCTTGCGACGCTATTGTCTTACAAGAAAGCAAATGACAGGGCGTAAGCCCCGCCAAATTTAGGGGTACAAGAGTCTAAAGAGGATCCTGCCCCCAGTCAAGACAAAGCCCCGACCTCTTCATCCGGCGAGCACAGCACGATGCTGTAGTCGCTGGATGAAAAATGCCGAGGCTTTACTCTTAATTACCGCTGGAGTTCAACGCTTCAGTCAGAGCGGCTTCTACTTCGCTCGCGCTGACACGCAACGGCTTGTCGATATCGCGGCGACGCTTACGCTCGCTGTGATATGCCAGACCGGTACCAGCCGGGATCAGACGACCCACAACAACGTTTTCCTTCAGGCCGCGCAGGTAGTCACGCTTGCCGGTCACAGCCGCTTCGGTCAGTACGCGGGTTGTCTCCTGGAAGGAGGCCGCGGAGATGAACGACTCGGTGGACAGGGAAGCCTTGGTGATACCCAGCAATACACGAGTGAACTTGGAGACAAACTTGTCTTCCGTGCTCAGACGCTCGTTCTCTACGAGAACGTGAGTCAGCTCCATCTGGTCGCCCTTGATGAAACTGGAATCGCCAGACTCGGCAATCTCAACTTTACGCAGCATCTGACGCAGGATGGTCTCGATGTGCTTGTCGTTGATCTTCACGCCTTGCAGACGATAAACGTCCTGGATCTCGTTGACGATGTACTTGGCGAGAGCGCTGACACCCAACAGACGCAGGATGTCGTGCGGATCGCTAGGACCGTCGGAAATAACTTCACCACGGTTGACCTGCTCACCTTCGAACACGTTCAGGTGACGCCATTTCGGGATCAGCTCTTCGTACGGATCGCTACCGTCGTTCGGAGTGATGACCAGACGACGCTTGCCTTTGGTCTCTTTACCGAACGCGATGGTGCCGCTGACTTCAGCAAGAATCGACGCCTCTTTCGGACGACGGGCTTCGAACAGGTCGGCAACACGCGGCAGACCACCGGTGATGTCACGGGTTTTCGAAGTTTCTTGCGGAATACGAGCGATAACATCACCGATCGCGATCTGCGCACCGTCCGCCACACCGACGAGGGCGTTGGCAGGCAGGAAGTACTGGGCCGGTACGTCAGTACCTGGCAGCAGCAGATCCTTGCCATCCAGACCAACCATCTTCACGGCAGGACGAATGTCTTTACCGGAAGCTGGACGATCCTTGACATCAAGCACTTCGATGTTGGTCATACCGGTCAATTCGTCTGTCTGACGCTTGATCGTGATGCCTTCTTCCATGCCTACGTAGGTCACGGTACCTTTCATTTCGGTAACGATCGGGTGGGTGTGCGGATCCCACTTGGCCACGATCGAACCAGCGTCGACCTTGTCGCCTTCCTTCACCGAAATCACTGCACCGTAAGGCAGCTTGTAACGCTCACGCTCACGACCGAAGTCATCAGCGATGGCCAGCTCACCGGAACGCGACACGGCGACCAGGTGACCATCCACACGCTCAACGTGCTTCAGGTTGTGCAGACGGACAGTACCGCCGTTCTTGACCTGGACGCTGTCGGCAGCCGAAGTACGGCTTGCAGCACCACCGATGTGGAACGTACGCATTGTCAGCTGGGTACCCGGCTCACCGATCGACTGGGCAGCGATTACGCCGACAGCCTCACCGATGTTGACCAGATGACCACGAGCCAGATCACGACCGTAGCACTTGGCGCAGATGCCATAGCGGGTTTCACAGCTGATCGGCGAACGAACAACCACTTCGTCGATGCTGTTCAGCTCGATGAACTCGACCCACTTCTCGTCTACCAGCGTGCCGGCAGGCACGATGACGTCTTCGGTACCCGGCTTGAATACGTCACGGGCGATGACTCGACCCAGAACGCGCTCACCCAGAGGCTCTACAACGTCACCGCCTTCAATGTGCGGAGTCATCAGCAGGCCATGCTCGGTACCGCAATCGACTTCGGTAACGACCAGATCCTGGGCAACGTCCACCAGACGACGGGTCAGGTAACCGGAGTTCGCAGTTTTCAATGCGGTATCCGCAAGACCTTTACGAGCACCGTGAGTCGAGATGAAGTACTGGAGTACGCTCAGACCTTCACGGAAGTTCGCAGTGATCGGCGTCTCGATGATGGAGCCGTCAGGCTTGGCCATCAGACCACGCATACCGGCCAGCTGACGAATCTGTGCAGCGGAACCCCGTGCACCGGAGTCAGCCATCATGTACATCGAGTTGAACGATTCCTGGTCAACGGTCTCACCGTGACGGTCGACAACCTTCTCTTTCGAGAGGTTCGACATCATCGCCTTGGAGACTTCGTCGTTGGCCTTGGACCAGAGGTCGATCACCTTGTTGTACTTCTCGCCCTGAGTTACCAGGCCCGAGGCGTACTGACTTTCGATCTCTTTAACTTCTTCGGTAGCAGCATCGATGATGCGGGCTTTTTCATCAGGGATAACGAAGTCGTTAACACCGATCGATACACCCGAAATGGTCGAATAGGCAAAACCGGTATACATCAGCTGGTCAGCGAAAATAACGGTCTCTTTCAGACCAACCACGCGGTAGCACTGGTTGATCAGCTTGGAGATCGCCTTTTTCTTCATCGGCTGGTTGACGACGTCATAGGACAGGCCGGCCGGAACCACCTGGAACAGCAGCGCACGGCCGACAGTGGTGTCGACGATACGGGTGTTCTTGACGCTGCCACCATCACGATCATTGATCGTTTCGTGGATACGAACCTTGACCTTGGCATGCAGAGCCGCTTCGCCGGCGCGGAATACGCGGTCGACTTCCTGCAGATCCGCAAACACACGACCTTCGCCCTTGGCGTTGATCGCTTCACGAGTCATGTAGTACAGACCCAGTACAACGTCCTGCGACGGAACGATGATCGGCTCACCGTTCGCAGGCGAAAGGATGTTGTTGGTCGACATCATCAACGCACGCGCTTCGAGCTGGGCTTCCAGCGTCAGCGGTACGTGAACGGCCATCTGGTCACCGTCGAAGTCGGCGTTGTATGCCGCACAGACCAGAGGGTGAAGCTGGATCGCCTTACCTTCGATCAGAACCGGTTCGAACGCCTGGATGCCCAGACGGTGAAGGGTCGGTGCACGGTTGAGCAGGACCGGGTGTTCGCGAATCACTTCGGCAAGAACGTCCCAGACCTCTGGCAGCTCGCGCTCGACCATTTTCTTGGCAGCTTTGATGGTCGTGGCCAGACCACGCATTTCCAGCTTGCCGAAAATGAACGGTTTGAACAGCTCGAGAGCCATTTTCTTTGGCAGACCGCACTGGTGCAGACGCAGGGTCGGACCAACGGTAATTACCGAACGACCGGAGTAGTCAACACGCTTACCGAGCAGGTTCTGACGGAAACGACCTTGCTTACCCTTGATCATGTCGGCCAGGGATTTCAGAGGGCGCTTGTTGGAACCGGTGATGGCGCGGCCACGACGACCGTTGTCGAGCAGAGCATCGACAGCTTCCTGCAACATGCGCTTTTCGTTGCGCACGATGATGTCTGGAGCAGACAGATCCAGCAGGCGCTTCAAACGGTTGTTACGGTTGATCACTCGACGATACAGATCGTTGAGGTCGGAAGTCGCGAAGCGACCGCCATCCAGCGGAACCAGAGGACGCAGATCTGGCGGCAGAACCGGCAGAACGGTCAGGACCATCCACTCAGGCAGGTTGCCCGAGCCCTGGAAGGCTTCCATCAGTTTCAGACGCTTGGACAGCTTCTTGATCTTGGTTTCGGAGTTGGTTTGCGGAATTTCTTCACGCAGACGGCCAATCTCGTGCTCCAGGTCGATAGCGTGCAGCAGTTCACGGACCGCCTCGGCACCCATGCGGGCATCGAAGTCGTCACCGAACTCTTCCAGCGCTTCGAAATACTGCTCGTCGTTCAGCAGCTGACCTTTTTCAAGAGTGGTCATGCCTGGATCGATAACGACATAGCTCTCGAAATAGAGAACGCGCTCGATATCACGCAGGGTCATGTCCATCAGCAGGCCGATACGGGACGGCAGGGACTTCAGGAACCAGATGTGGGCAACAGGCGAAGCCAGCTCGATGTGAGCCATGCGCTCACGACGAACTTTAGCCAGTGCAACTTCAACGCCGCACTTCTCGCAGATCACACCACGATGCTTCAGGCGCTTGTACTTACCGCACAGGCACTCGTAATCCTTGACCGGGCCAAAGATCTTGGCGCAGAACAGGCCGTCACGCTCAGGCTTGAACGTACGGTAGTTGATGGTTTCCGGCTTTTTAACTTCACCGAACGACCACGAACGGATCATCTCAGGCGACGCCAACCCGATACGGATCGCGTCGAATTCTTCGACTTGACCCTGGTTTTTCAGCAAATTCAGTAGGTCTTTCAAGGCCTTTCCTCCTGGCGGAGCAAGGAGCAGGCAATACCGCCCTGCCCCCGATCGCGTCACGTGTTATTCGGTTTCCAGATCGATATCGATACCGAGCGAACGGATTTCTTTGATCAACACGTTGAAGGACTCGGGCATGCCCGGCTCCATACGGTGATCGCCGTCCACGATGTTCTTGTACATCTTGGTCCGACCGTTCACATCGTCCGACTTCACTGTGAGCATTTCTTGCAGAGTGTACGCCGCGCCGTATGCTTCCAGCGCCCAGACCTCCATCTCCCCGAAACGCTGACCACCGAACTGCGCCTTACCACCCAGCGGCTGCTGGGTAACCAGGCTGTAAGAACCAGTGGAACGCGCGTGCATCTTGTCGTCCACCAAGTGGTTCAGCTTCAGCATGTACATGTAGCCAACAGTTACAGCGCGCTCAAACTTGTTGCCGGTACGACCGTCAAACAGTTGCATCTGGCCGCTTTCCGGCATGTCTGCCAGCTTGAGCATTGCCTTGATTTCACGCTCTTTGGCACCGTCGAAGACCGGAGTAGCCATCGGCACGCCATTGCGCAGGTTCTGCGCGAGATCTTGAACTTCCTTGTCGGACAGATCGTCCAGGCTTTCCTGACGACCACCGATTTCGTTGTAGATCTCGTTGAGGAACTTGCGCAGTTCGGCAACTTTACGCTGTTCTTCGATCATGCGGTTGATCTTCTCGCCCAACCCCTTGGCCGCGAGGCCCAGGTGAGTTTCGAGAATCTGACCAACGTTCATACGCGAAGGTACGCCCAGCGGGTTGAGTACGATATCCACCGGTGTGCCGTTGGCATCGTGTGGCATGTCTTCAACCGGCATGATCACGGAGACCACACCTTTGTTACCGTGGCGACCGGCCATCTTGTCGCCCGGCTGGATGCGACGACGGATTGCCAGGTAGACCTTGACGATTTTCAGAACGCCCGGAGCAAGGTCATCACCCTGCTGCAGCTTGCGCTTCTTGTCTTCGAACTTGTCATCGAGCAGGCGACGACGATCAACGATGTAAGCCTGGGCCTTTTCGAGCTGCTCGTTCAGAGCATCTTCAGCCATGCGCAGTTTGAACCACTGACCATGCTCAAGACCGTCCAGAACCTCATCGGTGATTTCCTGGCCTTTCTTCAGACCAGCACCGCCTTCAACTACGCGACCAACCAGAGCTGCACGCAGACGCTCGAAAGTAGCGCCTTCGACGATACGGAACTCTTCGTTCAGATCCTTGCGGATCTCGTCGAGTTGCGACTTCTCGATGGACAGTGCGCGAGCATCACGCTCTACACCATCACGGGTGAAGACCTGAACGTCGATGACCGTACCTTTGGTACCGGTAGGTACACGCAGGGAAGTGTCTTTAACGTCACTGGCTTTCTCACCGAAGATGGCGCGCAGTAGTTTTTCTTCCGGAGTCAGCTGGGTTTCACCTTTAGGGGTGACCTTGCCGACCAGGATGTCGCCAGCGCCGACCTCGGCACCGACATAAACGATACCGGCTTCGTCCAGCTTGTTCAGAGCAGCTTCACCCACGTTCGGGATGTCAGCCGTGATTTCCTCTGGGCCAAGCTTGGTGTCACGAGCAACGCAAGTCAGTTCCTGGATATGGATCGTGGTGAAACGATCTTCCTGAACCACGCGCTCCGACAGGCAGATGGAGTCTTCGAAGTTGAAACCGTTCCAGGCCATGAACGCTATGCGCATGTTCTGGCCCAGAGCCAGTTCACCCATGTCGGTGGACGGGCCGTCAGCCATGATGTCGCTGCGCTGAACGCGATCACCCTTGCTCACCAGCGGACGCTGGTTGATGCAGGTGTTCTGGTTCGAACGGGTGTACTTGGTCAGGTTGTAGATATCTACACCCGCCTCGCCCGTTTCAACTTCGTCATCGGCAACGCGCACAACGATACGGCTTGCATCGACCGAGTCGATCACACCACCGCGACGGGCCACGACGCAGACGCCGGAGTCACGGGCAACGTTGCGCTCCATGCCGGTACCGACCAGCGGCTTGTCGGCACGCAGGGTTGGTACAGCCTGACGCTGCATGTTCGAACCCATCAATGCACGGTTGGCGTCGTCGTGCTCGAGGAACGGAATCAGGGAAGCTGCGACCGAAACTACCTGTTTGGGCGAAACGTCCATCAGGGTTACGTCGGCAGGCGCCTTGACGGTAAATTCGTTCAGGTGACGAACGGCTACCAGCTCGTCGATCAGCTCGTGCTTGTCGTTCATTGCGGCCGAAGCCTGTGCAATGACGTGGTCCGCTTCTTCGATTGCCGAAAGGAATACGATTTCGTCGGTGACCAGACCTTCCTTCACAACACGATACGGGCTCTCGAGGAAGCCGTACTGGTTGGTGCGGGCATAGGCCGCCAGGGAGTTGATCAGACCGATGTTCGGACCTTCCGGCGTTTCGATCGGGCATACACGACCGTAGTGAGTCGGGTGTACGTCACGGACTTCAAAGCCGGCGCGCTCACGAGTCAGACCACCTGGGCCGAGTGCAGAAACACGACGCTTGTGGGTAATCTCGGACAGCGGGTTGTTCTGGTCCATGAACTGGGACAGCTGGCTGGAACCGAAGAACTCCTTGACTGCCGCAGCGACAGGCTTGGCGTTGATCAGGTCCTGAGGCATCAGGCCTTCGCTTTCTGCCATGGACAGACGTTCTTTTACAGCACGCTCTACGCGGACCAGACCGACACGGAACTGGTTCTCGGCCATTTCGCCAACGCAACGAACACGACGGTTACCCAGGTGATCGATGTCATCGACAATGCCTTTACCGTTACGGATATCGACGAGAGTCTTCAGAACGGCAACGATGTCTTCCTTGCACAGAACGCCCGAACCTTCGATCTCGGTGCGACCGATACGACGGTTGAACTTCATGCGGCCTACAGCAGACAGGTCATAGCGCTCTGGGCTGAAGAACAGGTTGTTGAACAGTGTTTCAGCAGCATCTTTGGTTGGCGGCTCACCAGGACGCATCATGCGATAGATTTCGACCAGGGCTTCCAGCTGGTTGCCGGTGGAGTCGATCTTCAATGTGTCGGAGATGAACGGACCGCAATCGATGTCGTTGGTGTACAGCGTCTCGATGCGAACGACCTGAGCCTTGGCGATTTTTGCCAGGATTTCGGTGTTCAGCTCGGTGTTGCACTCAGCGATGATTTCACCAGTCGCCGGATGCACGATGACCTTGGCGGTAGTGCGGCCCAGGACGTAGTCCAGCGGCACTTCCAGCTCTTTGATACCGGCTTTTTCCAGCTGATTGATGTGACGAGCGGTGATACGGCGACCTTGCTCGACAATAACCTTGCCGTTGCCATCCTGGATGTCGAGGACAGCAATTTCACCACGCAGGCGCTGAGGAACCAGCTCCAGGCTCAGGCTTTCACCGCGAACATGGAAAACGTTGGTGGTGTAGAACGCTTCAAGCACTTGCTCGGTCGTGTAACCAAGAGCGCGCAGCAATACGGAAGCTGGCAGCTTGCGACGACGGTCGATCCGGACGAATACGCAGTCTTTCGGATCGAATTCGAAGTCCAGCCACGAACCACGGTAAGGAATGATGCGAGCGGAATACAGCAGCTTGCCGGAGCTGTGCGTCTTGCCACGATCGTGGTCGAAGAATACGCCTGGCGAACGGTGAAGCTGGGACACGATTACACGCTCGGTACCGTTGATAACGAAGGTACCGTTTTCAGTCATCAGGGGGATTTCACCCATGTAGACTTCTTGCTCTTTGATGTCCTTGATCGCTTTGTTCGACGACTCTTTGTCGAAAATGATCAGACGGACCTTGACTCGCAGAGGTACAGCGTAAGTCACACCGCGCAGCACGCACTCTTTGACATCAAATGCCGGTTCGCCCAAGCGATAACCTACATACTCCAGCGCAGCATTGCCGGAGTAGCTGATGATCGGGAAAACGGATTTGAAGGCTGCATGCAGACCGACGTCGCGGAACTGATCTTTGGTCGCTCCCGCCTGCAGGAATTCGCGATACGAATCCAGCTGGATGGCCAGTAGATACGGCACATCCATTACGTCCGGCAACTTGCTAAAGTCCTTGCGGATACGTTTTTTCTCAGTATATGAGTAAGCCATCAGCGTTCCCCAGCTTGGTCACCTGCTTGTTTGGCTCCCTCCCGACGGAAGCAGCCAGAAAATCGTGCAAACCCCTTGGTCTGCGCCACCATCTTGGTGGTTTTTGCACGTTATGGACGCTGGCAAAGCCAATCGTCTGTAACGGAAAAAGGCCGGTGGCAAAAGCCACCAGCCATCAGCCTTTCGCTTAACGCGTGGGCTGGACGTTCAAAATCGATGCTTATTTCAGCTCGACTTTGGCGCCTGCTTCTTCCAGAGCAGCTTTGGCTTTGTCAGCAGCGTCTTTAGCTACTGCTTCCAGAACCATTGCTGGAGCGCCGTCAACGACTGCCTTGGCTTCTTTCAGGCCCAGACCGGTCAGTTCACGAACTGCTTTAATAACGTTAACTTTCTTGTCGCCAGCTTCGGTCAGCATGACGTTGAATTCGGTTTGCTCTTCAACAACAGCAGCAGCAACAGCTGGACCAGCCGAAGCAGCAGCAGCGCTTACGCCGAATTTTTCTTCGAAAGCCTTGATCAGCTCAACGACTTGCAGAACGGACATCTCGGCTACTGCGTTGAGGATATCGTCTTGAGAGATAGACATGAATCTAATTCCTGAATTGGGGGACGGCCTACGCGACCATCGAAATAAACAAAAATACGCGAGAAAAGACGCTCAGCCTTAGGCTGCAGCAGCTTCTTTCTGCTCGCGAACAGCCGCCAGAGTACGAGCCAATTTGCTGGTAGCGCCTTGAATCACGCTCATCAGCTGGGAAATTGCTTCGTCACGGGTCGGCAAGGTTGCCAGCACGTCGATCTGATTAGCTGCGAGGAACTTGCCCTCGAACGCAGCTGCCTTGATCTCGAACTTGTCCTGACCTTTCGCAAACTCTTTGAACAAACGCGCAGCAGCGCCTGGATGCTCGTTGGAGAAGGCGATCAAGGTCGGGCCGGTGAACGCGTCGTTGAGGACACTGTATTCAGTACCTTCAACAGCGCGCTTGAGCAGGGTGTTACGTACTACACGCACGTATACGCCAGCTTCACGAGCCTCTTTACGGAGTCCGGTCATTGCGCCTACTGTAACGCCACGGGCATCAGCCACGACAGCGGACAGAGCGACTTTGGCAGCCTCGTTGACTTCAGCGACGATGGCCTTCTTGTCTTCGAGTTTAATTGCCACGGGTTTAACTCCTGCTTGTTACCGTTTCATCTGGCCTGAGCCTGATGTCGTTTTGGTGTCTGATTCGGTAAGGAACCGGGAGCACCATCTGCGTAGGCTTGTGGTTTAAGACTTGCGTCGCCTACGGTCTTGGATAGCCCCCGCCAGGCAGGGACCCCAATCTTTAGTAACACAAAACTGTGTTACGTCTGCCTTACGCGTCCAGGGAGCTCTGGTCGATGACCAGGCCTGGGCCCATGGTGGTGCTCAGGGTAACGCGCTTGACATAAATGCCTTTCGAAGAAGCAGGCTTGATACGCTTGAGATCAGCGATCAGAGCTTCGACGTTTTCCTTCAGCTTGACTGCGTCGAAACCGACCTTGCCAACGGAAGTGTGGATGATGCCGTTTTTGTCGGTGCGATAACGAACCTGACCAGCCTTCGCGTTCTTGACGGCGCTAGCGACGTCAGGAGTAACGGTACCGACTTTCGGGTTAGGCATCAGGCCACGTGGACCCAGAACCTGACCCAACTGACCAACAACACGCATTGCATCAGGGGAAGCAATGACTACGTCGTAGTTCAGGTCGCCGGCTTTCATTTCGGCAGCCAGATCGTCCATGCCAACGCGATCAGCACCGGCAGCCAGAGCAGCTTCAGCAGCCGGGCCTTGGGTGAAGACAGCAACACGTACGGTTTTACCGGTACCGTGCGGCAGAACGGTTGCGCTACGAACAACCTGGTCGGATTTACGAGGGTCAACGCCCAGGTTAACAGCAACGTCTACGGACTCGCTGAACTTGACGGTAGACAGCTCGGTCAGCAGAGCAGCAGCGTCTACGAAGTTGTAAGCCTTGCCAGCTTCAAGCTTGCTGGCGATTGCCTTTTGACGCTTGGTCAACTTAGCCATTACACACCCTCCACGTTAAGGCCCATGCTACGAGCGGAACCGGCGATAGTACGCACGGCCGCTTCCAGGTCTGCAGCTGTCAGATCAGCGCTTTTTGCTTTAGCGATATCTTCCAGCTGAGCACGAGTCACGGTGCCAACTTTAACGGTGTTCGGGCGAGCCGAGCCGCTGGTCAAGCCTGCAGCTTTCTTCAGCAGAACAGAGGCAGGGGTACTTTTGGTTTCAAAAGTGAAGCTACGGTCGCTGTATACAGTGATGATCACTGGAGTCGGCAAGCCTGGCTCAAGACCCTGAGTACGGGCGTTGAATGCTTTACAGAATTCCATGATGTTAACACCGTGCTGACCCAGAGCAGGACCAACTGGCGGGCTAGGGTTAGCCTGAGCGGCTTTCACTTGCAGCTTGATGTATGCGGTTATCTTCTTGGCCATGAGGCACTCCAATTACGGGTTCAAACGCCCTTCATTCAGGGCTCCCCGGCTACTTACACGTATATCCCAGTGACGAAAAAACCCCACAGCCTTAGGCTGCGGGGTATGGGATTCCAGCTCAGTTATGCCTTTTCGACCTGACTGAACTCCAGTTCTACCGGAGTAGAACGTCCGAAAATGAGCACCGCCACTTGGATACGGCTCTTTTCGTAGTTAACTTCTTCGACCGTGCCATTAAAATCAGCGAACGGACCATCGGTGACACGAACAACTTCACCTGGCTCGAACAGCGTTTTTGGCTTCGGCTTATCGCTACCATCAGCAACGCGACGCAGAATGGCTTCTGCTTCCTTGTCGGTGATTGGAGCTGGCTTATCAGCAGTACCGCCGATGAAGCCCATGACGCGAGGAGTATCCTTGACCAAGTGCCAAGTACCCTCATTCATTTCCATCTGGACCAGGACATAACCAGGGAAGAATTTACGCTCGCTTTTGCGCTTCTGGCCATTACGCATCTCAACCACTTCTTCAGTGGGAACCAGAATTTCGCCGAAGCCATCTTCCATGCCTGCCAGCTTCACACGCTCGATCAACGAGCGCATTACATGCTTCTCGTAACCCGAGTAAGCATGCACTACGTACCAACGCTTAGCCACGGGACACCCTTAGCCAACTATCAAGGAAACAAGCCAGCCGAGCAGGGAATCAAGCCCCCACAACAGCAACGCCATGACCAGAACGACAGCCACCACAATCAGAGTGGTCTGCGTGGTCTCTTGGCGAGTAGGCCATACGACTTTACGGATCTCTGCGCGCGCTTCCTTTGCCAAAACAAAGAATGCCTTGCCCTTACCGGTTTGAAGTGCAACAAACGCGGCAACAGCAGCAATCACAAGAAGCACGAGAACACGATACAGAATCGGAGCGGACGAGTAATACTGATTACCGACAACACCAACCACAACCAAAGCGACTACCAAGAGCCATTTCAGCGAGTCAAAGCGAGAGTCCGATGCTTCAGCCTTGGGATTCATCTACGGAGATCCTGTGAAAAGAAAGCCAGATTACATCTAGGGAATCTGGCAGGTCAGGAGGGAATCGAACCCCCAACCTACGGTTTTGGAGACCGTCGCTCTGCCAATTGAGCTACTGACCTAAAAGCAAAATCAGGCCGACCATTATGCGGACCCGACAAGAGTTTTTCAACACTTCATTCAGAAACCATCAACAAGTGCTGCCGACAGACACTGAAAGCTTTAAGCACAACACTTCAAGAGTGAAGCCACTTAAAACAAAGGCAGATATTTGCATATCTGCCTTTGAACAATGGAGCTCTTGAGCGGATTTGAACCGCTGACCTCACCCTTACCAAGGGTGTGCTCTACCAACTGAGCTACAAGAGCGAAACACTTTGCAAGAACCACAAACATGGAGCGGGTAGCGGGAATCGAACCCGCATCATCAGCTTGGAAGGCTGAGGTTCTACCACTAAACTATACCCGCGCAATTTGCAGATCGCGCTAAATATGGTGGAGGGGGAAGGATTCGAACCTTCGAAGTCGTAGACGTCAGATTTACAGTCTGATCCCTTTGGCCGCTCGGGAACCCCTCCTAAGCGAGGCAGCATTCTCAATGCTTACTGCCCTTCTGTCAACCTTTTTCTCATTAAAAACCTGAGGTTACATGCGTTGACTACTGCTGCTTCACTTGCGAGGTTTACACCTCACTGCGAAGCGGGCGCCATTCTATGCAAACTAATCCGCAGTTGCAATGCCTTCACAAGACATTATTTTGTTTTTTAATTGCGGAAAATCCTGGAGCAACTGACTGACCACTCCATCACCGACCAGGCGACGACTTTCAGGCGAGACTTTGAGCCAGTAGCCAGTCACACCACCCGACGGCAAGACCTGAAACTGCGACTGTATATCCAGGCTATTCAGACGCTGCTCGACAGCACGCGCCTCTTCCTGGCGTGGGAAGCCTCCCAGATACAGACAATTGCTTTCCTCGCGAGAGGCATGCCCCATATCGGACTCACTGAGCAGCCGGATGTCCTGCTGGGGAGCGCGGTACAACGACAGAGGCAGGACTTCCTTGGCACGCAAGGGAGCTTCTTGCTGGTGCCATATGTAATAGAAGGCATTGAGCATCAACAGCAAAAGGAATAGCCAACGCATAAAAACCTCAGCGCAACGGACAGGCCAGAGCCAGACCGACGAAAACCAGGTCAGGCACCACTCGAACATCGGTAAGCACATCCTCGACCAGCCCCGCATCGCCGCCGGTTACGAAGACACAAAAATCATCCCCCCAGTAATTGCGGGCCAGATCGAGTTGCGTCAGGGCAAAGCCTCGCAACATCAGGGAGCAACCGCGCTCCACCGCCTCAGAGGTTGCACGACCAGGAACAAAGCTGACCAGCGCACGCTCGGCCGCCGCATCATCGTATCGGATACGCCGTGTGTGGGTACGCAACTGGTTACGCATCAACGGCATACCTGGGCATATGAAGCCGCCCAGGTGCCGACCATTTGCATCCACGAAATCAGAGGTCACAGCCGTCCCCAGATCAATGACCAGGCACGCCCTTCGGGCTATGTGATAAGCCCCCACAAAGGCAAGCCAGCGGTCGAGCCCAAGGCGCTCATAGTCGTCGTATCCATTCTCGACCCCCGCCAGCTCTCTTGCAGGCGTCGCACAGACAGGATGAATCGAGAACGCCTGAACAAGGGCAGCTACAAGCTTCTCGGTTTCCTCGGCGCTACGGACACTCACCAGGCGGCAGGCACTCAACTTCAATCCTGGAAGGTGCTGCAGATGCTCCAGCAGCGCACCATCGGAATCAACGACGCCACCTGCAAACCGGGCCACACCTCCTACATCAATGACACGCCACTTGATGAAGCTATTCCCGCAGTCGAGTTCAAGTATCATCACGCAACCTCAGGCTGAGCTCACCACCACTAAAGCTTTTTTCCACGCCTCCTACATCGAGGCGCAACGCACCAAGCACATCAACTCCCAAGACAATACCCTCGACCACCTCGGCACCCGAGAGCAGCGTAACAGCAGATCCTTGCCACAAGTGCCCTTGCTCCCACTCGGCCTGAAACGCTGCAAACCCCTTTTCACGGTGCAGGGCGAGCAACGTATCGAGCTTTTGACTTAAACGAACAGCCAGATTATTGCGATCAGAAAGAGCGCCAGTTTCCAGGCGCAGAGATGTCCAGGACTGATCTACATCGGCAGAAGCCTGCATATTGACATTGATCCCTACCCCTATCACCACATGACACACATCTGCAGGGTCGCCAATCAACTCAAGCAGAATGCCGGCAATCTTGCGCCTGCCAACAAGGACATCATTAGGCCATTTCAGCCCTACCCCCTTGACCCCGGACTCACGCAGAACCTGCATGACCGCAAGGCCGACCAGCAGGCTGAGCCCTTCAAGCTGACGCATTCCGCCATCTACGCGCAACGCCAGGCTGTAATACAGGTTTTCACCAAAGGGGCTCACCCACTTGCGACCACGACGCCCTCTTCCAGCCGTCTGGCTTTCTGCCAGGACGAGCATAGGCATAGCTGCGCCCTGATTGATCTGACGCACCGCTTCGGCATTTGTAGAGTCGACAGAGTCCGCAACACGCACAGCCCAGCCCGCAGGAAACCCCATTTGCGATATGGACGATGCAGAAAGAAGAGAAACCGGACTGGCGAGCCGATAGCCACGACCACGCACCTTATGAACCTCAACGCCCAATTCAGCCTCAAGCTGTTGAAGCCGCTTCCAGACGGCGCTTCGGCTGACGCCGAGCACATCACCCAAAACCTGCCCGGAGTGAAACTCGCCATCGGCCAGAAGCCTTAACAAGGTCATCATGTAAATATCGCCTAGCAATGAGGCACGCATAATAGCCACGCGAGCCCGGGATGCATAGAAACGAAAAAGTGTTTTTCGACCATAAAGACAAAACCCCTACCTGCGTGTGCAGATAGGGGTTTCGGAATTGAATCTTGACGATGACCTACTCTCACATGGGGAAACCCCACACTACCATCGGCGATGCATCGTTTCACTGCTGAGTTCGGGATGGGATCAGGTGGTTCCAATGCTCTATGGTCGTCAAGAAATTCGGTAGCCGGTCCGTGAGGGTCTCACGTGCCAGCGAATGGGCATGTAATAGGCGTTGCTTCGTTCATTTGTGGGTGGCGCAAACTTTCGGTGTATCGTCTTCACTCACCACAACCTGCGCTTGCAGATTGCTTGGGTGTTATATGGTCAAGCCTCACGGGCAATTAGTATGGGTTAGCTCAACGCCTCACAGCGCTT
>NZ_JAFGZD010000009.1 GCF_017165765.1 Pseudomonas capsici
CGCGTCCGCTTAAAAATACGCGGACACCATCGCCCTTAATGCTGGAGTTCGGAAGGTGAGTTCGCCGTACGCTTACGCCGGTGATTCCGCTGCGTGACATAAAACGCAAACCCAAACCGGGTTTACCACGGCTGTTTGACAGGCCCAAGTATCGACAGCGCAACGCCATTGAGCGGCTATTTGGCTGGCTAAAGGAGCACCGGCGCCTGGGAAAGCTTTGCAGCGATGGTCACACTCGCTTGTTGGCGACGGTGTCTACGACATTACTTTTCGTACACTGCCTAGCACCTTCGGCAGCACCACCCGTTCCTTTTGCACCATGTCTAAACGCATAATTATTATTTAGCCTCTGACAGTAGCTCTAATGACGTGACACCTTATGAGCTCTTTAAATTACGACTGCCAGAATGTCAGACAGACGCCATATTCATCAAGAAGATCGTCAGCAATCTCAAACTGAAATACCTTCTCTGGAAAGGCCTCGGATAACGCGAGTTTCCAATATTTAGTGATCTGCTCAGCAAATAAATGACAAAGACGATAATCTTCTTCCGACAGGCCAACTTTAAATACGGGTCGACCCGGTGCATCCTCCCATTTTGAAAAGAACTGATTTATTGAAAAAATATTTCTGTATCGTTCAACGTCTCTACGCGATGCACTTTTCTCCAACGCATTGGATTCGGTCTCAACCAGCCCGCTCAAATGAAATTTTTGCGGATCGTATTGCTGAGCGTTAGGCAGCCAGAAAATATGACTATTGATCTCAATAAAATCAGGAGAGAGCAAACCCAGAACAGAAATTGCTTGCTCTAATGAAACCCAGTGCCCTACATATGAAAAAAACTCCCCGGAGCCAATATCTGAAACAAACAAACTCAACGACTCTTTAGAAATATTACCCTGATAAACTTTCATCATTTCAATCCCAAGCTTTCAAGAACCGACTGAGGAACATTCCCCTCAAAAACTTTTGTATCACTTCCCTTCTTGGGGAAATATGTTCCATTCGGAGCTTGGTTCCATTCGACCACCTTAATCCGAGAGCTAGACACATCATATAATGCACGCCCCTCAGGACCGTAGACAACAACATGCCCATTTCCAAGATTCGCATAAGAATCGGGAATTTGTCCTTGCAACGGATACTGAACACCACCACGCGTCCCCGTGACCGTCACATTCGTTTCCCTGAGGCCCTTGGTATAATCCAAATCAATAGTGTTACCGGCAGAGTCCGTAATGAACCTGGGTGTATTTGGAGCGCTAGCCCCAAAATACCCCTCCGGCAAGACACAAGGCCCGGTGTTGTGCACCCAGGTCTTAAGCTTACCGACGTAGAACGTATGCCCTACATCGACTGTAAGGTTATACGTTTTGCCCTCAGGCACGTAAAGCTCCAGCGACTCAACCTCAGATGAGGTGTTATCGCTGGCACCATCGTCCAGGGACTGCAGCCTGTCGCCTGGTTTCAGGTCGATGACCGGCACGAAATCACGTTGGGCCGCTACGTAGAACGGGTGCCCCGGTGTGACCAGCAGGGTTTCATTCTCGACCTCACCGTCCTGACGCACGCTTTTAAGTTTGAGGCGGTAGATCGGCTGATCGGTACGAACATGCGTTGCGAGGATGGCAGCTGCAAACGGCTTACCACCTCTCTCGGGTTTACTCCAGACAATGTCTCCGACCTTGAGCGTATCGATTGCTCGATCACCGTCAGGAGTGGAAACCATCGTTCCGGCAGCAAAACAGCAGGGGCCTTCTGAACCGAGCTTACGTCCAAGACTGAGCTCGGCTACTGCCTTGGCACGGTTAGTCGGCAGGAAATTCAGTGCAAACTCTGCCGCACTCTGCGCCCGAATGGCTGCGCTGGCCGCACTATTACCCTGCATATCGTAAAGAGTGGCCATTGCTTCTTGGGTTTGGCTTGCCTCTGCGATACTCACAAAGGAACCCAAAGGGTCTTTGCTTAGCCCCATGAGGCCATTAGCTACTTGTTCACTGACTCCTGCCGGGTTACTCAATAGAGCCCAGACAGAAAGAGCGGCATCAGAGACAGCACCCTTCCCTCCTTGGTACATGCCAACAGCCTGTCCAGAGAACGCATTCGACAAGTCAAAAGGAGATGCAAGATTCTTACGATAAAAATCTGCATATGCGTAAGTAGGGTCTCCTAACAACCCACCCTGCAAATTGATGACATTGATCTCGGGATTGGCATATTCCGCAGCATGCGAATTGCGATAGTTGGTAATCAAACCCACTACTTCAGCAGGGGTGTAGGTTTTATCAGCTCCCGCCGCAGGCACATCCCCTCCGGCCGGCGCATATGTAGAACCCAGTGGTGACAGTGCGATGCCCAAATGCTTGAGTGTCAGTGCATCTGGCTTCACACCCCTATCAGTCAATACACCATTCCATTCAGCATCGGTGTAATACAACAAGGCTTGCCCCAGACGCTTCTCAGCCTCTGCCGGGCTGATATTCGCCTCTTTCGCAAAACTATCAGACTGTTTCACCAGCAACGGAATTTCGGCGGGGTGCAACTGACGGTTGTACTGGTCTGCCATACCTGCAATCCAGGCAGCTTGTTCGACATCGCCTCCGGCCAGACCCGCTGCGGTCAAACCCACAATTTTTGATGCCGCCTCACGAAACTCCGGAATATCCTTGAATGCATTATTCAATACGCCTGCCATGGCCTGGCTGGCACCTGCCGCAACCGCTCCCGTCGCGAAATCACCACCGGTCGCCGAGGAAATTGCGCCCCCCATCATGGCATGCAATGCGGTACGCCCCATTCCGCCTTCTGCCCAGAGCGCCATTCCCTGCGTATCATTTTTCAAGAATGCTTTTGCGTAATTCTCGTTAGCTATGCTTCCTATCTGATAAAAACCAACCGCTGCGGCTACGTTTCCAGCCTGAGAAACAAGCGCCTTGGTCAAGTTATCGCCCAGGCTTCCGCCATTAATGGCTGTATTGATTGCTCCAGAAGCCAGTCCTTGCGCACCAGCATGAATCGCAAAACCTCCAATGTCCTTGAGGCTCGACAGATCGAAACCTTTAGTGAGGTTATTGAAAGGCTTGCTTGTACCACTCAAGTTAGGGTCGATAACACCTGCTGTGAAACCAGCAGTAAGCCCTGAGATTAAAGCCCCTTTCAAACTATCGCTGCTGACTGTGCTCTTGAACGCAGCTCCAAGGTTACCTTTGTTGTTAATCGTGCTAATGGCTGCCTGCGATGTAAGAGAAGTCAAACTTGCCACCGCAGCCGCATGGGCAGCCGTACCGATAGTGAAAGCTGTCGTAGTAGAGAAACCAGCTGCAGTCGCAGCCCCACTTGCAGCAGAACCAGCAGCAGTTCCTGCTGCAGCAAAAGTTCCAGCTCCGGCCGTTACTACCGTGATGATGATCATGATCGCCAACATCGCGCCCTGACCAAGACTGGAGTTGCTGTATTTGAAGGAGTCATGAAGCTCCTTCACCTGACGCCAGTCCACATCCCCACGCTTCTCGGCCTCTTTCAACCAGGCCAGTTGCGGGTCAGCCTGGACCATGGCATCGATGGTCTGGCTGACGGTTTGCTGGTCAACCTGCTTGATGTCGATCTTCAAGCCTTCAACAGCCCGGATCGCAAGTTCACCTTGGGCCACCATTTCTGTCTGGCGCAGGGTTTCGTCGGTGCGGCCTTTCCCTTTCATTGAGGTCCAGGCCAGGCTGCTACTGCTCTTGGTATGGCTCTCCTGATGCAGGTCCTTCACCCCCTCAAAGGTGATGCCACCACCACTTTCAAGGGTCAGGTCATTGCCACTGGTGAGCTTGGCCACCTGGTACAACTGATCGCCGCCGCTCTCCAGCGTCAGGTCGCCGCCGCTGGTGATTTCGCTACCGACATTGCGAATATCGGTCACTTCATCCCGCTTGGTCTTCTTGGCGCCGAAGGAGCCTTTTTTCTTCTTGTCGTAGAGGTAGTAGTCACTGTCCTGTGCGGCCAGGAGGCTGAGGTTTTCGCCTGCCGACAGGTTGGCGTTGTCGCCTGCGGTGATGCGGCTGGAGATGACGGCCAGGTCTTGGCCGGCGTTCAGGGCAATGCTGCCGCCAGCATTCAGGTCGGCGGAGACCTGTTTGACATGGTCGGTCTGGACGGTGAGTTTCTTGCTTCTGGACAGGGAATGGGTTTCGTCTGCCGCCGAGCTGATGGTCATGTTCTCGGTCGCGGCCATGGCGATGTCGCGTTTGGCATCGATATCGCTGGCTACAACATTGATATCACGTCCCGAGATAGCCATCAGGTCACGACCGACGCTGACGCTGGCGCCCAGTTGCGTGATGCTGGACTGGGTATTCGCGCCCTGTACCTTCGATGTTTCGGTTTGTGCCGCGCCGATATTCAGGTCACGACCGGCAATCAGGCTGAGGTCGCGACCGGCCTGCAGGGTGCCGCCGATATTCTGCATATCACGCCCGGCCTTGATGGTCAGGTCGTTGACGGATTCGATACGGGCAGCACTGTCGGCAAAATCCTGATATCCCTCTGCACCGACAGCGCGTGTCACTGTCCGCTCGTTGATAACATCGCCACGGGTAGCGCTCAGCGTTACATCACGGCCATACAGGATGCCGCCAGCCTTGTTGACCAGATCATTCCCAGCCAGCAGGTCAAGACGATTGCCCGCCTCGATCAGGCCGACGTTGACCAGATCGTTGCCCGCCGTTGCCGACAGGTTGTTGGTGGCCCGCAAGGTTCCGACGTTATCGAGGTTTTCGCCCGCCGTCAGTGTGACGTCGTTGCCTGCAATCAGTGCGCCGTTCGGAGCGAGGCGGTTATTGGCCTGGGCCAGGTACAGGACCGGTACCAGGACTTTCTCGCCATTAACCTCATGCTCTTCGAGCCACACGATGTCGTGGGTCAGGGCCGCCACTTGCAGTGAACTCAATTCCACCCCGATCGTCAGGTTCAGTTGCTCCTTACTGGCGATGGCGTTGTTCATCAGGTACTTGAGCTGGGCCTCGTTGGAGGTCTGCCCGGCCAGGAATGCCTGACCGGTACGGGCCACGATGGCTTGCTGGACGAGACGCTGCTCGTACAGGCCATCACCGAGGCGCTTGGCACTGGCCTCCGGGTCGTAGCCCAGGCCGGCCAGCAGGTAGTCCGAACTCATGAACTGGCGCAGGTCGGTCAGGACCGGATTGGTTTCGATCAGGTATTTGTGGGGATTCGGCGGCGCGGTGTTGCCAGGCAAGGCCTGGACACGGGCAACCTGGGTGTTCGGCACAGCCGTCGGCGTGGTTGTGCCGTTCTGAACCGTGGTGTCATTGGAAGCCACAGGGGTGAAGGGAACAGGGCCGTTCTGGCTCTGAACCTGTGTCACGTCGGCAACCTGCGTGAGGCCTGTGTTCCCGGTGCTATGGCCAGTGAGCTGCAGACGGGTTGCTGAATCGACCGGGGTGCTGGAGTCAAAGGCGGAAGCATTGGCGCTCAAGCCGGAGTTCTGACGAACTACATCGGCCAGTTGGCGAGTGGCGGTCGAAACTTGCCCGGTTGTCCCGAACTTAAGGGTTCTGGCCTGGGTATCGGAAACGGTCTGCTCGCGTTGAGCGACTGAGACGCTGGCACTGCCGAGCGTCCAGTTTTGTGGCGCACCAGTGGCTTGAGTGGCAGCGGTGCTATTGCTGGTCTGGGCACTCAGGCGGAATAAACCGTTTTGGCCGGTGGGCAGGCTGAAGCCTGGCAGAGTTAATGGATTAACTTGTTGCTGAGCCAGATCAGGCGACAGTTGAGCGTTGATACTCGCAGTGTTGGGATTGATCTGGCTACCGGTCTGGGTGTTAGCTGCGCTCAAGGCCAGACTGGAGTAACCCGTATTCTGGCGAGTGACGCCATTACCCAGATTTTTGCTGGCAGCGATATTCACAGCACCACCAGCCTGAATGACAGCGTTGGCGGCCACCCCCGTATTAGTCTGGGTCTCCCAGCTATCATACAGCCAATAAGTCAGAACGTGGGCAGGCACCGCATAACCCGAGTTGGATCGATAAAAAGGGTTGGCTATACCTGTGTCCTGCGCACCGCTCCACACGGGTGCCAAATCGACACCACCATCGCCGTTATTCCTCTCCTCTAGATAAACGAACTGGGTCTTGGAGTTATATTTGGCGTATTCGGCAATTACCCCACCCTCTCGAACCATATCGAACCAGATGTCGCTTCCTTCTGCGTCGTCTGGATTACGAAACTGCCGAGTACGCAACACACTCTCGGTCGATGCCCCTTCGTTGTTAAAGTTATCCGTAGCGATATCGATCGAAGATGAAGCACTGACAGTACTGTGTTTGTTCTCGAACAATGACGACTGCACTTTGAGCGCACCGCCAGCATTAATCGAGGAAGAGGCAGAGTCGGCCTGAACTGAACGTGCAATTTCTTCAGTTACGTAATAGAAAAAATCGTAGTGCCTCCCCTTGCAGTTAAGACACTGGTAAGTAATCGTTCCTGAAACCACCTGCTCACTGACCGAAAATGCATCCTTGCGATTGCTGATTGTCGTCCCGTACAACCCCATCGCCCCAGAACTCTGCAAGACGGCAGAAATATTGTCGATTCGATTGGAGCGGTTGAGCGCTGCATCCCCAGCAACCAGAAGGCCACCCAGGCTGTATACGGTAGCAAAGCGATTGGTGAAATCACCGACCAGCAAGCGCATATCGCCGCCGCTTGAAATCAGGCTTTGATCACCGGAAGAAGCGCCTTCATTGCGCAGTACCTGACTGACCAGGTCCAATTTTCCAGCACTGCCAATCGTACCGTTATTAGTCAGACTGGTTGCGTTGAGGGTCAGGTCCCGAGCGGATGTTATGCGCCCTTGGTTGAACAACATACTGCCCGACTTGACTTGTACATCGCTGGCCCCGGCAATCCGGCCAGTACCAAACAATTCCACACTGGCGGCACTCAACCCGAGCCTGCCCAGACTGGTGGTCTGACCATTGCTGGCGTATTTGCCAGTCAAGGTCAATTCCAAGGTCCCGTCACTGGCGATCAACCCCTCATTCGTCCAGCTCCCACCCGTGCCCACCAACGCACTCGACGCCAGCAACTGCCCGCTCGCAGTCTGGTTGAGGGTGCCGACATTGACCGTCAGCCGACCGGCCTGGATCACGCTGCTGTTGGTCCAGTTATCCGCGGTGATGGTCAGGCCGCCGCGGGTCACGAGGTTGCCGCCGGCCTGGGTCAGGTTGGCGGTGGAGATGTCGAAGGTGCCCGCGCCAGCATGCAGCAGTTTGCCGTTGGCGTTGAGGAAGCTGGCGGCGTTGAGGATCAGGTTGCTGTTGGCGACTTCCACGGTGCCGTTGCGGTTGTCGAACAGGGTGCCGATCTGGAAGTCGGCAGCGTCACTGGTGCCGAGCGAGCGGATCTGGCCGGTCCGGTTGTCGAGGCTGGCGGCCTTGATCGCCAGGCGGCTGTCGCTTTCGATGATGCCCAGGCGGTTGTTCAGGGCACCGGTCAGTTGCAGGTCGACCTGGCCCCCGGCGATCTGGCCGTCGTTGTCGCCGCTGTTGTCCAGGTCGTTGCCGATGACCCGCACCCGGCCTTTGGCGTAGATACCGCCGTTGCGGTTGTCGAGGTTGGCGGTGGTAAGCAGGGCTTCGCCGGTGCTGGCCGAGACGCGGCCGCCGTAGTTGTCGAAGCCGCCCAAGGCGGTCAGGCTCAGGCGCTGGGCCTGGATCACGCCGCCTTGAGTGGTAGTGGGGACGTAGCCGTTTCTCAGCACGCCGGTGATCTGCGTGGTCAGCAGGCCCTTGAGGCTGGACAGCAGCCCGCCGCGGCTGTCGAGGCTCGCGCCTTCGACGGACAGGTCGCCGTTCTGGGCGATCAGGCGGCCCCGCTGGTTGTCGACCGCACCGGTCACTTCGACGCTCAGGGCGTTCTGGCCCTGCACGGCACCGGCGGTGTTGTCGAGGCTCGCGGCCTTGAGGGTCACGTCGCCGTTCTGGCTGTAGATCAGGCCGTCGGCGTTATTGAGGACCTGGCCGCTGGCGGTGATCAGCAGCGTGCCGTTGGCCGCCACGGTGCCGCGGTTGCTGGTGTCCAGCAGCCCGGTGTTGAGGGTCATCAGGCGCTGGCTGACCAGTTGCCCGCCCTGGTTATGCACGGCGCTGCTGCGCTTGAGCAGCCAGTCACCGCCGCTGGCGAGCTGGCCGCCGGTGTTGGTCAGGGCACCGAGCAGGTCGAGGGTGATTTTACCCTTGCTGCTCAGCGTGCCGCTGCTGTTGTCCAGCGTGCGGCCTTCAAAGCTGAAATCCTGCTGAGTGCCGAGCGTGCCGGCGCTGTTGTCGAGGGCGTTGGCCGTGACGATCAGGTCGGCCCCGCTGTCGATCAGGCCTTTCTGGCTATTGTCCAGCAGGCCGGTGACGGTCAGGGTCTGCGCGGTGCCGCTGGAGAGGATACCGCCGCGGTTGTCGAGGCGGTCGGCAGTGACGGTCAGGGCGGTCTGGCTGACCAGGGCACCATTGCCGCTGTTGAGCAGCGCGCCGCCGAGGTCCACATCCACCGCGCCGAGGCGACTGGACAGGGTGCCGTTGCTGCGGTTGTCCAGGGACGTGGCGGTCACGTCCAGCCCTTGCCAGCCGGAGATCAGGCCGCTCTGGTTGAGCAGGCTGTCGGCCTGGAGGGTCAGCAGGGCGTTGCTGATCAGTTGGCCGCCGCTGTTGTCCAGGGTCCGGGCGGTCAGGGTGAAGCTCTGGGCGCTGGAGATTTCCCCGCCCTGGTTGTTGACGTCCCGTACCCGGCTGAGGGTCAAGGGACCGGTGGCGCTGATCAGGCCGTCGCGGTTGGTGAGGTCGGCCCCCTTGAGGTCCAGGCTCAGCGCGGCATGGCCGATCAGGCGGCTGGCGTTGAGCGACAGGGCGTCGAGGACCAGGGTAATGCTGCCCAGGGCCGAGACTTCGCCACCGCTGTCGGCGCTCAGGCTGTCGGCGGTGACAGTCAGGGTGCCCTGGCTGTTGATCAGGCCCTGGGCACCGGTGTCGAGGGCCGCACTGGTGAGGGTCAGCGCACTGCCGCCCAGCAGTTGCCCGCCCCGGTTGTTGAGGTCGCCCGAGGTGATCGTGAGGGTTTCGGCGGCGTTGATCAGGCCCTTGTCGCGGTTGGTGAGCCGACCGGTGACGGTCAGGTCCAGGGTGTTGCGGCTGGTCAGGGTGCCACCGGTGTTGTCCAGGCTGGCCGCCGTGGCATCGACGCCCGCCGCAGCGATCAGGCCCTTGACGTTGTTCAGGGCCTGATCGATGCGCAGGGTCAGCAGCTGGTTGCTCAGCAGCGAGCCGCCGCTGTTGTCCAGGCTCTGTGCCGTCAGGGTAAAGGCCTGGGTGCTGGAGATTTCGCCGCCCTGGTTGAGCACGGTCTTGAGGTTTTTCAGCAGCAGCGTGCCGGGCGCAGTGATCAGGCCGCCCTGGTTATCCAGCAGGCCCTGGTTCACGTCCAGGCTCAGGGAGGTGTTGCTGAACAGGCTGCCCTTCTGTTGGTCAAGGCCGCTGACGCTGGCCACCAGCGCCTGCTGGCTGCCGATGCGGCCACCGTCGCGGTTGGTCAGTTGCGCGGCGGTCAGGTCCAGCCGTTCACCACTGCTGATCCGGCCCTTCTGGCTGTTGTCCAGGTCGCCGGTGTCGATCGTCACCCGGCCCTTGGCGCTGACGGTGCCTTGCAGGTTGTCCAGGCCACTGCTGGTCAGGGTGAGGACGTCATCGGTGACCAGCTCGCCGCCCTGATTGCCGAGGGCACCGGCGATGTCGAGGGTCAGCTGACCGGCACTGGAGACGCTGCCCGCCATGTTGGTCAGGCTGCCCGCCTCGATACTCAGGAGACCTTCGCTGCCAATCGCACCGCTGCTGTTGTTTAGTGCGCCGGACAGGTCGATGACCAGCCCCGACAGGCCACTGACCACCCCGCCGCTGTTGTCCAGCGAAGCACCGGTCAGGGTCAGGCCGGTCTTGCCGGACAGCACGCCCTGGGCGTGGTTGGTGGTGGTCGCGACGTTGAGGGTCAGCGCCTGCTGGGCAAGGATCTGGCCGCCGCTGTTGGTCAGCGTGTCGCCGCTCAGGGTGATGCCGTGTTGCGTGGAGATCTCGCCGCCCTGGTTGTCGACCTCATCGACGGTCAGGGTCAGGGCCTCGCCGGCACCGACCCAGCCCTGGGCGCTGTTGTTCAGGGTGGTGCCGGTCAGGCTCAGCGTGCCCAGTGCCGACAGTTGCCCGCCCTGCTGTTGCAGGTTGCCGATCACCGCGGTCAGGGCTTTCTGGCTGGTGATCTGGCCCAGGGTGTTGTCGCCGGTCGCGGCGCTGACGTCCAGATCGCCATCGGCGATCACCGTGCCCTTGACGTTGCTCAGGGCTTGGCCGACGGTGAGGGTCATCCCCGCCCGGCTGCTGATCAGGCCTTCGTCGTTGCTCAGGCTGTCGCTGTCGATCGTCAGCCCGGTGGCCGACACGCTGCCCTTGAGGTTCTTGAAGAACGCGACCAGGTCCAGGGTCAGCGCCTGGCTGCCGAGCAGCTTGCCGCCGCTGTTGTCCAGGCTCTGGGCCGTGAGGGTAAAGGCCTGGCCGCTGGAGATTTCCCCGCCCCGGTTGTCCACGGCCTTGAGGTTTTTCAGCAGCAGCGCGCCGGGGCTGTTGATCAGCCCGCCCTGGTTGTTCAGTTGGCCTTTATTGAGGTCCAGGCTCAGGGTGGTCTGGCTGAACAGTTCGCCGCCCTGCTGGTCGAGGCTGGTGACGCTGGCGGTCAGGGCCAGGGCACTGGCGATGCGCCCCGCGCTCTGGTTGATGACGTCGCCGGCGATCAGCTCCAGGGTGTCGCCGCCGGTCAGTTGCCCGCCCTGGCTGTTGTCGAAGGCTCCGGTGGTGACGCGGGTCGCGCCCTGCCCGGACAGCAGGCCTTTCTGGCGGTTGTCCAGGCTGTCGCTGACCAGGGTCAGGGTCGTGTCGGTGGTGATCGAGCCGTTCTGGTTGATCAGCGCACCGTCGGTGGTGACCTTGAGCGCTTCGGCGCTGGACAGCGTGCCGCCGGTGTTGTCCAGCGAGGCGGCCTTGACCGTCAGCGCCGCTTCGCTGTTGAGCAGACCGCCGCGGTTGTCCAGAGCAGCGCTCAAGGTCAGCGTCTGGGCCTGCTGGCTGCCCAGGGTGCCACCGGCGTTGTCCAGGCGCTGGCCGGTCAGGCTCAGGGTCTGGCCGAACAGCAGGCCCTTGTTCTCGTTGATCACCCGCTCGACAAGCAGTTGCAGCGCGGTGCCGGCCAGCACCTTGCCGCCGTCGCGGTTGTCGAGTGCATCACCGATCAGTTCCACACCCACCTGGCTGGACACTTCGCCGGCCCGGTTGTCGAGGTCGTCGACTTCGAGTTTCAGCGCTTTTGTGGCGCCCACCAGGCCACCGGCCCGGTTATCCAGGCGCTGGCCGGTCAGGGTCAGGGTGCCCTGGGCCACCAGCTCGCCGCCCTGCTGGGTCACGGTGTCGACGGTGGCCGTCAGGTCGCTCTGGCTGGCGATGCGGCCCGCGCCGTTGAGGACCGTGTCGGCCTGCAGCGTCATTCCGCCCACGGCCGTGAGCAGGCCGTTCTGGTTATTCAGTCGGGTGCCGATAAAGCTCAGCCCGGCCTGGCCGGTGATCACGCCCTTCTGCGCGGCGCTCAGGCCAATCTGGTTGTTATCGAGGTCACCGATCAACAGCGTCATCAGCTTGTCGGCGCGGATCACCCCGCCGCGGTTGAGCGCGCTGTCGCTGTTCACGGTCAGCAGGTCCTGCCCCACCACCCGGCCGCCCTGGTTGTTCAGGGCCTGGCTGGTCAGGGTCAGCATGCCCTTGGCCTGCACCTGGCCACCGCTGCGGTTGTCCAGGGTGCCGGTCAGGGTGACGTCCAGTTGGCCATCGGTGAGTACGGCCCCGGCCAGGCGGTTGTCCAGGCTCGCGGCCCGCAGGTCCAGGCCCAGCCCCGCGCCCAGGGTCCCGGCCTGGTTGTTCAGGGCCTGGGCCAGACGGACGGTCAGCACCTCGTCGGCCTGGACCTGGCCTTCGGCGTTGTCCAGGCTCCGGGCCTCGAGGCTGGTGGCCCCCGCGCTGCTCAGCAGGCCCTGGCGGTTGCCGAGGTCGCCGGTCACGTCCAGCTTCAGGGCCGCCTCGCTGCTCACCTCGCCAAGGGTGTTGTTCAGGGTGTCGGCCGTGAGGTCAACGCCTTTGCCGGACACCAGGCCGCGCAGGTTGGTCAGCAGTTGGTCGATGCGCACGATCAAGGCCTGATCGCTCAATACCGTGCCGTCGGTGTTGTCCAGCGACGTCGCCGCCAGGGTAAAGGCGTGGGCGCTGGAGATCTCGCCGCGCTGGTTGTCGACCGTGCCGAAGTTCTTGAGCAGCAACTGGCCCGGGGCGGTGATCAGGCCGTCCTGGTTGTTGAGGTGGCCACGGCTCAGGTCCAGGCTGACGTCGCCGTTGCCGTACAGGCGACCATCGGCATGTTGGTCCAGCCCCGTGACCACGGCGGTCAACGCCATGGCACTGGCGATGCGCCCCGTTTCGCTGTTATTGACCTGCGCCGCCGTCAGGCGCAAGGCCTCGGTGCTGGTCAGGCGGCCATCGAGGTGGTTGTCGAAGGCGCCAGTGGTGACGGTGACGCCCTTGCCAGCGATGCGTCCGCTGCGGCTGTTGTCCAAGCTGCCGCTGTTGAGGGTCAACCCCGCATCGCTGAGCACTTCGCCGCCCTGGTTGACCAGCGCGTCGGTGACGGTCAGGGTCGCGGCACCTTTGCTGGTCAGACTGCCTGCCGTGTTGGTCAGCGTACCCGCATTCAGCGTCAGGCTACCCTCGCTGCGCACCACACCTTGAGCGTTATTGAGGATTGCGGTCGAGAGGTCCAGGTCCGTGACCACCATGGTCAGGGCCATGGCACTGGCGATGCGCCCGGCTTCGCTGTTATTGACCTGCGCCGCCGTCAGGCGCAAGGCCTCGGTGCTGGTCAGGCGGCCGTCCAGATGGTTGTCGAAGGCACCGGTGGTGACCGTCACGCCTTTGCCAGCAATCCGTCCGCTGCCGCTGTTGTCCAGGCTGCCGCTGTTGAGGGTCAGCGCAGCATCGCTCAGCACTTCACCGCCCTGGTTGACCACTGCGTCGGTGACGGTAAGTGTTGCAACGCCTTTACTGGTGAGGCTGCCGCCCGTGTTGGTCAGGGCGTCGGCGGTCAGGGTCAGCGTGCCTTCGCTGCGCACGACGCCCCCATTGTTGGTCACGGTGTCGGCGGTCATCGTCAGGTCAGTGGCGCTGGCGATCCGTCCGCCCTGGTTCGCGACCTGGCTGCTGGTGATGTCCACGCTGCCGCCCTGGCTCAGGATGCGCCCGGACTGACGGTTATCGAGGGTCGCGGCCGTGACCCGGGTACTGGCCTGCCCGCTCAGGGTCCCGCCCTGGTTGGTCAGGGACCGGGTGGCGGTCGCCTGCAGGGCGCGGCTGGCCACCACGCTGCCGGTGTTGGTCAGGTTGTCCGCCGAGAGCACCACATCGCCCGTGGCATTGCGACTGGTGTCGGCATTGACGCCCGCTTCGATGATCGCGGTGTTGGTCAGTTGCCCGCCGCTGGACAAGGTGACGACATCGCGCGCCGCGACATTCTGCTGAATGGCCAGATCGCCCGGCGTGGTCACCGTCAGCGAAGACCCCGCATACAGCGGCCCGTTGGCCTCGACGCTGGCGGCCTTGACCGTGACCGCGCCGCTGGCAGCCGCCTGGGTCAGGCTCAGGTGGCCATTGGCATCGATCTGGATATCGCCGGCGCTGGCCGCCACATTACTGGCCAGCCGCACCCCGACACCCGCCTCGGTGCCGACCAGTTTCACGGCCCCGACGTACATGCCGCCCAGCGCCGAGCTGTCGATGGCCAGTTCAGGTTTGGCGCTGCCGTCGTCTGCCAGCGCCGTGGCGCTCAGGGTCCGGGCATCGACGTCGTTACGCCCGGCGATGACGTTGAGCCTTTTCGCATGCAACTCGGCGTTAAGCTTCGCGCTGCGGGTGATGATGTCGAACTGATCGACGTTATCGGCGTTCAGCCCCAGCCCTTCGATGGCCACGCTGCCGTTCTGGACATTGAAGTGCGTCAGGTTGCCGTTGCCGTCCAGCACCGGCTTGCCGGTGGTCAGGGTCACCTGCGGGGTGTTGAGAAAACCGCAGCCGTTGCAGGTGATGCCATAGGGGTTGGCCACGATCACCCGCGCCGCCTGCCCGGCCACTTCGGTGTAGCCCTTGAGCTGGCTGGCGTTGGCGCCCACCACTTCGTTGAGGATGACCTGCGCCGCCACCCCGTTGTTCAGGTTCGGGTTGCCGACGATGATCCCGCCCAACTGGGTCGCGCCGGTCTGCTGGGCAATGTTGTTGAGGATCAGGCCCTGAGCGTCGACGTTGTACTGCTGGAACTGGTTGTGCGACAGCCCGCCGGCATTGGGGGTGGCAATGTTGACGATCGGCACGCCATTGCCCGCCTGCCCCAGGCCGGTGCCCGTCCCGCTGACCACTACGCCATCGGCCTGCGCCCACATCGGCTGCCAGAACATCGCATGGGCCAGGATCAGCGCAATGCCGCGTTTGGGCAGGCCGCAGAAGCGCTCACGCTCTTTCAGGGCAGCAGAAGGCTGACGGGCAAGAAAAGCCAGTTGGCGGACGTCCATGTGGGCGCTCTCGAAAAAACGGGTTTAGAGGAAGAAATCCATGCGCAGGTAGACCGGCGCTTCGCGCTCGATCTGGTCAGCCGGGCGCTCCAGGGAATGCGCAAAGGTCACGCTGAGCGCCACATGCTGGCCACGGGTGAAAGCTTCAAACGAGTTGCTGGACAGGCGACCGTGCGCCTCGCCGTTGTAGCGGTCATTGCGGATCACGCCCTGGTCGTAACCGGCCGCCGCGCCATACTCGCTGAACACCGGACGCAGCCAGTCCAGGGTCACCGGGCGGGTCAGGCGTAACTCGTTGCGCCAGTAACCGCCGCTGTCGCCGGACAGAAACTGGTCCTTGTAACCGCGTACCGAGGAAGATCCGCCAAGGCTCATCCGTTGCGGACTGAACAGGACATCCTCGCTGCGCTGGCCGGTGGCCAGGCTGGTAAAGCTGAAATTCTCGCCCCAGAGCTGAAAGGGCTGCAGGTAGCTCAGAGTGCCGGTGTATTTGCGATAACGGGCATCGGCTTCGCCGGGGCCTGGATGACCATTGTCCTGGGCATCGAAAGCGCCGATGCCCTGCTGCATGCCCAGATCGAGGTTGACGAACGCCGAACCGATCCGCCGCCCATGGTTGATGCCGAACTGGGCTTCGCTCAAGCGATTGCTGCTCAAGGCCAGCTTGCTGTCTTCGATATAATTGTTGGTGCGCAGATAGGCCAGCCCGGTATTGAGCGAAGTCTTGCTCACAGAATCGCGATGGATCACCCGCTCGATGCGTAGCTGGTGATTCTGGCTGTCACCGGTCTGCTTGAAATTGAAGCCGTTGGCCTGGGCCAGCGAGCGATACTCGCTTTCGCTGTAGGTGTAACTGAACGTCCACCAGCCCCACGGCAGGCTGTAGGCCAGCATGTGGTTTCTGGAGGTTTGCTGGTGATCGCTGATGGCATCGTGACCGCCGCGCAGACTCAACTGGTCCGCCAGGCCCAACGGGCTGTCCCATTCCAGACCGGCGTTCCACTGCTGTTTACCCGTGCTACGCTGACCTTCGTTGTTGCGCGACAGGTTCGCTCGCCAGGGTTTCTGCGGGGTGTTATTGACCAGTACATCGCTGCCACCGACGGCTTGGCCCGGTGTCAGCTCCATCTGCGCCTTGTTGGACGGCAGGCGATTGAGCTGATCGACCATCTGCTCGATCTCGCGCAGGTTCAGCACACCGCCTGCACTGCCCGGAAAGGTCATGGCCAGCTCGCGCGGGGTCAGGCCGCTGCCCTCACCGCTGCGCAGGTTTTCCATCTTGCCCTCGACCACGAGAACTTCGAGATGGCCCTTGGACAGATCCTGTTGCGGCAGGTAGGCACGAGTCGTGACCCATCCCTTGTCGATGTAGTGATCGGTGACGGCCTTGAGAACATCGTTGAGCTGGGCAACGCCCAGACACTCCCCCAGAAAGGGCTTGAGCAAGGTTTCGCGCTCACCGGCCGACAATGAATCGGCCCCCTTGAGTTCGATGACGTCAATCCTGAAACAGCGTGTATCGACCGGAGCCTCGGGAGCTTGCGGGGCGGGCTGGGCACCGGGTAAATCCTTGAGCTCTTCCAGACGACGGCGTTGCTCTTCGAGCAGTCGGTCCTGACGGTCGCGGATCAGGTCTTGTTCACCGGGAGTCGGGGCTGCGAGGGAAGCAAGGGGAGTGACAGCGAGGAGGAGAAAAAGAGCTGTCCTTGAGGCGTAGGAGTACACGGTGCGTCCCTGTAATATCATAGTGATATCAAATTCGGCGCGATTGTAGACTGACATCATTATGGCGTCAATTTTCCGTATCAAATATGTATCGACTTTTCTACAGACCCTTTTCGCCCTGCCCGAAGCATCCATTTCCCCGTCATTAATGACGGACGGCCAACAAATACCGCGAACCCCGCCACCCTCCCCGGCTCTACCGAATGCGGGCCTTGCCCGGCACGGAAAAGGACGGAAATCAGCAGTCGTCGAATGGCTCATACGTGCGTCTACCCATTAACGTCACAACGAGGACGAACACATGGCTACCCCACAGGAAAACCTTGTCGATTGGCTGCGTGATGCCCATGCAATGGAGCAGCAGGCGGAAAGGATGCTCACCGCCCAGGCAGAGCGTCTGGAGCATTACCCAAACCTCAAGAGGCGCATCGAGGAACACATCGAAGAGACACGTGGTCAGCAACAACGAATCGGTGAATGCCTTTCCCGGTATGACGAAAGCCCTTCCACCCTGAAGGATCTGACCGGCAAGGTCATGGCGTTCGGCCAGGCAGTAAGTGGTTCGATGATGAGTGATGAGGTCGTGAAAGGTGCGATGTCCGGCTACGTGTTCGAGAACGTGGAAATCGCGGCTTACACGGTGTTGATCGAAGCGGCGAAGGTGGCGCAGGATCCGGAAACCCAAAGGGCCTGCGAGGAAACGCTTCAGCAGGAAGAAGCCATGGCGAAGTGGCTGCTCGAGCACCTTCCCGAAATCACCGCAGCCTTTCTGGCTCGCTCCAGAAACCCCGATCTTGAAGCCAAGAAGTAAAGCCAAGGGCATAGCCGCTCAGGCGGCTATGTCCCTCTCGAACACCGCCCGTTTTTCCTGAAACGCAGCTCATCCGCTCCCTTGAACTATTCATCAGATTCCGCTCATCGCAGTAAACGAATAAACAAAGAATCTTTGCTCTGCAGGCCTTCTCGAAACTTATGTCTGCGCCATTGCCCGCAGTGGCAAACGCGCAAAAACCTGAGTTGAGGAACGCACCATGTTTTTACACAACAAGAGACTTCAGTACACCGTCCGTGTCGCCGAGCCCAATCCCGGCCTTGCCAATCTTCTGCTGGAACAGTTCGGCGGCGCACAGGGCGAACTGGCAGCAGCGACCCGCTACTTCACCCAGGCGCTGGCCGAAGAGGACCCAGGTCGCAAGGACCTGCTGATGGACATTGCCACGGAAGAACTGAGTCACCTTGAGGTCGTCGGCTCGATCATCGTCATGCTCAACCGGGGCGCGAAAGGACAGATGGCCGAAGGCGTGCAAGAAGAAGGGGAGCTGTATCGCAGCATCCATGGCGCAGGTAACGACTCGCACATCACCAGCGTGCTTTATGGTGGCGGTGCTCCGCTGGTCAACTCGGCGGGCGTTCCATGGACATCCGCCTACATCGACACCATCACCGAACCGACCGCCGACTTCCGTTCCAACATTGCTGCCGAGGCACGGGCCAAGATCGTTTACGAGCGGCTGCTGAATGTGGTCGACGATCCAGGCATCAAGGAAGCGCTTGGCTTTCTGATGACCCGCGAGATCGCTCACCAGAAGTCCTTCGAGAAAGCACTGCACTCGATCCAGCCAAATTTCCCGCAGGGCAAACTGCCCGGCATGCCGGAATTCACCCGCACCTACTTCAGCATGTCCAGTGGCGAACCGAACCTTCGCGGGCCATGGAACAGTGATGAAGAGTTCGAGTATGTCGAAAATCCACAACCGGCTGTCGATGGAGGCGATGGCACTGCATCGGTGGCGCTCGATGAAGAGGATGTCCGGACCCTGACCATGATGAAGGAACGCACCAAGTCCGACCCGGATGCCGATCCGCTCACGGCAGCGGAGCTGGGATCGGGTTTCATGTCCGATAAATGACTGCCTGCTGCACAAGGTATTCAGGAGTGCCAGCACTGGCAGCGTTTTAAATGTTCCCTCACAATCTCGCCGTCTCGCCAGACCTGCTTTTGTGGCAGGTCTGGCTACCCCATGAGTTTGAGGAAACCCGGCATGAATGCACTGGAGTGGAACGAAGCCGCCCTGGCGAAATACCTCGCGACCCATCCGACCTTGCAGGATGAAATCAAGAACCTCAGCCCCGAAGAGCAGAAGCAGCAGACACAGTGGGCATTCGAGGATGAAGCCGAGTCTCTGGGTATCGAACCCTGGGAGCTGGCGTTGCAATTGATTGCCGAGTCCCCGGAACAGCTCAAGAGCATGCGCCTTGAAGCCCACGCACAGGTGGCCGAAGCCCTGGGCATGGACTGGGACGAGTATTGCGAACTGAACGAAATCGAACAGTAATCCAGAGCCTGGACAAGGAATAGAAGTGCCATGAACCATTCCTCCGAAGCGGGTGCAGCCGTTTACTCTCCCCTGACCCTGAAACTTTATGACTGGTGGGTTCTGGGGGTTTCCAACCGTTTTGCCTGGCAGTGCTCGACGACGCAAGTGTTGCAACCGTTCTTCAATCGCCATGTCGGCGCACGCCATATGGATGTAGGCGTCGGCACCGGCTATTACCTGGCCAATGCCAATCTGCCCATCAGCACCGAAGTCACCTTGCTGGACCTCAACAGCAGCAGCCTGGAAGCTGCACGCCAGCGCTTCGGGCGGCCGGGTGTCCGGGTGATCCGCCACGATGTGTTCAAGCCGTTCGAACCCGGGCATGAGACAGGTTACGACTCGATCTCGCTGTTCTATCTGCTGCACTGCCTGCCCGGAACCATGAGCGACAAGGCGCAGGTTTTCGCCAACCTCAAGACCCGCCTGAAGGATGACGGTGTACTGTTCGGCGCAACCATTCTGGGCGACGAAGCCGGGCACAACGGGTTTGGCCGCAAGCTGATGGAGGTCTATAACAAGAAAGGCATCTTCGGCAACCGCAGTGACAGCGTCGCCGGCCTGCGTCATGCACTGGCCTTGCATTTCAAGGACGTCACGGTCGAGGTCACGGGAAAAGTGGCACTGTTTACGGCCAGATCGCCTCTTGCATGACGCATTGGCAAGAATACGTTCATGACCGATCAGTCAGCGCTTTACCTGATGGTTTGAGCTGAGTAACGTCTGCGCATCTCAACAAGAAGGAATTGCGCCATGAGTGATCTGATCTCGTACCAGCTTGAAGATGGCATTGCCACGCTGACTCTCAACAACGGCAAGGTCAACGCCATCTCGCCGGATGTGATCGCCGCGTTCAATGCCGCGCTGGATCAGGCCGAGACAGATCGTGCCGTGGTGATCGTCACCGGGCAGCCGGGCATTCTCTCGGGCGGCTATGACCTCAAGGTGATGACTTCCAGCGCCGAGGCCGCCATCGATCTGGTGGCCAAAGGGTCGACACTGGCGCGACGCATGCTGGCTCACCCCTTCCCCATCATTGTTGCCTGCCCGGGTCATGCCGTGGCCAAGGGTGCGTTTCTGCTGCTGTCGGCCGATTACCGGATCGGCGTCGAAGGTCCGTTCAATATCGGCCTCAATGAAGTACAGATTGGCATGACCATGCACCATGTGGGCATTGAGCTGGCGCGTGACCGTCTGCGCAAGTCCGCGTTTCACCGTTCGGTGATCAATGCCGAGATGTTCGACCCGCAAGGCGCGCTGAACGCAGGTTTTCTGGACAAGGTGGTCAGCATCGACGAGTTGCAGGAAACCGCCCGCACAGCGGCCCTGCAATTGAAGAAGATCAATATGAACGCCCACAGAAAAACCAAGCTCAAGGTCAGAAAGGCGCTGCTCGATACATTGGATGCCGCCATAGAACTCGACAAGCAGCATTCGCTCTAAGCCTTGCGCTCGATATCCATGAAGCCCGCCCGTGCGGGCTTTATTGTGTAGAGCCATGAAGCAATCCTTTTTGCATCACAGCCACTCCTTTCAACAAGAAGCGAAACGATATGGGCCGAGTTGTTGCAGCAGCGGTTTACAGCAAAGGCAAGAAAGTCAGCAATATCACCCTTGAAGAAGGCGCAGCCTGGGCAGCCAGACCGGATCATTTTGTCTGGATCGGGCTGGAGCAGCCCACCCCGCAAGAGCTGGAAAGCCTCAAGAAGCAATTCAACCTGCATGAACTGGCTATCGAGGATGCGCTGGAGGTCCATAGCCGCCCCAAACTGGAAACCTTCGGCGATGCGCTGTTTATCGTCACCTACGCGCCAGTGCGGGAAAACGGCAGGCTGCAGTTCATCGAGACCCATATTTTCGCCGGCAAGGGCTACATCATCACCTCGCGCAACGGTCACTCGAAATCCTACGGGATTGTGCGCCAGCGCTGTGAAGCAAGGCCGCTGCTGCTGGAGCACGGCGAAGACTTCGTACTCTACGCCCTGCTGGACTTCGTGACCGAGAGTTATCAGCCGGTGACCGAAGCCATCCATGCCGAACTGGAAGAGCTGGAGCAAAGCGTACTCGGCGGCATCCTGAACGAGTCCTACATCCATCGCATCCACAGCCTGCGCCGCGATCTTCTGCGTCTGAGACGCTATGTATCGCCCATGGTGGAGGTCGGCGAGGAGTTGCAGAAGCTGAGCTTCCCCTTTATCGACAAGAACATGCGCCCGTACTTTCGCGACGTGGAAATTCACGTCAAGCGGCAAATGGAAGACCTGGGCAATCTGCGGGACATCGCCAGCCAGACCATCGAGATCGGCCTGCTGCTGGAGTCTTCGCGGCAAAGCATCGTGCAGCGCAAGTTCGCGGCCTGGGCGGCGATCCTGGCGTTTCCAACCGCTATCGCCGGGATCTACGGGATGAACTTCGAGAACATGCCGGAACTGACCTGGCACTACGGCTACTTCGTGGTGCTGGGGGTGATCGTCGGAGGCTGTACAGCCTTGTTCACCAGCTTCAAGCGCTCGGGCTGGCTGTAACCGGCAAAAGCTCCCGACGCCAGTCAGCGCCGGGAGTTCTCAGGCTTCACGCCACATTCGAGTCCGGCTTGTGCGCTACGAAGCGCGTGATCCATTCCGCTACGGTTGCGCCGTGGTGCTCATGGTCCAGGCTTTCCAGCCCCTTGCGATACACCTGCTCGCCCAGCGTCTGCTGACGCAGGTCCAGCAAGGAGCGGGAAAATTCGTGAATGAATTCGGGGTGTCCCTGGAAGCACAGGACCTGATGATTGATGTGATAAGCCGCGTACTGGCAGAAATCGCTGGAAGCGATCACCGTCGCATTTTCCGGTAATACCGTGACCTGATCCTGATGACTGATCAACAGTGTCAGCTTGTCTACGGCCGGCGTCATCCAGGGTTGCGGGTCGGCCAGTTGGTAATGGTGAATGCCCACTCCCCAACCCTGGCTGGCGCGTTCGGTCTTGCCGCCCAGCAACAGCGCCAGCAACTGGTGCCCGAAACAGATCCCCAGCAGTTTGTCGCCACGCTCATACAATTTGAGCAGGTAAGCCTTGAGCGTCTGAATCCAGGGATCGCTGCCAAACGAATCGGCCTTGCTGCCCGTCACCAGGTAGGCATCGAAACGCTCGTCATCGGGGGGATAGATGCCCTGCACCACGTTGTAGACACTGAGCTGAACGGCAAACGGCTGGCGCGCAAACAGTAACTCGAACATCCGCCCATAACCCTGATATTGCTCAACCAACTCCGGGCGCAGGATGTCGGTTTCCAGAATGCAGATGCGTAACGACATAAAAAAGGACCTGAAACAGTAAAAAGGCAATAGCGCACGGGCAAAGCCTGCCCTGAATGGCACGACCAAAGCAAGAAGCCAGTATCGACATGGCACCCAGATGGTATAGCTCGCAGGACACCCCTCGGCCAGACGAACGGTAGAAGGCTAATGATCTCCCCTCAAAGCCTCTAGCCAAGGCCTGACCATGTTATCAGCAACGTCTAAATAACCTTTAATCAGAAATTATCGAGGTTAAATACCGAACAGTTCTAAGCCAAAGGCAATGCGGCCTCTAAGGTTAAATCTGTAACAGGAAGACGCGATAAAAATACCTTCAGCGTCAGGTCTGCGGCGCTATGGCCGAGACCACCCGTTCATCAGCACCACCTTTGCCAGCTGCCCGATTTCGGACTTGATGAATTCGGTGAGCTTTTGTCGCTCAGGAATAACAACAAAAGGCAGTCAGCCATGTTCAAGCATTCAAAGATACGTCAGGCGGGGCTTATTGTATTTGCAACCACTCTTCTCTTGATCCTGCCCAACCTGAACCGGTTGTTCGGCTGATCGGGCGTGCGCTACCGAAGTGCTCATATCTGTGCCAATCTTCCTGTCAAACGATGGGAGATGGGTTTATGCGTCAATGGATAGCTCTGGGTGTTCTGGCTTGCAGCCTTGCAGTGCAGGCTGGAGAGGTCGAGCAGGCAGCCGCCGTGGCCGCCTTGAAGGAAGGGAAACTGGCAGTGGATGTGCGCAGCCAGACCGAATACGACGCGGGCACCGTTCTCAATGCAGTTCGGGTCGAGGATGCACGCCTGGTCAATCAACTGAAACAGGTGCTCACCGACCGCAACTCTGTATTTGTCATCTTCAGCAGTTCGAACGAAAAGGCGAGCAGAGCCCAGGACAAACTCAGACAAGCCGGTTACTTCAGTGTCATCAACGGCGGCAATTATGAAGAGCTGCATAATGCACTGTATGACATTACCGATGATCCGGCGGAGTAATCCGGGGTGCGTTACTCGTTGATACTGGCAGGTCTTGCACTGCCCTGCCGCTGCACGCGGTCCAACTGAACATCGAACTGGCTGACGGCGTCCATACCTGGGAAACCGGCCAGTTGCTCAATCATCCCGATGTGCAGGATATCCAGATTGCCGATGACGTTTCCTACAAGCAGGCCATGCATTATCGGGCTGTACCGATGGCAAGACTACTGGAGGGCGTCACGGCACAGGATCATCTCCAGATCACCGCGATCGATGGATTTGCCACAGGTTATCTGAAGCGCTACCTGCGCGACCCACAGAGCCTGCGCCATTGGCCACAGGCGAAAATGCCTGCCATCTCGCCGGACATAGTGTCGGATGAAGAGCTGGAGCAGATCATCGCGTATCTGTAGCACATGGCGCAGCGCAGAGTGCACTGAGGCTTTCGCGGTCGGAACCAATCACTCAAAACTTGCTGGCCTGGTCGCCAGCAAGCTGCCTCCCACGGGTTTTGTGACTTACTGGTGCTGCACCTGAACCTGCGTCGAGACGGAAACCTTGGCGTGCATCTGCTCGTAGCCCCCACCCCGTCGCATGCCACGCACCGGGCAGGCATCCAGATAATCCAGACCTACCGCCAGCTTGAGATGACGGGCAGGAATCGCGAGCGTGTTGGTCACGTCGAAGCTGTACCAGCCATCTTCGATCCAGGCTTCGGCCCAGGCATGGCTGGACAGATGATCCTTGTCTTCGCTGTACAGGTAACCGGAGACATAACGCGCCGGCACACCAAGACTGCGGGCACAGGCCAGGAAGGCATGGGTATGGTCCTGGCAGACACCTGAACGACCGGCAAAAGCCTGGGCCGCGCTGGTATCGACCTCCGTCGCTCCCGGTGTATAGACGATGTGCTGATTCAGCGCCTGCATCAGATCGATCAGACCCGTACGGTCGGTACGCTTGCCACTCTCTTTGGCAGCAAATGCCCGCATGGCCTCATCCGCTTCGGTCAGGCGGGTAAAGCGCAGGAATGGCAGCGCCGACTGGCTTTCATGTTCGGCCTCACGGGTTTCGTCGATTTCCACCTGCCCGCGGGCACCGATGATGATCGACTCATGGGGCTCGTCCAGAGTCAGCACATGCAGGATGTTTCCGAACGGGTCGATCTGCGCACGCACCGGGCGCGGCAGGTTCAATTGCCAGCTCAGGATCTGTTGGCGCTCGCTGTCATGGGGCGTCAGGCGCAGATACTGGATGCTGGCCCGAACCTGATCATCGTAGTGATAGGTGGTCTCGTGGCTAATGGAAAGTCTCATGCAGCCTCCAGGTATGAAGTGTGGATGGCATCACCCAGTTGGGCGACCAGAGGAATGAACTCGTTCAACCACTCATGCAGGCCTTCGCCCAGGATCTCGTCGATGCTGGTATAGCGCAGGCGTGCGTCCATTTCTGCGGCCATGCGCTGCGCCGGACGGCCATTGGTTCCCGGCAGACTGGACAGAATCTGGTCCAGTGCTTCCAGACAGGCACGCAAAGAGCGCGGGATATCGGCGCGCAGCAGCAACAGCTCGGCGACGTGACGCGCCCCCGGTGCCTCCCGGTACAGTTCGGTATACGCCTCGAAGGACGACAAGGCGCGCAGCAAGGCGCTCCACTGGTAGTAACCGGCGGCCGAGTTGTCAGCCGCTGCGTTGGCCTGCGGACCGCGCAACTCCAGCATTTCGTAGCGGGCGTCGAGCATGCGCAAGGTGTTGTCGGCACGCTCGATGAAGGTGCCCAGGCGAATGAAGCGGAACGCATCGTTACGCATGATGGTGCCGTAGGTCGCGCCCCGGAACAGATGGGAGCGTTCTTTCACCCATTCGCAGAAATGGCTCATGCCATAGCGCGCCAATCCTTGCTCGGCGATCCCGCGAATCTCCAGCCAGGTGGAGTTGATGTTTTCCCACATGTCAGCGGTAATCCGCCCGCGCACCGCATGGGCACTGGCCCGTGCTGCACCAAGACAGCTGTAGATGCTGGCCGGGTTGCTGGCATCCAGGGCAAAGAAATGCAGCATGCGTTCGGCATGCAGTGCGCCATGACGCTCCACATAGGCGTCCAGGGTTCCGGTGATCAGCAGGGGCATGGCAATTTCATCCAGCCCGCCGCGCCCGTCCTGGGGCATCAATGACAGCGAGTAACTCACGTCCATCATTCGGGCGAGGTTCTCCGCTCGCTCCAGGTAACGCGACATCCAGAAAAGATCCGAGGCAGTTCTACTTAGCATTGGCAGTCATCCTTAATCCTCGACGACCCAGGTGTCCTTGGTTCCACCACCCTGCGACGAGTTCACCACCAGCGAGCCTTCACGCAACGCTACTCGGGTGAGCCCGCCAGGCACGACGCGGGTTTCGCGGCCGGAAAGGACAAATGGGCGCAAGTCGATATGTCGCGGGGCGATACCGTTCTCGACGAAGGTCGGACAGGTCGACAGGGACAAGGTCGGTTGGGCGATATAAGCGTGTGGCTTGGCTTTGAGACGGGCACGGAAGGCTTCGATTTCCGCAGCGGTTGCCGCCGGACCGACCAGCATCCCGTAACCGCCGGAACCCTGGGTTTCCTTGACCACCAGATCACCCAGATTGGCCAGCACATGGGACAGCTCTTCGGGCTTGCGGCACTGCCAGGTCGGCACGTTCTTGAGGATCGGTTCTTCATCCAGATAGAAACGAATCATGTCCGTCACATAGGGATAGATCGACTTGTCGTCCGCCACTCCGGTACCGATGGCATTGGCAAGGACCACATTGCCGGAACGGTAGGCCGACAGCAGTCCCGGCACACCGAGCATCGAATCCGGGTTGAAGGCCAGCGGATCCAGGAAAGCATCGTCCAGACGGCGATAGATCACATCCACGGCTTTAGGGCCGTCGGTGGTGCGCATGAAAACGCGGTCATCGCGCACGAAAAGATCCGCCCCTTCCACCAGCTCGACACCCATCTCACGCGCCAGAAAGGCGTGCTCGAAAAATGCGCTGTTGAAACGCCCCGGTGTCAGGACCACCACACTCGGATTATCCAGATGACTCGAACTCTTGAGCGTATCGAGCAACAGGTTCGGGTAATGATCGATAGGCGCGATGCGTTGCGCGGCGAACAGCTCCGGGAACAGGCGCATCATCATCTTGCGATCTTCGAGCATGTAACTCACGCCGCTCGGGGTACGCAGGTTGTCTTCAAGCACGTAATAAGTGCCATCGCCGTCGCGTACCAGATCGACACCCGAGATATGGGAATAGAGATCGCGATGCAGATTCAGGCCTTGCATTGCCAACTGATACTGCTCGTTGGCCAGGACCTGTTCGGCGGGAATGATTCCCGCCTTGATGATCCGTTGATCGTGGTACAGATCCGCGAGAAACATATTCAGCGCCTTGACACGCTGAATGCAGCCGCGCTCCACAACCCGCCATTCACTGGCCGGAATGCTGCGCGGAATCGTATCGAAGGGGATCAGCCTTTCGGTCCCCTGCTCGTCACCATAGAGCGTGAACGTGATCCCGGCGCGATGAAACAACAGATCGGCTTCACGTCGACGCTGAGCCAGAAGCTCAGGAGGCGTGTCACCCAACCAGCGGGCAAATTCCCGGTAATGCGGGCGGACCTGGCCGCCAGCGTCGTACATCTCGTCATAAAAGGTGCGGATCATGCCGTACTCCTTGTCACCATGGACATACAGACCTTCGCAAGGCCCGTGCCATCGGCATAAACGCTTTGATATCAATGATTTACGCAAACAACGGCCATTCAGCGCACCATTCCTGTGCAATAACTGCCCCAACCATTTCTCCTACGCTTCATTCGGAAGCGTCAGGCAATAGCGAAATCTATGATCAGCATAGTCAGTGTTGATTTCATGGAGGGATATTAGTTCGCCATAATCACCGGCAACCGAGCAAACAAAGGCCCGACTGCCTGTTTCGGATTTTTTTCTGGAATCTGCGCCATGGCGCTTTTCTCACCGAACTTCCCTTCAAGCCACTCCGTCGAGTGGCTTTTTTTTGCCCACGGCACCGGGCAGTCCCTTTCTTTCGGTCAAAAAAAACCGGCCAATTGCACTCTCTGCAATTGGCCGGTCGCGTTATCTACGGGTGTTTCATGCGTGCAGTCTTCTGATCTCCGCTGTGACTCCCCATCCTTCAACCTCACCATCCATCGGTGAGATCACGCTCTGGAAGTCCTGTTCGAAGTCGCCGATGCCGTCATAGGTGGCATACATCACCTTGCTCAATTGCAAGTGCCATGCACCGTCGTCACGCACCTTGATCTGGGTATTGATGGATTCACCACGAAATTGTCCAGCAGCCTGCCGCGCCCGCTCCTCATCCGGGAAGACAGCATAGAACTCGATGGGGTAAGTACGGGCAAAATCAAAACCGCCTTCTTTCATGCGGCGCAGTACGTTACTGCTGATGTCCTCTTGATAGGCTGTGCTCATGAAACGTCCTCCTATGCAACGATAGATAGAGTTTCAACTCTTCCAGAACGAACACCTGGCTGGTGATCGTCACACGACAGTTAATCCGCAGTGGGGAATCAAGCATGAAGCTGACCAGACCGGATCTGTAGCAACCCGGTTTCGACATTGGGAGGCCGATGTATCAGCCTCGGTTGCAGAGTAGACCCAACTCGGGTCCGCTGCCAAGTCCCTGACAAAACAAGTCCTTGCAGGTGCAAATGAGTCATATTACTTCTGTAATGGAAATGATCTGCACGCTGTTGTGGTTCTTGAGGGTTTTGACGGTCGGCTCCTCTGTACGTCCCTCAAGGTCGTTGAGATCCAGCTCATCCGTGACCGGAAACAGAATCGGACGCAGCAGGCGCGCCGCGACTTCCTCGCTTGGGCGTTCCTGTGAATCAATATAATGGCGCTGTTGCACGCCATCCTTATCGAGATACGAAATGGCCCACTGTTTCATCAATACCTCCCGAATCAAGCCAGAACGCTGGCTTACATGATCTGGACCTTTTTACGGCGGTATTCGTTCAAGAAAAATGCAGGCAAAAAGAAAGGCCCTCGCAACAGATGCAGAGGGCCTTTCCCGGTATAGCCAGCGGGATCAGTTACGGTTCTTGCTGGCCTCTACACCGGCTGTGTTATCCAGCAGGCTCTTGGTGGCAGTCTGCAGGAAGCTTTCCAGCTTCTGCTTGAGCTCGGCCGTATCCGGAGCATCGGGAACCACTTCGGCATGCGGATTGGCACCCAGGGTATAGGTCATGACCTTGGCAGGCATTTCAGTAGGTTCGATCAGGATACGGTTGCCATGGATAATGGCCACCACCTGCTCGCTGCCCGACGGTTTGATCACACCAAAGCCCTTGTCGCCTTCAGGCAGGTTCAGCAGATCGCGTCCCCAGCACTGGTTACGGGTCTGACCACCCAGACGGCCCATGATGGTCGGTACCACATCGACCTGGGTCCCCACGATGCTGCTGCGCTGGCCGAACTTTTCCTGCACGCCCGGCCCGATCAGCAGCAATGGCACGTTGAAACGGCCCAGGTCCATTTCGGTCAGTTGCATCTTGTTGCCAAAACCATGGTCACCCAGCACGACGAACAAGGTGTTCTTGTAGTAAGGCTCTTTCTTGGCCTTCTCGAAGAATTGTCCCAGTGCCCAGTCGGAGTAACGCATGGCGGTCAAATGCTCATCCAGCGAACCATGCCCTGTAACGCGCTCCACCGGCAGGTTTTCCGGCAAGGCATAAGGCGTGTGGTTGGACAGGGTCTGCAGCAAGGCATAGAACGGCTTGCCGTTCTGCCGGGCTTTCAGTTCCTCGGCACCACGGTCGAACATGTCCTGGTCGGAAACACCCCATGTAGGGTCGGAGAACACCGGGTTGACGAAGTCTTCACGACCGACAAAGTTGGTCATGCCCTGGTTGCTGAAGAAACCCGACTGGTTGTCCCAGGCAAAGTTGCCGTTGTAGACATAGACATCGTCGTAATTGCGCCCGGCGCTGAGCAGTTGCGGCAGACCCGACAGCTTGTGGCTGCCTTCGGGAGTCTGCATCAGGTACTCGAAGCCCGGCAGGTTCGGGAAGCACGCCATGGTGGCGAACATGCCCTGATGGGTGTGGGTACCGTTGGAGAAGAAGTGGTCGAACAGCAGACCTTCCTTGGACAATTTGTCGAAGTAAGGGGTGATGTTAGCCTTATCGCCCAGAGCGCCGACCGAGTGGCCAGCGAAGCTTTCCATCAGGATGACCACCACGTTGCGGATAGGCAGCGTGTTTTCCACAGGCGGCGTGAAGTCACGGCGTACTGCCGCGATATTCGGATCGATCAACCGGTCATGGCTGGTCAGCAGCATGTCGCGAACGACCTGCTGCGCCTCAGGCTGAGGCAAGGTGGCTTTCCAGATATTGTCGCGGTCTTCGGACATGCGGCTCTTCGCAGCCGTAATCAGCGTCAGTGTGCCGTTGAGGCCCAGCTGGTTGGCGAAGTTCGACTCAGTGGTGTAGGCATCGCCCCAACGCAGCGGCGGGCCCTGACGCAAGGTGCCACGAGCGGAAATGACCGCGATGACCAGCACGACGAAGAACACGCCGACACGCATGTACCAGGGCGCAATCGCACGATTGCTGCCACTGCCGACACTGAATTCGCGACGCGGACGAGTCACGCGATCGATGCCCTTGAACACCAGGCTCAACAACCAGGTGACCAGCGCCCACGCCAGCAGATAACGAACCACCGGGAAACCGTACCAGAGCATGCTCAGAACGGTCTTCGGATCTTCCTTCACGTACTGGAACACCAGACCGTTCAGGCGCTGGTGGAACTCGCGATAGAAGTCCATTTCCATCAGGCCGAGGAACAGCGTGATGCTGCCGACCAGGGTCAGCCAGAACCGGAAGAAACCCCGTGCAGCCATGGCCCGGACACTGAACAGCGACAGCATCAGAGGAATGAGCAGGTAGATCGTCAGACGCAGGTCGAAACGCATGCCGTTGAACAAGGCTTCGATAAAGGTCGACGCTGGCGTCTCGCCAATCATTTCACGGTTGTAGACCAGCAAGCCGATACGCAGCAGGGTGTACATCACCATCAGGGTCAGGCCGCTGAGCAGGATGTAGGCCAGATGTGATTTGACGGTTGGGTGTTGCAAACGGGACAAAGCTTGCCGATGAATCTGGGCGTCCGTGTTAGCCATTTTTGTCAGGATCCGGTGGATTCAGGAGTTGAGTCGGATATGCGAAACCTGCCGACCTGAAACAGGCGGGCAGCGCATGGGGGGCAGATATTACGTGATTGCCGTGTTTTTAGCGCTTGTCAGGGCGAGGCCCGGAATAATCGCGCGCCATTTTCGACAAATGGGTGTGAAAAAATTGTTGTACGGCACTGACAAGCGCCAGACACCGTACCGTAATGGCTGACACACAGGCATGACCTTTGAAGGATTCAGGTCATGCCCGGGGCAGAAAAACCTCAATCGTTGCTGGGTTTGCTCACAGCCTGCAGCACGTATTGCGGCAAGGCGAACGCGCCGATGTGGATTTCCGGGTTGTAATAACGGGTAACAATACCGCTGCCGACAAAGCGCTGACGCAGGGTTTCCAGTGGCAGCTTGCGATAGGTGGTATTGGTAGAGCCCCAGGCGAAAGTCATCGCACCACCGATGTAAGTGGGGATTGCCGCCTGATAGAAATGCCAGTCCGCGAACAGGCCGTTCATGCGGCCAGCCGTGGTCTGAACACCGCTCAACTGCATGAAAGGCGTACCGTTCTGAGTGACCAGGATGCCGTTTTCGTTCAGGCAACGATGACAGGCCTGATAGAAGTTTTCCGAGAACAGCACTTCACCCGGCCCGATCGGGTCGGTGGAATCGGAAATGATCACGTCGAACTTCTCTTCGGTGGTCGCGACGAAACGCATGCCGTCATCGATCACCAGGTTCAGGCGCGAGTCCTCGAAGGCACCGCTGGAGTGATTGGGCAGGAATTCCTTGCACATTTCCACGACCGTGGCGTCGATCTCGACCATGGTGATGTGCTCGACACTCATGTGCTTGGCAACTTCGCGCAGCATGCCACCATCGCCGCCACCGATGATCAGCACGCGCTTGGCAGCGCCATGAGCCAGGATCGGCACATGGGTCAGCATCTCGTGGTAGATGAATTCATCGGCTTCGGTGGTCTGGATCACGCCATCCAGCGCCATTACCCGCCCCATGCGCGGGTTCTGGAAAATCACCAGATGCTGATGTTCGGTACGGACTTCGTGCAGCATTTTTTCCATACGAAAGCGTTGGCCATAACCTTCGTACAACGTTTCCTGATAATCGCTCATGGGTAAGCTCCCGCTAAAGACTTGATGACAGGACGGCCGACCGCCCACAAGAAAGGCGCGCATTCTACGTTGCGAAAGATGACAGGTCGAACCTCATCACTGCATGACCGCACACTTGATGATCCCGTCGCGGCCAGGGTCCGTCCCACAGCAGATAAAAACGGCCATCTCAGATACGGACATTGCCACGTGGCCCGGCAATCGCCCAGATAATCAGGCCCAATACCGGCAGCAACAGAATCAGCAGTATCCAGAGAATTTTCGCCCCGGTGCTGGCGCCACTCTTCAGTACGTTGATGATGGCCCAGATATCCAGAGCAAGAATGATCAAGCCGATCAGGCTATTGAAAGTGGAGCCCATGATGTTGTTCTCGATTGAGTAATGATGGAATAGAGAATAGTCAGCTTCATTGAACCATCCGCATATTTTCATGCTCGGAAACTGGGTCCGCTATCCTTTGAATCATGCTTTCAGACAGGTCGTCCTCATGCAAACACCCCTGCAACCCCGCACACTCTGGGCCACATGGTCGGCTCAGTTACAGACCAGCCCGTTGGTAAGCCTGGGGTTCATTCTGGCGCTGGTCATCGTGTTGGGCCTGGGGGCGGCCAGTCTCTACAACGCCTTCTTCGGAACCAATCAAAGCAATCTGACCTACGCCCTGATCGGCGGTTCTGCTGGCTTCGGGGCCACGGCGCTGGGGGCGATCATGGCTGTCGCGTTTCGCAATATCAGCCAGCGTACTCAGGACATCATGCTCGGTTTCGCTGCCGGAATGATGCTGGCCGCCAGTTCCTTCTCACTGATCTTGCCGGGGCTGGCGGCAGCCCGCGAGATTACCGGCAATGGCCCGTTCGCTGCGGCCACCGTGGTTTCCGGCCTGGGCCTTGGGGTACTGTTGATGCTCGGCCTCGACCGTTTCACTCCCCACGAACACGAAAGCGTCGGCCGACAGGGGCCAGATTCCGACCGCATCAACCGGGTCTGGCTGTTCGTGCTGGCAATCACCCTGCACAACCTGCCGGAAGGCATGGCCATTGGCGTCAGCTTTGCCGGTGGCGACATGAATGTCGGCATGCCCCTGACCACCGCCATTGCGATCCAGGATATTCCCGAAGGATTGGCAATTGCCCTGGCGTTGCGGGCCACCGGTCTCTCGGCATTCAAGGCCATGCTGGTGGCAATCGGCTCAGGTCTGATGGAGCCCCTGGGCTCGCTGATCGGCCTGGGGATTTCCAGCGGTTTTGCGATTGCCTATCCGCTGAGCCTCGGCCTGGCGGCAGGTGCGATGATTTTCGTGGTGTCCCATGAAGTCATCCCGGAAACCCATCGCAATGGTCACCAGACCTCCGCCACGCTGGGCCTGATGCTGGGCTTCGGGGTGATGATGTTCCTCGATACCGCCCTGGGTTAAGCGTTGGCTTTCAGGGCCTGCAAGGACGATGCGGCATGGATGCCGACAGCAGCAGCCAGCTCCAGCACCCGCGCCTCATCACAGCCGTAGACCAGCACCGCCTGCAACTCGTCATCCAGCGGCTGGCTGAAATCCATAAGCACATAACCGCCCATCTCCTTGTTCATGCTGCTGAGCTGGATCTGGATACGATTGAGGGCGGTCAGGGCTTCGGTCTTCGCCAGTTGCTTTGGCTTGATGTTGAAAGGTACGTCCTTGCCGAACGACTGCACGATCTGCTCGAACAGATCCATGTAGGTATCCGCCTGGAACAGCACGGTTTCCGGCAGGCTACCGACTACCACCCACTCGCCCAGAGGGATGGGGAACGTATCGTCGTAGTTGATATCCGGATTGGCTGCCAGAAAGGCTTCGGGGTCCGCGTAAGCCTGAGCGGCTTCATCGGCGATGCCTGCGATCTCGTCTTCCCCCATGCAGCCCGAACTGATTTTGCTGATTAATTCAATGAGGGAGTCTTTCATGGGGCAGATCCTGATAGAGGCAAAAAACGAGGCGCGCAGGATAGCGGGAAACGCTGCACACCTCTATCGATTCAGGACCAGCGCACTCAAACCATCAGTTTGCTCAACTGAGCGGCAGTTTCCGTCGCTCCCATTGCCTGGGCTGCCGCGAGGGCGTTGACACCCTTGGCATCGCGGGCATGAGGGTTGGCCCCCTTGCCGATCAGGTAGTCGACGATTTCACTGCGATTGAACATCGCGGCCATCATCAAGGCTGTGCGACCGTCCGCCGAAGCGCCCTCCACGTCTGCGCCAGACTCGACCAGTATCTTGACGACCGCCAGATCGCCCTTGAACGCAGCACCGGCAATCGGGCTCTGGCCATTGTCATTACGGATCTGCGGATCGGCCTTGTGTTCGAGCAGCACCCGCACGGCTTCCTGCTGGCCGTAATAACTGGCGAGCATCAGCAGCGTATCGCCCTTGTGATTGCGAAGATTGACAGGCAGCCCTTTCTCCAGCAGCCGGCTCAACATCTGCGCATCGCCTTGCCGGGCGACTTCGAAGACCTGCTCGGCGAACTCGGCGGCTTCGTCATCGGTCATGGTTTTCGGGGCATTGGTGTTTGAATCGGTCATGGGTTTCTTCCTCAATGCCGCTATGGCGCTCGATACAGTGACCGCAAGTCTTGCCAGATGAGGGGGACAGGTCAAGCTATGCGTCCCATAGGAAAATATTCCCTCGCTCACACAGTGTTGTGACAACCAGCAAAATGCAGGATGCACGATGGCCATTCATGCAAATTGCACGACACATGAAAACCATCATATTCTCAAGACATTGATTTTAAATGATTTTTTTAAAATCAAACGCTGGCATGGACACTGCAACAGTACTCACAAGTTTGTTATCCCGTGAGCAATGGAGCCGCTAGACATGTCTTTCATTCAAGAAAAATTCGCTTCCGTATTCTCCAGCTACACCGTGACTACTCAGCCTCGACCTGACGGTGGTGTGCTCCTGACCCTGCGCGATAACGAAGGCAAACAGATCCGTCGTTCGATTTCCTACGCCCAACTGCACACGCCTGTTCAGCTTGAGTGGGTCATCAGCGCGATTCGCCGCGACTTGGCAGCCCAGGCCAGTGAATTGCCTGCAATCACGATGCTGCAGAGCCAGCACCGCTTCGACCTGCCGACTTATCACACTCGCTGATCAACTGATTAAACGCTTTACACGCTGCACCCTTCATCCAGCCGCTGACTGCAATCGGCGGCCACCTCCTCCCTTGTTATCCGCGAAAACATTCTTGTTCTCGCGGTTTTTTTTGCTCATTTGATCAGGCCTCGACACAGAGCCTCCCCTACCGCCTGAGCCCGATTGGCGACCCCCAACTTGCTGTAGATCATCTTGAAGTGATATTTGATCGTGGCTTCGGACACTTCACGGATCAAGGCGATTTCCCAGGCCGTCTTGCCATCCCGCGCCCACTGCAGGATTTCCAGCTCCTTGGCCGTCAGGCCATGAGAACGGAATCGGGTTCCCTTGCCGACCGTATGCAGCACAGGCACCAGACTGCTCAGCAAATATCGATCCTCGGTAGTCGTACCGCGCTGCATAGCGCTCAAGGTGCATATCGAAGTCACCCCGCTTACGCCTCGACAATGGCTGGAATAACCGTAGGACAGCGCTGGCAGCAATTGGCAGGCTTCGGCTGCCGCACTGTAGCAATCGGGGGCCTGATACTGTTTGAAGGCCTCGCGCCAATCGACAAATCCCAATGTATTGCGATAACAACGAATAACCGGATCCTCCGTCAGCAGGCGCTGGTTTCGATAGAGATCGGCCCAGATATCGTCGACATTGGAAGTGATGAGGGTCAGCAACAGCGAGCCCTTGAACTGATAGAACATTGCCCGCTCGCACCGGCACTCCTGCCTGAGCCACTGAAGTGCATTTTCGATAGCGACCTGACCATCGACCTCGGTAATGCTGCTGACCATCTGCTCTATCAATAAACCCATCGTTTTATTTACTGTCCTGGCACTGCACATCGCTGCCGCTCCCGTTGCGCCCCCTCTCTTATGTACAGTTGTTGTTTTTGATCAATCAGGGGGAATGACCGCCAGAACTTACACGAATAATTGCGTTTAAAAACGAGGGGTAAAACAAACAGGATTTATGCACAAACAGACAGGCACGGGCCTACCTGAAAGTAAGACGGGGATGACAGATCAGAAAAAGAATGAAGGTTGCAGGCCCGTCGGAGGCGGCTTGCTGGTGACTTCACGCTGTCGCCAGCAAGCTGCCTCCCACAGTCCGCTGACGAACTTGCAACCCTTGATGCAGACAGAGCCAATTCATTCGCGAAAAGCGATTGATGTCATTGCTCAGAATTTTTCGGGAGCAATCGCGGCAAAATCAGCCACGGATTCATGCCCCGGCAGCTCACCGCCCGCGCGCACCAGACCACATGTCGCCATGCCTGCCGCCCGTGCGGCATCGAGTTCTTCGACGATATCCGACAGAAACAGAATCTCTTCGGCCGGGCAGCCGATGGCGGCGGTAATGGTGCGATAGGATTGCTCCTCGCGCTTGGGGCCTGAAGTGGTGTCGAAATAGCCGCTGAACAGACCGGACAGATCGCCCGCCTGCGAACAACCGAAAATCAGTTGCTGAGCCTGGATCGAGCCCGAGGAATAAACATAAAGTTTATAACCCTCCCGATGCCAGCGCTGGAGTGCTTCGACGGCATCCAGGTAGACATGCCCCTTGAGTTGCCCGGCTTTATAACCCTGCTCCCAGACCATGCCCTGCAAGGCCTTGAGCGGTGTTGCCTTGCGGTCCTGGGCAATCCAGCCGAGAAGAATCCCGATAACCCGCTCGACATCGGCATCAGGTTCGTTGCTGTCCTGGCGCACGGCCTGCAACTGTGTCGCCACCGAGGGCTTTTCAGCGTTCTGGCGAACAAAATCGGGCAAATGCTTCGCGGCGAACGGGAACAGCACATCGAACACGAAACTCACTGCACTGGTGGTGCCTTCGATATCCGTGAGGATAACTTTGATGGACATCTGGGACGGGCTCCTGGATAAAAATGACAGATCGTCTGGCCTCGTCGCGGGCAAGCCCCCTCCCACATGGCATGTGTTTTCCTGTGGAAGGAGCCCTGGCCGCGACGGCGGTGTTCCAGACAACAGCGTTTGTTCGTGAAAAGAATCAGTCATCGAGCCGTGGAAAACGGCCGGCGATATCTTCTCCGGTGAAATTCGCTACCCAGCCTTCAGGGTTGTTGAACAGGCGAATGGCGACAAAATGCGGATTCTCGCCCATGTCGAACCAGTGGCGCGTTCCGGCGGGCACCGAGATCAGGTCGTTCTTTTCGCACAGTACGGCGTAGACGTAATCGTCGATATGCAGGGTGAACAGACCACGCCCGGCAACAAAGAAACGCACTTCGTCTTCGCCATGACGATGCTCTTCAAGAAACTTGGCGCGCAGTTCGGCCTTTTGCGGGTGGTCGCTGTTGAGGCTGACCACATCGACGGTGATATAGCCGCGCTCGGTCATCAGCTTGTCGATCTGGGTGCGATAGGCGCTGATCACTTCTTCCTGACTGGCTCCCGGGGTGATCGGTGCAGACGCCTGCCAGCGATCGAAAGCGACGCCGTGCTCGGCCAGGGTCGAAGCGATATCTTCCAGGTGGGTCAGAACCTTGTTGGGTACTTCAGGGCTGGAAACGTGGTAAACGGACAGGCAGCTCATGGCGTAATTCCTCGGCTGGAAACAGGCCTCCGGCTTTTACAGGCCGTTAAGGCTGGGTTTCCTGTTAACGGTTAAAGCTCAACGATTCAAGACCGCACGAGTTTTCAGTTCGCACTCGAACAGAAATTCGAAGGCTTCGATCTGACGCAGCGCATCGTTCATCTTCGCTCCCCAGGTATACAGGCCGTGCCCACGGATCAGGTAACCGGCACAGTCGGGGTGAGCGTCCAGCCAAGGCTGCACCTTTGAAGCCAGACGGGCAATATCCTGATCGTTATCGAAGATCGGCACCACCACCCGGGATTCATGAGTGACCACGCCGGCAAAGGCTTTCTGCAGCTCGTAATCCTCGAACACCAGATGATCGGCATCGGTCAGCCGCGACAGGACCGTGGCATTGACCGAATGGGTATGCAGCACGGCACCCACTTCAGGCTTGCAGCTGTAAAGCTGGGTATGCAGCAGGGTTTCGGCGGAAGGCTTCTTGCCGGGCTCCAGACTGTTGCCGGCCAGATCGGTCGCCAGAACATCGCCCATGCCCAATTGCCCCTTGTGCTTGCCGGATACCGTCAACAGTGCTTCGGTAGCGGACAGGCGTACGGAATAGTTGCTGCTGGTGGCTGGCGACCAGCCGCGTCCATACAGGAAGCGCCCGGCTTCGATGATTTCCAGGCTGAGTTGTTCGCGGGTCATGCCCCCTCCTCTTTCTTTGGTGTCGCAATCATGACGGCTGCCGCCAATGCCGCAAGGCTGGCGATGGCAAATGTCCAGAACGGCCCGAGCGCATTCCAGCTGTAACCGGAGTACAACGCTCCCAGCGCGCCGCCCACTCCGGACAAGGCGGCATACAACGCCTGCCCCTGACCTTGCTGGCGGGAACCGAAGCTACGTTGCACGAAATGGATGGCAGCCGCGTGAAAACTGCCGAAAGTCGCCGCATGCATGAGCTGGATAACCAGCAGCGCCAGCAGATGATCGGCAAAACTCCCCAGCAGCAACCAGCGCAGCGAAGCCAGCAGAAAACTCGCCATCAAGACCTGACGCACGGAAAAACGCTGCAGTATCCGGCTCATGCCCATGAACATCAGGACTTCAGCCACGACGCCGACGGCCCAGAGCATGCCGATCACACCGCGACTGTAACCCAACTGCTCCAGATGCAGGGTCAGGAAGGTGTAATACGGCCCATGACTGAGTTGCATCAAGGCGACACAGATATAGAAGACCAGCACGCTTGGACGAGTCAGTTGCCTGAGAAAGCCGCCCGCATCCAGGGGCTGTGCCGAAACCCGCGGCTGTGCATTGGGCACCCACCAGCTGCTGAGTGCGATACCGGCCATGATGATCAGCAACATCTGGGGAAACAGGTCCAGACTGAAACGCTCGAACACCTCCCCAAGCGCTACCACTGCCAGGATGAAACCGATCGACCCCCAGACCCGGATCTGGCTGTAGCGCGAAGGCTGGTCGTGCAGATGCGCCAGGGTAATGACTTCAAATTGCGGCAGGATGGCATGCCAGAAGAAGGAATACAGCACCATGACCATGGCCAGCCAGGCGTAGCTCTTGTCGACCAGAATCAACGAGAACGCCAGCAAGGTACAGATCGCCCCAAGGCGCACGATCAACAACCGCTGCCCCGTATGATCGCCCAGCCAGCCCCACAGATTGGGGGCGATGCAGCGGGTCAGCATCGGGATGGCGACCAGTTCGCCAATTCGCGCACTGGAAAACCCCAGATGATGGAAATACAGCGACAGAAAGGGCGCGGCCGAACCCAGCAAGGCAAAGTAGAAAATGTAGAAACCCGACAGCCGCCAATAAGGAAGCTGCCGGGCAGGCAGTGGCGCCACGTCACTCATCCGCGATCAATGACCGCAGCGGCACCGCTCATCAGAGTTGGCCCAATACAGGCGTATCGACGTTGACGTCGGCGTTTTGTCCGCGATGACGCAACAGATGATCCAGCAGGACGATAGCCATCATCGCTTCGGCGATAGGCGTGGCACGAATGCCGACGCAAGGGTCATGGCGGCCCTTGGTGATGAGCTCCACCGGATTGCCATCGATATCGATGGAACGGCCCGGCGTGGTGATGCTGGAAGTCGGCTTGAGCGCCAGATGCGTAATGATCGGCTGTCCGGAAGAAATGCCACCCAGAATGCCGCCCGCCTGATTGGACAGGAAGCCTTCGGGCGTCAGTTCGTCGCGATGTTCGGTACCGCGCTGGGCCACACAGTCGAAACCGGCACCGATTTCCACGCCCTTGACGGCATTGATGCTCATCAGCGCATGGGCCAGTTCGGCGTCCAGACGGTCGAAGATCGGTTCGCCCAGGCCCGGTTTCACGCCTTCGGCTACCACGGTGATTTTGGCACCGACCGAATCCTGGTCGCGACGCAGCTGGTCCATGTAGGCTTCCAGCTCCGGCACCTTGTCCGGGTCCGGGCAGAAAAAGGCGTTCTGCTCGACCGAATCCCAGGTCTTGAACGGAATCTGGATCGGGCCAAGCTGGCTCATGTAGCCACGAATGACGATGCCCTGGGTCGCCAGATACTTCTTGGCAATGGCACCGGCTGCCACGCGCATGGCGGTTTCACGCGCCGAACTGCGTCCGCCGCCGCGATAGTCGCGGATACCGTACTTGTGATGGTAGGTGTAGTCGGCATGGGCCGGACGAAACAGATCCTTGATCGCCGAGTAGTCCTTGGACTTCTGATCGGTATTGCGGATCAGCAGGCCGATGGACGCGCCTGTGGTCTTGCCTTCGAACACGCCGGAGAGGATTTCCACCTCGTCGGCTTCCTGACGCTGGGTCGTGTGGCGACTGGTACCGGGCTTGCGGCGGTCCAGATCACGCTGCAGGTCTTCCAGGGACAGCTCGAACCCCGGCGGGCAGCCGTCGACGATAGCGACCAACGCCGGACCATGGCTTTCGCCGGCGGTGGTGACAGTGAACAGCTTGCCGAAAGTGTTGCCGGACATGCGGGCGCTCCGAGAAATCAGCCAAAAAACCAGATCGAATCAATCAAGCGCGCCAGTATACGCAGGCTGAACGCGCAGTTCATCCTCGAACCTTATGCAACGGCGCGCGTCAAAGCGAAACCTGAACCAATGATGGCCTTACGATGCTACCTGGCATTCCCCCGATTCGCCCCCTGCACGCCCTGCGCATGCTGCTCCTGACCCTGTGCATGCTGGCCGGAGTAGCCAACGCCGCATCCCCCGCCATCGTGCAGCGCCCGATCAGCGTCGATACGAACAACGGAAAACTGTTCGGCACCCTTCTGCTGCCGCAATCCACCAAACCCGTGCCGGTGGTGCTGATCATTGCCGGTTCCGGTCCGACCGACCGCGACGGTAACAACCCCGAAGGCGGACGCAACGACAGCATGAAGCGACTGGCCGTGATCCTGGCCAAGAACAATATTGCCAGCGTGCGGTACGACAAGCGTGGCGTCGCGGCCAGCAAGGCCGCAACCCCGGATGAACGCGACCTGAGCGTCGAAGGCTATGTCGCCGATGTCCAGGCCTGGGCACAGAAACTCAAGGCCAACCCGCGTCTTGGCCCGTTGATTCTGCTGGGCCACAGCGAAGGTGCACTGGTCGCGTCGCTGGCGGCCGAAAAGGCAGGCGCCCGTGCCGTGATTTCCGTCGCGGGCACAGGTCGCCCTGTGGATCAGGTGCTGCGTGAGCAGTTTCGCGAGCGCCTGCCGCCAGAGCTTTTGCAACGCAGCAACCAGTTGCTTGACGAACTCAAGGCCGGCAAGACCGACGACAAGGTGCCCGCAGATCTGGAAGTCGTGTTCCGGCCCAGTGTGCAGCCTTATCTGATCTCGCTGTTCCGTCAGGACCCGGCCGCCGCTTTCGGCAAGTTGCAGATACCGGCGCTGATCATTCAGGGGCGCAACGATATCCAGGTCAGTGTCGATGATGCCCTGCTCCTGAAAAAAGCCCGGCCCGATGCAGAACTGGCCCTGATCGACGGAATGAATCACGTATTGCGCATCGTACCCGACGATCTGGAGAAGCAACTGCAATCCTACAGAACCCCGACCCTGCCCTTGGCGAGCGAGCTTTCAGCGCACATCCTGCGCTTTATCGGTGCGTTACCGGCAGGTTGAACGAAAGATTTGACGTCAACAAAACCACCTGCCCCTTCAGACCTGGGAAAACCTGCCGATAGGGGTGTGCTGGCATTGTGTTTGCTGCACAAGGCCATGGACAGGATCATTGTGAATGACTGATACAAATACCGTGACCGAAAAAGCCGAAGCCACCGAAAAGCCGGAAGCCGAGGCGCTGCCGCCCCAACCCTGGGAAGACGTGGTGCCCGAGAGCTTTCAGATGCTTCGCCTTTCACCGTTGCCGACCGACCGTGCAACCGGCGGACGACCGCTGCGCTTCGTGCAGTTCGGCCGTGCCGAGCGCCACAGCAAGGAACTGAGCCTGCTGCGCATCAATATCCAGTTGCCGGGTCAGCGGGTGCGCAGGGAACAGAACAATCTGGATATCTGGGTCGATCATCAGAAGCATATGGTGCGCTTCGGCCCGGAGTCGGGGTTGCAGATTGAACCCTGGAACCGTGGTCTTGGACGCTTTCTGATTGCCCACGCGGTTCACTGGGCGCAAAAGAAGTGGTCATCCTACAAGATCGAAGGCGTTCCGCTGGCAAGCAAGGACGGCCTGAACGAAGACACCCGCCTGCGCCGCGATCACTTCCTGCGCACCCTGGGCTTCGAAGTTATCTATGCCGATGCGCAGCATATGAAGGGCAGCATCAAGGATGTTCATGTCGGCAACCTGCACAGCACCTGGAACAATGACAAGGTGCAGATCATCGAAATCCTCGAAGCGTCGCAGATGCTGGAAAAGGCCGAGAAGAATCTGAATGAGCAGGAAGTCGTGATTCGTGCCCATGAAGACCGGGTGAGCAAGTACAAGCGCGAAGACAGCAGCCTGCGCTTTACCATCGCCTGTCTGGTGACGTTTGCAGTGTTTCAGGCGGGACTTCTGATCTGGATTGCGACCCACCGCTAGGTTTGAAGGCGGGGCGTAAAGCCCCGCCGATGCAGCTTTACATCCTCGAATCAAACAGCGCCTGATGTTCGCGGCACTGTTCGGCAGTCAGCATGAACACCCCATGCCCGCCGCGCTGGAAGTCCAGCCAGGCGAAATCCACTTCCGGATACAGCGCCTGGACATGCACCTGGCTGTTGCCCACTTCGACAATCAGCAAGCCTTTTTCGGTCAGGTGATCGGCCGCCTGGCTCAGCATGCGGCGCACCAGATTCAGACCGTCGCTGCCACAGGCCAGTGCCAGTTCCGGCTCATGCTGGTATTCATCGGGCATGTCGGCAAAATCTTCGGCATCGACATACGGCGGGTTGGACACGATCAGGTCGAAGCGCTGCCCCGGCAGACCGTCGAAACCATCGCCCTGCACGGTATAGACACGCTCTTCCATGCCATGCCGCTCGATATTCTGGTTGGCCACTTCAAGAGCATCGAACGACAGGTCGGCCAACACCACTTCGGCCTCAGGGAATTCGTCGGCACAGGCAATGCCAATGCAGCCGGAGCCGGTGCACAGGTCCAGAATGCGAGCAGGTTCGCTGGCCAGCCAGGGCGCAAAGCGGTCTTCGATCAACTCGGCAATCGGTGAACGTGGAATCAGCACGCGGTCGTCGACAATGAACGACATGCCACAGAACCAGGCTTCTCCCAGCAGATAGGGCGTCGGAACACGATCATCGATACGGCGCTTGATCAGGCGCTGCAACTCGGAGATTTCATCGACTTCCAGACGGCAATCCAGATAGCTGTCGGCAATTTCCCAGGGCAGGTGCAAGGCACCGAGCACCAGTTGCCGCGCTTCATCCCAGGCGTTGTCGGTGCCATGCCCGAAAAACACATCTTCCTCGTGAAAGCGGCTGACGGCCCAACGGATATGGTCACGCACGGTGCGCAAACGAGAAGTGATCATGGACAAGCTCCTGGGAAACGATCTGGCAGACCCGGAAGTGTCCATCATTAGCCGACCTTCATCAAGGCAAACCGCCATCCCGCGCTGCGACAAGATGCCCTGCAGCCCAACAAAACCGGGGCCTGCGATTGTTGAGATTCACAGAATCGCTCAGCCAGAGGAGAATGTCACAAAAGCCCCACTCGAAGGAGCCCTCTGGATGTCATCTTTAAAGACCATGTTTCAACTCAGCGGCCGTGTTCATGCACCGGCCAATCTGAGCAATGCCACGCTGATTATCATCGACGCCCAGAAAGAGTACCTCAGCGGTCCTCTGGCCCTGACCGGCATCCATGAAGCACTGGACAACATCGGCCAACTGGTGGCAAAAGCCCGCGCCGTGAAATGCCCCATCGTGCATGTGCGCCACCTCGGTACGGTGGGCGGCCTGTTCGATCCGCAAGGCGAGCGCGGCCAACTGGTCCCGGAACTGGTTCCCCAGGGCGACGAACATCTGGTCGAGAAACGCCTGCCCAACGCTTTCAACGGCACCGGCCTGCATGAACTGCTGCAGAGCCTGGGTCATCTGGACCTGATCATCTGCGGCTTCATGAGCCATTCGAGTATCAGCACCACCGTGCGTGCGACCAAGGATTATGGCTATCGCTGCACCCTGGTGGACGATGCCTGCGCCACCCGAAACCTGCCCGGCCCCAATGGCGACGTCAGCGCCCATGACGTACATCGCACGGAAATGGCGATCATGGCAGACAACTTCGCCACTCTGGCGTTGACCAAAGACCTGATCTGAACCACAGACGGCCTGCGTGGTTGTGTGAAGCGCCTCACATAACCGCCCATCCCTTTCATCGCCCCTCTCTCGCCGCAACGGGGAACAACACCCCGTCATCCGGGTCATAGCGCCGATAACCACTGAGGAAATCGGCATGAAAATATCCGACGGTTTCGATGCCCGCCGTTTGCGCCCCAGAGCACCGGGCAATTGGCGCATTCGCTTCGGCACTGCGATTTCCACCTTGCTGGTCACTCTGGGCGTGTTGCTGATAATGGCAGGCGCCTCCGGCCTGATCGGTCACCCTCAGGCACTGGGCGATCTGGATGCCACACCTGCCGGTGCTGCGGTAATTGCCGGCCTGGGGCTGGTGGTGCTGTATCTGGGCATCGGGTTATGGCGAGTCTGCCGCCGACGCCAGCGCCGGGCGAAAGGCTTGAGCCTGTCTGCGCACTTGATGAAAAAACACGACTGACGTGCCGCCCGGCAGGGTTAAACTGGCGTCCTTAGCGGAGGCCCCATGCAAGACGACGATTTTTCCCTGTTCAGAAACGAGACACGTGGCGTCAAGCCCCTCAAACACGAACACGCCGATGTCGGCAAACCCAGGACCGACCGCAAACTGCTGGCAAAACTGCGCCAGTCGGCCACGATACGTACCGATTCGGTCACGGTCGACGGACTGTCCGATCAATTCGTGATCGATGTCGGTCCGGAGGATTTATTGAACTGGGCTCGCGACGGGGTGCAGGAAGGCCAGATGCGCAAGCTCAAGCTGGGCCAGATCAGTTTTGCAGGCAGCCTGGACCTGCACGGCATGACTGTGGAAGTGGCCAGGGAAACCCTCTGGGAGTTTCTCGCCGAAGCCACGAAGCTGGAAATCCGTTGCGTGCGCGTCACTCACGGCAAGGCTGTGCGCCTCGATGGCAAGCGCCCGATGATCAAGAGCCACGTCAACACCTGGCTGCGTCAACACCCGCAAGTGCTGGGCTTCTGCTCATGCCAGGCAAAGCATGGCGGCGCGGGTGCGGTTTACGTCATGCTCAAGCGCACCATGATGGAAGGTCGCGACGAATAAGGGTTGCCGGGCAGCCCTGTCGCTGCCCGGAACCGGATCATCAACGAGGGCCGCCACCCGGGCCAAAGCCTGGACCACCCGGCCCACCGGGGCCGCCGCCCTGATGATGCCCGCCCCCACCGCCGCCATGGCCACCAGGGCCGGGCCAGAACGGCCAGCAGCCCGAAACCGAAGCCAGAACGACGATCACCGTCGCTATTTTTGCTACTCGACTCAACATCCGGATTTACTCTCTCAGAACGCAGGGATTGACTACTGCTGCTTCTGACAGCACACAACCGGGGAAGTGGGTAGCAATCGGGTAGCCAAAGCGTAAGAAAAACGTTACAAACAGACTTCACGTGCCGATTTGCGCAGCGGCCATACACCTGCCCGCACGTGTAAGTTATCATGTGCGACTTTGGCGAGGGCCGTGCCTTCGCGTTATCGAAACCCACACGGAAACACAGTCCTGTGACACTGGAACAGAATTACACCGACATATTGAGTCAGTTGGGCGAAGATGTTTCGCGCGAAGGTCTGCTGGACACACCCAAGCGCGCAGCCAAAGCCATGCAGTACCTGTGTCGCGGTTATGAACAGACTCTCGAAGAAGTGACCAACGGCGCGCTGTTCAGCTCCGATGCCAGTGAAATGGTGATGGTCAGGGACATCGAACTGTACTCGCTGTGCGAGCACCATCTGCTGCCGTTCATTGGCAAGGCGCATGTGGCCTACATTCCCAACGGCAAGGTCCTGGGCCTGTCGAAAGTGGCGCGTATCGTCGACATGTACGCTCGTCGCCTGCAGATCCAGGAAAACCTGAGCCGTCAGATCGCCTCGGCCATCCAGCAGGTTACCGGTGCCATGGGCGTTGCAGTGGTCATCGAAGCCCAGCACATGTGCATGATGATGCGCGGCGTGGAAAAACAGAACTCCTCGATGATCACCTCGGTGATGCTGGGCGAGTTCCGCGAAAACGCGGCCACCCGCAGCGAATTCCTCAGCCTTATCAAATAAGGTGCAGCCGTGCGCGCCACATGCTGGCGCGTACTTGCTACCCCCTGAATGCCTGCCGCGCAAGAGGTTTGACCGTGTTCATGAAAGCCCTCAGGGTTGGCCTTGGCCAGCTCATCATCGTCGCCGACTTCCTGACCCGTCCGGCCCGGAAAAAGCGCGATCCTCAGGCTCAGGCAGCTGTCGATCAGGCCGCCCGGGATCTGGCCCTCTATCAGTTCCATGCCTGTCCGTTCTGCGTGAAGACCCGCCGCACCCTGCGCCGCCTCAATGTTCCGGTCGCCCTGCGGGACGCGAAGAACAACGAGAACGATCGCCAGACACTGCTCAACGAAGGCGGCAAGATCAAGGTTCCCTGCCTGCGCATTCAGGAAGGCGACAAGACCACCTGGCTCTATGAATCCAAGGCCATCATCGGCTATCTGGATCAGCGTTTCAGTAACGTCTGAACCTGCTGGCTGCCCGAATCAGCGCGGGCAGCCTTCTTCGCGACACGCCACATACGCCTTCAACTCCTTGACCCGCACGCGGGTATGCCCGGCCAGACACTGCGACTGCAGCAAAGGCCAGATCGAGCCGGAATCCTCGGCCCTCCCCACCCGATACAGACAGTCGGCGTCCCGAAAGGCGATCCACTTGAGTTGCGCATCCTTGAGCGCCTGCTTCCTGACCGGATCTTTCAGCCAGCTCATCTGCGCCTTGTACTGACGGTTCAACTCCGTATCGAGCGCGGCCAGATCCTTGCTGGCGCACTGATTCATGCTGGCCTGATTGGCATTGCAATCCTGAGCCTGCGCCGAACAACCGATCCCCAGCGCCATGACGGCTGCCAGGGCGGCGATGGAAGATTTCACGAAACCCACTCCTCTCTTGCCCCCGGTCAATCCAGCATGCCCACGTAACCGGGCTGCTCCTTGACGCGCTCCAGCCATTGCCGGATGCCGGGGTACGGTGTCAGATCGAAACCGCCCTGATGGGCTACGTGAGTGTAGGCATACAGCGCAATATCGGCGATGGAGAAATGGTCGCCCACCAGGAACGGCGTACGCTTGAGTTGCTGCTCCATCACCGCCAGAGCGCGATAGCCGGATTTCTGCAGAGAGCGGTATTCCTGCAGACGCTCTTCAGGCAGGCCCAGATAGAACTGGATGAAACGCGCCACGGCAATTGCCGGCTCATGGCTGTACTGTTCGAAGAACTGCCATTGCAGCACTTGTGTGCGCAGCCGTGGCTCGGAGGGCAGATAGGCACTGCCATCGGCCAGGAAATTGAGAATCGCATTGGATTCCCACAGACAGGTGCCGTCACTGAGTTCAAGTACCGGAATCTTGCCGTTGGGGTTCTTTTCCAGAAACGCCGGGGTCTGGGTTTCGCCCTTGAGAATATCCACAGGCACCCATTGATACTCGCACCCCAACAGGCTGAGCATCAGTTTGATCTTGTAGCAGTTACCCGAGTTGTAATCGCCGTAAACCTTGTACATCGCTCTGTTCCCTCTGAAATTCCCGATACTGGATCAATCAGGCCGCTTGTTGCTGACAGGCCTGGCGGATGACGGCTGCCAGACGTTTCAGGCCCTCATCGAGACGCGCCGGGTCAATGTGGCTGAAGTTCAGGCGCAGACACCCGTGATTGGCGTCAGGGTCCGCAAAGAACGGCTCGCCCGGCATGAAGGTGACGTCCTGAGACAAGGCGGCATCCAGCAAGGTGCGGGTATCGATTTTCTGCTTGAGTGTCAGCCAGAAGAACAATCCACCCTGCGGGCTGTTCCAGTCGGCCAGGTCAGCAAAATGCTCCTGCAAGGCCGCCTCGAATGCATCGCGTCGCTGCCGATAGAAGCCGCGCAGCTCAGCCAGGTGCTCACGATAGTGTTCAGTGCCGATCCACTGCAAGGCCTGCCACTGGCCGATCCGGTTGGTGTGCAGATCGGCCGACTGCTTCAGGCGCAGCAGATGCGGGAACAGGTCCGGGCTGGCAATCAGGTAACCGACACGCAACCCCGGCAACAGGGTCTTGGAGACCGTGCCGGTATAGATCCAGCTGGCCTTCTTCAGGCGGGCAACGATCGGTTTCGCGTTGCCGCCGTCGAAAGTCAGTTCGCGATAGGGCTCGTCTTCGATCAGCGTCACGCCAAACTCATCGAGCAAGGCCGCGACCGCATCGCGGCTTGCTTCGCTGTAACGCACTGCCGAGGGATTCTGGAAGGTCGGAATCAGGTAGGCAAACGCAGGCTTGTGCTGCTCCAGGCGCTGACGCAGGGCAATCAGGTCCGGCCCTTCAGCCTGCAGGGGCACGGTCAGGCAATCGGCCCCGAACAGTTGGAAGATTTGCAATGCCGCCAGATAGGTCGGGGCCTCCAGCAGAATCTCGGTCCCCTTGTCAATATACAGCTTGGCAGCCAGATCCAGGGTCTGCTGCGAACCGCTGACCACCAATACCTGGCTGGCCTGGCAAGGAACACCCAGCGACCGCGCCTCGGCAGCCAGGGCCTCGCGCAACGCGGGCTCACCTTCGCTCATGCCGTATTGCCCCAGTGTCAGCGGCATATCGGCCCACTCCACTTTCGGCAGCATGCATTCGGCAGGCAAGCCGCCGGCAAAGGACATCACTTCAGGCCGTTGTGCGGCAGCCAGGATTTCGCGAATCAATGAACTTTTCAGGCGGGTAACACGTTCGGAGAAAGCCATGGCAACTACCTGTAGCCGAGTCAGAGGGAAATACGTCAAACTTGTTGACTCAAATTACGACGCCAAGCCCGGATACGTCAACATGCTTGACCTTAAAAATCCCGCCAATCAGCAAATTGCCATGGAAGCCTTCTTTTTCGGCTATCAGGCATTTACTGCCAAGGCCGATGAAATGCTGGCCCGACGCGGGCTCAGCCGTGTTCATCAACGCATCGTGTTTTTCATCGCCCGCTATCCCGAGCAGAGCGTGAAAGAACTGCTCACGGTCCTGGGCGTCAGCAAGCAGGCGCTCAATGTGCCGTTGCGCCAGTTGATCGCCATGGAGCTGGTACAGAGCACGACGCCCGACACCGACAAACGCAAACGCCTGCTGGTGCTCAGTGAAGAAGGGATCAGGTTCGAACAGGCGCTGCGCCACGAACAGGTGAAACTCTTGCAGCGGGTATTCGCCGAGGCGGGTCAGGCAGCGGTGGATGGCTGGCTGACCGTCAATCAGGCGCTGGGCCAGACCCTCCAGTCCAGTGCACGGCCCCGCGCAACCGATAGCTGAATACAAAAAAATAACGACACCGTACAAACCTGCCCGTTTAAGGAAAGCCCTGCATGAACGAGACCCTCAAGGCACCACTGCGCCCACTGGCAGACTCATCGCCTTCGGCCGTGGTCGCCGGTTTCATCGCGATGATGACCGGCTGTACCAGTTCGCTGGTGCTGATGCTCCAGGCCGGGCAGGCCGCAGGCCTCAGCAGTGGTCAGATGTCATCCTGGCTCTTGTCGATGTTCATCGGCATGGCGGTGTGCAGCATCGGTCTGTCGTTGCGCTATCGCACGCCCATCAGCGTGGCATGGTCAACACCCGGTGCCGCATTGCTGATCACCACGCTGGGCGGCGTGGCCTACCCGGAAGCCATCGGTGCGTTCATCACCTGCTCGATCCTGGTGATCATCTGCGGTATGACCGGCAGTTTCGAACGTCTGGTCAAACGCCTGCCCGCCTCTCTGGCTGCGGCACTGCTGGCCGGAATCCTGTTCAAGATCGGCAGCGACATCTTCATCGCCGTCCAGCATCGAACCAGCCTGGTTCTGGCCATGTTTTTCACCTACCTGCTGATCAAGCGGATCTCGCCGCGCTATTCGGTACTGGCCGCGCTGGTGGTGGGCATTGCCGCAGCCGGCATGCTGGGGCTGCTGAACTTCACGGACTTCACGCTGGAAGTGGCCACGCCGGTCTGGACGACGCCTTCGTTCTCGTTGGCAGCGACCATCAGCATCAGCATTCCGTTATTCGTGGTGGCGATGACGTCCCAGAACATGCCGGGCATTGCCGTACTGCGTGCCGATGGCTATCACACGCCCTCTTCACCGCTGATCACGGCAACGGGCATCACCTCGCTGCTGACGGCCCCTTTTGGCTGCCACGGGCTCAACCTCGCGGCGATCAGTGCCGCCATCTGCACCAGCCCCAATGCCCATGAAGACAAGAGCAAGCGCTATACGGCAGCGGTCTGGTGCGGGGTCTTCTATGGCGTCGCCGGAATCTTCGGCGCGACTCTGGCCGCGCTGTTCGCGGCCTTTCCCAAGGAACTGGTGCTGTCGATTGCCGCTCTGGCGCTGTTCGGCTCACTCATCAACGGCCTGACCGTGGCCATGAACGAACCCAGGGAGCGGGAAGCGGCACTCATCACCTTCATGGTCACCGCGTCAGGGCTGACCCTGTTTTCCATTGGCTCGGCACTCTGGGGGATCGTCGCCGGAGTCCTGACGCTGGTGATCCTCAATACGCGCAAGGGTGCATGAAATCAGAGCCTGAAATGCCCGACCATCCCCTTCAGCTCCACGCCCAGTGAAGCCAGTTCCAGACTGGAAGCTGCGTTGTCCTGCATGGCCAGAGCCGAGTGATCGGCACTGGCACGGATACTGGTCACACTGCGGTTGATCTCCTCGGCCACCGAGCTTTGCTGCTCGGCGGCCGCAGCGATCTGCTGGTTCATCTGCTGGATCATCGACACCGCTTCAGCAATGGCGCCCAGCGCGCTTTCGGTTTGCAACGCATCACTGACTGCCAGCTTTACCAGTTCACCGCTGCTCTGAATCTGCTCCACCGATGCCTGCGCACCACTCTGCAACCTGCCCACCAGACTTTCGATTTCCTGGGTGGATTGCTGCGTACGCTTGGCAAGGGCACGGACCTCATCGGCCACTACCGCGAAACCACGCCCCTGCTCGCCTGCCCGGGCCGCCTCGATAGCAGCATTGAGCGCCAGCAGGTTGGTCTGTTCGGCAACGCTTTTGATCACGTTCAGGATCTGGCCGATGTTCTGAATCTCGGCGCTCAGGTTCTGAATACTCTGGCTGGCAGACTGTGACGAGCCGGCCAGTTGCTCGATGCGCTGCATGCTCTGACGCACCACCGCCTGCCCACCGCCCACCTTTTCATCGGCAGTCTGTGCGGCCAGTGCCGCCTCTTCGGCATTGCGCGCCACATCATGGACAGTGGCGGTCATCTGGTTCATTGCCGTAGCGACCTGTTCGGTTTCTTCCTTCTGGCTGCTGACTTCCAGATTGGTCTGTTCAGTCACGGCCGACAAGGAGTGCGCCGAATTGGACAGTTGCTCGATGCCCGACTGCAAACCACTGACAATGCGGCTCAACCCCTCGCCCATCTGCTGCATGGCAAGCATCAGTTGACCGATTTCATCGCTGCGCCGGACCTGCACACTGCCACTCAGGTCGCCCGCGGCAATGCGTTGCGCCAGACCGATCACACTGCGCAGCGGGCCGACGATCAAGCGGGTAATCAGCCAGGAAACGATAACTCCCACCAGCAAGGCCACCACCGACGAAGCGACAATCTGCAGGGTATTGGCCGTGAGCTGACCCTGCATGGAGTGATCCTCGGCGCCAGCCACCTGATTGACAAGTTCGACCACTTGCCGGGCATTGGTCGCCAGTTGACTGGACACCTGGGCCTCTCTGGCCAACAACCCGGTGTATTCCCCGAGCTTGTCGGTGAAGCCGACAATATGCGTGCCGACTTCGGCCAACACCGTCAGATAACCTTCGTCCTTGACCTGTTCCTTGAGCTCGTCGGCCAGCACCCGGGCCTGGTCTGCCTGTTCGATGGTCCCGGTTTTCGCAGCATCGCCGGAGCCCGTCCTGCGGCTCTTGTCCAGACGGACACGGGCCTCGTCCATGGCCTGCTGCATCAACCTCGACACCTGGCTGACCTTGCCGGACTGCTCGACGAACTCCGCCCCTTGCTGACCCTGGGTATCCTTCAGCGTCCAGGTTCCATCATCGGCAAGCCCCGCCTGCAGCACTTCCAGATTGTTGGCTACGCTGGACACCGACCAACTGGCCATTTCCAGCGCCAGGTCCTTGCTTTGACTGATATCGACGAATTCATCGAAAGATTTGCGGTAGGCAGCCAGCGCCTGTTGCACCTGAGTCAGTCTCTCTGCGCTGGCGGGCGACTGCTCCTGCAGCGATTGCGCAAGGGTGTTCAGGTCATCGATTCTGGCGTGAACCTGCTCGACGACCTTGGGGTCGCTGTGCAGGGCATATTCCTGTTCGAGCAGACGTACACGGAGCAGTCCGCTGTTGAGGGAGGACATCTGCTTCAAGCCGTCGAAATGCAGGCTGATGCTTTTCAACGACCAGACACCAATGGCCGCCACCAGAGCCGTCAACAGCAATACAAGAGCAAAACCGAAGCCCAGCTTCTTCGCCATACCGAGATTGGCGAAGCGTCTTTGTATGGCCCAGATCATAGCGTTCAATCCCCGTCCGAATCATTCGCCTTGAATGATCCACTCACGAGGCCCATTCAATATCCATGCACATTCGCAACGGGTCGGATCGAGTGCAAGCCTGTGGCTCAGCAATAATGGCAAAAAGCTACGCAGACGTCGCTTTCAGAATGGTTGCCCGACCAACAGGCGGCTGACGGCTCCGCCTGCCAGGGGAAACGCGATGCAATGAAGGAGATTCGTGCTTCAGGAACGGGCAGCGGCGGATACCAGCAAGGTCCCGGCATCCGCGTCGAGAATCGCCTCGGTTCCCAGAGGCACGGCCTGATTGACATCGCCATGCCCCACCGGCAAACCGCCCAGAACCGGAATTCCCAAAGAGCCCAGTCGCTCCTGCAACACATGGGCCGGGCTGATCGAACCTGCTGCGTGGGCAGGCACACTGAAATCGCCCGCCGCAATCCCGGCCAGACGCTGCAGGATGCCGCAATTACCCAGGTGAGTCAGCAGACGATCGACGCGATAGGCCGCTTCGCCGACATCCTCGATCAGCAGGATGGCACCTGTCAGGTCGGGCATGTAAGGCGTGCCGATGCAGGTGCTGAGCATGCTCAGATTGCCACCGAGCAACAGCCCCCGAGCACGGCCCCGAGTGCGAACGCTGCCGGTCGCAGCGTCTGGATCTGCCTTTAGCAGCACGGGTTCGGTACTCATCAGCACGTGCCGCATGCTGTCGACGAACAGGCCGCCACGCTCCAGTTGCGTCGCCACCGGGCCGTGAATGGTCGCAAGACCCGCATGTGTCCATAACGCGCCGTGCAGGGCTGTGATGTCGGAAAAGCCCGTGACCAGTTTCGGGTCACGCCGAACGGATTCGTAATCCAGTTGCCCAAGAATGCGCTGGGTGCCGTAACCGCCACGGTTGCAGATCACTGCGCGGATCTGCGGATCGGCCAGCGCGCTGTTCAGGTCCGCGAGGCGCTCTTCGTCAGTGCCGGCATAAAAGGAATGTTTGCCCAATGCATGCGGATAAACCCGCGGCTTCAACCCCCAACCCTCCAGCACCTGCACCGCGGCCTCGATTTTGGAGGCAACCACAGGGCCGGCTGGCGACACCAGAGCAACAGCGTCACCTGCACGCAGCGCGCGGGGATAAAGGGTAGGCAGATTCGTGGCAGACATTGCGGCAATCCAGACTTTCAGTGAACCGGCAATGTAGAGCACTGATGCAGGTGACTCAAGTCGCAAACGCCTTTGGTAACGGCTGGCCAGAGGCATCATCCGGCTGGATGGAGCCGCATTCGCTACGTGACCGTTGCTTGCCTGAAAGCACATCAACAGCTTCAATCAGCCTTCTCACTCAAATCGAGGACCTGTCATGACCACACTTTCCAATCGCCAGTTTCTGCTCGCCAAACGACCTGTAGGCCAACCCGGCAGAGACAACTTCACGTATCAGGAAGTACCGGTCGCAGAAGTGGCAGACGGGCAGATTCTGGTGCGCAACCAGTACCTCTCTCTCGACCCGGCCATGCGTGGCTGGATGAACGAGGGCAAATCCTACATCCCGCCGGTCGAGCTGGGCCATGTGATGCGCGCCCTGGGCGTGGGTGAAGTGCTCGAATCGAAGAACCCGCAGTTCGCGGCAGGCGACTACGTACAAGGCTCGCTGGGCGTGCAGGATTATTTCGTCGGTGAGCCCAGAGGCTTCTACAAGGTCGATCCCAAGCTCGCCCCGCTGCCCCGCTACCTTTCCGCGCTGGGCATGACCGGCATGACCGCCTACTTCGCTCTGCTGGATGTCGGCGCACCGAAAAGCGGCGATACCGTGGTGATCTCCGGTGCCGCCGGTGCAGTGGGCAGCGTGGCCGGACAGATCGCCAAGCTCAAGGGTTGCCGCGTGATCGGCATCGCTGGCGGTCAGGAAAAATGCCGCTCGCTGACCGAGGAACTGGGTTTCGATGGCGTTATCGACTACAAGAGCGAAGACGTCCTGGCCGGCCTGAAACGCGAGTGCCCCAACGGCGTGGACGTGTATTTCGATAACGTCGGCGGCGATATCCTGGATGCCGTGCTCAGCCGTCTGGCACCGCGAGCCCGTGTCGTGATCTGCGGCGCCATCAGCCAGTACAACAACACCTCACCGATCAAGGGCCCGAGCAACTACCTGTCGCTGCTGGTCAACCGTGCGCGCATGGAAGGCTTTGTGGTGCTGGACTACGCCTCGCGCTTCGCCGAAGCCGGTCAGGAAATGGCGGGCTGGATTGCCGAAGGCAAGCTCAAGAGCCGCGAAGATGTGGTCGAAGGCCTGGAAACCTTCCCGGAAACCCTGCTCAAACTGTTCAGTGGCGAGAACTTTGGCAAGCTGGTGTTGAAGGTCTGATAGCGCGTTATCGCGAATGGGCGCAGATCGCCCATTCGTGAGCCTCGGATATCAGGCCAGTTCGGCAACCACAGCCGCCAGGGCCTGGGCCGGATCGGCAGCCTGGCTGATCGGACGGCCGATCACCAGATAGTCGGAACCGGCGTCCAGTGCCTGACGCGGTGTCAGGATGCGACGCTGATCGTCCTGCGCGCTGCCTGCCGGACGAATGCCAGGAGTGACCAGTTGCAGGGATGGATGAGCGGTCTTCAGCGCCTGGGCTTCCAGAGCCGAACATACCAGGCCGTCCATGCCGGCTTTTTCAGCCAGGGCTGCCAGACGCAGCACCTGAACCTGCGGGTCGATATCCAGGCCAATGCCCGCCAGATCTTCACGCTCCATGCTGGTCAGCACCGTCACGCCGATCAGCAACGGCTGAGGGCCGCTGCGTTTTTCAAGCACTTCACGGCATGCCGACATCATGCGCAGGCCGCCGGAGCAATGCACGTTCACCATCCAGACGCCCATTTCCGCTGCGGCCTTGACGGCCATGGCGGTGGTGTTGGGGATGTCGTGAAACTTGAGGTCCAGGAACACCTCGAAGCCCTTGTCGCGCAGGGTTTCGACGATATCCGAAGCACAACTGGTGAACAGCTCCTTGCCGACCTTCACCCGGCACAGTTTTGGATCGAGCTGGTCAGCCAGCCGCAAGGCGGCGTCACGGGTCGGAAAATCCAGGGCGACGATGACAGGAGTCTGGCAGGCGGACATGAGCGTGTTCTCAGGTAAGTCGAAATCGGCGCGCATTGTAGCCGAACCTGCTGGCGGACGGGACCCGGACTTTAAAAAAGCCAATACGCACTTGCAGCGTTCACCTTCGTGGCCCGACGCACCAAACCCGAGCCCGTGAAAGCACCTGAAATCCGGGCCGTTCTACAAACGACCCCGTTTGAAGCAATACGACGACGATTCATGCACTGGCACGGAGCCTGCAAACGGAAACGTGAAAAGAGCAAGCAAAAAGATATTTCAACGCTTTTCGAAGCATCAGGGAGAAACACATGAGTCAACAACTCAAGCCAACGCTGGGCACGCTGCACTTGTGGGGGATCGCGGTCGGGCTGGTGATTTCAGGCGAATACTTCGGCTGGAGTTACGGCTGGGGCGTAGCCGGAACCCTCGGTTTCCTGGTCACGGCCCTGATGGTCGCCATGATGTACACCTGCTTCATCTTCAGCTTCACCGAACTGACCACCGCCATTCCCCACGCGGGTGGTCCCTTTGCCTACAGTCGCCGCGCATTCGGCGAGAAAGGCGGCCTGATCGCCGGCATGGCGACATTGATCGAATTTGTCTTTGCACCACCGGCCATTGCCCTGGCAATCGGCGCCTACCTGAACGTGCAGTATCCGACCCTGGACCCCAAGCATGCGGCAGTCGGGGCCTATATTGTGTTCATGACCCTCAATATCCTGGGCGTGAAGCTGGCGGCAACCTTCGAGCTGGTGGTGTGCGTGCTGGCCGTGGCCGAACTGCTGGTGTTCATGGGTGTAGTGGCCCCCGCCTTCAGCTTCAGCAACTTCGCCCTGCATGGCTGGGCAGGTTCCAGCACCTTTGGCCCGGGTGCGATTGCCGGTATGTTCGCCGCGATTCCGTTCGCCATCTGGTTCTTCCTGGCCATCGAAGGTGCCGCCATGGCCGCCGAAGAAGCCAAGGACCCGAAACGTACGATTCCCAAGGCCTATGTCAGCGGCATTCTGACGCTGGTGATACTGGCCATCGGCGTAATGCTGTTTGCGGGTGGCGTTGGTGACTGGCGCACGCTGTCCAACATCAACGACCCGCTGCCACAAGCCATGAAGGCCGTGGTAGGCGATAACTCCGGCTGGCTGCACATGCTGGTCTGGATCGGCCTGTTCGGTCTGGTCGCCAGTTTCCACGGGATCATTCTGGGCTACTCGCGCCAGTTCTTTGCCCTGGCGCGCGCCGGTTACCTGCCTGCTTCACTGGCCAAACTCTCGCGCTTCCAGACCCCGCACCGCGCCATCATCGCCGGTGGACTGATCGGTATTGCGGCCATCTACAGTGACGGCCTGATCAATCTGAGCGGCATGACCCTGACCGCAGCCATGATCACCATGGCCGTATTCGGCGCAATCGTGATGTACATCATGAGCATGCTCAGCCTGTTCAAGCTGCGCAAGGCCGAACCTCTGCTGGAGCGCAGCTTCCGGGCACCGGGCTACCCGATCATCCCGGGCATCGCCCTGACCCTGGCCGTCGTATGCCTGCTGGCAATGGCCTGGTTCAACCCGCTGATCGGCTTCATCTTCCTCTGCTTCATGGCCGTGGGCTTCATCTACTTCAGCCTTACCGCCCAGTCGCGTGCCAACGCCCCTGCCGACGCCATGCTGACCGGCTCCTGAAACAAGAGGCCGCGTAAACCCTCACGGTTTCACGCGGCCTTGCCAGAGCGCATACACTTGAACCATTGAGCAGCCCCTTGCTCAAACCGGTATGACTACAAGGAGAGTGCTATGCCCTGGTATGCCTGGTTGATTCTGATCGTTGCAATCGGCTCCATCGTCGGCGGCCTGATGTTACTGCGCGACACAGCGCAAAAGCTGCCTCTGACCGAAGAGCAGCTCAAGCGTATTCATGAACGCAATGCCGAGATGGATGCCAAGGAAGCCAAGGATCGATGATCCCGGCTTGGTCTTACCTTCCGACCTTCTTGCTCACTGTATTGTCTGCAGGCGCAGCCGAGTAAGGAGGTACGGAAAGGACCTTGATGTGAAGAGGCTCGAAAATCTTCGCGAACTCCCCGTTGTCACGCAATTGCTGTAACAGTTGATCAAACTTCGTTGCACTGATGCTGCCGCCCGGTCGCAGCAGTGCATATTGCCGATAAAGCTGATCGATCCGGTCGGAAACCAGAAACTGCTCGGCCTCGCTGGGATTATGCGCCATGAAGTCCACCAGATAGGAACGCGTTACCGGCGCGATATCCACGCGTCCGCGTATCACCATCAATAAATTGCTGTCATGGGAATAGGTCGATGTGGAATTGAAGTTTTCGCTCAGATACTTCTGATCTGCATTGAAGTTGGCGAATCCATAGTGATAACCGCTGAACAGAGCCAGACGCTTGTCCGACAGATCATCGAAGTAACTCTGCTGACGCCCCTCGACCCGCCGGGCCACAAACACCTCGGCATCCTCCAGTCCCATGTCTACCTTGTCATAGGCGACATGTTTCCAGCCCCAGTCGGGGTTTTCAAAGATGGCGATATCGAAGCGGCCCTGGGCAAAGTCCCGGAAGCGGCGCTGCACGGAAGTCGGCACCACCACGAACTCATAGTCCCGCTGGCTGGCATTGAGGGCCTCGATGAGTTTGGGCAGAAGCCCGGTATCGTTGCCTCTTTCAGGGCGAATCATATAGGGCGGAAAATGCACGGCCGCCACTTGCACGATCTGGGCGGCCTGAACCTGCCAGCTCATCAACAGCGAGACGATCAGCATCGCTCCCTTGCACAACAACACATTGGTTATTACTGCGTGCGTCTTCATGAAAAGGCATCGGTCAAAAACGCCACACGCTATGCGCTTTCAGCAGTTTAAACAACTACCAAATCCATGAATCGTTATAAGTCGCACACAACCTGAAAAAGTCCAAGGGCGGATGCGACAAAAGACAAGGCACCACTGAAGTATTCAACGGTCGATTGATGTGTCTGTAACAGCACAGTCAAACCTTATCGAGCGTAGCCGGGTGAATATGGCTACTCTGGTCTCACTAAAATTGTTGGATGGGAGCTTCATAATGCCGCATTGGCTGGTGATCGACCTGGAGGCTACCACCGAGGAAGGCGGATGGCCGGTCGCAGAAATGGAAATCATCGAGATCGGTGCAACGCTGGTGAATCAGGATGGGCGCGAACTGGATCATTTCGAGCGCTTCGTACGCCCTGCACGCCGCCCCTTGCTGACGCACTTCTGCCGGGAACTGACCCATATCAGCCAGAGCAATATAGACAGCGCGGCATCGCTGAGCAGCGTGTGGCCCCAGTTCGAACGCTGGCTGAGCCATCATCAGGCACGCATTGTCGGCTGGGCAAGCTGGGGAGATTACGACCGCAGGCAACTGCAGGAACAATGGCGCGAACACCGCCTGGAAAGCGCCCTGAGCGACATGCCCTATGTCAACCTGAAACAGCGCTTCGCCGAGGCACGCCAATTACAGCGCGCCCCCGGCCTCAACAGTGCGCTGCAACTGGCGGGCATGCAGTTCAGCGGCCAGCAGCATCGGGCACTGGTCGATGCGCGCAATACTGCCAGACTGTTACCCTTGATCATTCCCAATTGAATATCAGGATTGCCAAGTGACGATGCTTGATACGTTGGGCATACTGTTCGACCCTTTTCAGCCCTTTTATCAAGGAATCTCGCATGTTCAAGGTCAATGAGTACTTCGACGGCACTGTCAAATCCATCGCGTTCAGTCAGACGGAAGGCCAGGCCACCATTGGCGTGATGGCAGCGGGCGAATATGAGTTCGGTACAGCGCAACGCGAAATCATGCACGTGATTTCCGGCGAACTGATCGTCAAGCTGCCGGACAGCACTGACTGGGAAACCTTCAGCAGCGGCAGCCAGTTCAATGTACCGGCCAACAGCAAGTTTCAGCTGAAGGTGAGTGTGGATACTGCTTACCTCTGCGAATATCGCTGAACACGTCCGGGCTGCGTACCGATACGCAGCCCGCTCGGGTATCAGTTCACCTCTTCTTCCATCCGTGCATTGAACTGAAGCGCCGCCAGACGCGCATAAAGCGGATTGCCGGTTATCAGTTGCCGATGGGTTCCCACCGCAACAAGACGCCCCTGATCGATGACGGCAATACGGTCGGCATTCTGTACCGTGGCCAGTCGATGGGCGATCACCAGGGTGGTACGGCCTTTCATCAGGCTTGGCAGGGCCTGCTGAATCAGGTGTTCACTTTGCGCATCCAGCGCACTGGTAGCTTCGTCCAATAACAGAATCGGCGCATCGACCAGCAATGCCCGGGCAATCGCCAGACGTTGTCTCTGTCCACCGGACAAACCGAGGCCACCATCCCCCAGGTGGGTCTGATAACCGTCAGCCATCTGCATGATGAACTCATGGGCATGGGCAATGCGTGCCGCGGCCTCTACCTGCTCGGCGCTGGCCCCGGAGTTGCCATAACGGATGTTGTCTTCGACGCTGCCAAAGAAAAGCGCAGGCGTCTGCGAGACGAGGGCAAAGTTGCGACGCAGGTCGTGAGGGTCAAGCTGCTGGATGGGTACGTCTTCGATCAGGATACGCCCCTGCTGAGGGTCGTAGAAACGCAGCAGCAGATCGAACAGCGTTGACTTGCCTGCCCCGGATGGCCCGACCAGTGCGATGGTTTCACCGGCTGCGATGCTCAGGGTCAGATCATCGACGGCCTTGTGATCAGGTCGGGACGGGTAGGCAAAACTCACGCTCTGCAGTTCCAGCCTGCCACTGACTCTGGGCGGCAGTCCAAGCAGGCCGCTGGCTGGCGCTGTGATTTCGCTGCGGACCTGAAGCAGCTCGCTGATACGCTCGGCCGCTCCCACGCCGCGCTGCAACTCACCGATCACCTCGCTCAGCGAGCCAAAGGACGTACCCACCAGCAGTGCATAGAACACAAAGGCCGATAACTCGCCGCTGGTTATGGTGCCGTTGATCACGTCCATCCCGCCGACCCACAGGATCACACCGACAGCGCCCAGTACCAGGGAAATCACAACGGTAATCAGCCAGGATCGCTGCAGGATATACTTGCGGGCGGTTCCGAAGGCCTTCTCGACCGTCCGGGAAAAGTGCGCCTTGTCATGCTCCTGATGGTTGTAGGCCTGAACCGTCTTGATCTGCCTCAAAGCCTCGGCCACATAGCTGCCCACGTCGGCCACACGGTCCTGGGTTTCCCGGGACAGGCGGCGCACCCGGCGACCGAATACCAGAATCGGCACAATCACCAGTGGCAAGGTCAGCACCACGATACTGGTCAGCTTGGGGTTGGTGATGAACAGGAGAATGATGCCGCCAATCACCATCAGCGCGCTGCGCAGGAATACCGACAGAGACGACCCCACCACCGACTGCAGCAAAGTGGTATCGGCTGTCAGACGCGACTGGATTTCCGAGCTGCGGTTATTTTCGTAGAAGGCCGGATGCAGGTTGATCAGATGTTCGAATACGCGATTGCGCAAATCGGCCACGACCCGCTCACCGATCCACGACACCAGATAGAAACGGGTAAAAGTGCCGATGGACAGGCCGACGGTCACCAGCAGGAAAAAACTGATCGATCGCTCAAGCTGCTCGGCAGAACCGGTCATGAATCCATGATCCACGATCATCTTGATGCCCTGCCCCATGAAAAGCATGAGGCCTGCTGTAATGACCAGCGCCACCAGCGCACCCAGTACATGCCAACGATAGGGAGCGATAAAACTCAGGGCCAGACGAATGGCAGGTCTTTGAGCAATGGAAAACACCGACGACATAATCATGAACCTGTGTCTGAAGCAGGAAAACCAGCGTTATGACACCTCGCCCGTTTTCTAGAAGGGATCGATCTAAGCAAAAACTGGCAGTTTTATATCATTTCTGTTGCACTGGGGACTCAGCTTGCGACTGGAACTGTCACTGCACGGTCATCAAACGCGGGTAGTTTAGAGGTAACACCTGATCAAGGAGAAAGACTATGAACGCGCAAGAGAGCAGCAATCAAGTCCAGGTCGTTCGAGCCACCCCCAGCCTTTCCGTAGGTGGTGCTGTACTCGACAAGGACGGACGTGAAATCGTCATTACCGAAGAAATGGTTCAGGCGGCCTGCCAGGAATGCGAAAAATCCTGGGTCACTCCTGAAAAACAGAACTGAGCATCATCCCCCCTTTTCAGAACCCGACCTCCGTGTCGGGTTTTTTCTGCCCGCCATTCGCCCGCCCGTTCAGACCAGCGATGCCCCCAGCGCCAGGACCATCTGCTTCAACGCCCCTGAGTCTCCCTCCAGCTTTACCTTCAAGCCGTCGATTTCCCGACGTGGCGGGTAGTGCTTGCGCAATGCATCGAAAGCAAGGCGCTGACTGGCGGTATCGTTCACCAGGCTGCGCCGAAAATCCGCATCGTCGCGACGCGGGTCATAGACGCCTCTGCACAGCATATTCAGCGCCCAGACCGGATCGGTCCGACTGTCCAGACTGACTTGCGCCAGCCAGGGACGCGGCAGCAGGTCGTCCAGAAGAATCGTTGCAGGCTGCTGGAGAAAATTGCAGAGTGCCTGATAGATCTGCGCCGTTCCGCGCTGTCTGCCATCGAGGCTGTAGCCTGCGATATGCGGCGTACCGATCACACACAGGTCCGCCAGCGGCACATTCACCTGCGGCTCGCCTTCCCAGACATCGAGCACTGCCTGCAGGTCTTCGCGCTCCAGCAGAACGTCATGCAGCGCAAGGTTATCGATCACGGCGCCACGGCTGGCATTGATAAGCCAGGCACCTTGCCTGAGCTGACGCAGACGCGACGCGTCGAACAGATGCCAGGTGGGCTGCTCGCCGTTTCTGGTCAGAGGCGTGTGCAGACTGATGACATCGCAACGGGCAACGATCTCGTCAAGGCTGACGTATTCGCCGCCCTCTGCGGCTCTGGGCGGATCACAGACCAGTACATTCCAGCCCAGCGCCTTGAGCACCTTGATCAGGCGACCACCCACCTGACCTGCACCCACCACACCATAAGTACGCTGCCTGAGGTCTGCGCCTTCGATTTCAGCCAGAGTCAACAGGCTGCCCAGCACGTAGTCCACGACGCCTCGGGCATTGCAGCCCGGAGCGCTGGACCACTGGATGCCCGCCTGCTGGAAATACTCAAGATCCAGATGATCCGTGCCAATGGTGCAGGTCCCGACGAAGCGCACCGCACTGCCTTCGAGCATTGCACGGTCGACGTTGGTCACCGAACGCACCAGCAGGATATCGGCATCGGCAACCGCCGCACGATCAATGGAACGCCCCGGCAAGCGACGTATCTCGCCGAAATGGGCAAAAAAGGCATCGAGCAGCGGGATATTTTCGTCAGCGACAATGCGCATGAAAGACTCTCTGTTAACCGAAGGAAGGACGATCCATCGTCATGCGGGCGGCAGGCGCACCTGCCTCAATCCTGTTTCTTGCGGATCCAGTAGAGAAAAGTCCCGCCATCGGCCTGCTGCTCGACCAGTTCATGGCCGAGAAACACACAGAATTTGGGAATGTCGCGCCGGGTCGAAGGGTCCGTGGCAATGACCTTGAGCAGGCCACCGGCATGCAGGTCGCGAACCTTCTGATGCAACATCATCACAGGTTCCGGGCAGTTGAGACCGGTGGCATCCAGGGTGGCATCAACGGGCTGGCTTTCGATGGGTTCAGACATGGGGCACTCCAGAAACTGGCGGCAATTGTCGCTCAATTCATTCAATCAGGCCAATCAGCCCTTGCTCGGGCGGCTTGCCTTGGCAACGTCCAGCCTGCGCAGGTGACAGGTCACTTCCTCGCGATCGTGATAAAGCTGTTTGCAGCCAATCGAAACCCTGACACCACGCGCCTGAAAACCTTCCTCGATACGATCGAGCAGGCGGCGTACCTCGGCGTAGCGCTGCTTCATCGGCAGCTTGAGGTTGACCACCGCCTCACGACACAGGCCCTCCCCCAGCCAGGTTTCCAGCAAGGCGGCGTTGCGGGCCGGCTTTTCGACAATGTCACAGACCATCCAGTCCACGGTCTGCCGAGGCTTGTAGGTGAAACCGTCAGCCATCAGATGCTGCACCAGACCGGTATCCATTAGGCTTTCGGCCATGGGGCCGTTATCGATGGCAGTGACCAGCATGCCGCGACGCACCAGTTGATAGGTCCAGCCACCCGGTGCCGCCCCCAGGTCCACGCCGGTCATGTCGCTGGACAGACGCTCGTCCCACTCCTGACGTGGAATGAAGTGATGCCAGGCTTCCTCGAGCTTCAGGGTCGAACGGCTCGGCGCTTCGCGGGGAAACTTCAGGCGCGGAATCCCCATGGGCCACATCGCCGAGTTATCCGCCTCGGCCAGCCCCAGAAACACCTCGCGACCACTCTTGAAGGTCAGCAACAGACGCGGCTTGTGCGGATCGTCCACCAGCTTGCCCGCCTGAATCAGGGCCTTGCGCAGCGGAGCCTCGAATTTCTTGCAGAAGTTCGACAGTTCCTTGCCGTCGTTGGTGTCCACCACTTCCAGCCACAGACTGCCGCAGACCGGAAAACTCGCCATATGAGCCAGAATCACGCTGATGCGGTCGGTTTCGGGCAAGTCGAGAAAGACTCCCCGAGCCCACTGCCGAGGGAAGATCAGCCGGTCAAAACGCTGACCGCTCATCAGGCGCTGGGCACCGTCTTCTTCGGTACAGATGAACTCGGCACACGCCGCATCGGGCCTGGCCTTGGCATAACCGGCCACATTCAGGCGCGCAGCATGATCGGATATCTCCGAACAGACCTCGCTTTCGAAGCCCGGTCGGCAATGCATAAACAGCGTATTCATGGTGACTCCCGGCCCCGCAGACTTGAAAGCCGCGCATGATAGCCCAATCAGGAACCACTGGCGCGGCTCGACAGTCCACAGAATGCCGAGGCTCCCGACCTGTTACATGGAGCCAGTACCGCTTGCATAACTCTAAAAGGAGTCATTCATGCCCTCCCTGGATAGCCTGAAAAGCCTGAAAAAACTCGAAGTCGACAACCAGACCTACCATTACTTCAGCCTTCCGGAAGCCGCGAAATCACTGGGCGACCTGGACCGATTGCCCATGTCGCTCAAGGTGCTGCTGGAAAACCTGTTGCGCTGGGAAGACGACAAGACCGTCACCGGTGACGACCTCAAGGCACTCGCCGCCTGGCTGAGCGAACGCCGCTCGGACCGCGAGATTCAATACCGCCCCGCCAGGGTGCTGATGCAGGACTTTACCGGTGTGCCTGCCGTGGTGGATCTGGCAGCCATGCGCGCAGCCGTGGCCAAGGCCGGAGGCGATCCACAGCGGATCAATCCGTTGTCGCCGGTCGATCTGGTGATCGATCACTCGGTCATGGTGGACAGATTTGGCGATCCCGACGCCTTCGGCGACAACGTCGAGATCGAAATGCAACGTAACGGCGAGCGTTATGCCTTCCTGCGTTGGGGCCAGAGCGCCTTCGATAACTTCAGCGTGGTACCACCGGGCACCGGCATCTGCCATCAGGTGAATCTGGAATACCTGGGCCGCACGGTCTGGACCAAAGAAGAGGATGGCCGCACCTACGCCTTCCCCGACACACTGGTGGGCACCGACTCCCACACCACCATGATCAACGGCCTGGGTGTGCTGGGCTGGGGCGTAGGCGGGATCGAAGCCGAAGCCGCCATGCTCGGCCAGCCGGTGTCGATGCTGATCCCGGAAGTGATCGGCTTCAAGCTGACCGGCAAGCTGAAGGAAGGCATCACCGCGACGGATCTGGTGCTGACCGTCACCCAGATGCTGCGCAAGAAAGGCGTGGTCGGCAAGTTCGTCGAATTCTATGGCGACGGGCTGGCCGATCTGCCGCTGGCCGACCGGGCAACCATTGCCAATATGGCCCCCGAGTATGGGGCAACCTGTGGTTTCTTCCCGGTGGACGAAGTGACGCTGGACTACCTGCGCCTTTCCGGTCGGCCGGATACTACGGTGAAACTGGTGGAAGCCTATTGCAAGGCTCAGGGCCTGTGGCGACTGCCGGGCAAGGAGCCGGTATTCACCGACAGTCTGGAACTGGACATGGGAACCGTACAAGCGAGTCTGGCCGGGCCGAAACGCCCGCAGGATCGAGTCGATCTGCCAGCCGTCCCCAAGGCCTTCGATGATTTTCTCGGCCTGCAGGTCAAACCGGCCCGCACGGAAGAAGGTCGTCTGGAAAGCGAAGGCGGTGGCGGCGTGGCCGTGGGCAATGCCGGGCAAGTCAGTGGCGAGGCCGAGTATGAGCACGATGGCCAGACTCACCGACTGAAAAACGGTGCAGTGGTCATCGCCGCCATTACTTCCTGCACCAATACCTCCAACCCCAGCGTGATGATGGCGGCCGGGCTGGTGGCGAAAAAGGCTGTGGAAAAAGGCCTGAAACGCAAGCCATGGGTAAAAAGCTCTCTGGCCCCCGGCTCCAAGGTGGTCACCGATTACTACAAGGCGGCCGGTCTGACCCAGTATCTGGACGCGCTGGGCTTCGATCTGGTGGGCTATGGCTGCACCACTTGCATCGGCAACTCAGGGCCGCTGCTGGCCCCCATCGAGAACGCCATCCAGAATGCGGACCTGACCGTAGCCTCGGTATTGTCCGGCAACCGCAATTTCGAGGGCCGGGTTCACCCACTGGTCAAGACCAACTGGCTGGCCTCGCCACCTCTGGTCGTGGCCTATGCACTGGCAGGTACGGTGCGCATCGATATCAGTAGCGAACCGCTGGGGGAAGGCTCGGACGGCAAACCGGTTTACCTGCGCGATATCTGGCCCAGCCAGCAGGAAATCGCCGAAGCCGTGCAAAGCGTCAATACCGGTATGTTCCATAAGGAATACGCAGAGGTCTTCGCCGGTGACGAGCAGTGGCAAGCCATTGAAGTCCCGCAGGCAGCCACCTATGTCTGGCAACCGGACTCTACCTATATCCAGCACCCACCGTTCTTTGCCGATATCGCCGGCCCCTTGCCGGTGATCGAGGATATTCAAGGCGCGCGGATCCTGGCCCTGCTGGGGGATTCGGTGACCACCGACCATATTTCTCCGGCAGGCAATATCAAGACCGACAGCCCGGCCGGACGCTATCTGCGCGATCAGGGCGTGGAGCCCAAGGACTTCAACTCCTACGGATCGCGCCGTGGCAACCATGAAGTGATGATGCGCGGCACCTTCGCCAATATCCGCATCCGCAACGAAATGCTGGGCGGCGAGGAAGGCGGCAATACCCTGCATGTGCCCAGCGGCGAAAAACTGGCTATCTACGACGCCGCCATGCGCTATCAGGCAGAAGGCACTCCCCTGGTGATCGTTGCAGGTCAGGAATACGGTACCGGTTCAAGCCGCGACTGGGCCGCCAAGGGCACCAATCTGCTGGGTGTAAAAGCCGTCATTGCCGAAAGCTTTGAGCGGATCCACCGCTCCAATCTAGTCGGCATGGGGGTATTGCCCCTGCAGTTCAAGAATGGCCAGACCCGTAAATCCCTGAACCTCACCGGCAAGGAAACCCTGGAAATCAGCGGACTGAGCGGTGCCGAGGTGCGGCCGGGCATGAGCCTGACGCTCACGATCACCCGTGAAGACGGCAGCCAGGAAAATCTGGACGTACTGTGCCGGATCGACACGCTCAACGAAGTGGAGTACTTCAAATCAGGAGGGATTCTGCATTATGTGTTGAGGCAGTTGATTGCGTCGTGACGACAATTCGCTAGTGGCCCGTATAACGCCATAGAATCTCCGCTTTTGCTTCAGGAGATTCTTCATGGCACCAGAGTCCCGGGTGTTTTTCTGTCTGCTCGGCCTCGGGTACGCCATTGCGCTGTTCTACGGCCAGCTTCAGTGGCCGGCTGCCTTGGCAGTCGGCCTTCTGCTGATGGCAGGTTTGTGTGTCAGACAGTCCGGACACAGGTGGGTCCGCGGGCTCGGGCATGGCATCTTCATTGTCACGGGCCTTGCTCTGGCCGCTCATCTGTTACCCGGTTTCAATAGCGCAAAAGTGTTCGATGCGATTCGCTTCAGCCCCGAAGCCGCGCCCTTCTCCATGTCCCTGAATCTGGATAAACCGCTGATTGGGTTCTGGGTGCTCCTGTTCTGTCCATGGATCCTGACATCGGTGAGTAGTGTCCGCTCATTGAAAGTCACAGTCCTGGCCCTGATCGCTACCGCCGTGTTGTGCATGACAATGGCCACAGCCCTTGGAGTCATCGGCTGGGCCGCAAAATGGCCGGAACATGGCACGCTCTGGTTATTGAACAATCTGTTGCTTGTGTCGCTCACCGAAGAGTTGTTCTTTCGGGCCTACCTGCAAGGGGCATTGCAACAAGTCTTTAATAAAACATGGCGGGACAGCACACTGGCCATCGTTATAGCTGCCATACTGTTCGGGCTCTCCCATCTCGGCTCTGGATGGCAATGGGTATTGCTCGCGAGCCTGGCCGGTGTGGGTTATGGCATTGCCTATCGTTTCGGTGGCCTGCAGGCCGCAGTCGTCAGCCACTTCGGTTTGAATCTGGTTCATTTCGGCCTGTTCACCTATCCAATGCTGGATCGATAAGCATTGATACATGACAATGATTCGCTATTCATTGATCTGAAAAACTCAATTTACAGGCTCGCCTGCCGATAACCCGCCGAAGCCTATTGGATCGAAGGACCGAAAGCCATGCGTAACAACCAGCCAGTCACTCAACGTGAAAGGACATTCCCTGCCGAACAGCGGTTGATTTCCACTACCGATACCAAGGGCGTAATCACTTACTGCAACGAGATCTTCCAGGAAGTCTCCGGCTTCAGTCACGACGAGTTGATCAAGGCACCGCATAATTTGGTTCGCCATCCGGACGTCCCTTCGGCCGTTTTCGAACACATGTGGGCTACCCTGAAGCGTGGTCAGCCGTGGATGGGCATCGTCAAGAACCGTTGCAAGAATGGCGACCACTATTGGGTCAACGCCTATGTGACGCCGATGTTCGAGAACAAGCAGGTGGTTGGCTTCGAGTCCGTGCGTGTCAAACCGACCGCCGAACAGATCAAGCGTGCCGAAGCGCTGTACGCACGTATCAACAAGGGCAAATCGGCCATTCCGGGTCGCGACAAATGGCTGCCGGTGCTGCAGGACTGGCTGCCGTTCATCCTGGTCAGCCAGCTGAGCTTCATGATCGGCGCCTGGCTCAACTCGCACTGGGGCTTCATTCTGGCCGCCGCATTGTCGGTACCGCTGGGCCTGTTGGGTCTGACCTGGCAGCAGCGCGGTATCAAACGCCTGTTGCGCCTGGCCGAACAGACCACTTCGGACCCGCTGATCGCACAGATGTATACCGATAGCCGAGGTCCGCAAGCACGCCTGGAAATGTCGATCCTCAGCCAGGAAGCGCGGATGAAAACCTGCCTGACCCGCTTGCAGGATACCGCCGAGCACCTCAATACCCAGGCACGCAAATCCAACTCACTGGCCAACGCCAGTTCTTCGGGGCTTGAGCGCCAGCGGGTCGAGACCGAACAGGTGGCAACCGCCATCAACCAGATGGCTACCACCACCCAGCAAGTCGCCAGCCATGTCCAGCGCGCGGCCGATGCCAGCCAACAGGCCAACCAGCTTACACGTCGTGGCCGGGATATCGCCGGCGAAACCCGTGAGGCCATTCAGCGCCTGTCCACTTCCGTGGGCGAAACCGGTCTGACCGTTACCCAACTGGCCAAGGACAGCGATGAAATCGGCGGTGTGGTGGACGTGATCAAAGGCATCGCCGACCAGACCAACCTGCTGGCCCTGAACGCCGCCATCGAGGCTGCCCGCGCCGGGGAAATGGGTCGAGGCTTTGCCGTGGTGGCCGATGAAGTGCGTCAACTGGCACAGCGCACCACCGAGTCCACCGGGCAGATCCATGGTCTGATCGCCAAACTGCAACAGACCGCCAACAATGCCGTGCAAACCATGAACTCCGGCCACCGTCAGGCCGAAGAAGGCGTTGCGCGGGTGCTGGAAGCAGACGAGGCGCTGGTGGGCATCAGCGAAGCGGTCGCCAACATCACCGAAATGGCTACCCAGATCGCCACCGCCACCGAACAGCAAAGCTCGGTCGCCGAAGAGATCAGCCGCAACATCTCCACCATTGCCGATCTGGCCGATCAGACTTCCGATGAAGCCCATCGCTCGGCCGTGCTCAGCGCCGAACTGACCGATACGGCCAATTCGCAATACTCACTGGTTGAGCGCTTCAACCGGTAAGGCCTGCACTGCAACAGAAAAGCCCCGGCAAATGACGATTTACCGGGGCTTTTTCATGAGGCTCGAAGTCACGCGGCCTTATTTGACCTTGCGGGAAAGATCATCGAGTGAACGCTTCACATTATTCAACTCACGCTCCTGATCGCTGACATCACGCTTGAGGCTGGACAGTTCACTTGCACTGGAGCTGCTGCTGGACCCCGAACTGCGCTTCAAGTCATTCACCTGGCCTTCAAGTTTTTCCATGCCGCGCTCCTGCTCATCGAGCTTGCGCTTGAGACTGGCAATTTCGCTATCGCTGGAACTGTTGCTTGAAGCCGAAGACTTGTTATCGCGCCTGAGTTCTTCAATAACTCGGGACTGCCCTTCGATAATCTTTTTCAGATTTTCCAGCTCCCTGGTATTACTCTCCGTACCTTTTCTCATCTCCTGAATATCGCCAACGGTAATATTGGCGTTACGCAATGCAGTTCCTCTGCCGTAATCGTTAAAGCTGGTAACGATCTTGTCGTAACTGTCGGCATTGGAAGACTTGATCTCAACCGCTGCGTTGGCGCTTGAAAATGCCAGGCTGGTCATTAATAAGGCAAGAACACGAACACGGGAAGTCGTGCGAGGGATTTTGAACAAGGAAGCCATGATCCTGATTCCATGCGAGATGCCGAAATGGCACATTGATATGACGCTGTTATTTGCAGAGAGTTCGCGGACAGCACCGCTATTTTTTCTCCCCCCTGAACAAGACGGCACCCGTCAGCCCCTGATCCTGAGCATCTGAAGCAACCAGAGCCTTGTGCCGCTCAGAAAACCTGCATTCATTCAAGTATTGAAACAGGGAGCGTGAATTCATTTGAATTTATCGCAAAAAAGTTTTTTGGAGTGATCTTTCCGATAGTGATGTACGCCTCTTCCACGCACGTGAAAAACACTGCACTTTTAATACTTGCCTTCTGTTTTCAACCTGAAAACGCTGCAAAAAATTTCATACTTCCTAAAACAACGACACTGTTCAACGACAAGCCCGCAGCAAACTCCAGCCTGTCTGGCAACTTCATTTGTTACACCATGTAATCAAATACGCCAGCCACACAAACTTCAGGCCAGCCATTTGACCGGATCACGCCCTGTACTTTTAATGGTTTCACACCACGCGATAACGTTTTCAGACCATTCGAATATCAATACAGGCGTTTCCAATGGATAAACCGACCCAAGACGGCTCACTGCCACCTGCCAATGAACACACATCATTGCCCGGGCAACCCGATATATCGTCCAGCCTGAAGGCTCCGATCTTGCCAGGCATAAATCCCGATGCAATTGCCTGGGAACAGATTCATGCCGGTATATCCGTCCATATCCCCTCCTCGCCTCTGATGCAACGAGAGGACCTCATCGTCTTTCACTGGGGCCTGTACCAGTCATCAACACCCCTGCTTCATCCTTTGGGCAACAGCCCTGTCGTGCGGATACTGTGCATTACCTACAACTTCATTCCCCATGCCCAATACGGTCCCGTGGATATTTACTATGAAATACATCGCGCCAACCACTTGATCGGCACCTCGCCCATTCTGCGCGTAACGGTCAATAAGCATGCGCCGCTCACGTCCAGACAGCGCCGCCGCAAACGCAACATGAAACGTCGTCATCCGGGCAAATGAAAAAGCCCCCGGTGATCGCTCACCGGGGGCTCGACTGACGCAAGATCCTCAAAACGCCAGGCGCAGGCCTACATTGGCACCCCAGGGTTGCTCGACATGCCTGCCCTTCATGTAATCGAAATCGGCGTGCAATTGCAGCCGCTCCGACAACGAGACAGAAACACCCGCCCCCAACTCGGCCCGTGAACCGAACAGGTTGTTATCGAAGCGCGAGTCGTTGACCTTGACGTCATTGCTGCGGGAAAACTCCTGAGCCACCGCTACGCGCAAGTAAGGCTGCAGGACGCCGCCATCCTTGAGCGCGATGTTACGTCCCACAGAGCTGCCGACCTTGCCCAGGACCGAGTGGGTATCGCTGTTTTTCGCCTGCAGGCCATTGTCCATACGGTATTTGTCGCCCTGAATGACGACACTGGCCAGTTGTGCGAAAGGTTCGAGAAAGTAATCGTCTGCCAACGTGATATGCCGCCCGAACTCCACCGATGCACCGACTCCCGTATTGCTGTAATCCCCCTTGGCCTTGCTGGCATCACTCATGGCGACATCGGACTTGTTACGGAAGCTGTTGAACTTGAGTACGCCGTCCAGGTAGTACCCGTCATCCAGCAGCCAGGTGCCATAGACACCTGCATAGTAACTACTGACCTTGCCCGTGGTGCCACGATCAAGATCCAGGTCGGAGCTGCTGTAACCGCCCATGACACCCAGCAATAACTGGCCATGACCGACCTCGAGCGGCGCATCCGCTCCCAGCGACAGGCCCTGATGCCTGTGCTGATAATCGACCCCGTCACTGGTGGTGGCATTGAAGCGATTGCCATAGGCACGTATCCATCCGCCTCCCTGGCCGCTGGCACGCACTTCACCCATGCGGCTGCGCAAGGTCGACAGCTCGCTCATCCAGACAACCGGTGCGGCATTGAACAGCGCCAGAGCGGCACTGGTTGACGGGCTGATGGTTCTGTCATTGCCGACGATGAACCAGTCATTGCCCTGTTGCTCCAGCAGATAGGAGTACGTCCCGAGGTCGACCCGACCGCCGATGAGGCTGAACTGTGCATTGCCGCCTTCGGTATGCACAACCTTCAAGGGCTCCATATCGGGCGATACCACTTCAACGCCGGTATTGTGGACCCGCAAACCGAACTCGCCATTGGCCTGTCCGTTCACCTCAAGCAGATCCCCGACACCATTGTCCAGATCGACTCGCATGCCAAAAGTGCCATTTCCGGACAACTCGCCCAACGACAAGGTATGGAAGCCGTCCTCACCAAAACTCACATGACCACCGTCCATGCCCAGCGACTGGATAGAGTTGTCGCCAACCATTTGCCAATGAGCGCCAGAATTAACAGCCAGGCTATTGCCATTGATGATGTCGCCTGTGAGCTGAGCCTGATTCTGCAAGGTGACGTTCAAGGTACTGGTGTCATCTGCAATCAGATTGCCGGTAAGGTTGCTGTTGTCGACCTTGAAATTCGCCGTACTGCGGTCTGCTACTTCCAGAAGGTTACCGTTGCCGGAGAGCAGGGTTGAGCCATTCTGGACAGCTATATCGACGATCGCACCAAACTGATCCGACTTGTCGATCCTGATCGCTGCGCCATTGATCCCTTCGATAATCGAATGATCGATCACGGCACTGCTGGTGACACCGGCATTGCCGTTACCGGGGATAAACACCCCCTCAATGATCCTGATGCCATTTCTATCACCGCGAATATGGCTTGCGCCTGTAATGACCGCATCGCCTCCAGACACGAGCAACCCTTCCCCCTGTTGAATCCCATCGGGCGAAAGTGCGCCATAAACCCTGGTATTACTCATTTCAAGCCGGCTTAGCTGGCTCAATCCTATGCCATAGCCGATGCCGGATATATCACTGTCGCCAATCGTGGCCCATGTTCCCGGGTTGACGCCCCACTGCCGGGTTCGGAATGACATGCCGACACCTTTATCATTTCTGATGATTGCATGGTCCAGAACAACCCGGCTGTCGGTTGCATCGACGCCACTGGTCACTGTTCCGTACCCGACCATCAGCCTTGAGTTATCAACCATGACATGCTCTGCCACACCACCATTCATAACATTCAGTAACCCGTTACTTGTCACATAGTAAGAGTGAACGGGCGTGGAAGAATCTACCGTTTCCTCTCGACCTTCTACCGGAATAGTGGCCATGGCCCCGTGCCCCGGAACATCCACCCAGACAACGTCGTTGTCTGCTATAGCTTCCAGCGTAACCATAGCGCCCAGAAACATAGCCGTAGACAAGACACATTTTCTTCCTGCCACACTTTTTCTATAAAGCACCTTTCATACTCCCGAATATGGAAGCAAGAGAATGCTCTATAACTATTACCTGCCTCTAAAAAACACTCAAACACAAAAGTAGGAACTTTCCTAAATACACAAAACTTTTATCCTACAGAGATTCCTACACCCTAAAGCCGCAACCAGAAAACAATCTTAAATCATAAAAATATTTACCACCCCTATTGACGATCCCAAACAAAAGCGATTACGTCATTTCCACAGCTAGAGACGCCATTGGCCAATATCATTTTTTCAGCTGGCAAGAGTGCCCCTGACCTGGAAAACCTGCAGGGCTTATCTTTCATTAATCTCAAGGAAACAAGTATGCACTATCAACCGCAGTTACCCATTATCATTTCTGAAAAACATCCGCGCGAACAGGATGAAAACCTGAAAGCCCCGGATGTAGCCGCCGCCTTTCATGATGAAGACACGCCTGGACTTTTGCCGATATCCGAATTGACCAAACCGGTCACTGTCGATCTTGAAGTATGGGCGGGCGCTCAGCCAGGTTATACCTACACGCTACTGTGGAATGGCAAAACCGTAGGTCCCGCAAAACCGATCCTGGATACTCACCGGCCTGGAGATCCATTGACACTGGAAATTCCCGTCGACCTTCTGACCGAAGGAAAGCATACCCTGCAATATCAAACTTATAACCCCCAGAGCCAAGTCCAAAACGATTCCAACATCTTCAACCTGGTGATTGATCTGACTCCTCCCGGTGATCCGGAACTCAGTGCCATCCTGTTCCCACCGGAAGTACAGAATGGATTGACCGCTGCGGAACTTGCACAACTGGGCGGGAAACTGGACGTTCAGATTGCCGGCTACACCGGCATGGCAAAACATGATGTAGTCCAGACTTACTGGGGTACAACCCTTGGTCCACAAGCCATCGTCACTGAAGATGACATGGGCCTGGACAGAGTGGCGATCACCTTCACACGCGTGTTTCTGGAAAGTCTGGGAGAGACGGAGCAACTGGTCAAATATAATGTTTTCGACCGGGCCGGCAATAAATCCATAGACTCCAACCCTGTTCCCATCATTCTGAAGTTGCAGGATATTCCGGCAGACTTCCCGGCACCGATTATCGACCCCGCTGTAGGACCGCTTATCGATCATGCAGAAGCGCAGGCAGGGGTTCAGGTTGATATCCCCAAATACCCGGGTGCCAGCCCGTTTGACATGATTCGCCTGTTCTGGGGTCAGGGCAATCCTCTGGTTCCGGTTGCACTTCCGCCTGGTAACGAAAACGAAGACGTTGTTCTTTCGCTTCGCATCCCCTATGAAACACTGAACAGGAATCCTGTCGGCACTGTCCAGGTCTTCTATGAAGTCACGCGCCAACTGGACCTGGCTGGCAGTTCGCTCAGCAGCACGGTCGATGTATTTCTGACCCTGCCCATTACCAACCCGCTGGATACCTTTATCGTTCAAGGCACCAGTGTGGAAAACCCCAATACAATCGATAACTTCATTGATGAAGACGACTATGAACTCAATGCACTGGGAATCGTGAAATGGAGTCCGGAGTTTGTCATCAGCGACAATCTCAATCTGTTCTGGGGCGATCAACAAAAGCCACAGTGGTATCAGATCAAAGCCACCGATATTACTGCTGCACGCGATCTGCTTGTGCCAATCGACAATGCAATCATGAAAACCCAGGGAACAGGTGCGGAAATTCCGGTCTATTACACGGTGACCCGTGCCGGAAACCCTAACGCGGTCAAATGCCCCGTACAACTTGTAACCGTCAGGTCAAAAGAAGAACTTCCTGGTGGTCCTGATGGTCTTGATGGCCCGCCTTTCAAATTGAATGACGTGGGCTTTATCGCCCCGATTCTCAATCCGAATGGTGCGGATCTCCATATTGCGCCTTATCTCAATATTGCCGAAGGCCAGACACTTGTATTGACCTTCAAGGGCTTCGATAAAAACAACAACCCGATTGATGCCTCCAACTACACCGCCGACCGGACACTGGACAAGAACGATGTAGCGAACGGTTATACCTTTACGGTTCCTGACCGCAACCTTCGTATTCTCTGCACCGGTTTTGCCGAAGCCAGTTTCCGCGTTGAACCGCCTGCCGGCAGTAACCAGAGTGCTGTTACATCAAAAGTTACTCGCGCCCCGGTGAACATGCTCGATTCGGTTCAGCCGACCTGCCCGATTCCTCAATACAGACAGGCATCGTGATCTGAGCCGCACTCTATAAAAACAAGGGAAAGAAATATGAATACGTTTATATCTCCTCGTAGAGAAGGAGAACTTGATGCACCGGAAATTCCTGCCGCACTCGAAAACGGAGTGTTGCCCATCGAGTTTCTCGACAGGCCCGTCATTGTAAAGCTCAAGGTCTGGGACGGTGCCATGCCCGGCTACACCTACCAACTGCTATGGAATGGCATGACCGCCGGTTTGAAGAAGCCGATTCTGGACAGCCAGTTGCCAGGTGATGAACTGACACTCGAGATCCCCGTTGCCCTGTTGACCGAGGGTGTACATCAGGTTGCCTACGAGACTGCGAACCCGGAAAGCCAGGTCATGAACACCTCCAAGGCCGTGCGCCTCGAAATCGACCGCACCGCCCCCGGCAACCCGCATCTTGGCCCTGTCATCTTCCCGGCCTTTGTTGACGACGGACTGACTTCCGACGAGCTGGAAAACGTGCACAACGTGCTCAGAGGCAGCATTGCCAGTTACAACGGCATGAAGGAAGGCGATGTCATTCGCACTTACTGGAACGAGGTTCCCGGCCCCATCACCATGGTCAACAAGGACGATATGGGCTTGCAGCGAGTGAATGTGGACTTCGTCAGGTCGTATCTGGAAACCATTGGCGATATCGAAGCCCCCGTTTATTACACAGTGACCGATCAGGCGGGCAACCTGTCCATGAATTCGGAAGCCAGACTCGTCAAATTGCAGCTCTCGATACTGCCGGAACTGCCCGTCCCGACCGTAAAGGAAGCCAATGGCGATATCCTCGATCCGGTCAATGCAATCAATGGCGCCACCGTACAGATCGGCACAAGTGCCAACCTTGCGGCAGGCGAGCGAATCACGGTGCAATGGCAAGGGCCAAAAGGCAGCGATACCAGAGAGAAGATCATCACCTCCGCCGATGTGGGCAAGATCCAGGAACTGGTGTTCGCGGCGGCACTGGTCAATGCCAATGCCGGTCAGACAGTCGCGGTGTCGTATACCGTCAACCGTCTCAACGGGACAGTGCAACAGTCTGCAACCCTGGCCCTGAAAGTTCTGGATGCGCACATAGAATTGCCTGCCCCCACCATGGACTCTGTCGGAGCCGATGGTGTCGTGATTCCTTCCAGAATCCCGGAGTCGGGCGCAACCGTCCGGGTGGCCTACAAAGGCATGAGCACCGGTGACAGCGTGGTGGTCAACTGGAGAGGCGCAACGGCTTACGACACACCGTCACAGATAGTGGGTGCCAATACCGAGCTGCAATTCACCATCGCCAAGGCCTTGATCGTGGCCAGCAGTGCAGCCACCGTCACCTACACGGTCACCCGTGCAGGCACGGCAGCACTGTCTTCGACACTGTGGCTGAGGATCAGCAAGGAACTGGAATTCGATACCTCACCGGTGATCCTGAAGGGCAAGGTCTATCTGTTGCCGGGCTACCCCGATCTGCTGCCAGCCATGCCATCGGACACCACCGTCCAGCGCACGGCAAGCGGTGGTCAGGCTCCCTATTACTATCGTTCGAGCGATCCGCTGGTGGCCAAAGTCGATGGCAACGGGCTGACTTCGGCACGGGGCAGAGGCACGGCTATCATTTCGGTCACAGACAGTCTGGGGGCCACGAAAAGCTATCAGGTCACCGTTACCGGCGTGATTCATTGCCTGGGTATTGGCGCAGGTTCCTTTACGAAGATGGCGGCTGCAGCCGAGGCACAAGGCGCACGTATCCCCTCCATCCATGAACTCAATGCGATTCATAACGCCTACGGCAGAAGCTGGCCGATGGGCAATGGCAATTACTGGTCCAGCACGGTGGCCATGACCAATCTGGTGGGCTGGAAATGGTATTACGTGAAAAATCTGGTCACAGGCGCAGACTTCAAATTGCTGCATCACAATGCCAGTCTTGGCGTCGCTATCCGCTAATGGCTTAGCCGAAACGTTTTGGGGCGTTACCTGAACAGGTAACGCCCTCTTTCCATCTATGCGCGTCACGTTCCAAGAGCCAGACCATGCGCCACCCCGTCATCCCCGCCAAACGCTTCGTGCGCCCGCCCTCTTGCGAAGGCAGCTTCAAGGTCTGTGTCAACAAGCAACCACTAATGGTTTCCTCACTGCTGGGCCGATTGACATTGCGCCCGGAGCTTTCACAGGTGCCCAGCCACTGGATCTGGAAAATCATTGCCGACGGCAAGGTCGGCCACAAGCGGACCAGCATCGGTCTGTTCTTCGACAAGGACCTGGAGCCCGGCACTTACAACCTGCCGGGTAATGAGCGCATCAAGGTGGTCTACAACGAAAGCCCGCACTGGCAGAGCGTCATTTATCACTCTGCGCATTTCCAGGACGGTGCTTTCACCCTGATCGAGGTCGACCGGCAAAGCCAGCGTCTGCAGGGCATTTTCAGCTTCAGTATCTCGGCGGTTGATTTCGAGGTCACGGACGGCTTTTTCGATGTGTATTGCACATGATCATGCCAGCAGGAACTCTGCAATCCGCCGGGCCGCCTCGACCAGACACTGCTCATGAGTCAGACCCGACGCTTTAAGCGGCTTGAGATCATGGTTGGCAGTCGGCAACCAGTGCACATTGATCGACGTCGACAACTCATACCCCTGCACCGCTTCACGATCACCCAGCGCATCGCGCTCGCCCTGAATGATCAGGGCCGAGGTCTGCAGACCGGCCAGGTGCGCTACGCGAGGTTTTTCGGGCTTGCCCACCGCATAGAACGGATAACCCAGGCACACCAGCGCATCGACCTGCAGTTCGTCGGCGATCAGGCTGGCCATTCTGCCGCCCATGGACTTGCCGCCTATGGCCAGACGCCCAGCGACATGAGGTCGCACACGCTCATGCACCTGACGCCAGCAATCGAGTAACTGAGCCTGTGGATTGGGCGGACGCTTACCCCCCGTTAGCCGCCGCTGAGCCATATAGGGAAACTCGAAACGCATGACGCCGACGCCCTGCGCAGCAAGGTGTGCAGCCATGTCATTCATGAAATCGCTGTCCATGGGCGCACCGGCACCATGGGCCAGAATCAGCGTTGCCTTGCCATCCCCCGCCCCCGGCTGTGCCGCCGTCCAGATCCAGCCGTTGTCCTGTGCCAGTTGTACGCATTGATCCCTGTCAATACCGGCCTCTTGCCCATTGCCCATGCTTGCCTCGCTTCTGATGAGTCTGCCAATAACCCGGAGCTATAACCGTGCGTAATGGCCCCGACCAAGCTGGATGGGATACACACCTAAATGAACACAACTAACAGTACCGCCTATAACTATCAGGTGGTTCGCCAGTTCGCCATTATGACGGTGATCTGGGGAATTGTCGGGATGGGCCTCGGCGTTTTTCTGGCCGCCCAACTGGTTTGGCCTGAGCTCAACTTCAACCTGCCGTGGACAAGCTTTGGTCGCTTGCGTCCACTTCATACCAACGCCGTCATCTTTGCCTTCGGTGGCTGCGCGCTGTTCGCCAGCTCCTATTACTCCGTGCAGCGCACCTGCCAGACCCGGCTGTTCATGCCGAAACTGGCGGCCTTCACCTTCTGGGGCTGGCAACTGGTGATCGTCCTGGCAGCTGTCAGCCTGCCCCTGGGCTTTACCACCTCAAAAGAGTACGCAGAACTGGAATGGCCGATCGACATTCTGATCGCTGTCGTCTGGGTCGCCTATGCAATCGTGTTCTTCGGCACCGTGGCCACTCGCACCACCAAACACATCTACGTCGGCAACTGGTTCTTCGGCGGCTTCATTCTGACTGTGGCGATTCTGCACATCGTCAATAACCTGGAAATCCCGGTCAGCCTGACCAAGTCCTACTCGCTGTACGCCGGTGCCACCGATGCAATGGTGCAATGGTGGTACGGCCACAACGCAGTAGGGTTTTTCCTGACTGCGGGCTTTCTGGGGATGATGTATTACTTCGTGCCCAAGCAGGCCGAACGGCCCGTGTACTCGTATCGCCTGTCCATCGTGCATTTCTGGGCCTTGATCACCCTGTACATCTGGGCCGGTCCACACCACCTGCATTACACCGCCCTGCCGGACTGGGCACAGTCGCTGGGCATGGTGATGTCGCTGATTCTCCTGGCGCCGAGCTGGGGCGGCATGATCAACGGCATGATGACCCTGTCGGGCGCCTGGCATAAGTTGCGCAGCGACCCGATCCTGCGCTTTCTGGTGGTATCCCTGGCGTTCTACGGCATGTCGACCTTCGAAGGTCCGATGATGGCCATCAAGACCGTCAACGCACTGTCGCACTACACCGACTGGACCATCGGCCATGTTCACGCCGGTGCGCTGGGCTGGGTGGCGATGATTTCCATCGGCGCGCTGTACCACATGGTTCCCAAGGTCTTCGGGCGCCCACAGATGCACAGCCTTGGCCTGATCAACGCGCACTTCTGGCTCGCCACCATCGGCACCGTGCTGTACATCGCCTCGATGTGGGTCAACGGCATCACTCAGGGCCTGATGTGGCGGGCCGTGAACGAGGACGGCACCCTCACCTACTCCTTCGTCGAAGCACTGCAGGCCAGTCATCCGGGCTTCATCGTCCGTCTGGCCGGAGGCGCCATCTTCTTCGTGGGCATGCTGCTGATGGCCTACAACACCTGGCGCACCGTGCGGGCCTACAGCCCGGCCGAAGCCACCGCTGCCGCGCAGATGGCCTGAGGAACTGACCATGAAACATGAAGTGATCGAAAAGAACGTCACCCTGTTGATGATCCTGATGGTACTGGCCGTCAGTATCGGCGGCCTGACCCAGATCGTACCGCTGTTCTTCCAGGACGTGACCAACAAGCCGGTCGAAGGCATGAAGCCCTATACCGCGCTGCAACTCGAGGGCCGCGACATCTATATCCGCGAAGGCTGCGTAGGCTGCCACTCGCAGATGATCCGTCCGTTCCGCGCCGAGACCGAGCGTTATGGCCACTACTCCGTGGCAGGCGAAAGCGTCTGGGATCATCCGTTCCTGTGGGGCTCCAAGCGCACCGGGCCGGACCTGGCCCGTGTCGGTGGCCGCTACTCGGATGACTGGCACCGCGCCCACTTGTACAACCCGCGCAACGTCGTGCCGGAATCGAAAATGCCTGCTTACCCGTGGCTGGTCACCCAGCAAGTGGACAGCAGCCATACCGAAGCCAAGATCCGCGCCATGCGCACTCTGGGCGTGCCTTACACCGATGCCGACATCTCCGGCGCTGTCGCCAGCCTCAAGGGCAAGACCGAGATGGATGCGCTGGTGGCCTACCTGCAAGTGCTCGGCACTTCCATCAAGAGCAAGAGGTGAGCCATGGATATTCAAGACTTGCGCGGCCTGGGCACGCTGGTAGTGGCAATCGCCTTTATCGGAATGTCGCTGTGGGTGTCCAGCAGCAAACGCAACCCGGATTTCGCCGAAGCCCGCATGGCGCCCTTTGCCGACGAGCCTCAATCGCAGGCCACCGACGCGAAACCTGAAACGGAACAACCTGTCGTGCGGAGTAACCAGCCATGACCACCTTCTGGAGCACCTATATCTGCGTGCTGACCCTCGGCAGCCTGATCGGACTGGCCTGGCTGTTGATCGGCACCCGCAAGGGCGAAACCAAGGGCAGTACCGACCAGACCATGGGCCACAGCTTCGACGGCATCGAGGAATACGACAACCCGTTGCCGCAATGGTGGTTCATGCTGTTCGCCGGCACTCTGGTGTTCGCGGTCGGCTACCTGATCCTCTACCCGGGCCTGGGTAACTGGAAAGGCATCCTGCCCGGCTATGAAAACGGCTGGACCGGCGCTCATGAATGGGAAAAGGAAATGGACCGGGCCGACGCCCGATTCGGTCCCATCTTTGCCAAATTCGCCGCCATGCCGGTAGAGGAAGTCGCCAAGGACCCGCAGGCGTTGAAAATGGGCAGTCGCCTGTTCGCCTCCAACTGCTCGGTATGTCACGGCTCGGATGCCAAGGGTGCCTATGGCTTCCCGAACCTCACCGACACCAACTGGCGCTGGGGCGGCAATGCCGACACCATCAAGAACAGCATCATGCTGGGTCGGGTCGCCGCCATGCCGGCCTGGGGACAGGTCATCGGAGAAGAAGGCGTCAAGAATGTCGCGGCCTATGTCCGCCACTCTCTGGCCGGTCTGCCACTGCCAGCCGACGACACGGCCAATCTGTCTGCCGGACAGCAAGTATTCAGCTCGACTTGCGTAGCTTGTCATGGTGCTACAGGTAAAGGCGTCGAGGCTATGGGCGCCCCAAACCTTACACAACCGGGCGGTTTCATCTACGGGACCAGCCTTGCACAGCTGCAACAGACCATCAGACTGGGTCGACAGGGTCATATGCCTGCTCAGGCCGATTTGCTGGGTAATGACAAAGTGCAATTGCTGGCCGCGTATGTGTACAGCCTTTCTCAGAGTCCTGATCAACTCGAGCGCAGGGAAAAGCAGTCACAGTAAAGATTCTGCCCGGAGCACCATTGAATTCCGCACCCTGCAACGGGGTGCGGAATTCTCTCGCACGCTTTTCCCACCCCGCCTCCCGACTTCCCATGCCCGCCTTTCACGACTAAGCTTGCCCGCAGTGGACTGGCATTAGCTGGCCACAGGTCATGGGAAGTGAATGCTTCGCGCATTTGCCGGCATGTGTCATCGACCTGTCCATCCCGCCTTTTTCGGTCCGTGTCGGCGGTGTTCCGGTGTTCCTGGAACCTGCCTCGAAGGGCCATCGTTTCAGTGCAAATACTTGACCGGCCACCTGCGCGGGCAGGTTCGTGGCCCTCTGAATATCCATAAATACTGCACCGTGGAACCCTGCAAATGAGCACAGCAATCAGCCCGACCGCTTATAACTACAAGGTGGTTCGCCAGTTCGCCATCATGACGGTTGTCTGGGGGATCGTGGGCATGGGGCTCGGCGTTTTCATTGCCGCGCAGCTGGTCTGGCCAGGTCTGAACCTTGATCTGGAATGGACGACGTTCGGCCGCCTGCGACCGCTGCACACCAACCTTGTCATTTTCGCTTTCGGTGGCTGCGCGCTGTTTTCCACCTCTTATTACGTGGTGCAGCGAACCTGCCAGACACGGCTGATTTCAGATAGCCTGGCCGCTTTCACCTTCTGGGGCTGGCAAGCGGTGATCGTCGGCGCGATCGTCACCCTGCCCATGGGTTACACCACGACCAAGGAGTACGCGGAACTCGAATGGCCGATTGCGATTCTGCTGGCCATTGTCTGGGTCACCTACGCGGTGGTGTTCTTCGGCACCATCGCCCGGCGCAATACAAAGCACATCTATGTCGGCAACTGGTTCTACGGCGCCTTTATCCTGGTGACCGCCATGCTGCACATCGTCAACCATATCTCGTTGCCGGTGAACCTGTTCAAGTCCTACTCGGCGTACGCAGGCGCGACCGACGCCATGATTCAGTGGTGGTACGGGCACAACGCCGTGGGATTCTTTCTGACCACGGGCTTTCTGGGGATGATGTATTACTTCGTGCCCAAGCAGGCGGAGCGGCCGATCTATTCCTATCGCCTGTCCATCGTGCACTTCTGGGCGCTGATTACCCTGTACATCTGGGCCGGTCCGCACCACCTGCATTACACCGCCCTGCCGGACTGGGCACAGTCGCTGGGCATGGTGATGTCGATCATCCTGCTGGCCCCGAGCTGGGGCGGCATGATCAACGGCATGATGACCCTCTCCGGTGCCTGGCACAAATTGCGTACCGACCCGATCCTGCGTTTCCTGGTGGTATCCCTGGCGTTCTATGGCATGTCGACCTTCGAAGGTCCGATGATGGCTATCAAGACCGTGAACGCACTGTCGCATTACACCGACTGGACCATCGGCCACGTTCACGCCGGAGCTTTGGGTTGGGTAGCGATGATCTCCATCGGCGCGGTCTATCACATGATCCCGAAAGTCTTCGGTCGCCAGCAGATGCACAGCATCGGCCTGATCAACGCGCACTTCTGGCTCGCCACCATAGGCACAGTGCTGTACATCGCCTCCATGTGGGTCAACGGCATTACTCAGGGTCTGATGTGGCGGGCCGTGAACGAAGACGGCACCCTCACCTACTCCTTCGTCGAAGCGTTACAGGCCAGTCATCCGGGCTATGTCGTGCGCATGATCGGCGGCGCGATCTTTGCCAGCGGCATGCTGTTGATGGCCTGGAACGTATGGCGCACGGTGCGTGAGTCGGACCCCAAAGAAGCCGAAGCCGCTGCCCGTATCGCTGTCGCGGGGGCTCACTGATGAAGCATGAAGTTGTCGAGAAGAACATTGGCCTGCTGGCTTTCTTCATGGTCATTGCCGTGAGCATCGGTGGTCTGACCCAGATCGTGCCGCTGTTCTTTCAGGACGTGACCAACAAGCCGATCGAAGGCATGAAACCACGCACCGCCCTGGAGCTCGAAGGCCGCGACGTGTACATCGCCAACGGCTGCGTGGGTTGCCACTCGCAGATGATCCGTCCGTTCCGCGCCGAGACCGAACGCTACGGTCATTACTCGGTGGCGGGCGAAAGCGTCTGGGATCACCCGTTCCTGTGGGGCTCCAAACGCACCGGTCCGGACCTGGCCCGTGTCGGTGGGCGCTACTCGGATGACTGGCATCGCGCTCATTTGTACAACCCGCGCAATGTGGTGCCCGAATCGAAAATGCCGGCCTACCCGTTCCTGGTCGAGAAAAAGCTCGACGGCAAGGAAACCGCCAAAAAGATGGAAGTTCTGCGCACCCTCGGCACACCCTACACCGATGAAGACATCGCGGGTGCCGAAGCCGCAGTCAAGGGCAAGACCGAAATGGACGCACTGGTGGCCTACCTGCAAGGCCTGGGCACCATCATCAAGAGCAAACGGTGAGCACAATGGATATCGGAATGATTCGAGGCCTGGGCACACTGCTGGTGATGGTGGCCTTCATCGGCTTGACGCTGTGGGTCTTCAGCCCCAGGCGCAAGGCTGAATTCGACGACGCGACCCTGCTGCCCTTCGCGGACGACCCGCAAGCCATCGAACAGCTCAGGCAAGAAACCGACGACTCCGGGAGCAAGAAAGCATGACCACGTTCTGGAGCCTGTATGTCACGGTCCTGACCCTGGGCACCATTTTCGCCCTGACCTGGCTGCTGCTGGCTACCAGCAAGGGCCAGCGCAAGGAATCGACCGAGGAAACCGTCGGCCACTCCTTCGACGGCATCGAGGAATACGACAACCCGCTGCCGCGCTGGTGGTTCATGCTGTTCGTGGGCACCATCGTGTTCGCTCTGGGTTACCTGACGCTGTATCCGGGCCTGGGCAACTGGAAAGGCCTGCTGCCCGGTTACGACTATGCGGATAACCAGAAGCAGCTGCAGTTTTCGGATGGCCAGCAAGGCTGGACCGGCGTACACGAATGGGAAAAGGAAATCGCCCGCGCCGAAAACCGCTTCGGCCCCCTGTTCGCCAAATACGCGGCGATGCCCATCGAGGAGGTCGCCAGGGACCCGCAGGCCCTGAAAATGGGCGGTCGGCTTTTCGCCTCCAACTGCTCGGTCTGCCACGGCTCGGACGCCAAGGGCGCCTACGGTTTCCCCAACCTGACCGACGCCGACTGGCGCTGGGGTGGCGACCCGCAGACCATCAAGACCTCGATCCTCAAAGGCCGTCATGCGGTGATGCCGGCGTGGGGCGAAGTGGTCGGCGAACAAGGCGTACGCGATGTCTCGGCCTACATCCTGACCCGGCTCGACGGTCGCACACTGCCCGAAGACGCCAAGGCCGATCCGGTGGCGGGTCAGAAGATCTTCGCGACCAACTGCGTGGCCTGCCACGGTCCGGAAGGTAAAGGCATGCAAGCGCTGGGTGCTCCAGACCTGACCCGCCCGAGTGCATTCATCTATGGATCGAGCTTTGCGCAACTGCAGCAGACCATCCGCTACGGTCGTCAGGGCCAGATGCCAGCCCAGCAAGCGACACAAGGCAATGACAAGGTTCATCTGCTGGCCGCTTACATCTACAGCCTGTCACACCAGGAAAAACCCGCCGAATCTCAGTGACCGGCGAGACACAACGGCCCCGCCCTCAAAAGGCGGGTCTGTTGCATCTGGACAATACTTTTTTGTTGTAGCCATGTTTCTACACGACTAGACTGCCGGAGCCAGCAATATAGAAACATATCTACATGTTCCAGGAGGTCATCGCCATGACGACAACGCTCTCAAGCCGCGAATTCAATCAGGACACCAGCGGGGCCAAGAAGGCCGCGAACAACGGGCCGGTCTTCATCACCGACAGAGGCCGTCCTGCCCATGTCCTGCTTACCATCGAAGACTATCGAAAACTGACCGGCGGCTCTGCCAGCATCGTCGACATGCTGATCATGCCTGAAGACATCGATATCGATTTCGAGCCACAACGGGTCAATATCACACCTCGCGCTGTGGACCTGTCCTGATGTTCCTGCTCGATACCAATGTGGTATCCGAACTCAGAAAGCGCAACGCCGATACGAATGTCGTCAAATGGGCCAGCGCCAATGCTCCCGCCAGCCTGTTCATCTCGGCCATCACGGTCATGGAACTGGAAACAGGCGTATTGCGTATCGAGCGCCGCGATCCGGTTCAGGGCGCAGCGCTCAGGTCGTGGCTCGAACATCACGTACTGAAGGCATTCGCCGGACGTATCCTGGCCGTAGATACCGCAGTCGCAAAACGCTGTGCCCGCTTGCACATTCCCGACCCGCGCAGCGAATGCGATGCACTGATCGCAGCCACCGCCCTGGTTCATGGCATGAAAGTGGTGACCCGCAACACCGCCGATTTCCAGCATTGCGGTGTCCCGGTGCTCAACCCCTGGATCAGCCCGTTGCACGAAGATCTGGCACCCTACCGAACGGCACCCCGCTGACCGGCAACTTTAATTACCCTGTCAATTGATCCAGATCACTTACACGAACCGCTAAAGGAACCCAACGCGACCAAAGGTCGCAGCCTTGGGGTATAAGGGCAGGCGTATCATGGACGCCATAAGAAACCGCTCTTGACCTCAGTCGGCACGTACTGGCTGTGGCATTTTTCCACTGCCGTGGGACGCCCCAATGAACAACCGGATTCCCGTACAGAACATCACCCCGCCACCCAAAAATGACGGCAATACCGTCGACCTCTACGCTGCGCGAGAAAACATCTACACCCGCGCCTTCAAAGGCCGGTTTCGCAACCTGCGCATGCTGGGCGGGCTTGTCCTGTTTCTGGTGTACTTCGGTACGGTCTGGCTGAACTGGGGCGGCCATCAGGCAGTCTGGTGGAACCTGCCGGAGCGCAAGTTCTACATCTTTGGCGCAACCTTCTGGCCGCAGGACTTCATCCTTCTGTCGGGCATTCTGATCGTCAGCGCCTTCGGCCTGTTTTTCATCACCGTCTATGCCGGGCGCATCTGGTGCGGCTATACCTGCCCGCAAAGCGTCTGGACCTGGATTTTCATGTGGTGCGAAAAGGTCACCGAAGGTGACCGCAACCAGCGCATCAAACTCGACAAGGCGCCCATGAGCGCCAGCAAGTTCGGCCGCAAGTTCGCCAAGCACAGCCTCTGGCTGCTGATCGGCTTCGTGACCGGCCTGACCTTCGTCGGCTACTTCTCTCCCATCCGCGACCTGAGCATCGAACTGTTCACCGGACAAGCCGATGGCTGGGCCTATTTCTGGATCGGCTTCTTTACCCTGGCCACTTATGGCAATGCCGGCTGGCTGCGCGAGCAGGTGTGCGTGCACATGTGTCCGTATGCGCGGTTCCAGAGCGTCATGTTCGACAAAGACACCCTGATCGTGTCCTACGACCCGCGGCGTGGCGAAAGCCGCGGCCCGCGCAAGAAAGACGTGGACTACAAGGCTCAGGGCCTGGGCGACTGCATCGATTGCACCATGTGCGTTCAGGTCTGCCCTACCGGCATCGACATCCGCGAAGGGTTGCAGATCGAATGCATCGGCTGCGCGGCCTGCATCGACGCCTGCGATACCATCATGGACAAGATGAACTACCCACGCGGCCTGATCAGCTATACCACCGAACACAACCTGTCCGGCCAGGTCACCCATAAACTGCGCCCGCGCCTGATTGGCTATGCCCTGGTCCTGCTGCTGATGATCGGTTTTCTGATCAGCGCCTTCTTCATGCGCTCACTGGTGGGTTTCGATGTCAGCAAGGACCGCGTGCTGTACCGCGAAAACGCCGAAGGCCGCATCGAAAACGTCTACAGCCTCAAGGTGATGAACAAGGATCAGGCCGATCACACCTACGTGCTCGACGCCACCGGCCTGCCGGATCTGAAACTGCAGGGCCAGCGTGAACTCAAGGTGGCTGCTGGCGACATCCTCAGCATTGCGGTAGAGCTGTCCAGCGCTCCCGAGAAAATGCCGTCGAGCACCAACGAGGTCACGTTCATCCTCAAGGACATCGACAACAGCGACACCCATGTCGAAGCCAAGAGCCGGTTCATCGGCCCACAAATACGCTAAGGGACACCGTCATCATGTCAGTCGCACTCGCTTCAAGCCCCTGGTACAGGCACCGCTGGCCATGGATCATCATCGGCATCCTGGCCTGCTCGGTGACCCTCAGCCTGTCCATGGTGACCATTGCCGTGAAGAATCCGGACAATCTGGTCAACGACAACTATTACGAGGCCGGCAAGGGCATCAATCGCTCGCTCAACCGCGAACTGCTGGCCCAGACTCTCAAAGTGCGCGCCAGTATCCATCTGGACGACCTGACCGGCGAAGCCGAACTGCGCCTGAGCGGCAATAGCCAGCCCGAGCGCCTGGAACTGAACCTGATCTCTCCGACCCAGCCGGACAAGGACCGCCGTATCTTCCTGACCCGCAGCCCCACAGAAGCCGGTCGCTACATCGGCCAGTTGCAGGACAGGATCGAAGGCCGTCGCTTCGTCGAACTGCTGGGCACCGAAAACGGCCAGACCTGGCGTCTGTTCGAGGAAGAACAGGTCAGCCATGATGCATCGCTGAACCTGGGTGATGAACCGTTACAAGGGAAGAATTGAGGCGCAAGCAGATCGGGCGCATGGCCTCCCACAGGCACCAGACTGACTTGGCAGCATTTAAAAGACCATGACCATACCAATCCTCTGCTACCACTGTGCGCTGCCGGTGCCGGCGGGCAGCCGCTTCACTGCCGTGGTGCTCGGGGAAACCCGCGAGCTGTGCTGCCCGGGATGCCAGGCCGTGGCGCAGGCCATAGTCGCCGGCGGGCTGGAAAGTTACTACAGCCACCGCAGCGAAACCTCGATCAACCCCGAAAGCCTGCCCGCGCAACTGGTGGATGAGCTGGAACTCTACGACCGTCCCGATGTGCAGGCACCGTTCGTGCGTCATGAAGGTGAACTGTCCGAAACCACCTTGCTGATCGAAGGCATCAGTTGCGCAGCCTGTGGCTGGCTGATCGAGCGTCACCTGCGCAGCCTGCCAGCCGTTGCCGAGGCGCAGCTCAACTTGTCCAGCCATCGCCTGCATGTGCGCTGGACCGACAGCCAGTTGCCCCTGAGCCAGTTGCTGAGCGAACTGCGCAGCATCGGCTATGCCGCCCACCCCTATCAGCCCGATCGAGCCTCGGAGCAACTGGCCAGGGAAAACCGACTGGCCTTGCGCCAACTGGGCGTTGCGGGCCTGCTGTGGTTCCAGGCGATGATGGCGACCATGGCCACCTGGCCGGAATTCAATATCGACCTCAGCCCCGAGATGCATGCCATCCTGCGCTGGGTTGCGCTGTTTCTGACCACGCCCATCATCTTCTACAGTTGCGCCCCCTTCTTTCGCGGAGCCCTGCGCGACCTGCGCACCCGCCACCTGACCATGGATGTTTCGGTATCGCTGGCCATCGGCGGTGCCTATCTGGCCGGTATCTGGACCGCCATCACCGGCACTGGCGAACTGTATTTCGATGCGGCGGGCATGTTCGCGCTGTTTCTGCTGGCGGGTCGCTATCTGGAGCGCCGCGCCCGGGAACGTACTGCAGCGGCCACCGCTCAACTGGTCAACCTGCTGCCTGCGTCCTGCCTGCGCCTGGACGATGACGACCAGCCACAACGCATCCTGCTCAGCGAGCTGCGCCTGAACGACCGGATTCTGGTGCATCCCGGTTCGGTCATCGCCGCCGACGGCAAGGTGGTCGAAGGCCAGTCCAGCGTCGACGAATCGCTGCTGAGCGGCGAATACCTGCCGCAACCGCGCAGCGCTGGCGACGCCGTGACCGCCGGAACTCTGAATATCGAAGGCCCGCTGACGATTCATGTTCAGGCTCTCGGCCATGAGACCCGTCTCTCGGCCATCGTGCGCCTGCTGGAGCGGGCGCAAACGGAAAAAACCCGGCTGGCGGAAATTGCCGACCGCGCCGCACAATGGTTCCTGCTGGCTTCGCTGATCAGCGCCGCAGTCATCGGCCTGTGCTGGTGGCAGATCGATGCGCCCCGCGCCTTCTGGATTGTCCTGGCAATGCTGGTCGCCACCTGCCCCTGCGCCCTGTCACTGGCAACCCCGACTGCCCTGACCGCCGCCACCGGAACCTTGCACAAGCTCGGTCTGCTGCTGACCCGCGGGCATGTACTCGAAGGCCTGAACCAGATCGACACAGTGATCTTCGACAAGACCGGCACCCTCACCGAAGGCCGACTCACCCTGCGTAGCGTCACACCCCTTGGCGCGCTGGATGCCGATACCTGCCTGAGTCTGGCCGCGGCCCTGGAAAACCGTTCGGAACACCCCATCGCCCGAGCCTTCGGGCGCGCACCGCTGGCCGCAGAAGAGGTGCACAGCACACCGGGCCTTGGCCTGGAAGGCACGGTCGACAACCACCGCCTGCGCATCGGCCAGCCGGGGTTCGTCTGCGCCCTGAGCGCCAGCGAGATTCCGGCCATGCCCGATGAAGCGGGCCAGTGGTTGCTGCTGGGCGATACCCGTGCGCCCCTGGCATGGCTGGTTCTGGATGACCGCCTGCGCGAGGATGCCAGCGAACTTGTACAGGCCTGCAAGGCACGGGGCTGGAAAACCCTGCTGCTGTCCGGCGACAGCTCGCCGATGGTCGCCAGCGTTGCCGCCGAACTGGACATCGACGAGGCGCACGGCGGCCTGCGCCCGGACGAAAAACTGGCCATGCTACAACAGCTGCATGCCCAAGGTCACAAGGTGCTGATGCTGGGCGATGGCGTCAATGACGTGCCGGTGCTGGCCGCCGCCGATATCAGCATCGCCATGGGTTCGGCTACGGATCTGGCGAAAACCAGCGCGGATGCGGTGCTGCTGTCCAATCGCTTGCAGGCGCTGGTACAGGCCTTCAGCCTGGCGCGGCGCACACGCCGGGTGATTATCGAAAACCTGCTGTGGGCCGGGCTGTACAATGGCCTCATGCTGCCGTTCGCGGCGCTGGGCTGGATCACACCTGTCTGGGCAGCGGTCGGCATGTCCATCAGTTCGCTGACGGTTGTACTCAATGCCTTGCGCCTGACCCGCCAGCCCGCTACCAAGGCACCCGCGCCCGTCACTCGACCGCCGGTTCCGGAGGTTTTATGCCCGCGCTCTACATCATGATCCCGGCAGCGCTGCTGCTGGTCGCCATCGCGATCTATGTGTTTTTCTGGGCGGTGGACAGCGGGCAATACGACGACATGGAAGGTCCGGCCCACAGCATTCTGTTCGACGACCAGGACCCCAACCATCAAGCTGCCCTCGATGAAGCAGCACGCAACAACACACCGTTGAAGCAGGACGAGACAAAGCCCGATGCCTGAACTCGTTCCTCTGCTGCTGTCCGCCCTGATTCTCGGTCTGCTGGGCGGTGGTCATTGCCTGGGCATGTGTGGCGGCCTGATGGGGGCCTTGACCCTGGCCATTCCCAAGGAACAACGCAGCCGCCGTTTTCGTTTGCTGATGGCCTACAACCTGGGACGCATCTTCAGCTATGCCTGTGCCGGTCTGCTGCTCGGGCTGGCAGGCTGGGCCGTGGCCAGCAGCCCGCTGGCCATGGCGATGCGAGTCATCGCCGCCCTGCTGCTGATTGCCATGGGCCTGTACCTCGCAGGCTGGTGGAGCGGCCTGACCCGCATCGAACGCCTGGGACGTGGCCTCTGGCGACACCTCCAACCTGTTGCGACCCGCCTTTTGCCCATATCGAGCCTGCCACGCGCCATGCTGCTGGGCGCACTCTGGGGCTGGTTGCCGTGCGGGCTGGTCTACAGCACCCTGCTGTGGGCGGCCAGTCAGGGCAATGCCATGGACAGCGCGCTGCTCATGCTCGCCTTCGGCCTGGGGACCTGGCCCGTGCTGCTCGCCACCGGGCTGGCCGCCGAACGTACCACGGCGCTGCTGCGCAAGCGCGGCATGCGCATGGTCGGCGGGCTGCTGGTGATCCTGTTCGGTCTGTGGACCCTGCCCGGCCCGCATCAGCACTGGCTCATGGGGCATTGAACAACACATCACTAGTTTCATGACCAGCCTCCGCGCGTATTTGACGCACATCAACACCCGCCCACAGCCAGCTCCGTAGACTCACCCGCATTGCCAGCCTATCCGGGGGAATGCCCGCATGCTCGACGCCATTCGTTGGGACTCAGATCTGATCCGCCGCTACGACCTGGCAGGACCTCGCTACACGTCCTACCCAACCGCAGTGCAATTTCACACGCAAGTCGGCGCCTTCGACCTGCTGCACGCTCTGCGTGACAGTCGCAAGGCCCTGCGACCCTTGTCGCTCTACGTTCATATCCCGTTCTGCGCGAACATTTGCTACTACTGCGCCTGTAACAAGGTCGTCACCAAGGATCGCGGTCGGGCCCATGCCTATCTGCAACGGCTCGAACAGGAAATCCAGATGCTGGCCAGCCATCTGGCACCCGGCCAGGTGGTCGAGCAACTGCATTTCGGCGGCGGCACACCGACCTTTCTCAGCCACGACGAACTGCGCCAGTTGATGGCGAAACTGCGTACCCACTTCAATCTGCTCGATGACGACTCAGGCGACTACGGCATCGAAATCGATCCACGCGAAGCCGACTGGTCGACCATGGGCCTGTTGCGCGAACTGGGTTTCAACCGCGTGAGCCTGGGCGTCCAGGACCTGGACCCGGCCGTCCAGCGCGCCGTCAATCGTCTGCAAAGCCTAGAAGAAACCCGCGCCATCGTCGAAGCCGCACGCACCCTGCAATTCCGCTCGGTGAACATCGACCTGATCTACGGGCTGCCCAAGCAGACCCTTGAAGCCTTTACCCATACCGTCAACGAAATCATCGGTCTGCAACCCGATCGCCTGTCGGTTTTCAACTACGCCCACCTGCCGGAACGCTTCATGCCCCAGCGGCGCATCGACAACGCCGACCTGCCCAGCCCGGAAACCAAGCTGCTGATGCTCGAGCGCACCATCGAGCAACTGACCGGAGCCGGTTATCGCTACATCGGCATGGATCACTTCGCCCTGCCCGACGACGAACTGGCCGTTGCCCAGGAAGAACTGACCCTGCAGCGCAACTTCCAAGGCTACACCACCCACGGCCATTGCGATCTGATTGGGCTGGGCGTATCGGCCATCAGCCAGATCGGCGACCTGTACTGCCAGAACAGCAGCGACCTGAGCGACTATCAAGGGCTGCTGGCCAGCGACCAACTGGCAACCAAGCGAGGGCTGGTCTGTACCGAGGACGACCGGATCAGACGCGCCGTGATCCAGCAACTGATCTGCCATTTCGACCTCGACTTCAACGAGATCGAACAAACCTTCAACATCGATTTCAGAGGTTATTTCGACGGGCTGTGGCCACAACTGACCGAAATGGCGCAGGACGGGCTGATCGAACTGACCGCAACCGGCATCAATGTCCTGCCTGCCGGTCGTCTGCTGGTGCGTTCGGTATGCATGGTGTTCGATGGTTACTTGAACCAGCAGAACCGCCAGCGGTTTTCCCGGGTGATCTGAACCGCTTACATTTTGGCCATGACCAGAATCCCGGCCTTGACCTTGTCGGCATCGCTGGCCTGCATCTGGTTCATGAGGTTGGCCATGTCAGCGGTGGAATTGCTCACCTGCCGCTGCAACATGCCCAGCACCGTTTGCAGGGCGGTGGCGCGGGTCTGGCGCTCGTCGTAGCTGAGGGTCTTGTCGTTGAGCACTTCCTGAATCTTGTCCAGGGTTTCCGCGATTTTCTTTTGCAGTTCGCGAATGGCCTTGAGGATTTTCTGCACCGATTCGGGAAGACCGCTCTGCTCGATATCCGAGTTTTTCGACGACGAAGACGCCGCGGCCTTGCCTGCACTCGATAAATCTACCTGAATGCCCTTCGTTTCCTTTACAGGTGCCGCTGTTTCGGACGGAGCAAGGGCGACAGGTGTTTGAACCGAAGCAGTACGGATATTGATGGAGCCGATGATCGGACCTGACAACGACATGAGAAGACCTGCTCGAAGGTTAAATCTGTGTAAGTTTATCGACACATTCGACATAACCTTGATACCAGAGAACACTTCGCGCACTGGTCTAAGCCACTGTGCGTGAGTTACCCTTACGACCTATGTGTGATTTCCCACAAGGAATTAAGTGATGTCCGAGCCAGTCAAAGTGCGTGCTCATACCCAGGCCCATTGCAAGGACTGTAGCCTCGCGCCGCTCTGTCTGCCGCTGTCGTTGAACCTGGAAGACATGGATGCCCTCGACGAAATTGTCAAGCGTGGCCGCCCGCTGAAAAAAGGCGAATTCCTGTTCCGCCAGGGCGATACCTTCGCCTCCGTCTATGCCGTGCGCTCCGGTGCCCTGAAAACCTTCAGCATCAGTGACGGCGGTGAAGAACAGCTCACCGGCTTCCACCTGCCCAGCGAACTGGTCGGCATGTCCGGGATGGACTCCGAGGCGTACCCGGTTTCGGCCCAGGCACTGGAAACCACGTCGGTCTGCGAAATCCCCTTCGAGCGTCTCGACGAGCTGTCCGTCCAGCTTCCGCAACTGCGTCGGCAACTGATGCGCGTCATGAGCCGCGAGATCCGCGATGACCAGCAAATGATGCTGCTACTGTCGAAAAAGACCGCCGACGAGCGCATTGCGACCTTCCTGATCAACCTGTCGGCCCGCTTCCGGGCACGTGGTTTCTCGGCCAACCAGTTCCGCCTGAGCATGTCCCGCAACGAAATCGGCAACCATCTGGGTCTGGCCGTGGAAACCGTGTCCCGCGTATTCACCCGCTTCCAGCAGAATCAGTTGATTGCAGCCGAAGGCAAGGAAATCCATATTCTGGACCCGATCCAGCTCTGTGCCCTGGCTGGGGGGGCAATGGAAAGTTGAAACGTGCGATCCGGGGCGGGTCGGCTTAAACTACCGGCCAACCTTGCCCCCGGATCCCATGTAATGATTTTCGATGAATTGAGCTTCAAATCCCTGATTCGCCCGGTCGTGGACTTCCCCAAGCCAGGCGTGGTCTTTCGCGACATCACCCCGCTCTTCCAATCGCCCAAGGCTACACGTCTGGTGATCGACAGCTTCGTGCAGCGTTACATCGACGCCGACTTCAGCCATGTCGGCGTCATGGACGCACGTGGCTTCCTGATCGGTTCGGTCGTGGCCTATGAACTGAACAAGCCGCTGATCCTGTTCCGCAAACAGGGCAAGCTACCGGCAGACGTGCTGTCCGAGGCCTACCAGACCGAATACGGAGAAGCCTATCTGGAAGTGCATGCCGACAGCCTGTGCGATGGCGACTCGGTGGTGATGTTCGATGACCTGATCGCCACCGGCGGCACCCTGATCGCAGCCGCCAACCTGATCCGCCGCATGGGCGCACACATTCACGAAGCGGCTGCCATCATCGACCTGCCGGAACTGGGCGGTTCCCAGCGTCTGGTAGACATGAACATCCCGACCTTCTGCCTGACCAACTTTGCGTTGAACGAGCAGTAATGGTCTGTTCGCGACTGAATTCGCTCCTACAGGTTAATGCCGATCAGTTAAGATCATGAATCACTTTGTGGGAGGCAGCTTGCTGGCGACTTGATCGTACAGACGCAGAATATCTGTCGGTTTTCAGGTCTTTTTCGCCAGCAAGCTGCCTCCTACAAGTTTGTGCATGTCTTAACTGATCAGCATTACTCCTACAGGTTCAGGAGCGAATTCAGTCGCGAAAAACCTCACAAGGCTATCGGCTTGCGCCCCGCAAACGAATGGGCCAGTGTCCCGCCATCCACCAGATCCAGCTCGCCACCCAAAGGCACGCCATGGGCGATGCGTGAAGCGATCAGGCCTTTTTCGTTGAGCAACTGGGCGATGTAATGCGCCGTGGCCTCACCTTCCACCGTCGGGTTTGTGGCCAGAATCACTTCCGTAAACGTGCCCTGCTCATTGATGCGCTCCAGCAATTGCGGGATGCCGATGGCTTCAGGCCCGAGCCCGTCGAGCGGCGACAGGTGACCCTTGAGCACGAAGTAACGACCGCGGTAGCCGGTCTGCTCCACCGCATAGACATCCGTCGGCCCTTCGACCACGCACAGCAGCGTGTCGTCGCGGCGCGGGTCGGCGCATTGCGGGCACAGGTCTTCTTCGGTCAGGGTGCGGCATGCACGGCAGTGCCCGACACCTTCCATGGCCTGGCTCAATGCCAGTGCGAGGCGCGAACCACCGCTGCGGTCCCGCTCCAGCAACTGCAACGCCATGCGTTGAGCGGTTTTCTGACCGACACCCGGCAGCACGCGGAAGGCATCGATCAGTTGGCGAATCAGGGGGCTGAAGCTCATGGAGAAAGGTCCGACAAAAACACAAGACGCGGTTTATACCCGTGCCTTGCAGTGAGCGTCAATTCGCGCTCTGCCAAATGCAGACCATTCGCGAACAAAAATGCCAGGCACTGGGCCTGGCATCGATCGGTGCAGAGAAGCGCTTTTAGAAAGGCAGCTTCATGCCCGGTGGCAATTGCATGCCGGCGGTCATGCTGGCGGTCTTTTCCTGGCTGGCCTGCTCGACCTTGCGCACGGCGTCGTTGACGGCGGCAGCCACCAGGTCTTCCAGCACTTCCTTGTCTTCCTGCATCAGGCTGTCATCCAGAGTGATGCGTTTGACGTCATGACGACCGGTCATCACCACGCTCACCAGGCCTGCGCCCGACTGGCCGGTCACTTCCGCGTTGGCCAGCTCTTCCTGCATCTTGGCCATTTTTTCCTGCATTTGCTGCGCCTGCTTCATCAGGCCAGCCATGCCACCTTTCATCATGGGATATCTCCTCGAAAATGGATGGTTCGTTTGCGCAACGCCACAGGCGTCGAGCCGTCGGTTAATGAGTCTGCGCTACGGGAGCGTCCACAGGCTTGATCGTATCCTCTCGAATCACCGCGCCAAACTGTTGCAACATCTGCTGGATGAACGGATCGGCATGAATCGAAGCTTCGGCCTGACGCTGACGCTCGGCACGCAAGCGGGAGGCCGCCTGGGCAGGGGTTTCCTGCTCGGGCTTGATCAGTTCGATACTCAAATTGATCGTGCGGCCATGGAACTGGTTCAACGCTTCATTGAGACGACGCTGCTGAGTCGAGTTGAACAAGGCACTGTGGGCCGGGTCCAGGTGCAGCAGCCAGTTATCGCCTTCGGCCTTGATCAGGGTGCAGTTGGCGGCGATGCTGCCTGTCATCCCCGAAATGGGCAACTGCGGGAACATTTCCAGCCATTGCAGCGCAAGGCCTGTGGCCGGCATCGCAGCCGGTGCAGGCTCGGGTTCCGGCGCTTCGGCTTCGGTGACGCTTTCGTGGGCCAGCTCATCGAGATAGCTGTAGGAAGCAGGATCGATGTCGATATCCGGCTCTACATAGTCGTCGTCCAGAGGCGGCTCGTCGTCGCGATCCATGGGCGCAGACATATAGGCCGAATCCGGAATTGCCTCAAGCATGCCCGGTGTTACCGGCTGCTCGGCCAGTGGCTCGGGCTGCCGGACCTGCGGCGCATCCGGCACCGGGCTGGCAGGCTCGGGCGTAGGCATCGGCGTCAGTTCGGGCTGTTCGGAAACGGTCTCAAGCACAGGCTCGGGTTCTGGTTGAGCGACAGGCTCAGGCACAGGCTCGGCAGCAGGTGACTTGGACTCGATCCATGGCAGATCGATTTCCTCGACCGGCGCAGCCTCTTGAACAGGCGGCGCAGCCTCGGGCGCTGGCTTTTCAGCGACAGGTGCAGGCGCGACAACCGGTGCAGGCGCAGCAGCAGGCGTAACGGGAGCAACCGGTGCAACGGCAGTGGCACTCGCCACCGGAGGTCGGGAATCAACTGCGGCCTGGCTGATCCCCACTGGCTTTAGCGGCTGTCTCGGCGCATCGGCGCTCTCGGCAGGACGGAAGGCCAGCATGCGCAGCAACACCATTTCAAAGCCGCCGCGCGGGTCCGGTGCCAGCGGCAGATCGCGACGACCGATCAGGCCCATCTGGTAATAAAACTGTACGTCTTCGGCAGGCAGCGCCTGGGCCAGGGCCAGTACGCGCTCACGGTCGCCGTGGCCGTTATCGACACCCTCCGGCAGCGCCTGGGCAATCGCCACGCGATGCAGGACGTTAAGCATCTCCGACAGCACGCCATTCCAGTCAGGCCCCTGCTCGGCCAGATGACGCACGGCCTCCAGCAGCCCGCGTGCATCGCCTTCAAGCAAGGCGGTCAGCACATCGAACACCTGACCATGATCCAGCGTGCCCAGCATGGCGCGCACATCGGCCGCCATGACCTTGCCTTCACCGAAGGCAATCGCCTGATCGGTCAGGCTCATGGCATCACGCATCGAACCGTCGGCGGCGCGGCCCAGCAGCCACAGCGCGTCGTCCTCGAACGGCACATTCTCGACACCCAGCACATGGCTCAAGTGCTCGACCACCCGCTCGGGGGTCATGTTTTTCAGCGAGAACTGCAGGCAACGCGACAGAATCGTGGCCGGCAGCTTCTGCGGGTCGGTGGTCGCCAGGATGAACTTGACGTAGGGCGGCGGCTCTTCGAGGGTCTTGAGCAACGCATTGAACGAGTGGCTCGACAGCATGTGCACTTCGTCGATCAGGTAGACCTTGAAGCGCCCGCGGCTCGGGGCGTACTGCACATTATCCAGAAGCTCGCGGGTATCCTCGACCTTGGTACGGCTCGCGGCGTCGATCTCGATCAGGTCGACGAAACGGCCCTCGTCGATTTCCTGACAGACCGAACAGGTGCCGCAAGGCGTTGAAGTAATGCCGGTTTCGCAGTTCAGGCACTTGGCGATGATCCGCGCAATGGTCGTCTTGCCGACGCCACGGGTGCCGGTGAACAGATAGGCATGATGCAGCCGCTGGCTGTCCAGCGCATTGATCAGGGCCTTCAGCACATGAGTCTGGCCGACCATTTCGCGGAACGAGCGCGGACGCCATTTACGTGCAAGAACCTGATAACTCATTGAAAACCGTCGCAACTGGGAAGCGGAAGACCGCTAATGCTAGCGGAGCAAGGGCAAAATTGCATCTGGTGTCATGGGTTAATCTGGCCGGGATGAACGAATGCGTCAATCCGGGCCTCTATTAGAGCCCTACGTGGTAAAGAGGCCTCCATGCATCGATGTTCGCTTTTATTGAGCGCTCTGCTGTTATCAAGCCCCCTGCTCAGCGCCGCCGAGCCCCCGCTACGCTTTTCCGTGGCCGAAAGCTGGTCGATGCCCTTGATCCGTGTCGAGAACCACCAGCCCACTGCTGGCATTCTGTTCGACATCATGCAGAGCCTGACCCATCAGTTGGGCCGTACCGCCGAATACCATGTGCTGCCGCGTCTGCGCGTTCAGCCGGCGCTGGAACGTGGCGAAGTGGATGTGCGCTGCTACACCGCCAAGGCCTGGGTGCCGAACCTCTCGGGGGATTATCTGTGGAGCCTGCCGGTCATGTATCAACGTGACCTGCTGATCGCATCCGCCGAAACCGCGGCAGGCCCCTACCCCGATCAGTTCGATCACGAAACCATCGGCACCGTGCTGGGCTACAGCTACCCGACCATGGACCACATGTTCGCCAACCACAAACTGGTGCGCGAAGACGCACGCAGCCAGGAGCATGCACTGCGCAAACTCATCGCCGGTCGCTATCACTACGCGATTGCCAGCCAACTGGTCATGGACTGGATCAACCGCGACCTGCCCGATCACAAACGTCTCAAGACCATTTCGATGATCAGCGAACAGGAAACCGGCTGCATCGTGCGCAATGACCCGAACATCCCCGCGCAGGAAATCCTCGACACCCTGGCGCGCATGAAGGCCTCGGGAGAGATCCAGCGGATCATCGATCGCTACACCACGACACTCGCGCCATGAAGAATCGCCGCACCTGCTCGCGACGCGCATTCCTGTAGCAATATCGTCATAAAGCCTCGATACGCTCCACGGAAATCTTTAGTAACAATTAAAGCGAGCAGGTAATCCGCATGAGCGACAGACCAGACGACGACTCACAAACCAACCCCAGCCGTCGCCGTTTTCTGGGAGGCATGGCGGCACTGGGCGCAGGCGTTACCCTCGGCGGATACGCCAACGCCCAGGAAAAACCGCCTGCCCGCGCTGAAAAACACCTGACCGGTGTCGAGCTGGACAAGGCACTCAGGCAACACATCAAGACCGTCGTCGTCATCTACGCCGAGAACCGCAGCTTCAATAACCTGTTCGGCGACTTCCCCGGCGTCGAAAAGCCGCTCTCGGCCCTCAAGCCTGCCGACTACCAGCAACGCGACCGCGACGGCACCTTGCTCAAGACCCTGCCGCCCGCCTGGGGCGGTGTACTGCAGCTCGGGCCGCAGACAGTCGATGGCGTCAGCTACCCGGCTGGCGTGCAATATCAGGAAAACCTGCCCAACGCGCCCTTCCCGCTCAAAGGCCCGAATGGCGAAGACCTGCCGCTGAGTCTGGTCACCCGCGACCTGTGGCATGTGTTCTACCAGAACCAGATGCAGATCAACGAAGGCAAGAACGACCGCTTCGTGGCCTGGGCGGATGCTGGCGGGCTGACCATGGGCACTTACCCGCAGACCCAATACTCGCTGCGCCTGTGGGACGTCGCCAGAGAGTTCGTGCTGTGCGACAACTTCTTCCAGGGTGCTTTCGGCGGCTCGTTCCTCAACCACCAATACCTGATTTCCGCGACAGCGCCCTTCTACCCGGATGCCGCCAACTCAGCCGCCAAGTCGCAGATCGCCACGCTGCAAAGCGACGACCCGCAAGACCCGCGCCTCAAACCGCTGGACAAATCCCCGGCCAGCGCCATGGAAGGTCCGCCGCAGTTCGGCCCCAGCGCCATCACCCCGGATGGCTACGCCGTCAACACTCTGGCCCCGCCCTACTGGCCGACCTGGCTGCGTGCCCCGCAGAACCCGGACTACTCCAAGCCCGACCTGGCCAACGTGCTGGTGCCCCAGAGTCACGAACACATCGGCGACAAACTGTCGAAGAAAGGCGTCGAATGGGCCTGGTATGCCGGTGCCTGGCAAGTCACCCTGGACGAGTTCAAGGACTCCACCGGCATCCCGAAAATCCCCAACTTCCAGTACCACCACCAGCCGTTCAACTACTTCAAGCAGCAAGGCCCGGAAAACCCGGTCGAGCGCAAGAAACGCCTGCGCGATGGCGGCCTGGGTGACGAGTCGAGTAGCAACAGATTCCTCGCTGACGCCGAAGCCGGCAAGCTGCCTGCCGTCACCTTCTACAAGCCTCAGGGCAACTTGAACATGCACGCCGGTTACGCCGACGTCGCATCGGGCGACCGGCATATTGATCGGGTCATCAAAGTGCTGCGCAACAGCCCGCAATGGGAAAACATGGTGATCGTCATCACCGTGGATGAGAACGGCGGCTGGTGGGACCACGTCGCCCCGCCCAAGGGCGACCGCTTCGGCCCCGGCACGCGCATACCGGCGCTGGTCGTTTCGCCCTTCGCCCGTAAAGGCACGGTAGACCATACCGTCTACGACACCGCTTCGATCCTGCGCCTGATCACACGGGTTCATGGTCTGGAAACACTCGACGGCCTCAAGCGTCGCGACGACGCCATGCGCGCCCGTGGCCAGACACCCATGGGCGACCTGACCAACGCGCTGCAATTTCCCACCTGAATGACTGAAAAGCCTGTCAGCCGCTATGCACAGCGGCTGACTTGAGGCACATGCCGCTCTCGTATTCCTTGCAAGGTTCCAATCACCTTGCAAGGAATGCAGTACATGAACCAGACCTCAACCCCTTCCACACTCAAGGATCGGACCAGCACCGAGCTTATCGTCGTCCACTGCTCCGCCACCCGCGCCACGGCAGATATCGGCGTGCGTGAAATCACCCAATGGCATATCCAGCGCGGCTTCGACACCGTGGGCTATCACTACGTCATCCGCCGCAATGGCGAGCTGGAAACCGGACGCCCGGAAAGCACCATCGGTGCCCATGTGCGAGGCCATAACGGCAACTCCATCGGCATCTGCCTGGCCGGTGGCGTAGATGCCAATAACAAACCGGAAAACAACTTCACCGCTGCGCAGTTTGCGACCCTCGAAACCCTGTTGAAGCAACTCAAGGCTCGTTACCCGACTGCTCGCATCCTCGGCCACAGGGACCTGTCACCGGACCGCAATGGTGACGGCAAGATCACGCCAGACGAGTTCATCAAGGCGTGTCCTTCGTTCGATGTAGCGGCGTGGGTGGCAAGCCGGGCGCAGGCGCGTCAGGTCGACTGATCGAATCAGCTTCGGTAAAAAGCCTCACCTCACCATTGAAGGCAGCGCCAGCTCGACAGTGCAGCAATGCAGGCATACCTGTCGCTTGTGGGAGGGGCCTTGGCCGCGACGACCAGCTGAAAAACAACACATTTTCAGCGCCTGAAAAGACTGTCGCGACCAAGGCCCCACCTGCTCTGTGAAATTTGCCTCTTAACTGACAGGTATTACTCCTGCTCGGCAATCACCTGCTCTCGTTTACCCCGCCACACCACCCCGCCAACCGATTGCAGATCAATTACCACCCCCTTAATATGCCGAGCCATCAGAACTGCAGTTTCTCGGCCCGCCCGTCAAACGCCCCTCCGACACTTTGAAATGGAACTTCAAATGAGTGGCAAACCTGCTGCCCGCGTCAGCGACCCCACCAGTTGCCCGTTACCAGGGCATGGCACCAACCCGATAGCCAGCGGCTCCCCCAACGTAAACTTCGACGGCCTGCCCGCCGCCCGCATGAGCGACACTTCCGCCTGCGGCAGCCCGATCACCGGCGCCGTCAGCTCCACCGTCTTCATCAACGGCCTGCCCGCCGCGACTCTGGGCAGCACCGGCGCCCACGGCAATGTGATCATCGGCGGCTCCGGCACCGTCATCATCGGCGACACCTTCGTCCCGGCCCCCTTCAGCGGCCTGCTGCCGATGCCCGTGCACTTCAGCGACCGACTCAAACTCATCAACGAAACCACCGGCGAACCCATGCCCAACCACGGCTACGCCATCCAGCGCGCCGACGGCAGCATCGAAGAAGGCGTCAGCGACGCCCAGGGCTTCACTCATGTGGTGAGTTCGCATCTGGCTGAAAGCATCAAACTGTTTCTGGAAGATTGAGAATGGGCGCAGAACAACAAGCAGAAGAGATTGTGCTTCCGAACGGGAAGACAGCGCGATTGGCGACTACGCATACGTTGACGGCGGTTAATGATGCCGTGGTCAAGACGGTGCCGGTGGCCGAGAAGAAGGCGGTGGTGTTTTTTATTGGGGGGGCGGCGGATCAGGAGTCGTATTATTTTCAGGGGCCGAATTATAACGTTGACTATGCAAAAAACGAACTCACAGAAACGCTCGGCACAAATAAAATTGCGTTTGAAAAAACCAGGATGTTGTCAAAAAGCTATAACGACGCAAAGGGGGACAGTGATATAGAGACCCACTTCATTAACAATATACCTAATAAGTCCTGTGCGGTTTATATCGTCGGGCATAGCTTAGGTGGATGGAATGGAGCACACCTGTCGAGAACACTGTCAGAAAAAGGTTATACCGTTAAGTTTCTAGTCACACTGGACCCTGTAGGTGAGGGTTTTCTGGTATGGCTGGGCTCGGATATTTATTTTTCAGAGCCCTCTCCCGTTGCTGAAACCTGGATCAACATTCTTGCCGAATCCACTAATCCGGACGCCTCGGATAGCGTCGCAGATTTTGGAGAGCAATGGATCATAAGCTCAGGGCCGACAATAAATAAAACCGCCAATATCCACCATGCTTCGGCAGACCAGATGTTCATAGAACCCGTGCAAGGAGCAAAATCCGCACGTGATCTTATTTTCGAGTCGATTACCGGATTTTTTGGCCAATGAATATATATCGCAGCCTCATTTTCTTGGCAGTGCTACTGTGTACAGCCTGTGCAAAAACACCTCGCGTGCCACAGGCCGAGCTGACACTATTGTCTTTTGAACGGGGCCCCAATAATTTTTACACTGTCGATTTCACATCCGACATCAATTTACTGACAGCTTTTCAGGACTATGAAAACAGCAATCAGCTACCCCCCATGCTGATCTGCTCCCTCAATCGCGATACCAGATTTTCAGCAGATCATGTTATCGACATAAGAGCCGAAGGCGTAGTAAAGGCAAAAAAAGAAAGCAAATCCGATCATAACTATATTGCATCGCTGATCTTTTACTACACAAACCCGGATGGAACACAGCGTAACGACAATGACTATGATGCGATAAAACCTTTGCTTTCAGCTCAAGACTCGATTCCTTGCAAAGTTCGCATCACTTATTACGGCTTCAAGGCCTATTACAGTGACACTCTACTCATCCCAGCGGCACTGATGCTGAAAAAACTGGAATAACATCATCAAATCATTTACTGCAATCAACCCATAAAAGCCAGTGCAATTTAATATGGACTTATAAATGACATTCTGGCAAAAGAAAGCATTTCCCAACATCAATTATCTATTAATAATTTTGTGCACCGCTTGCGCAAAAACGCCAAACATTCCACGTGCAGAGCTCAGGCTATCGTCTTTTGAGCGAGGCCCCTATAGCCGTTATACAGTTAGCTTTACCTCAAGCATTGACTTAATGCGTGCCTTCAACAATTATGAAAACAGTAACCAACAAAACCCGGTCCTGACATGTTCTCTGGATCACGACACAAACTTCTCAACAGATCATGTTATTAAAATAAATGCTAGAGGCTCAGTAGAAGCCAAAGATCAAAGCAGGCTAAACCGCGACTTCATTTCAGAGGTATCTTTCTCTTACTCCAATCCAGACGGAAGCGAAAGCAGCCTAAGTGAGTACGACGAAATAAGAACATTGATTGAAGATCAAGTATCCATACCGTGCAAAGTCCGTATCTCTCCTTCATGGGGACACAAAATTTACTATACCAATACGTTCTTTATCCCATCGGCGCTAATACTGGAAAAAGTGAGAGAAAATAACTCAACCACTGAAATCCCGCAACATACCGCGCCCCCATTTATTGCAGATCGCTGGCCTCCTGCTTTAATATTTCCGGCAATTGGAATCCCTCTGCCTGCGCCTATCGTCATCATCGACGACACCTTCTTCTCGGCCCCCTTCAGCGGCAAGTTCAAACTCATCAACGAAACCACCGGGGACCCCATGCCCAACCACCGTTACGCCATCCAGCGCGCCGACGGCAACATCGAACAAGGCGTCAGCGACGCCCAGGGCTTCACACATAGGGTGAGATCGCAGGTAGCTGAAAGCGTCAAAGTGTTTGTGGAGGATTGAAGATAGCCGTTGAACAACAAGCATAAGGGATTGTGCTTGCGAACGGGAAAGCAGCGCGACGGTGGTTAATGATGCGGCAGTTAAACCGTAAGCGATCCACCATTCCACATTCCAACAGTAAATCTGAGACGTGATGCTGTGCTCCCGAATACCTCCCGGTACCAGCACCTCATGATGTGACCCATTAGTTGTGTTTATAATTTAAGGAAAAGCTGAGTCACCGTATTAGCTGAGTTTCAATTTTCCTCGCGACTGGAGGTCGCTTACTAGCCATAGCCCAGCTCTGGACATTAAACAAAATGTAGCTATTACAAAGCCAACTGACAACCTGTCAGCAATGGTCAGACGCTTTCCATCAGACAGAATCATGGGCAATTCAGCCAGGTAAGGTACGGCAGCTTTATGCTTAAATTTATCGACCAGGCGATATAGCTATCAAGCTACAATCAACTGAGTCTTTTAAAAAATCATGTCCGAAATAATTTCTTACTCACTTCAAAGACTCGTCTAATTCAGTAGGCAATCCGTATACAATCGCAACCATAAGCTTTTTCATTAGAATATTTCAGGAGTGCCCCCTACCTTTTGAAAAAAACCACCGACTCTCATCAGGCACTCTTTCTGAAGATACACATCTATAAATTTTTCTGAAACAAGTTAAAGTCGGAGAATGACACTAACCTCATTATTATCAATAAATAATATCAGCGCAATAATTTGGATCGATAAATTTAGTAAAGTCGCGCCCAAGCTTTACCATTCCTTGAGCAACCATACGACACCCACTTCATGAAGCCATATAGATTATCATCTTTAAAAACATTGTTAATCCCCACATACAAAAGATACCACTCGCAAGATTACCACCTAATAATAGATTTACCTTAACGAGACTTAACGGTATAAAGTTTCGACTTTCTAATTTCTCCCGTAAAGCCCAAGACATCCTTTAGATAATGACGCATGGCATGACAAAGCTCATCTGGAGCCCTAGGATCAAACAATATAGAGTCAATTAAATCAATACCACCAAAACTAACTACAATTCCTTTCAACACACCCCCCTCCTTTCTTTCGGCATTTGAATCAAACAGGATAGCTCTCACTTCGTTTTCATGCTCAAAAGCAGACCTTTTTACACATAGCAAATCAGCACCAAGAGAAGGGCTACTAAAATCACCATCATTCATGAGACATCCCAACTCTTCGGTTTCTTTTTTATAAGCTGCCATCCCTAGATAGTTGACTTTTTCCAAACGCCTTCTGAAGCCTTTATTACTTTGAGTATAGGCCCTCATAACCTTAGTTAACTTACCTACTTTGGTACGAAGACGAACCCCGAGAAAGTTAGGAGAATATATTCTCCACATTGCATCTGACATGCTTGCTGTAGTCCAACACTGAGCAAAAATCGCATGATCATAGCTATGCTTTACGTGCGTTTCATACGGGTCCTCCCATTGAGACGGGTGCGAAAAAAAAAGTTCCCCCTTTAGCACCTGCACAGCATGGTCAAACCTCATGATACGATACAGGTACTTATTATCTGATATCTTTGCCATGCCCCACCTTGTACTTCATTATTAAACACTCAAAAAAGAAGCAACCATAAAGCCATAGAAATTCAAAGCCCCACCACCCACTTCACCGTCAAGCACCGAAGACAGATGCGGACATCAACTTATCAAATCACTCCACTGCCGCCTAAAAATCTCAAAAACATTATCACGCTCGCTTTTATAAACCCGAACTAAATTTTCGACATCCTTATCTTCTAACACAAGCATATAACCCCGTTTATCCTTAGCAGTGTCCTTACATCTTTCCAACAATAGTGACCTATCATCGAGAGACCGACATACCAAAATACCTACTTGTCCTCTGCTTGGGCCAAACCTAGAGGATAGCTGATCAACTTCAGGATTCCCGACTTCCTTCCCGTAGTTTTTACACTCAACAAATATTAAAGGAGCACAGTAATGAAGAGACAGCCATGCAAAAAAGCCACTTTTTGCCTCATTACTATACGTGATATCAACTCGCTTCCGACCTTGATGTAAAACAGCCTGCTTTTTAGGATTACAAAGAGAAGGATAAAAAACAACAGAGAAGATTTTCTCGATTACTTTTTCATAGGCGTCCGCATCTTTTCTACCTGGAGCCAAGGCTTTCATTTCAAGCACTAACGAATCCAGATTAGGAGGCTCAACTCCCTCCACCTCGGAAAGCTGCTCATGAGACAACGGTGGAGAAACTTGACTTTCTTTGAACTCCCTATACTCATCCAAAACCCTAGGGCGTAACTGAGTCTCTCTTACAGCAGCCAATTTATCACGCCCATATTTTTCCATTAGAGCTTTCTTCGTAACTCGCTCCCTACCGTCACTCAAAACCTCTACAAGACTTGACCTTGCGCTTAAGTGCTCTTGCTGCATTTGAGGTAATAAATAATGTCGATAGTATTCATCAAACCGGTAGCTAAGACGCTGCCGCACTAGAAGCTTAGGGACCAAAATCACTTTTCCATAAGGTGTCATTGGCAAAGGGACCAGAGTCGTTTCCCACATGCCTGCCTCCGCATTCCATATAGGTCCAGAATCAACATCAGGAGTTAAAGGAACACCATAAAAGGAACTCATATCCTGCGTATATCTTATAAGCGGTCCACGCAAAATATTGCACACTGCATCAGATATCATATCCGTTCCTATGCCCGGAATGAGCAATGCTGTGTCCTCAAGATCTCTTAAAAGGCCGGTTTTTACAGCGTCACTTTGACTGAGAGCCCCCCAGACGCTTTTGGCTGATCCACTACCAAACCCATGCCCTCGAGACTCATTTGCCGAATAACCCAAATGAAACTCATTTCGTTCATTCAGTGATGAAAGTAGCCTTTGTGCTTTATCATTATTTCCAGAGCGGATTAGGGACAAAACTTCTTCAAAGAAAGTCTGGAGGAGTGAAGATAATTCATTACCCCATGGACTACTTAAAGATTTGATTGCAGCCGGCTCCAAGAATACAGGAACGTCAGTATCTAAACGAATATCGACAAAATCCAAATAAGGCTGCGTCAGCCCAAGCTTGAAATGTTCAGAAAATCTCATCATTCCCTCGATGACAGTCAGGTCTAGACCTTACAATACCGGGACGCGAGTCATTTTGCCATCATCTCAACACCAAGCGAATAGAACAGACGCAGGATCAAGCCAGCGTGCTCACCGTCAAGTTGAGATATCTATCAGACGGACAGAACATGGGGCATTGGAGGTGAGATGAGCAAAAGGTGAATTGCAGCTTACTGTAAACCGCTTAGCTGTACCTAAGCTGTCACACTTTGATTGTTTTGCTGATAAAACCCCTGCAAACCACAAGGATTCAAAATAAAGGTGGCAACCCCACCAGCCACACCCCGGCACACAATGTTCCCGCTATGGCTGCTCCCTTCCGGGCCTGACCAGGTTGACGGGTAATCGTTGCGGGGGGACCGATGGGGTCACCATAACGACACTCGCCAGTCGGCGAGCCGCGCCATTGTACCGGTCTGGCGCGAAGTTACAACCCGTAATCCCGGATAAAAATTCGAGATTGCTCAAGCACTTGCCTGACAAGGCCCCGACGGGTTGCAGGGAGCAGGTTCGGGGCTTATAGTCGCGCCGTCGCTGCTCATCAGCGATGGGGTGTGGAAGCCCCGCTGTGTCAGGAGTGCGCAGACGCACGTATCAGTAATCGGACGCCATAAGGTGTCCGATGGCTATGTTATGGCGGCTGTGCGCTGGGGCACCTTCGGGTGCGCCGGGTTACTCCTACCGGTCTTCCACACCCGCGCACAGCTGCCACCCACTCATGTGGAAGTGAGTTTTTGGCAGCTCCATTTAAATCAGGAGTTAGACCATGTTCAAAATCACCCCCAATCCCCCCGCCCCCGCCCAACGCGGAGGTGCAGCATGACGCGCTTTGTCCCGCTCAGAAGCAACAACACCGATACCCCCGTGCTGCATATCGACAGTCAGGCACCGCTGGATTTTCTGTTTGCCAGTGCCGACCGGCGCATCCGCATGGCCCGGCGTCTGCTGGAATGCCTGGACGGTGCCGATGACAGCGATGTGCGTTATATGGCCAATGCCGCGCTGATGCTGTTGAGCGACGGCTGCGATGCGCTGGATGCCGTGGAGAAGCAGGTGTTTCGCTTTGTGGCGGATGGGGCTGCGGTCAGGCATTAGCCGTAAGGCTGTGTGTTTTGCTGCCTGATGACGCTGTCGCGAGCAAGCTCCCTCCCACGGGATGAGTGCAATCCTTGCGGGAAGGGTCAAGGCGGTTTCTACGGGTTGGCGGCCTGGAGCACTTCGTCTGCCTTGCCACCATTACCCTGGATAACGAGGTGGATGAAGTGCAGCTTGGCGATGGCGGCGGCTGGCAGGACGAAGGGATAGAAGTCGGGCTGGCCCATGCTGCGTGACAGTTCGTTGAGCATGCTGGCCAGTTCTATCCAGGCGTTGACGAACGACAGGAACGCCGGGCCGTCCGGGTGTTGTGGCTCGTACAGGGTTTCCAGCGGGAATGGCTGGTAGTCCATTTCCATTTCCCGGGCGCTCATGCCCAGGCCCAGCGCGGTGTCCACCGCATCCATCATGTGCAGGTAATGCGCCCAGGTTTCCGCCCAGTCTTCCCACGGGTGCATGGTCGCGTAGGCGCTGACGAAGTGCTGCTGCCAGCCTTCCGGCGCGCCGTTCTGGTAATGCTGCTCCAGCGCATCGGCGTAACTGGCGCGCTCGTCGCCGAACAGCGTGCGAAAGCCGTCGAGCCAGTCAGTGTCGGCGATCAACCGGTCCCAGTAATAGTGGCCGACCTCATGGCGAAAATGCCCCAGCAAGGTCCGATACGGTTCGTGCATCTGCACGCGCACCGCTTCGCGATGGGCGTCGTCGGCTTCTTCGATGTTCAGGGTAATCAGGCCATTGGCGTGGCCGGTGGTCGGCAGTTTGCCTTCCAGGTCGACGCCGACGAAATCGAAGGCCAGACCCGTTTCTTCGTCGATGCTCTTGGGGATGACTTCCAGGCCCAGCGAGATCAGTTGGGCCACCAGCCGCCGCTTGGCGGTTTCGACCTTGCGCCAGCGCTCGGGGTTTTCCGGGACGGACAGGTCGGGAATGGTGCGGTTCAGGCTACAGGCGATGCAGAACTCGCCGCTGTTATGGGCGGGAAACAGCCAGTTGCAGGCGGCGGGCGTGAGCAGGTTGGCGCAGCGCCGGTAGAGGCCTGCGCCGGGCTGTTCGCTGAGGCGCCAGGTGTCGGGTTCGCCAGCGGGTTCCAGCGCGGCGATGCGCTCCTGTTCGGGCAGGTAGCCCAACGCCGCCGAGCAGGCCAGGCACTGGGAGTTGGGAAAGAACACCGACTGGCCGCAGCGGCATTGCCAGACCTTGCTGTTGCGCTTTGTTTCGCTGACGAAAGGTGCAGCGATCCGTGAACTCAATTGTTCAAAAAAGCGGTACATGGTGGTTTCCCCGTGGTCCGTGAACAGACTAGATCATGGGGCGTTGCAGGGGTTCCGTGAGATTTTGGGGGCCTGGGACATTCAATGAACTGGCTGTCGCGGGCAAGCCCCCTCCCACAGGAATTTTTATTCCACTTCAATGCCATGCTCGGTCAGGAACGCCACAAAGGCGTCTTCGTCCAGCACTTCCAGGCCCAGTTCATTGGCCTTGGTGAGCTTGGAGCCAGCACCCGGGCCGGCGACGACGGTGTGGGTCTTGGCCGATACCGAGCCGGACACCTTGGCACCGAGGCTTTCGAGTTTTTCCTTGGCGATGTCGCGGCTCATGCGTTCCAGCGAGCCGGTCAGCACCCAGGTCTGGCCGGCCAGCGGCAGGCCTTCGACGGTTTTCTTCTCGCTGCGCCAGTGCATGCCGAACTCCTTGAGCTGCGCTTCGATGGCCCGCGCCCGCTCGGCGTTGGCGCTGTCGTCGAAGAACTCGCGCACGGCTTTGGCCTGCTTCTCGGGCAGTGCCTGACGCATATCCAGCCAGTCGGCGCTGATCACGTTTTCCAGGGTGCCAAACTTGTCGGCCAGTTTCTGCGCCCCGCCCGGCCCTACCGAGAAAATATGCAGCTTGTCGATCAGGCTGCCCAAGGTGGTGCTGGCTGCGAACTCCGCGCCCAGCTCGCCTTCGTCCTGCAACTGCAGGCCGCTCTCGCTCAGCAAGGCATCGATGACTTCACGGTTGTGGTTGTCCTCGAAGAAGCTGTGGATCTCGTGGGCGACTTCCAGGCCGATATCCGGCAGGTAGGTGAGCACTTCCGGCAAGGCCTTGCGAACCCGCGCCAGGGACGCCAGCGAACGGGCCAGCACCTTGGCGGTTTCTTCGCCCACGTCGGGAATGCCCAGCGCGTAGATGAAGCGCGCCAGGGTCGGCTTGCGGCTGTCGGCAATCGCCTTGAGCAGTTTGTTGCTGGAGACTTCGGCAAAGCCTTCCAGGTCGATGATCTGTTCGTATTGCAGCTTGTACAGGTCGGCGGGCGAGCCGATGAGCTTTTCGTCGACCAGTTGCTCGATGGTCTTGTCGCCCAGGCCTTCGATGTCCATGGCCCGCCGCGAGACGTAGTGGATGATCGCCTGCTTGAGCTGCGCGCCGCAGGCCAGACGACCGACGCAGCGGTACACCGCACCTTCGCTGACGGTTTCCTTGCCCTTGCTGCGTTTGATCAGTTGCGTGCGCTCCACATGGGAGCCGCACACCGGGCACTCTTTCGGGACGTCCACGGGGCGAGCATCTTCCGGGCGACGCTCGACCACCACCTGCACCACTTGCGGGATCACGTCACCGGCGCGGCGGATGATGACCGTGTCGCCGATCATCACCCCCAGACGCGCCACTTCGTCCATGTTATGCAATGTGGCGTTGGCCACGGTCACGCCTGCGACTTTTACGGGTTTGAGGCGTGCCACCGGCGTGACCGCACCGGTGCGGCCGACCTGGAATTCAACGTCCAGCAGCTCGGTCAGCTCTTCCATGGCCGGGAATTTGTGGGCGATGGCCCAGCGCGGTTCGCGGGCGCGGAAGCCCAGTTCGCGCTGGGAAACCAGGTCGTTGACCTTGAACACCACGCCATCGATTTCATAGCTCAGCGACAGACGTCGCTCGCCAATGTCACGGTAATACGCCAGGCACTCTTCAATCCCGTCGGCCAGTTTCAGCTCGCGACTGATGGGCATGCCCCAGTCCTTGAGCTTGTTGAGCAGGCCCACGTGGGTGTCGGAAATCTCGGCAGATACCTGGCCCACGCCATAGCAGCAGAATTCCAGCGGACGGTTGGCGGTGATTTTCGAGTCCAGCTGGCGCAGGCTGCCCGCTGCGGCGTTGCGCGGATTGGCGAAGGTCTTGCCACCGATTTCCATCTGGCTGGCATTGAGGCGCTCGAAACCGGCCTTGGACATGAAGACTTCGCCACGCACTTCCAGCACGTCAGGCCAGCCGCTGCCTTGCAGTTTGAGGGGAATGTTGCGCACGGTACGCACGTTGACGCTGATGTCTTCGCCGGTGGTGCCATCACCACGGGTGGCACCGCGCACCAGCGCGCCGTCGCGATACAGCAGGCTGACCGCCAGGCCGTCCAGCTTGGGCTCGCAGCTGTATTGCACCTTGGCACCAGCGCCGAACAGGTCGCCTGCTGGCAGGTCGAGACCTTCGTTCACACGGCGGTCGAACTCGCGCATGTCGGTTTCTTCGAAGGCGTTGCCCAGGCTGAGCATCGGCACTTCATGGCGCACCTGAGTAAAGGCGGACAGCGCGGCGCTGCCCACGCGCTGGGTCGGGGAATCCGGGGTGACCAGATGCGGGTTGTCCGCTTCGAGGGCCTTGAGCTCGTGAAACAGGCGGTCGTACTCGGCATCCGGGATGCTGGGTTCGTCCAGCACGTGGTAGCGGTAGTTGTGCTGGTCCAGTTCTGCGCGCAGTTCCAGGATTCGGGTTTCGACGGCCTTCATACAGGGTTCTCTCAAAAAGCAAAAAAGCAGCCTGGGCTGCTTAATGTATTCGGAGCGGGTCAACCCGCTCCTGTCACAATCATCTATCAGCGGCGCTGGGTCAGCGCCCGACGCTCGAATTCGACAATCCGCTGGCGATAATGCTCAATCGTTTGAGCGGTCATGACGCTGCGCTGGTCGTCTTTCAGTTCGCCGTTGAGTTCATGGGCCAGCTTGCGAGCTGCGGCCACCATGACGTCGAACGCCTGCTTCGGATGGCGCGGGCCCGGCAGGCCCAGGAAGAAGCTGACGGCGCGGGTGCTGAAATGGTCGATATCGTCCAGGTCGAACACACCCGGCTTGACGGCGTTGGCCATGGAGAAGAGGACTTCGCCATTGCCGGCCATGCTTTCGTGGCGGTGGAAGATGTCCATTTCGCCGAAACGCAGGCCGCTTTCCAGAATGTTCTGCAGCAGTGCAGGACCTTTGAAACCGCTTTCATCACGGCAGATCACGCTGATGACCAGCACTTCTTCGACCGGCGGCAGGTCCTTGTCTTCGCTGCTGCGCTGGGCCGGCTTGTCGTCCGGGAAGTCGTCGTTGCGGTCGGTGAACAGGCTCGGGCCGTCCATGTCCAGGTTCAGGTCGCCCTGCTGCGGCTCGTCCTTGCGTTTCTTCTCGCGCTTGCTTTCACGCGGAGTCGCACTCAACGACGGCAGGTCCTGCTCGTCCAGCTGAGGTTCCTTGTGAGTTTCGAGCACACGGGATGGACCGAGCAATTCGGCGGACGTGTTTTCATCGTCGTCCGGCAGATTGGAAAAGCTTCGGTCGAGCCTGAATTTCAGTTTCCCTTTGCCGCCGCGCATACGGCGCCAGCCGTCGAAGAGAATACCGGCAATCACAATAATGCCGATGACGATCAGCCACTCGCGCAGACCGATTTCCATGTATTCCAGTGCCTCTAATGAAGAATTTTCAAAATAAGGGCCTAAACCCCTTTAATACGTGGTGCCAAGTCTATGTTCTAACTGGCATTTTGCCCACGTCGAAATAAAAAAGTGGTCACTAAACTAGCACGACCAAAGGTAACTTTACACCGTCTGTTGCACCTGTATGGCGCTCGGGGTGGTATCTATCGCTACCGTTTCACAGTTTTGGGCCATTAAAAGGCCATTTACCGGCTAAATATCGGTCCAGATCAGGCATCCACAAGGGCCATCGCCTCCTCGACATCCACCGCTACCAGCCGCGAACAGCCGGGTTCGTGCATGGTTACGCCCATCAACTGGTCAGCCATTTCCATGGCGATCTTGTTGTGGGTGATGTAGATGAACTGCACCGTTTGTGACATTTCTTTCACCAAGCGTGCATAACGTCCTACGTTGGCGTCATCCAGTGGCGCATCGACCTCATCGAGCATGCAGAACGGTGCCGGGTTGAGTTTGAAAATCGCGAAAACCAGTGCCAATGCCGTCAGGGCTTTTTCCCCACCGGACAGCAAATGAATCGTGCTGTTCTTCTTGCCAGGGGGACGCGCCATGATAGTCACCCCTGTATCGAGTAAATCTTCGCCCGTCAGTTCCAAATAAGCGGAGCCGCCACCGAAAACTTTCGGAAATAGCGCCTGGATTCCGCTGTTTATCTGATCGAAGGTCTCCTTGAAGCGGTTGCGGGTTTCCTTGTCGATCTTGCGGATGACGTTTTCCAGGGTCTCCAGTGCTTCCACCAGATCGGCGTTCTGGGCGTCGAGGTAACGCTTGCGCTCGGACTGTTGCTGGTACTCGTCGATGGCCGCGAGGTTGATGGCGCCCAGACGCTGGATACGTCCCGCAATGCTTTCAAGCTGCTGTTCGGCGCTCGCCTCGCTGGCTTCGGGGCTCAAGGTGGCGAGCACGCCATGCAGGTCATAACCGTCTTCGTGCAACTGGTCCTGCAAGGCCTTGCGCCGCACGGTCAGGGATTGCCATTCCAGACGCTGCTGTTCCAGTTGGCCGCGCAGCAGTTGCGATTGCTGTTCGGCCTGGGTACGACGCTTCTCGGCATCGCGCAGTTCGCGGTCGGCATCTTCCAGGGCGATTTTGGCGATACGCATTTCGTCATCGACGACCATGCGTTTTTCCAGCAATTCTTCGAGCTTGAGGCGCAGCTCTTCCAGCGGGGCCTGCCCTTCTTCAAGGTTCAGGCTCAGTTGTTCGCTTTTTTCGGACAGGCGCTCGGACTGCATCTTCAGGCGCTCCAGCGCCTGGCGCGTGGAGTCGTGCTGCGCCTTGATCGAACCCAGACGCACCGCCAGTTGGTGGCTGCGGTCCTTGTGCTGGCGGGCCTCCTGACGCACCCGATCCAGACGCTCGCGCAGGCTGTCGCGCTGGGCTTGCAGGATTTCGCGCTGCTCGGTGTCCTGGGCCATGGCGTCCAGCGCGTCCTGCAGTTGCACGCGGGATTCGCCCAGGTGTTCATGCTCCATGGCGCGCTGTTCGCCCACCTCGGTCAGCTCTTCGTCCAGCCGGGTGCGGCGCAGGCTCAACTGTTCGACCTTGGCCTTGGCAGCAGACAATTGGGCCTTGAGTTCGCCTTGCTGGCGGGCTTCGTCCTGCAGGCGACGGCGCAGTTGTTCGCGGGTTTCTTCCTGTTGTGTCTGTTGCTCGCGCAACGACAGCAGTTGTTCTTCGCGAGCGGCCAGCGCCGCTTCCAGTTCGTCACGCTCCAGCCCCAGGCGTTGCAATTCCTGACCACGGGCCAGCACACCGCTCTGGGCTTCACTGGCGCGACGCACGCGCAGGAAATGCCGACCGACCCAGTAACCGTCGCGGCTGATAAAGCTTTGCCCTTCACCCAACTGCCCACGTCGCGCCAGGGCTTCGTCGAGGTTTTCCACCGGCATGACCTGGCCCAGCCAGGCCGACAGGTCCACCGGGCTGTCGACCTTGTCCAGCAGGCTGCCCGGCAGGCGACGGGTATCGGCATCGGGGCTCAACAGGCGCAGGTCGCCTTGCTGGAAACCGGCCAGGTCGAGCCCGGCAAAATCGTCCACCAGCACCGCTTGCAGGTCGGCCCCCAGCACGGTTTCCACCGCCAGTTCCCAACCGGCTTCGACGTTCAGCCCTTCGGCCAGCCGTGGGCGCTCGGCCAGTTGCTGATCGCGCAGCCACTCGGCGGTGCCGGTGTCCGGGTCGAGCGCCGCCTGTTGCAAGGCCTCCAGCGAAGCCAGGCGACCGTTCAGGCGTTGCAGCTCGCCCTGAGCCTGTTGCTGGGCCTGATTGGCCTGTTGCAATTGCTCGCGCAGTTGCTCCAGTTGCTCGACCACCTGCCCTTCGTTGAGGTGCAGTTCGTCGATGGTCATTTCCCGGGTAGCGAGGTCCTCGCTCAGTTCGAGAATGGCCGCGTCTTCGGGGTCGGCCGCCAGCAACTGGCGTTCTTCATTGAGACGGCGCTGACGCTCGGCCAGCCGCTCGATGCTTTGCTCCAGTTGTTGAATGCGTGATTGTTGCACTTGAGCCTGACGCTGCGGCTCGGCTGATTGCTGGTTGAAGGCGTCCCACTTTTCCTGCCAGCCCTGCATGCCGGCTTCGGCGTCTTCCAGGGCGATGGCCGACTCTTCGGCGGCGGCGCTGGTCATTTCCTGTTCCGGTTCGAGCATTTCCAGCTCTTCGTCCAGGGTCGCCAGCAAGGTGGTGTCGTGGCCCAGATGCGATTCGGTTTCCTGACGGGCACGCTCGGCTTCGCGCAGGTCGTCCTGCAACTGGCGCAGGCGTTGCTGACCGTGCTGGATGCTCTGCTCGACCCGGGCGATGTCGCCGCCCACGGAATAGAAACGCCCTTGCACCTGATTGAAACGCTCGGACAGGTCGTGGTGCCCGTCACGCAGCCGCTCGATGCTGGCATCGGCGCTGCGCTGGTCGGCTACCAGGGCCTCGAAACCGATTTCCTGGTTACCGATCACCGCCTCGCGCTGGCCGACCTGTTCGTTCAGGGTCTGCCAGCGCAGGGCCGACAGTTGCGCCTTGAGCTGCCGCTCTTCGGCCTTGTATTCCTGATACTTCTCGGCGGCCTGGGCCTGACGATGCAGGCGTTCAAGCTGGCGTTCGAGCTCTTCGCGCAAGTCGGTCAGGCGGGCGAGGTTTTCGTGGGTGCGACGAATGCGGTTTTCGGTTTCCCGGCGACGCTCCTTGTATTTGGAGATGCCGGCCGCTTCTTCGATGAAGTTGCGCAGGTCCTCGGGCTTGGCTTCGATCAGCTTGGAGATCATGCCCTGTTCGATGATCGAATAGCTGCGCGGGCCAAGGCCGGTGCCCAGGAAAATATCGGTGATGTCGCGGCGACGGCATTTGGCGCCGTTGAGGTAGTAGCTGTTCTGGCTGTCGCGGGTGACTTTGCGGCGAATGGAGATTTCCGCATAGCTGGCGTATTCGCCCACCAGCGTGCCGTCGGAGTTGTCGAACACCAGTTCGATACTCGCCTGGCTGACCGGCTTGCGGCTGGTGGAGCCGTTGAAGATGACGTCGGTCATCGACTCGCCGCGCAGGTTCTTGGCCGAGCTTTCGCCCATCACCCAGCGCACGGCGTCGATGATGTTGGACTTGCCACAACCATTGGGCCCGACAACGGCCGCCATGTTACTGGGGAAGTTCACCGTGGTGGGGTCGACGAAGGATTTGAACCCCGCCAGCTTGATGCACTTCAAACGCATGGTTTCAGCCTGTGGACAAAGCGGCCAGCACCAGCCTGCAGCTGCGTTGGCAATATTGGATCAAGACCTCGCGAATCCTTGGCAGATCACGGGCTACAACGGCTTCGAGCAGTTGCGAAAACAGCAACAGGTAGTCGTCCAGTTCCGCCTGGCGCTGCTCGAGGGCCAGATAATAACTGCGACTCATGGAAGGTTGCAGGTTTTCGACGGTTTCCTGCAGATACGGATTGTCGGCAAACGGATAGGCCGAGCGCATGACGTTGAAGCTTTCCTCGACGAAGACCGTGACATCGCCGCGCTCGCAACTGGCCTTGAGGCGCTGCTGGATCTGTACGAAGGGCGTCAGGTCCGACTCGCGCTGCCAGCGTTCGGCAACGGCGGTGGCCAGCAGGATGTAAAGCTCGGCCATCATCGTGCACAGGCCGACCACATTGTGGGCATCCATCACGGTCACCTGTGCACCACGACGCGGCAGGATCACCACCAGATGTCTGCGCTCCAGAATCAACAGCGCTTCGCGAACGGTCCCGCGGCTGACACTCAACGCTTGCGTAACCTTTTGTTCCTGGATTCGCTCTCCAGGTTTCAGCTCACCACGGATGATCCGCTCGGCAAGATGCTGAGCGACTTGCTCGGCGAGGCTGTCCGATGCCTTGAACGTCATGTCTTTCCTTTCAGAAGCAGTTCTGATTATTAAGAGAGGGAGTGTATCGCAACCTTTGGGCATGGCGCAGGGCCATATCGCGAAACTGGCACGAATTAAGCAGATGTGCGTAATAACCAGCAACAGGCTTATTCCAGAGGCCTTGTATTACGCTTGGGCGAACCCGTAAAAAGGCAATTTCCTGACTCTTAAGTCAGAAAAAAATTGACCCGATAAGTAAAGCTGATAAATTCATCGACATATCCGATTACAAGAAATCGAGGGTGCAGTGCCGTGATCCAGTTCCTTTTGAACCAGGAGCTCAAAACCGAGCACGCCCTGGACCCGAACCTCACCGTGCTCGATTACCTGCGCGAACACCTGCACAGGACAGGCACCAAGGAAGGCTGCGCCAGCGGTGACTGCGGTGCTTGTACCGTTGTGCTCAGCGAGCTGGAGACCGACAGCCATGGCAACGAGCAATTGCGTTATCGCAGCCTCAATGCCTGCCTGACCTTCGTGGCTTCGCTGCACGGCAAGCAATTGATCAGCGTCGAAGACCTCAAGCATAAGGGGCAATTGCACAGCGTGCAGAAGGCCATGGTCGACTGTCACGGTTCGCAATGCGGCTTCTGCACGCCGGGTTTTGTGATGTCGCTGTTTGCCCTGCAAAAGAACAGCACGCAAGCCGATCCCCATCAGACTCACGAAGCCTTGGCAGGCAATCTCTGCCGCTGCACCGGTTATCGCCCGATCCTGGATGCAGCCACCCAGGCTTGCAGCCAGTCCGGCACCGACCAGTTCGACCAGCGCCGGGAACAGACCATCGCCCGCCTGCGCAGCATCGCGCCCCGAACGACTGGTGAACTCAACGACGGCGACAAGCGCTCGCTGGTGCCACTGACCGTGGCCGATCTGGCCGACCTGTACAACGCACATCCGCAGGCACGCTTGCTGGCCGGCGGGACCGATCTGGCGCTGGAAGTCACTCAACAGCACAAGTCGCTGCCGGTGATGATTCATGTGGGCCATATCCCCGAGATGAAGCGCATCGAGCGTTTCGACGACCGGCTGGAGATTGGCGCTGCCGCTTCGCTGACCGATTGCCATAAAGCCCTCAAGGCCGAGTACCCCGACTTCGGCGAACTGCTGCAACGCTTCGCCTCGCTGCAGATCCGCAATCAGGGCACGCTGGGGGGCAATATCGGCAACGCTTCGCCCATCGGCGACGCCCCGCCGCTGTTGATCGCACTGGGCGCGCAGATCGTGTTGCGCAAGGGCGACACCCGGCGCAGTCTGGCACTGGAGGATTACTTCATCGATTATCGGGTGACGGGGCGCCAGGAAAGCGAGTTCATCGAGAAGATCATTGTGCCAACCGCCAGGGCTGGCCATGTGTTCCGCGCCTACAAGGTGTCCAAGCGGCTGGATGACGATATCTCCGCCGTCTGCGCAGCCTTTTGTCTGCATATCGAAAACGACAGGATTGTCGGTGCGCGCATCGCGTTCGGCGGCATGGCGGCCATTCCCAAACGCGCTGCTGCCTGCGAACAGGCCTTGATCGGTCAGCCCTGGACCTCGGCCTCCGTCGAGCAGGCCTGCGCCGCCCTGGCCGAAGACTTCACACCGCTGTCGGACTTTCGCGCCAGCAAGGAATACCGCCTGCTCAGCGCGCAGAACCTGTTGCGCAAATGCTTCATCGAGCTGCAAACACCCTCTCTTGCAACGCGGGTGACCGACTATGTCTAACCTTCCCCCGCCCATGACCCAGGCCGAACGGGTCGCGCTGTTCCAGCAGGGCCTGACCACCGGCGCAGGCCGCAGCGTCAAGCATGACAGCGCCGACAAGCATGTCAGCGGCGAGGCGATCTATATCGATGACCGCCTGGAATTCCCCAATCAGTTGCATGTATATGCACGCCTGTCGGACCGCGCCCATGCGCGGATCCTCAGCGTCGACACCACACCTTGCCTGGCCTTCGATGGAGTGCGGATCGTCATCACCCACGAAGACATTCCCGGCCTGAAGGACATCGGCCCGCTGTTGCCCGGCGACCCGCTGCTGGCCATCGACAAGGTGGAGTTTGTCGGCCAGCCGGTTCTGGCCGTGGCTGCCAGGGATCTGGACACTGCACGCAAGGCAGCCATGGCAGCGGTTATCGAATATGAAGATCTGGAGCCGGTGCTGGATGTGGTCCAGGCCTTGCGCCAGAAGCACTTCGTGGTCGACAGCCATACCCAAAAGCGCGGCGATTCGGCCAGTGCCCTGCAAGGCGCGCCGCATCGCCTGCAGGGCCATCTGCATATCGGCGGGCAGGAGCATTTTTATCTGGAGACTCAGGTCTCGTCGGTGATGCCCACCGAAGATGGCGGGATGATCGTCTACTGCTCCACCCAGAACCCCACGGAAGTCCAGAAACTGGTGGCCGAGGTACTGGGCGTTTCGATGAACCGCGTTGTGGTCGACATGCGGCGCATGGGTGGCGGTTTTGGTGGCAAGGAAACCCAGGCAGCCAGCCCGGCGTGTCTGTGCGCGGTGATTGCCCACCTCACTGGTCAGCCGACCAAGATGCGTCTGCCACGGGTCGAAGACATGGTGATGACCGGCAAGCGCCACCCGTTCTATATCGAATACGACGTGGGGTTCGACGATAGCGGACGCCTGCACGGCATCGAACTGGAACTGGCGGGCAACTGCGGTTATTCGCCGGACCTTTCGGCCTCTATTGTCGACCGGGCGATGTTCCATGCCGACAATGCCTATTACCTGGGCGATGCCACCATCAACGGCCATCGCTGCAAGACCAACACCGCGTCCAACACCGCCTATCGCGGTTTTGGCGGCCCGCAGGGCATGGTGGCCATCGAGGAAGTGATGGACCGCATCGCCCGCTATCTGGGCCTGGACCCGCTGGCGGTGCGCAAGACCAATTACTACGGCAAGACAGAACGCAACGTCACCCATTACTACCAGACCGTCGAGCACAACCTGCTGCAGGAAATGACTGCCGATCTTGAGCAAAGCAGTCAGTACGCCGAGCGGCGCGAAGCCATCAGGGCTTTCAACGCCAGCAGCCCGATCCTGAAAAAGGGCCTGGCGCTGACGCCGGTCAAGTTCGGGATTTCCTTTACCGCCAGCTTTCTCAATCAGGCCGGCGCGCTGATCCACATCTACACCGACGGCAGCATCCACCTGAACCACGGCGGCACGGAAATGGGCCAGGGCCTGAACGTCAAGGTGGCTCAGGTGGTGGCCGAGGTGTTCCAGGTGGATATCGAGCGCATCCAGATCACCGCGACCAACACCGACAAGGTGCCCAATACCTCGCCCACGGCAGCCTCCAGCGGCACGGACCTCAATGGCAAGGCTGCGCAGAACGCGGCTGAAATCCTCAAGCAGCGGCTGGTGGAGTTTGCCGCGCAGAAGTATCAGGTGGCCGAAGCCGATGTGCAGTTCGGCAATGGCCATGTGCGTATCGGCGAGCAGATGCTGTCTTTCGCCGAACTGGCGCAACAGGCGTGGATGGGTCAGGTGTCGTTGTCCAGCACGGGCTATTACAAGACGCCGAAGATTTTCTATGACCGCAGCCAGGCACGCGGTCGGCCCTTTTACTACTACGCCTTTGGCGCCGCCTGTGCCGAGGTGATCGTCGACACCCTGACCGGCGAATACAAGATGCTGCGCACCGACATCCTGCATGACGTGGGCGCATCGCTGAACCCGGCCATCGATATCGGCCAGGTCGAAGGCGGTTATGTACAAGGCGCGGGCTGGCTGACCACCGAAGAACTGGTGTGGAACGACAAGGGCAAACTGCTGACCAGCGGCCCGGCGTCCTACAAGATCCCGGCAGTGGCGGATCTGCCGCTGGATTTGCGGGTGACGCTGGTGGAAAACCGCAAGAACCCGGAAGACACCGTATTCCATTCCAAAGCCGTGGGCGAACCACCGTTCATGCTGGGGATTGCCGCATGGTGTGCAATCAAGGATGCGGTGGCGAGCCTCGGCGATTATCGGCATCAGCCCGATATCGATGCGCCTGCGACGCCGGAGCGGGTGTTGTGGGGCTGTGAGCAGATGAGGCGTTTGCACAGATGAACAACTGGATCAGCGCTCTGGCCGAGCTACAGGCCCAAGGTGAGCCGGGCATTCTGGTCACCATCATCGAGGAACTGGGTTCGACGCCGCGCAATGCAGGCTCCAAAATGGTGGTCACCGCACAGGCTATCCACGACACCATCGGCGGCGGACACCTGGAATACAAGGCCATGGAAATCGCCCGGGAAATGCTCTCCAGCGGCACCCGGCAGACGCGCCTTGAACGCTTCAACCTCGGTGCCAGCCTTGGCCAGTGCTGCGGCGGGGTCAACGTTCTGCTGTTCGAGCCTATGGGCCAGCCACAGGCCGAGATTGCGGTGTTCGGTGCCGGTCATGTCGGGCGGGCGCTGGTGCCACTGCTGGCCAGCCTGCCCTGCCGGGTGCGCTGGATCGACTCGCGTGAGCAGGAATTCCCCGGGCAACCGCCCGCAGGTGTGCTGAAAATCGTCAACGACGAACCGGTCGATGAAGTCGCGCAGTTGCCCAAAGGCAGTTACTGCATCGTCATGACCCACAACCATCAACTGGATCTGGAACTGACCGCCGCCATTCTCAAGCGTGGCGACTTTGGTTACTTCGGGCTGATCGGCTCCAGGACCAAACGCGTCAAGTTCGAGCATCGCCTGAAAGAGCGCGGTTTCGAACCCGCCTTGCTGCAACGCATGCGTTGCCCCATGGGGCTGGCGCAAGTCAAAGGCAAACTGCCGGTAGAGATCGCCATTTCCATCGCCGCCGAAGTGATCGCCACCTACAACGCCAGCTTCGGCCAGCATGACGCCAGCGCCGAACCTGTCGCCAAACTGCTGCCCGCCTCGCGGCGCAGCCAGTCGCAATGAGATGCCCATGACCCTCGTTTCAAGTAACAGAAAAGCCTACCGCGCCAGCATCGTGCACAGCCTTGCCGACCCCGCCGAAGTGGGCGTCGAAAACTCCTGCGAATATTTCGCCGACGGCCTGCTGCTGATCGAAGACGGCAGGATCAAGGCCGTAGGCCATGCTGCCGATCTGCTGGATACCCTGGGCAGCGATGTGGAATTGATCGAGTATCAGGACGCGCTGATTACTCCGGGCTTTATCGACACCCATATTCACCTGCCACAAACCGGCATGATCGGCTCCTATGGCGAGCAGTTGCTGGACTGGCTCGACACTTACACCTTCCCTTGTGAACGTCAGTTCGCCGACCCGGCCCATGCCGCCGAAGTGGCGGATATCTTCCTCAAGGAACTGCTGCGTAACGGCACCACCACGGCTCTGGTTTTCGGCAGCGTACACAAGGAGTCGGTAGAAGCCCTGTTCAGCGCCGCCCGGCAACTGAACCTGCGCATGATCGCCGGCAAGGTGCTGATGGACCGCAACGCACCTGACTATCTGGTGGATACCGCCGAGTCCGGCTATACGGACAGCAAGGCCCTGATCGAGCGCTGGCACGGTGAAGGCCGTCTGAGCTACGCCGTAACACCACGTTTCGCGCCCACCAGCACACCGGAGCAACTGACCCTGGCCGGTAAACTGCTGAGCGAGTATCCAGATCTGTACATGCAGACGCATATCAGCGAAAACCTGCAGGAAATCGAATGGGTCAAGGCCCTGTTCCCGGAGCGCAAGAATTATCTGGATGTGTACGACCATTTCCAGTTGCTGGGCGAACGCTCGGTATTCGCCCATGGCGTACACCTGTGCGACGAGCAGTGTGCACGGCTGGCAGAAACCGGCTCGGCCATTGCGTTCTGTCCGACCTCCAACCTGTTTCTGGGCAGTGGCCTGTTCGATCTGCCGAAGGCTGAAAGGCACGGAATCAACGTCGGGCTAGGCACCGACGTGGGCGGCGGCACCAGCTTCTCGATCCTGCAGACCCTCAACGAAGCCTATAAGGTCATGCAGATGCAGGGCGCGAGGCTCAGCCCTTTCAAATCGCTGTATCTGGCGACATTGGGCGGCGCACGGGCGCTGCGACTGGATGACCGGATCGGCAGCCTGAAGCCCGGCAATGAAGCGGATTTTCTGGTACTGGATTACAACGCCACGCCACTGCTGGCTTATCGGCTGAAGCAAGCCAGGGACATTGCCGAAATCCTGTTCGTGCTGATGACTCTGGGGGATGACCGCACGGTTCGACAGACCTGGGCGGCCGGGGAGTTGGTGCACGAGCGAGAGGGGTGATGGCTGGCCTTTTCGCGGATAGATCCGCTCCTCTAAGGCTATGGGCTCATAACTCGTGGGAGAGGCCTTGGCCGCGACAGCAATGTGAAGCGTGCTGAAAATGTGTCCTCTGTTCAAGCAGGTCGTCGCGGCCAAAGCCCCTCACACAGGCATGTACGCCTTGACTGTTACGCCTTGCCCGACTTCTTCTTACCCTGCATCAGGTGCGAAAACACCGCATGCAGGTCATCGGATGCGCCCTCGTCGTCGAGGTTGAGCTTGCTGTCGATGTGGTCCATGTGATGCATCATCAATTCCACGGCCAGCGCGGCGTCACGCGCTTCGATGGCGTCGATCAAGCGGGCGTGTTCATCGTAGGAACAATGGGTGCGGTTGCCGTTTTCGTATTGGGCGATGATCAATGAGGTCTGCGAAACCAGGCTGCGCTGAAAGCTGATCAAAGGTGCATTCTTCGCGGCAACGGCCAGTTGCAGGTGGAACTCGCCGGACAGACGGATACCCGCGCCACGGTCCCCTCTGGCAAAGCTGTCGCGCTCGTCGCTGACCATCTGCCGCAATTCGGCCAGTTGCTCGGCAGTGGCGTGTTCGACCGCCAGTTCGGTAATGGCCTTTTCCACCATGCGCCGGGCAAAGAATACCTGGCGCGCTTCTTCGACACTGGGGCTGGCGACCACGGCTCCGCGATTGGGTCGCAGCAGCACCACACCTTCATGGGCCAGCCGCGACAGGGCGCGACGAATGATGGTGCGACTGACGCCAAAGATTTCGCCCAGTGCCTCTTCGCTCAGCTTGGTGCCCGGCGCCAGACGCTGCTCGAGAATCACCTCGAAGATATGTGCATAGACAATATCGTCCTGGGTTGCGTTACGCGCTGACTTGGCCACGCGTGGCTGTTTCTTCAGGGGCAGGGACTGTTCGTTCATGGGCACTCGTGCGCAAGTGGTTTACGGCGTAGGACGGGCGCATTGTACACAGTGCGCCACCACAAGGGCGTACCTTGCTCCGCGGGGGCAGCTCGCGGGCGACCATCAACTGCCACGATAGGTCGAGTAGCTGTAGGGCGAAACCAGCAGCGGTACATGATAGTGCTCCTGCGCCGCATCGATCCCGAAGCGCAGCACCACCACATCGAGAAAGGCCGGCTCAGACAGGGTCACGCCCCGTGCGCGGTAGTAATCGCCGGCATGAAACTGCAATTGGTAGACACCCGAGCGGTATTCGTCACCCTGCAACAGCGGTGCATCGCAACGACCGTCGCTGTTGGTCACCGCCGTAGCCACACGCTCCAGGCGCTCGCCTTCAACCCGATACAGTTCGACATGGATGCCATTGCCGGGGCAACCGTGCGCGGCGTCCAGCACATGCGTGGTTAACCGTCCCATTGATTCTGCACCTCGTTGAATGTCTGGATTACAGGCATGATGCACCATCAAGGTGCTTGCCCGGCTTGAACAGTGATCGATTAAGACACTTTTCAAAAAACTTGTACACAATAAAACCGGCAGCCGCCACTCGCAGAATTTGTCAGTGCAGCTTTAATACCGAAAACACTGAAGCAAAGGAAAGCATTGAGGTTTTTACCTTTAAGCTGACCAGTCAGGCAAGTTTATTGCATGAAAATTGCTATCGACCTGCGTCATATGCGGGGTTACAGTTTTGATATTACTTTGTATACAATCCGTGCAACGCGGTGATGCCGCCAGGCTTGTACCGCACCCTGACTTCACGCACATAAAGGAAGCCTGCTGTGAGCGCTGACTATCCACGGGACCTGATCGGTTACGGCAGCAATCCGCCCCACCCTCACTGGCCGGGCAATGCCCGCATCGCGCTCTCTTTCGTGCTCAATTACGAAGAAGGCGGCGAGCGCAACATACTGCATGGCGACAAGGAGTCCGAAGCCTTCCTCTCGGAAATGGTCGCGGCCCAACCGCTGCAAGGCCAGCGCAACATGAGCATGGAGTCGCTGTACGAATACGGCAGCCGCGCCGGTGTCTGGCGCATCCTCAAGCTGTTCAAACAGTTCGATATCCCGCTGACCATCTTTGCCGTGGCCATGGCTGCCCAGCGTCACCCGGACGTGATCCGCGCCATGGTCGCCGACGGCCATGAAATCTGCAGCCACGGCTATCGCTGGATCGACTACCAGTACATGGATGAAGCCCAGGAGCGCGAACACATGCTCCAGGCTATCCGTATCCTCACCGAAATCACCGGCGAACGCCCGCTGGGCTGGTACACCGGCCGCACCGGCCCGAATACCCGGCGCCTGGTGATGGAGGAAGGCGGCTTTCTCTACGACTGCGATACCTATGACGATGATCTGCCCTACTGGGAGCCGAACACCCCCACCGGCAAGCCGCATCTGGTGATTCCCTACACGCTGGACACCAATGACATGCGCTTCACCCAGGTGCAGGGCTTCAACAATGGCGAGCAGTTTTTCCAGTACCTCAAGGATGCTTTCGACGTTCTGTACGAAGAAGGTGCCGAAGCGCCGAAAATGCTTTCCATCGGTCTGCATTGCCGCCTGATCGGCCGCCCTGCCCGCCTCGCCGCGCTCAAGCGTTTTATCGAATACGCCAGGAGTCACGAGCAGGTCTGGTTCACACGGCGTGTCGATATCGCGCGGCACTGGCACACCCGACATCCGTTCAAGGCCGCGCAATGAGCCAGTTCCAGACACTGACACCTTCGTCCCTGAGCCGCGAAGCTTTCGTTGCGGCCTTTGCCGACATCTACGAGCACTCGCCCTGGGTCGCCGAAAAGGCTTTCGACCTGGGCCTGAGCCCCGAGCTGGATGAGGTCGAAAACCTGCATGCACGCATGAGCGAGATCCTGCTCGCTGCCGATCATGACCGGCAACTGGCGCTGATCAACGCTCACCCGGATCTGGCCGGCAAAGCCGCCATCCAGGGTGAACTGACCGAAGCCAGCACCAGCGAACAGGCAGGTGCCGGCATTCATCAATGCACAGCCGAAGAGTTCCAGCGTTTTACCGAGTTGAATCAGGCCTACAAGGCCAGGTTCGGCTTCCCGTTCATCATGGCGGTCAAGGGAAGCGACCGGCACAAGATCCTGGCGGCCTTCGAGCAGCGCATTCATCACTCGGCCGACGCCGAGTTCGCCTGCGCGCTGGCCGAGATCAACAAGATTGCCCTGTTTCGCTTGCTGACCCTGTAGACACTACCCAGCCCGTTCCTTCCAAGCCCATTGAGAAAGGCAGACAAAAAGAATGAAAGTTTACGCCGCACCGTTCGAGAAGTTCGTCAATCTGGCCGACGCACGCCTGGGGACCAAAGTCCTGTCCGTCACCGATGACTGGTTCGCCGATGCCAACCGCCTGTTCCAGCCTACTCCGGCAGTCTGGAAAGAAGGCGTGTTCGATGACAACGGCAAATGGATGGACGGCTGGGAGTCGCGGCGCAAGCGTTTCGAAGGCTATGACAGCGCGGTGATCCGCCTGGGCGTGGCGGGCACCATCAAGGGCGTGGATATCGACACCTCGTTCTTTACCGGCAACTTCCCGCCTTCGGCCTCTCTGGAAGCCTGCTTCCTGGCCTCGGGCGAGCCGGACGAAAACACTCAATGGGTCGAGGTGCTGCCTTCGGTCGAGCTGCAAGGCAACAGCCATCACTACCACGCAATCAGCAACGATCAGGCGTTCAGTCATCTGCGTTTCAACATCTACCCCGATGGCGGTGTGGCGCGTCTGCGTGTGCACGGCATTCCCTTCCGTGACTGGTCCGAAGTCAAGGAGGACGAGCAGATCGATCTGGTTGCAGCCCTCAATGGTGGCCGTGCGATTGCCTGCTCCGACGAACACTACGGCAGCATGAGCAACATTCTCAATCCGGGCCGTGGCGTGAACATGGGCGACGGCTGGGAAACCGCGCGCCGCCGCACACCGGGCAACGACTGGGTGATCGTCGCTCTGGGGCATCCGGGCGAAGTGGAGCGAGTGATCGTCGATACGCTGCACTTCAAGGGCAACTACCCGGACAGTTGCTCGATCCAGGGCGCCTTCGTCAAAGGCGGCACCGACAGCCAGATCGAAACCCAGAGCCTGTTCTGGCGCGAACTGCTGCCCAGCCAGAAACTGAGCATGCACGCCGAACATGAGTTCGCCGAGCAGATCAAGGCCATCGGCCCGATCACCCATATCCGCCTGAACGTATTTCCCGATGGTGGCGTGAGCCGCTTGCGGGTCCTGGGCAAAATAACCAAATAAACACACAACCCCGTAGCGAATGCTGATCAGCTAAGGTCATGAATCACTTTGTGGGAGGCAGCTTGCTGGCGAAAAGGCCTGAAAACCGGCAGATATCTACGTCTGTACGCGAAGTCGCCAGCCAACTGCCTCCCACAAGTTTTGTTATGCCTTGACTGAACGGCATTACCCCCACGGGTCCAGAGAGACTGTCATGCGCAAACTGATTATCGAGCCATTGACCAAGGAAGCCTTTGCACCGTTCGGTGACGTGATCGAAACCGATGGCAGTGCGCACTTCATGATCAACAATGGCTCGACCCAGCGCTTTCATCGTCTGGCCGAGGTGCAGACCGCTTCGCCCGACGACAAGGCAATCATCAGCATCTTCCGCGCCGAGGCGCTGGACATGCCATTGACCATTGCCATGCTGGAGCGCCATCCGCTGGGCAGCCAGGCGTTCATACCGCTGCTCGGCAATCCTTTTCTGATCGTGGTCGCGCCACTTGGCGATGCACCTGACTCGGAGCTGACCCGCGCCTTCGTTTCCAATGGCAGGCAGGGCATCAATTACCATCGCGGCGTCTGGCACCACCCGGTGCTGACGATCGAAAAGCGGGATGACTTCCTGGTGGTTGATCGCAGTGGAACCGGCAATAACTGCGATGAGCATTATTTTGAAGAGAGCCAGTTGATGGTGCTCGATCCCAACCAATAGGAAGGTCCCCGACATCCAGACTGGGGATTAAGGAAATACCATGCTGGCACATCTGATGGAATGGCTGAATCTGGGCGTGCGCTGGATTCACATGATTGTGGGCGTGGCCTGGATCGGCGCGTCTTTCTACTTTGTCTGGCTGGAAAACAACCTCAACCGCTCCAATCCCCGTGAGGGTCTTTCCGGAGACCTCTGGGCAATCCACGGTGGCGGCATCTATCACCTGGAAAAGTACAAGCTCGCGCCACCGACCATGCCCGAGAACCTGCACTGGTTCAAATGGGAGGCCTATTCGACCTGGCTGTCCGGGGTCGCGCTGCTGTGTGTGGTGTTCTACGCCAACCCGACCCTGTATCTGCTGGCGCCGGGCAGCAGCCTTTCGCCTGCCGCCGGCGTGCATATCGGCCTCGGTTCCCTGTTTGTCGGCTGGTTCGTCTACAGCTTTCTGTGCGACTCGGCCCTGGGCAAACGTCCTGCACTGCTGGGTGTAGTCCTGTTCGTGCTGCTGGTGGCGGCAGCCTTTGCCCTGAGCCAGGTGTTCAGCGGTCGTGGGGCCTATCTGCATGTGGGTGCCATCATGGGCACCATCATGGTCGGCAACGTGTTCCGCATCATCATGCCCGCCCAGCGCGCACTGGTGGCGGCCATCGCCGAGAACCGCACGCCGGACCCGGCCCTGCCTGCAAAAGGCCTGCTGCGTTCACGGCACAATAACTACTTCACCCTGCCGGTGCTGTTCATCATGATCAGCAACCATTTCCCCAGTACCTATGGCAGCCAGTACAACTGGCTGATCCTGGCGGCGATTGCCTTGCTGGCCGTGCTGGTGCGTCATTACTTCAATACCCGGCATGACAGCCACCGGTTCTTCTGGACCTTGCCATTTGCGGCGCTGGGCATGCTGTGCCTGGCCTATGTCACCGGGCCGTCGCAACCGCAGAAGGCTCATGATGCAGCGGCGAAAATCGAATATCAGCCATTACCCGGCACCGCCGTGGGCGGCTACAGGGCCGACGAAAAACGCCCCGAACCGGTTGCGGCACCCGCCCCCGCAGAAACGCCCAAGGTGGCCGGGATAGCGTTCGACAAGGTTCATGAAGTCATCAAGCAACGCTGCACTGTCTGCCATTCGGCCAACCCCACCAGCAACCTGTTCAGCACCGCGCCTGCGGGCGTGATGTTCGATACGCCAGAACAGATCCAGCTACTTGCACCGCGCATCAAGGCCCAGGCCATCACCGCCCCGATCATGCCTCTGGGCAACATCACCCAGATGACCCAGCAAGAACGGGACATGCTGGGTGCCTGGATCGATCAGGGGGCGAATCTGCGTTGAAAGGCAATGCCCAACACTTGAGGGAGGCAGCTTGCTGGCGAAAAAGACCTGAAACTGGCAGATATTCTGCGTCGTACGCTGAAGTCGCCAGCAAGCTGCCTCCCCCAAAGTCATTTATGACCTCAGAAGCGAAAAACGCCCCACTTTCGCCGCTCATGCTCCGCACTGGAGCACTTGAGCTGACACTCGCCACCCAGTATTCTCCGCCGCCGCTTTAAAAGCCGCCAATTGCCAGGCTGCAGCTGAAATTGTCCGCTCAGTCAGGTCCTGCCCACCGGAAGAATCATCAGAAACCGGCCATTGCCGAGCGTTTCAGGTATCGGCGCGGCTTTTTCACAAGGGTTGGCTCAGCTTTTGCTAAATCACGAAGCTGACCACGCAGACAATTTATTACAACCAGAGAAACGGCGTCACTCATAGAACGCCGACCTCGAAACCACTATCGATCTCAAGGGAGCACCCGCATGAACCGCACTTTTTCCAGCCTGTTACTGGCCGGTAGTCTGCTGGCCGCAGGCTCGGCCACAGCCGGCGATCTGTTGCAGTGGCAGAGCAACAGCCTGACTTATCTCAATGGTCGGGACTTCACGGTCAACCCGGAAATACAACAGACTTTCACCTTCGAACATGCGGATGCCTGGAAGTACGGCGACAACTTCTTCTTCGTCGACAAGATCTTCTACAACGGCAAGAAAGACGCGAACAGCGGCCCGAACACTTATTACGGCGAGTTCTCGCCACGCCTGTCGATGGGCAAGATCTTCGGCCAGAAGTTTGAGCTTGGCCCCATTTCGGACGTGCTGCTGGCGGCAACCTACGAGTTCGGCGAAGGCGATAACGAGTCGTACCTGATCGGTCCGGGCTTCGATCTGAACATCCCCGGCTTCGATTACTTCCAGCTGAACTTCTACCAGCGCCAGACCGAAGGCAATCGTCCGGGTGACGGCGTATGGCAGATCACGCCTGTATGGTCCTACACCATCCCGGCGGGCAAGTCCGATGTGGTGATCGACGGCTTCATCGACTGGGTCGTGGACAACGACAAGACCTCCCGCGGCACCTACCACGCCAACCTGCACATCAACCCGCAGATCAAATATGACCTGGGCAAGGCGCTGAACTTCCCCGAGAAAAAACTCTACGTCGGTATCGAGTACGACTACTGGAGCAACAAGTACGGCATCAAGGACACATCCTCCTTCGATACCGACCAGAACACCGCAAGCCTGCTGGTCAAAGTGTTCTTCTGATCACAGCAGCCACCGGCGAGGCTGCACTGCGGTGCCGCCTCGCCAGCGTTGAAGAATTTCTTGCCCAATTGTTTTTTCACATATCGTTGACCGGTCATTGACCTGTCGCAGCCTAATCTTCGGTCCAGTCCTCCCCTTGTGACGGCGACCGCCTTGAATACCCAATCGCTATACAACCAACTGGCCATTGCCAGTCACGCCGGCTACAGAAACCTTACCCACTACCCTAAACTGCTCTGGCTGTTGCCGCTGATGCTGGTGGCTCTGTGGCTGGGTTCCCGGATGTTGATGCCTTCTGGCCCACTCGACCTTTCACAAGGCCACAACCTGCGCAGGGCCGGCATTCTCGATCACTGGGCCAAGGGTGATCTGGTCGTGCTGGTGCGTCATGCCGAGCGTTGCGATCACTCGACCAATCCCTGCCTTGGCCCACCCGATGGCATTACCCGCAAAGGCCAGCTCGTCGCTCAGGAACTGGGCAATTCGTTCAGAGCCCTGGATCTGAGCCACACGAACATTTTCAACAGTCCCCTGCTGCGCACGGCCCAGACCGCAAGCTTTGCGTTCAAAGGCGCAAGCATCCCTCAGGACTGGCTGTTCAACTGCCGCCGCACCATGCTGGAAGACATGCAGCAACACAAAGTCGACCAGCGAAACATGGTGCTGATCACTCACAGCGAGTGTTTCAACCAGTTGGAAAAATCTCTGAACATCTCGGCACGCACCGTACCCGCTTATGGCAGCGCCCTGTTCGTGACCATTGACCCCAAGGATAAAAGCGCCAGGATTCTGGGCTTTCTCGATGCTCAGGACTGGAAGTCCGTCATACCGCAACATCCATAAGCCACCAGGAAATCCGGTACGTGAATACTTCCAGACAACGCTTCTACTTGATGAATGTCGGCCTGCCGCTATTGCTGGCAGTTCTGGTCTTTAGCGTCTTCGACCTGACCAACCTGGATGTCACCCTCAGCAACCTGTTGTACAACCCTGTGACCCAGGCCTTTCCGTTTCAGCACGACCGGCTTTTTGAAAACCTGACCCATCGCTGGCCACGGATCATTCCGAACTGGACAGGTGAACTGGCAATCACGGGGACGGCGCTTTCCTTTGTGTGGCCTCTATTGCAGGCCGCAAAAAATCAGCGCCTGATGGCAGTTCTGGAGAAACTTCGTCTCGTCACGGCGTTCAGGTTTCTTGCTCATCACCGCCGTGACTTAATCTTCGTTGTGGTTGCCTTCGCGATCACCACGGCCATGGTGCATTACCTGAAAAGCCACACCAGTGTTTACTGTCCGGTTGAAACGACCCTGTATGGCGGAATTCAGGAAAAGACCGAATGGTTCGAGAACTTCAACCTGCTGCATGAAGCCGGAAAGGGACGCTGCTGGCCGGGTGGCCACGCCTCAAGCGGTTTTACCCTGCTGGCGTTGTATTTCGTCGCCCGCCGCTACCGCTGGCGACATGCCCGCAAGTTGCTGGGCTGGGTTCTGCTGCTGGGCATGGTGTACGGCACCACACGGGTCCTGCAAGGCTGGCACTTCATGTCTCACACCTTCTGGTCCGGCATTCTGGTCTGGCTGACGATGCTGCTGACCGCCCTGTGCTTCTACGGGCGACCAGCACTTCAGGCATCGCTTGAGCCGGGCAACGATCCGCTCAGCCCCGAGCCGACTTCCAGACCTTGCCCGCCAGCGTCACCACTACCACCAATGCCGCTCCGGCAATGATGCCTGCAACGGCATCCAGCAGAGTCGGCACCACCATGGAGAAACCACCGACAGCACTGGCCGCGCTTTCGGTAATGCCTTCGACCCAGTGATGGGCGAACGGCAGGCCATGTACCAGAATGCCACCGCCGACCATGAACATGGCGGCGGTGCCGAGGATCGACAGCGCTTTCATCAGCACAGGGGCCAGCCAGAGCAGCCCGTTACCGATGCTTTGCGAAGCAGAACTGGCGCTCTTTTTCAGATGCAGGCCCAGGTCATCGAGCTTGACGATACCCGCCACCAGCCCGTAGACACCCACGGTAATCAGCACGGCAACTATCACCAGTACGCCCACCTGATCCAGAAACGGACGACTTGAAACCACACCCAGCGCCAGAACGATGATTTCCGCCGAAAGGATGAAGTCCGTGCGGATGGCGCCTTTGATCCGTTCCTTCTCGAAGGCCACCATGTCCGTGGAAGCATTGCCCACGGCCTGTTTGCGCTCTTCCTGCTCGTGCCCGGCGTCGGCATGCAGCCACTTATGGGCAATCTTCTCGGCCCCCTCGAAACACAGGTAGGCACCGCCAATCATCAACAGAGGCAGGATCGCCCAGGGCGCAAAGGCACTGATCAGCAACGCCGCAGGCACCAGAATCGCCTTGTTGAGCAAAGAACCCTTGGCCACCGCCCAGACCACCGGCAACTCACGATCGGCCGAAACGCCCGTGACTTGTTGCGCATTGAGGGCCAGGTCATCCCCCAGCACACCTGCCGTCTTTTTGGTGGCCAGTGCCACATCGTCGAGCAGGGTTGCGATGTCATCGAGCAGGGTCAGCAAGCTTCCAGCAGCCACAATCAATATCCTTTAACAATTGGAAAAACAAAAACGGTGCTTATTGAATCACAAGGCATGGCACATACACCCCGCCAATCAGTGTCTGACCGGCACAATCCGCTAACGTTTAATGCACTCGCTCAAGCGATCAGCGCCCCGCCCCGGGCTTGTGGCGCAAGTGTTGCATCGGGACGTCGGGCTATTGATCGCGATACCTACAACAAGGGGCTGTCATGCATATCGATTCGCAACGCGCACAGTGGTTGAAACCGACCTCTCAAGAGACGGGCGTCATCATCGTTTCCAATGCAGACCTGCCTCAATACCTCATCGATACGCTCAATACCGAAATCAGTGACTGGGAACAGGTGGCCTATCTGGTCATCAGGCAATCGACCCAACTGGAAGAAGAATGGCTCGACGCTGAAAACCGTGCCTTCAGTGCGCAAAAGCCTTCGAACTGCGAAGCCAATGGCTTGTTGAGTTCAATCCCCAAGACCTGCCATCTGCTGGATGTGGAAGCCAGCCATCGGGCGCATCTGTCCTGGCTGGGTTCGGTGTGCGGGCACAAGCTGCACTTCTTTGAGCTGGAGAAGCTGGAGGAACAGACCCCGTCCAAAGCCTCGATGGACTCACAGGTAGAAGAAATCCTCGCGGCGACCCGGCATCTGGTGAAGAACTACCTGCAGGATCATTTCATGTCGCCCTATTGAGCCTGCCTACATCGGGATCTGAGTGGTGGACAGCACCTGACGCAACCCCATGAAGGAGCGGATCTGTCTGACGCCCGGCAGATACAGCAACTGCTCGGCATGCAGTCGGTTGAAGCTCTGGCTGTCTTTGGTGCGCAGCAACATGAAATAGTCGAACTCGCCGGTCACCACATGAAACTCCATGCAGCCGGAGACCTTCTGCGCCGCCTCCTCGAACTGGGCGAATGACTCAGGGGTCGAGCGATCCAGTACCACGCCAATCAGTACCACCATCCCCGCATCCAGCGCTTCGCTGTTGAGCAAGGCAACCACGCCTTTTATGACGCCCGCTTCCTTGAGCCGTTCGACACGCCTCAGACAGGCCGGCGCGCTCAATTTGACCTTTTCGGCCAACGCCACATTGGAAATGGACGCATCGCGCTGCAGGGTCTTGAGGATGGCCCGGTCGATTCTGTCCAGCAGCGGTGCGAGCGCGGCATCCGGCTTCTTGCTGCGTTCATTTATTGCTTTCATAGGTATTTTTTAGAAATTAAATTAGTTTTCAGTTATCCGAGACTAACTTTCATTTCCTAAATAGACAATTCTTTGCAACCACGATTATCGAGCGATTTTCTATGATGAATCCATCGCAAGCACGTTGATGACGCGCTGGATACTTCTTCCCATGGAGACTCGATATGAACCTGAGCAAATTCAAGCGCTATCCCCTGACCTTCGGCCCTTCGCCCATTACACCGCTCAAGCGGCTGAGCGAGCATCTGGGTGGCAAGGTCGAGCTGTATGCCAAACGCGAAGACTGCAACAGCGGCCTGGCATTCGGCGGGAACAAGACGCGCAAGCTGGAATACCTCATTCCGGAAGCCATCGAGGGCGGCTATGACACGCTGGTGTCCATCGGCGGTATCCAGTCCAACCAGACCCGCCAGGTGGCAGCCGTTGCCGCACACCTGGGCATGAAGTGCGTGCTGGTCCAGGAAAACTGGGTGAACTACTCCGATGCGGTATACGACCGTGTGGGCAATATCGAGATGTCGCGGATCATGGGTGCCGATGTGCGCCTGGATTCGGCAGGCTTCGATATCGGCATTCGCCCGAGCTGGGAAAAGGCCATGGCCGATGTGGTCGACAATGGCGGCAAGCCGTTCCCGATTCCGGCAGGTTGTTCGGAACACCCTTATGGCGGCCTGGGCTTCGTGCGTTTCGCCGATGAGGTGCGCCAGCAGGAAGAAGAACTGGGCTTCAAGTTCGATTACATCGTCGTCTGCTCGGTCACCGGTAGCACCCATGCGGGAATGGTGGTGGGCTTCGCCGCCGATGGCCGCGCACAACGGGTCATCGGTATCGATGCTTCGGCCAAACCGGATCAGACCCGCGAACAGGTACTGCGCATTGCCCAGAACACCGCAAAGCTGGTGGAACTGGGCCGTGAAATCACTGCCGACGACGTAGTGCTCGATACCCGTTACGCCTACCCGGAATACGGCCTGCCCAACGAAGGCACCCTGGATGCAATCCGCACCTGCGCCCGTCTGGAAGGCGTGCTGACCGACCCGGTCTACGAAGGCAAATCCATGCACGGCATGATCGACATGGTCCGCAACGGCGAATTCCCCGAGGGTTCGAAAGTGCTTTACGCACACCTGGGCGGCGTACCGGCACTCAATGCCTACAGCTTCCTGTTCAAGGATGGCTGATCGGACTTAATGGCGAGACATACTTACTTGTGGGAGGGGCCTTGGCCGCGACAGCTGTGTGAAGTGCACTGAAGATGTATTGCCTTCACAGGTCGTCGCGGCCAAGGCCCCTCCCACGGGTAAACCAGCCTCTTGATCACACAAGGCCTCGGCATTGAGCCTTGCGCGAAGCCGGTGCTACCATGCGCGCCCGCCGTGCAGGAATCCGGTCATGAGCAGTATTCGCGAGCGCAACAAAGAACTGATCCTGCGCGCGGCCAGCGAAGAGTTCGCCGAAAAGGGGTTCGCCGCCACCAAGACCGGCGATATCGCGGCCAGGGCCGGGCTGCCCAAACCCAACGTCTATTACTACTTCAAGTCCAAGGACAACCTCTATCGCGAGGTGCTGGAAAGCATCATCGGGCCAATCCTGCAGGCCTCGACACCTTTCAATCCCCTGGGCGTCCCCACTGAAGTACTGAGCAGCTATATCCGCTCGAAAATGCGCATATCCCGCGACCTGCCCTTCGCCTCGAAAGTGTTTGCCAGCGAGATCATGCACGGCGCGCCCCACCTGACATCCGAGCAGATCGAGCAGTTGAACGGTCAGGCCCGGCACAATATCGAGTGCATCCAGGCCTGGATCGACAGCGGACAGATTGCACCTCTGGACCCTCACCACCTGATGTTCACCATCTGGGCCGCGACCCAGACCTATGCCGACTTCGACTGGCAGATATCGACGGTTACCGGCAAGGACAGGCTTGAAGACGATGATTACGAAGCGGCGACCCGGACCATTCTGAGGCTGGTGCTCAAGGGGTGTGAGCTGGATTGAGGTGCGAGGGAATCAGGCGGTGCTCCCGGCAGTTTGATCCAGAAAGCAAAAAACCCGCCGAAGCGGGTCGTTTTGCACACAATACCATCCCGACATCCTGTCAGTAGCCTCCTGGCAATGGCCGATCTTCCCTTATCGCTGCATCGATCCTTCGCTGCAGTTGTTGAATTGGATCCTACATTTGCGATGATGCCCGGCATAGAGCCAATTGCGCCTGTTGGTGTAAGCATTTGGCTATATGCAGCCGACGTCTAAAAAAACGTGACTGTTGTCTCAGATTTAGTCATGTTACGCCGACATCATGAAGATAAAGTTGAGAGTCAGCGCAAGGATCTGCCTGATGACTCATAAAAAAAGAAAAAACAACGAATTAGGGTGAACATCATGAATATGCGCAGCTTATCCATCAGCCGCCGTCTCTGGCTGATTCTCATTGTCTCTGTGCTCATGCTTTTTGTGCTTGCGGCCGCCATGCTCAAGCAGATTCATGATGATCTTTATATGGCCAAGGCCGAGAAAACCACACATGTGGTCCAGACAGCCAGCGGTATTCTGAATTACTACCAGGGGCTGGAAGCCGCTGGCACCCTCACCCGCGAAGCCGCGCAACAGCAGGCTCTCAACACCATCAAAGCCCTGCGTTACGGCCAGAACGACTATTTCTGGATCAACGATCTGCGCCCGGTGATGGTCATGCACCCCGCCAACCCCAAGCTCGATGGCCAGGATCTGTCGGGCGTGAAAGACCCGGACGGTTTTGCGCTGTTCAACGAAATGGTGGCCGTGGCCAAGAGCAAGGGGGCCGGGCTGATTCACTACCGCTGGCCAAAACCGGGTGCCAGCGAACCCGTGAAGAAGACGTCTTATGTGCAGTTGTTCCAGCCATGGGGCTGGATCATCGGCTCGGGCGTGTACGTCGATGATGTGGCTGCCGAGTTCAAACAACAGATGTGGCAGGCCATCATGTTCAGTGTCGGCATTGTGCTGGTCTTGGCGCTGCTGGTAACCCTGATTCTGCGCAGCATCGTTCTGCCTTTGCGCCTGACGGTCAGTGCCATGGCCAATATCGCCAGCGGGGAAAGCGACCTGACCCGCACCCTGGAAACCCAGGGCCACGATGAAATCACCGAACTGGGCAAGCATTTCAATGCCTTTACCGCCAAGCTGCGCAACGTGGTCATGCAGTTGCAGTCTTCGGCGGTGGATCTGGGTCAGGCCTCTACCGATCTGGGCAACAGTGCCGAGCAGGCTCAGGCACGCAGCCAGCAACAGTCCCAGCAAATGGATCTGGTGGCAACCGCCGTCAATGAGGTGACGTATGGCGTGCAGGACGTGGCCAAGAACGCCGAACACGCCGCCAGCGAAATGCGCGATGCCGAGTCTCAGGCTCAGCAGGGTCAGGTGAACATCGATAACAGCCTGCGCCAGATCGATCATCTGTCGGGCACCATCGGCCAGGCCGTGGAAGTGATGCAGACCCTGGCCAGCGAAAGCACGCAGATTGGTGGCGTACTGGAGGTCATCAGCTCGATTGCCGAACAGACCAACCTGCTGGCCCTCAACGCAGCCATTGAAGCGGCCCGGGCCGGAGAACAGGGTCGTGGCTTTGCCGTGGTGGCCGACGAGGTACGCCTGCTGGCTCAGCGGACCCAGAAGTCCACGGCCGAGATCCAGGGCATGATCGAACGTCTGCAGCGCCACTCCGACGCCGCAGTCAAGGTGATCGGCGACAGCAGCCGTTCCTCGCAACTGACCATCGAGCAGGCCAATCAGGCCGGCCAGAGCCTGACCTCCATCAGCCAGGCCTTGCGCAACCTCAACAGCCTCAATGCCTCGATTGCCAGCGCTACCTTGCAGCAATCCCATGTGGTCGACGACATCAACCAGAACGTCACTCAGGCCGCGCAACTCTCCCAGGGCACGGCTCTTGCGGCCGAGCAGTCCACCGCTGCCAGCCAGCATCTGCGGGGCTTGAGCGAACAGTTGAATGGTTTGCTGAAACAATTCCGCGTTTAACTCGCGATGTTCGACAGGCTGCACGGAACCTCGTGCAGCCTTTGTTGCCTGAGGCCTGTCCATTTATTGCAGGGGGTCGTATGCGCACGCTGGAACTGGCAGGTCAAAGCGTCCCGGTGCTGGGTCAGGGCACCTGGCATATGGGTGAAGTCAGTCATCAGCGCTCGGCGGAAATCGCCGCGCTGTGCATGGGCATCGAACAGGGCATGACCTTGATCGACACCGCCGAGATGTATGCCGACGGCGGCGCCGAAGAAGTGGTCAGGCAAGCCATTGCCGGACAACGCGACAAGGTGTTCGTGGTCAGCAAGGTCTACCCGTTCAACGCCAGCCGCCAGGGCATCCCCAAGGCCTGTGAAGCCAGCCTGCGGCGGATGAACACCGACTACATCGATCTTTATCTGCTGCACTGGCCGGGCGAATACCCGCTGGGCGAAACCGTCGAGGCTTTCGAGCGCCTGCGCGAGGCTGGCAAGATCGGCAGTTGGGGCGTCTCCAATTTCGATGTATCGAACATGATGGAACTGGACAACCCACGCTGCGCCACCAATCAGGTGCTGTACAACCCCGAGCAGCGTGGCATCGAGTTCGACCTGCTGCCCTGGGCCAACGACCGGCATTTGCCGCTCATGGCGTACTGCCCGATCGGCCAGGCGGGCGACCTGCTCTACCACCCTGCCCTGCACGAAGTCGCCAATCGTCACAGCGCCACACCGGCACAGATCAGCCTGGCCTGGGTGCTGCGCCAACCGAACATGATCGCCATTCCCAAGGCAACCAATCCCGAGCACATACGCCTCAATGCCGAGGCTGAAAAAATCGTCCTGACGGCTCAGGATCTGGCCGATCTGGACCGGGCCTGGCCGGTTCCGACACGCAAGCGCCCATTGGCAATGGTCTAGGCGTCAAACCTGGAAACAGCCCGCAACATTCCGTCACAAATATGTAATGACGGCTTGTCATGATGCGCGCTTGACCTCCCCGCTCCGGGCAGGCTTGCACGTGGAAAGCCATGAACCACAGCATTGCGCGTCATCAGGATTCAGACCTTTTCGGCCTGCTTTATGGATTTCGCTTCTGTCCGGGCGAGCGGGGTCGGGAAATCGACTCTGCCGCCGTCATGGATTACCTGCAAAGCCCCCCGGACAACGACGATTTCATCTGGCTGCACCTGAACCTGTCCCACGCGGCCTGCGAGCGCTGGATGAAGACCCATCTGGAACTGCCGGAAGAGTTTTTCGAGGCGCTGAACGAAGGCTCGCGCTCGACCCGGATCGAGCATATCGACTCGGCCCTGCTGGCCGTGGTCAACGATGTGGTGTTCGACTTCAACATGCTGTCGACCGATATCTCGACCCTGTGGGTCTGCACACGCAGCCATATGCTGATCACCGCACGCCTGCAACCCTTGCGCTCGGTCGACAAACTGCGTTCCGCGGTCAAGCGTGGCGAACAGTTCCACTCGCCGCTGGAGTTGCTGGCTCACTTGCTGAGCGATCAGGGCGAAGTACTGACCCAGTTTCTGCGCAAGACCAGCATCAGCGTCGACAGGATCGAAGACCAGTTGCTGTCCCAGCGCCTGAGCAACAACCGCTCGGAACTCGGGGCCATGCGCCGGGTGCTGGTACGCCTGCAACGACTGCTGGCGCTGGAGCCCGGTTCGCTGATGCGCCTGCTGCACCGCCCGCCGCACTGGCTGCGCGAAGAAGACATGCAGGCCCTGCGTCAATCCACGGAGGAGTCGGCCCTGGTCATCAGCGACCTGACAGCCCTGGGCGAGCGCATCAAGCTGTTGCAGGAAGAAATCGCTGCCAACCTCAACGAACAAAGCAGTCGTACCCTCTTCACCCTGACCGTGGTCACGGTGCTGGCCCTGCCCATCAACATCGTCGCCGGTTTCTTCGGCATGAATGTCGGCGGCATCCCGCTGGCCACCGACCCGGAAGGCTTCTGGATACTGGTGGCGCTGGTCGCGACCTTTACCCTGATTGCCGGACGCTGGGCGTTTCGCAAGCGTGGGGATTACTGAGGGTCCGCTGGCACCTCGCCTTCGGATTGAGTATCGATACTGACCACCACCGACATTCCCGGCCTCAGGCGTTCGGCCTCTGGCTGATCGGGGTCGACGATGATGCGTACCGGTATGCGCTGGGAGATCTTCACAAAGTTGCCTGTGGCGTTATCGGCAGGCAGCAGGCTGAATTCCGAACCGGCGGCAGGCGATATACGCTGAACACGTCCTGTAAGCCGGACGTTGTTCAGAGCATCGACGGTAAAGCTCACCGACTGGCCGAGGCGCACATTGGCCATCTGGGTTTCCTTCATGTTGGCGATGATCCACAACCGGTTGGGGACCAGCGCCATCAATTGGGCACCCGAGTTCACATAAGCCCCCAGACGCACGCCGATCTGCCCCAATTGCCCGTCGCGAGGCGCCAGGATGCGGGTATTGTCCAGGTCGATGCGTGCCAGTTCGATGGCAGCCTGCGCATTTTCCACCGAGGCCTGCAGCGAATCGCGATTGATGATCACGGTCTGCAGGTCTTCCCGGGCGATCTGCAATGCGGCCCTGGCTTCAGCCACTGCCGCAATGGCCTGGGCATCGGCGGCGCGGGTCACGTCCAGTTCGCTGCGCGATACCGAGCCGTCCGTCACCAGTGCCTGATTGCGGCGCAGGTCTGCTGCGCTCTTGTTGCTCTGGGCGATGCTGCTCTGCAACGCGGCCTGGCGCTGGCCGATGGTCGCCTCGGCACTGCGCCGTTGTTGCAGGTTATTGGCCAGCGAGGCTTTCTGCACCGCCAGTTGCGCCACGGCCCGTTCCAGATTTTGCCGGTAGATGCGGTCATCCAGGCGCACCAGCAAGTCACCGGCCTTGACGAACTGGAAGTCCTGGACCGGCACTTCATGCACGTAGCCGCTCAATTGCGGACCAATGAGGGTTGTCTGGCCACGCACCTGGGCATTTTCGGTGCTCTGGATCGGGCTGGTGAACGGTGGCAGCTCCCAGGCGTACAGCACGATCAGGACACCCGCCAGGGCAATACCGGCAAAGATCGCCGACGAAATGATGCGCTTGCGCCTCGAGCGCGGCTCGCTGGTGGGCGGCGTGGTCACCGGTGGCGGCGGTGGCGTATCGGGGGCCTGAATGGACTCATCGTTGTCTTCAGTGCGGGATGATGCTTTGTCAGGCTGGTTCGGTTCATTCATGAAGAGGTGGCGCCACGGCTGGGGACGGAAGGTGGTGTGATTGGCGATGCAATAGGCTGGGTCGTCATCTTCAGCCACAGTACGCGGGCTGAAATCCAGATCATCGTCAGGACGGCGATCACAGCAATCAGCATGAAGACATCGTTATAGGCCAGGACATTGGCTTCGCGTGTGGCCAGGGTCGACAGCGAGCGGATGCCCTGGGTCGTGCGCAGTGCGGGGTCGGCAATGGTCGAGGCGTAACCGGCAGCAGCGCTTTGCAGACGGGACTGCACCAGCGGATCGATCAGGGTCAGGTGTTCGACCAGATGGCTGGAATGAAACTTCTCGCGCATGACCTGGAACGTGCCCAGAACAGCAGCACCGATCAACCCGCCGATATTCTGGGTGATCCCGAACAGAACAGAAAAACTCACCATATTGCGCGGGTTGGCGATGACACCGCTGATGCCCAGTACCAGAGTCGGCCCCAGAAAAAACGTCCCGCCGAAGGCCAGCAGGAACTGGCTGAAGTACATGTTCGATTGCCGGGTCAGACTGGTGGAGCCACTGTCCATCCAGGCACCCACCGCCATCATGGCCAGGGAAATCAGCAGCGGCTTGATCAGGTGCGCCGGATCGATGGTCAAGGCGCTGACGACCAGACCGGCAATGCTGCCCAGCAGCATGACCAGATAAAGGGTATGCAACTGCTCGCTGCCCATGTTCAGGGTCTGCAGAAAACCCACAGCCCCGGTGGACTGCTCCGACAGCACGATGCGAAACAGGATCACTGCCAACCCCAGACGCAGGATTGCGCCACTGCCCAGCCAACGGGTAATCAGCAACGGGTTGCTGCGGTTGTGCTCGATGGCCAGCCCCGCACAGATCAAGACGATGGAAGCAGCCGATGCAATGCCTATCCAGGGCTCTTCCAGCCACCACTCGATACGCCCCAGCGACAGCACCGCGCACAACAGGGCGAAACCGCTGGCCAGCAGGCTGAAGGTCAGGAAATCGAGCTTTTCAAATGCCTTGAAGCGATCACCCGGCGGCAGCTTGAGCAGCAGCACGCAACCCAGCGAAAGCAGGGCCATGCCCAGTTCGAACAGGTACAGGCCTCGCCACTCGGCAATCTGCAACAGGTCTTCGGACACCAGACGCGCCAGCGGCGTCGCCAGTTGGGCGGTCCCCAGCCCGAGCACCAGCGCCTTGAGCCGCCATTTCTGGGGGAAAGCCTGGATCATGTAATACAGCCCCAGGGTGCTGAGCGCAGCGCCCACCATGCCATGGGCTGCACGCACCGCCACCGCCGACTCGATGTCATTGACGAACAGGTGGGCCAGGGTCACCAGCGAATAGAGCACCAGAAACAGTTCGGTAAAGGCACGCAGGCCGAATTGCTGGCGAAACTTCACCAGCAACAGGTTCATCGACACGTTGGTCATGACATAGGCCGCCGGCAACCAGGCGATGTCCGCCGAAGTTGCGCCCAGTGCGCCTTGCAGATAAGGCAGATTGGCCACCACCAGCGCATTGCCCAGGCCACCGGTCAGGGCAACGATCACGCCGACCAGCGCAAAGGCCCAGCGCTTGCGCGTGGGATGCAGAGGCGTGGACGGCGAGCCCGGCATGGTCGGCCGCTCGTGGGGCTGCCACTGGCGGGGAGCGTATTTGTCGTTCATGAATTCCTTTCTGGGGGTTCGCGAATGAATTCGCTCCTACACAGAGCAAATTTATTCGCGAAAGGTCCGGACAAACGCTGGAAAATCGCCACTTCAGTCTATGCTTAAGCGCAATTTTGCTTTGCTCATTGGCGCTGTTAGGATCTGCTTCACGCTAAAAATAATAAGTAGAAGAAGAGCAAACGAACAAGGAGTTCAGAATGAGTTCACAGGTGTCACCCGCTCTCTCGGTTCGCAAGCCCAGTCAGAAGCCGATTCTGGTGGAGGTCCGCAATCATATCGGCCATCTCACCCTCAATCGCCCCGCCAGCCTGAACGCCATCGATCTGGACATGATCCGCACCCTGCAGCGCCAGCTCGATGTCTGGGCCGAAGATCCCCAGATATATGCCGTGGTATTGCGCGGTGCAGGCGACAGGGCGTTCTGTGCCGGCGGTGACATCCGCTCCCTGTATGAAACCTACAAGAGTGGTCAGAGCCAGCACCAGACATTCTTCGTCGAGGAATATGCCCTGGATCTGACGATCCACGCTTACCGCAAACCGGTGCTGGCCCTGATGGATGGCCTGGTGCTGGGCGGCGGCATGGGACTGGTGCAGGGTGCCGATCTGCGGGTGGTGACCGAGCGTAGCCGGCTGGGCATGCCGGAAGTGGCCATCGGCTATTTCCCGGATGTAGGCGGCAGTTATTTCCTGTCTCGCATACCCGGCGAGCTGGGGACCTACCTGGGAATCAGCGGCGTGCAGATCGAGGCAGCCGATGCCCTGTACTGCGGCCTTGCCGACTGGTCCATGAACAGCAGCATGCTGCCTCGACTGGACCACATGCTCGATCACCTGAAATGGAAATCCACTCCCCTCAAGGATCTGCAGGGAGCCATGGCCAAGCTGGGCACCCAGCGCCTGCCCTCTCCCCCGCTGGAAGCCCTGCGACCGGCCATCGACCACTTCTTCGGTTTGCCGGACCTGCCCGGCATCATCGAACAGTTGCAGCAGGTGACCATCGCCGACACTCATCAATGGGCCTTGAACACCGCCGACCTGATGCACAGCCACTCGCCCCTGGCCATGGCTGTGACGCTGGAAATGATCCGACGCGGTCGGCATCTGTCCCTGCAAGCCTGCTTTGCCATGGAACTGCACCTGGATCGTCTGTGGTTCGAGCATGGCGATCTGATCGAAGGCGTACGTGCCCTGATCATCGACAAGGACCGCAAGCCGCAGTGGAACCCTCCCAGCGTGCAGGCGCTGGACGCCGGGCATGTGCAGCGTTTCTTCAGCAGTCTGGAGGTGTAGGTCATGCACGACATCGAACTGAGCGAAGAGCAGGTGATGATCCGCGACATGGCGCGGGATTTCGCCCGCAATGAAATCGCCCCTCATGCGCAGACCTGGGAAAAGGCTGGCTGGATAGACGATGCCCTGGTCGAAAAGCTCGGGGATCTGGGTTTGCTGGGCATGATCGTCCCCGAACAATGGGGCGGTACCTATCTCGATTACGTGGCCTATGCCCTGGCGGTCGAAGAGATCTCGGCGGCCGATGCCGCCACCGGCACGCTGATGAGCGTGCACAGTTCGGTGGGCTGCGGGCCGATCCTCAATTATGGCAATGAAGAACAGAAACAGACCTGGCTGGCGAAACTGGCCAGCGGCAAGGCCATCGGCTGTTTCTGCCTGACCGAACCCCATGCCGGTTCCGAAGCCCATAACCTGCGCACCCGGGCCGAGCTGCAGGGCGATCACTGGGTCATCAACGGCGCCAAGCAGTTCGTCAGCAATGGCAAGCGCGCCCATCTGGCGATCGTGTTTGCCGTCACAGATCCCGACCTCGGCAAGAAAGGCCTGTCGGCCTTTCTGGTGCCGACCGACAACGCGGGTTTTGTGGTTGATCACAGTGAGCACAAGATGGGGATTCGAGCCTCAGACACCTGCGCCGTGACCCTCGATAACTGCCGGATTCCAGCAGCCAACCTGTTGGGTGAACGAGGCAAGGGTCTGGCCATTGCCCTCTCCAACCTCGAAGGCGGACGCATCGGCATTGCAGCGCAGGCACTGGGTATCGCCCGCGCAGCGTTCGAGGCCGCGCTGGGCTATGCCCGCGAGCGTGTACAGTTCGATAAGCCGATCATCGAGCACCAGAGTGTGTCCAACATGCTCGCCGACATGCACACCCGCATCAATGCCGCACGGCTGCTGGTCCTGCATGCCGCCCGCCTGCGTAGCGCAGGCCTTGCATGCCTGTCCGAAGCCTCGCAGGCAAAACTGTTCGCCTCGGAGATGGCCGAGTGGGTCTGCTCCAGAGCGATACAGGTTCATGGCGGATACGGTTATCTGGAAGACTACCCCGTCGAACGCTATTACCGTGATGCCCGCATCACTCAGATCTACGAAGGCTCAAGCGAAATTCAACGCCTGCTGATTGCACGAGAGCTGCGCCACTATCTGACCTAGGCACAGTGCCAGGGGCATCCGGGGGCGAGTCCTGCACGCCCCCGCAAGCCCCCCTTGTCAGGTAAAGCGCTGACGCCCGATCAGGGATACCAGCAAGGCAACGGAATCGGCGTTGTTCAGTATGATATCGACGCGCTTCTGAGCATCGCGATAGAACACATCCCTGGCCTCCTCCAGAGTTTTCTTGCCTGCTATACGCAGGACGGCGCTTTTTGCCTCACCTCGCTTGAGGTCCTGCCAATCAGTGTCCTCTGCCTGCCTGAACAACTGATTGCGCTCGGTCTGGTAGGAAAGGGATTTCTGTTGCTGGATGATCTGTTCGTTCTTGACGCGCAACCGATAGCCCGGCGTATCCTCGAGCAGGTCGATGAAAGGCGCGTAGGAATCCACATAGGCAATGTCCTCGGTCCCGGCCACCATATGGGACAGTTCATGAATCAGAATCGTCGCCCGGTAATGATCGCCATAATTGAAACTCCCGGCCCTGATAACCGAGACCTTGAACCGGTAGCTAGGCACGCGGAAAAACTGCTCGGTGAGGAAGATCCTTTTCAAGGGGTCTTTGACAAAGACAAACGCCGTGGAGGCTTCATGCCCTCTCTTGTTGAACCCAACGATATAGCGCTGAGAGTCGACGGGTGACAATGACGGGGAAATAAGCTCTTCATAAACCTTGGTCACGACGTTCTTGATCGATGCATAAACCCGGGCATCCGGACGCCTGATATCAAAAAAACCGGCAACGATCCGCTCGACACGAGGATCGATGGCCCCCGGTTCCGATTGCAGCTTGAGGTTATCGAGGCAGTTTTCCAGGTAGCGGCGCGCCTGTGCATGTCCCTGTTCAATGCATTGCGCCCTGTCTCGATAGACCTGGCGGATCTCGTACATGCCGCGGGCATCGATGACCATCTGATCATTCGCTTCCTGCTCGACCTGAGAGCTTTTAGCCCGGGAGACCATACCTCCGCCGCCCTTGAGCCCGCCCTGCAACTGGAATTTCCAGCGCTGGTTCGTATCCAGCCTGATGGCTGGCCCTCTTTCGTCCTTGCTGACGACAAACCAGCCCTCAATGTCGAACCTCACCTGATAGAGCCTGCCCTCGACGGCTGCGTACTGGTTACCCGTCCTGGCATCTCTGGAAACGTTGAACACTTCATCCTGGTGCAATTCGTTCAATGCGACATCATGCACCTCGAAGGTACTCAACCGGCTCCGTATCTGCTCGGTAAGCGCATTATTGTTCCAGGAAAACTCGGGGAAGGAAGAAGGCTCCTCAGGCAGGATATTCTCCTCCTCGATCAGGTCGGGCAGCAGCCCCTTGTGCGGTTCCTGACGGACAGAAATCAATACACCGAGCCCCGTTACGAAATCCGACATTGCCTGCCCCCATCGGTGCTCGCCAAGAGAGATGACCGAGGAATGAAGCATAGTGCTACTCTGCCATACGCCCACCAGTGCGCCGAGACGACCGGGCATCAATGTCAATACCTGTTCGGCCACCAGACCGAACAGGTACTTCGAGGATGCGCTCTGGAACTCGCTATTGGTCACGCTTTGATGGCGCACCTCGAACTTGAAACCTTCCAGCAACTCGGGGCACAGGTACTCCAGCGCATTCCCCTTGACCGGCTCCAGACTGAAAGTTACGGGCAAAGGGCGCTCGAAGGGCAGACTCATCGAGTCCTCGACACTGAATGGCAGATGAGGCTCTTGAAAACCGCCATGGTCATAGATGTGACGCAGCAAGGGATCCATGCGATCGAGGACATACGTCTGGAAGCTTTCCGAACTGCATAGATCGGTCACCAGGGCCTTCTGGTCGGCATACTCCTTGAAGGTCCAGTCGTCGCAATACGGCGCATAGAGAATCCAGGGACCGGCCTGTGGTGGCTGAGGCGCAATCACATAGAGGCCTGAAACCCTGGTGGGATTCCAGCCGACAGGGGCAGGCAGAATCAATAAAGGACTCAGCACCACATTGCAGTCGCCAACCGGCAGACGGGCCACGCCATCGGGCATCTCGAATATCGCTTTGATAAAGGCATAGGCCTGGGCAGACAGCTTTTGCTTGAGCTTGAGGATAAATGCCTTCAGAACCTCCATGATCGGCACTTGCTCATTGAAGATTGTCTGCCGCAAGCCATAGGAGGAGCTCTGTTTGCTGAGCAGAGAATCCACCACCCGCCGGTAACTGGTGGCGACATCCAGTGAGTGCACCAGCTCTCGAAGATAGGCAACCGTAAACAGCTCGGTCAAAGGGCTACCGTCTTCGTTGGCGATGGAAAAGGTGCCATCCTGTATGGATGAGAATCGATTGAGGGCAAAATCGATGAGCGACTCGCTCATCTTTCGGGTGGCAACAGGCAGGCTTGATGGGGTCTGCCCCGGCATCGCGGGCGTAGGTGTATGTTGCGTCACTGTTACAACCAGTTTGTCGGGGTCCAGTTCGGACTCCGGGAAGTCAAGCGTAAACCTGGCGTTCAGTTTGTCTCGTACATAGCTACGAACATCGGGAACACCGAAGAGAAAATCCCTGGACTTGCCACAGGTGACATAGAAACGCTGTACCTGATTGACAAGGGTAACCAGGTCCTCGAGCGAAGCCTGGGTCACCCACAGAGGCGCGATCGCCTTGTAGATCATGACCTGAAGTGCCGCCCCCAGATCATTCACGGCCTGACGGCTTCCATCGTCGCGCTCGGTAATGGCAAGCACACTGCCAAACAGATCAGGCTTCAGGTCCCAGGTTATCGCCCGCTCGTAAATGAAGGAGACCGTCTCTCGCTGTCGCTGGTTTTCAGCTTTCTGCAGCGCATTGATCAAATGCCCGTCGACCACCTGGAGCATGACGCTGATACCTGATGTATCGAACAGCTCAATGTGATCGAGCAATATTTGTCTGTCTCTCCCGGACAAAAGCTCAAGCACATTCTCGATCCGGTCCATGCGTTTCAGACAAGCCAGCAGGTTATCCTTCAACTCCCGGAGCGACTTGAAATTCGTCAGGCCGTTCAACATCGTCCATAACACATAACGATCCGGCCTTTTGCGATTGAAGAGGACGAAAGCATTCGCCAGATAAATCGAGGGTTGATCAGAATCGTAATGCAGCGACAGCATGCAGACTTCGACCTTGTCGTCACCCAGCGAATCGCGCAAGGCAGGCAGTGGCCGGTCCATTACCTGCTGAACCATATTCAGGGCCGGCCCATCCAGCACTTCCAGATACCGTTCCAGAGAAAGCTCCAGACGCAGGGCATTCTCACGGGAATGAGCCGCCCATATGCCCGGATTTATCTGCGTGTTGCCTCGACGGCTCGGCAAATAGTAGAAATCGCGCTGCTGCTGGTCATAGCGCGCAGCGAAATCGCGCAGAGCCCACTGCAGAATCGACTCCAGTAACGCCAGCGGCAGGCGCTGTTCGGGCTGACTGACGAGGGGCTTGTCCTGGCCCTTCACTACCATGCCCGCCACCCCCCCCGAAAAACCGGGCCTGCTGATTCTTTCAAGCGCCAGGGAGAGCAGCCGGACCGCTTGCCCGCCCGCATCGGAATTCGATACCCAAAGAGCAGCGGCATCCATAGGCTCTCCACCGACAATGGCAAGGTAGCGATTGAGTGCCTGATGCACGCACGCCTCCACTCCGGGATGCAATTCAATCAGGCGTTCCATGCGCCGATCCAGATCCAGCATCTTGTCGGCCCAGGCCTTGAGCAAGGGGTAGTCGCAATCTCCCTGCTCGGTCGTCGTGGTCGCAGGCGAGTCTTTCCAGGACGAACCGAACTCCCTCTGCCCGGCCAGCCAGCGCCCCGAGCCGGACAGGCTCAACAGCCGCTTGTCCAGCAAGCCACGGATATCAAGCGCATCGTCGATCCGCACGGAGACCTTTTGATAAGCAATGGCCGGCAGGTCCAGGACATAGAGCAGATTGGCTTTCTGCAACCTGACGATCGACTTGACCAGTTCGGGAAACCACGGAGCCGTCAATGTATCCACACGCAGCTTGATATGGCCTTGCATTTCAATCAGCGAACGATCTTCCAGAGAGGCATAACCCGCCAGTTCGGCACGCCCCTGCAGACTGGAAAAATGCTCGGCGACCTTCTTTCTGTCGGCATAACGCCTGAATCCCTGTGCCCATGAAAACAGGTAGAGCATCATTTGCTGCCCGACCATGAATTCGATCAGAAAGACCCCTGCCAGTTTGACGGGCCCCTGATCGCCGATACTGACCGCGATCCTGCTGACCGTGAGCACCCCGTGGTCGGCAGCGACGCCGGAAGACTGCAGCAGTGGGCGCAGACAACGGAACTCATGGTCGCTCAGCGTACCTTGAGCGACGCTCGTCAACAGCGTTTGACGCACGGACTCGGCCAGCGCATGGGCCGCGAACTCCAGTACGGTCCGGCCATCGTCCATGACCTGGCTCCAATATTCGTCCAGCAATTTCCCGTACGTATCGGAAACCATAGACCTCACATCATTGAGCGCCTGGATATAGGGCTGAGCCTGGAGCGGATTCAGAATATGACCCTGCCGGTCCATGAACCTCATGGTCAGTCCTGGCCCCGGCTCTGTGCCTGCATATTTATGCAGGGCGATCTGGGCCAGTGTCTGGGTCCCGACCACCAGACTTTTCGGCATGTCGCGGTCGGAACGGTCTTCAACCAGGTGAACGGGATGATTGAAGACATCGATGCCATTACCGGGAACGGTCAGTGCAAGCCTTTGCTGCAATGCCTTGCCGAGTGCGGTTTGTAGCGAGGGAATCTGATGCAGTCGCCCGGACAGGTCGTCAAGGTGCTGAACCTGCTGCCGGACAATGGACTCCATGCTGGTTTCGAACAGCTCGCCTTCGATCAACTGGGCATCGATCTGCGGCACCCTCTCCCGAAGCTCCTCGAATCTTTGCTTGACCCCGACAACCATTGCTTCCCGGTTGACGAAACGCTCGACACCGAACAGCAAGGTGCTCAGGAAAACAGGCGCACGGCTGTCCAGCGGCTTGCTGATCAGCAAGGCTCCGGACAGTTCTGCGCTGGGTAAGGAACCGTTATCCATCACCAGGCTGTCGACACGCGGCAAAGGCCTGACGCTGTTCGTCTCCTCCACCAGTTGCCCCAGCCATTTCCCCTCATCGGCACTGATGCGGGACTGATCGACGGCTTCCTTGACGCTCTTTGCGAACCGAGCCTTGAGCGATTCGCTGAAAAAATAGGGATGTGCTGATGACATGTACCATTTCCTTTTCATGAAGCCTCGCAACACGCCGGATGACCGGGCGCGTGCGAGGAAAAGGAAACAGCTTATGGATGGCTTCGAACCACCTGCGTTACATAAAACAATTCATCGTCGGCGCTTGAAATCAATCCTCAGTCAGCGACGGAGGGCTTGAGATTTTTCACCACCCAGGCGGCGTAAGTATCGATGAAGGTCTGCAGAAACGGCCGCAGCTTCTCCGACAGGTTGCCGGCTTCATCGAAGAAAGTACCGGCATTGCCCAGATAGGATTCGGGCTGTTGCAGGCAGGGAACATCGAGAAACACCAGGGACTGGCGCAGATGATGATTGGCACCGAAACCGCCAATGGCACCGGGCGATGCACTGACCACCGCGCCGGGCTTGCCACTGAAGGCACTTTTCCCGTAGGGGCGCGAGCCTACGTCAATGGCATTCTTCAGCGCTCCCGGCACCGAGCGGTTGTACTCCGGTGTGACGAACAGCAGGCCGTCGGCAGCCGCGAGCCGTTCGCGAAATGCAGTGTAGGACGCAGGAGGCGAAGCCCCGTCGATATCCTCGTTGTACAGAGGCAGATCTGCGATCTCGACGATGTTCAGCTCCAGCGTATCGGGCGCCAGCTCTGCCAGTGCAAGTGCGATCTTACGGTTGATGGAGTCTTTTCTCAGACTGCCGACCAATACGGCGATGGAGTGAACCTGGCTCATGGAAATATCCGTCATCTGACTCAGTGAACCCTCAGGTATAGCCCAAGTCCCGGAGCGGATGCGAATGGAACGCCTTACTATTTTTTCCGGCTGGCCAAACTCACCTGTGAATCAGCGGTCTACAAGAGTCGCTGGACGCTTGATCCAGCGGTTATTTTCAGCTCCAGAGGTTACAAAGTAGATGGCTTCAGTTCTCGTCGGACAGTTTCATGCAAGAGATGCGGATGGCCGTATCTATCCGGTGCATGAATTCCAGGAATCACAGCCGGATCAGGCTAACGGCAAGGAGCCAGTAACCACCTATCGCCTGGCAATCGGCGACCGGGTCAACCATTTGGGCGGGGATGATTTTGAACTGGTCCAGACCGGCGTGAAGATGACTCGCATTCCCTGAAGTGCGCGCTCTTACTCTTCGCGAATGAGCGGAGCGCCGCCCGATTCGCTCCCACAGGGAATGTGGGAGATGGGCTTATTCGAAGATCAGATACCAGAAAATCGCCGTTTCACGGGTCTGCGGATCAATGCTGCGGTAACGCATGTGATCGAAACCGCCCACCACATAACCACACCGCTCATACAGCCTGCAGGCCGCCAGATTGTTGTTCTGGGTTTCGAGCATGATCCCCGGCAGATTGCGCTTGAGACTCCAGAACCGGGCGACATCCAGCAATGATCTGGCCACACCGCTGCGACGTGCCGACTCGTCCACCGCCAGTTCATCGATATGGGCAAAACCGTTCCAGTGCGTGCTGAGCACCACATGCCCTACCGCCCGCTCGCCCAGCCAGGCGACCAGCACCGTGCTGTCGGCGGCGTCACGGTAATCACAGAACTCCTGCGAGTCGATACCGTAATTCTTGAGATAGGGCTCTACGGCGTCGACAACCCAGGATTCGACACTCTGCCCGACGACCACCCGGGCATAGCCCTGCACCATGAAGGTGAATTCGCTGTTGAGGATATAGTCCTCGAAGCATTCGTCCGCGACACGAATGCTCAGTGAAGGATTGGTTACTGTCATCTCGGCACTGTCTTCAGGGGGCAAACCGTGAGCCGATCAGGACGAAGCCTGAGCCTTGGCTTCCTGCAACTGAGTCCATAACGCAGGCGCTCCTGCCGCCTTGGCGATGATCGCCAGCCGCGCTTCGTGCTCGGCCAGTTCGCTTTCGGTCGCACGAATGATGCGCGATGACTGGCGACCGGACAGGCGACGAATCTCACTGCCACGATTGGCGCTGCCGCCTCCCGAACCATCGCCATCGCTGGCGTTGCCAGCCAGGGAAAGACTGGTCTGCCCGCCCGTCATGGCCAGATAGACGTCAGCCAGGATCTCGGAGTCGAGCAATGCGCCGTGCAGTTCACGGCCCGAGTTGTCTACGCCATAGCGTTTGCACAAGGCATCGAGGCTGTTGCGCTGCCCGGGGTGACGCTCACGGGCCATCAGCAACGTATCGAGCACCGAGCAATGCTGGGTGATATCGGCTTTGTCCTGGGCGCCCATCAAGGCGAATTCGTTGTTGATGAAACCAACGTCGAACGCCGCGTTATGGATGATCAGGCGTGCGCCCTTGATGAACTCGAAGAACTCATCGGCAACTTCGGCAAAGCGCGGCTTGCCCACCAGAAACTCGTTGGTGATGCCGTGAACGCCAATCGCTCCCTCATCGCTCTCGCGGTCAGGTTGCAGATAGACATGAAAATGCCGCCCGGTCAGGCGGCGGCCAATCAGCTCGACGCAACCGATCTCGATGATGCGGTGGCCGTCGGTGACCGGCATACCGGTGGTTTCGGTATCGAGTACTACGGATCTGTTATCTGTGTTTTGCAATGACATTGACTGTTGCCTCGTCTACAGCCCGCAATATTAGCATGCTGCAAGGCCGCATGAGCCGCCTGGCTCATCCGCCATGCTTGATGCCGCGCACCTCATCCACGCCACGGTTGGCCAACTGGTCGGCACGCTCGTTGCCGGGATGGCCGATATGGCCACGCACCCATTGCCACTTCACGGTATGGCGACTGACCTGTTCGTCCAGTTGCTGCCAGAGGTCGGCATTCTTGACCGGCTCCTTGGCAGCGGTCTTCCAGCCGCGCTTCTTCCAGTTGGCCATCCACTCGGTGATGCCTTTCATGACGTATTGCGAATCCGTCACCAGGGTCACTTCGCAAGGACGCTTGAGCTCTTCCAGGCCACGAATGGCACCGGTCAGTTCCATGCGGTTATTGGTGGTATTGGCTTCGCCGCCCCACAACTCCTTTTCGACGCCCTTGTAGACGAGCAATGCCCCCCAGCCGCCAGGGCCGGGGTTGCCCTTGCAGGCGCCATCAGTGAAGAGTTCAACGCTTTCGCTCATTACAACCGTTCCAGAATCAAGAGGACTGTTCGGACAGTACGGCAAGGCCCGGCTCTCAAGGCTCCGGCGTGCTGCGGTTGACCTTGGCCATCGGCAGTGGAATCAGCTTGCCCATGGGTTCGCGCCGGACCTGACGCAAGGGACGCAAACCGACCACCAGTTTGCGGGCCACCAATAGATAGAAGCCTCCACCGGGGCTCTGCCGACCTTCACCGAGGCTTTCCAGCCCACTGAGGCGTGCCTGCCATGCCGCCGAAGAAAGAGGCGGACGATAACACCCGAAGCGCCGCTTCTCCAGCGCGAACCCCAGCAGGTTCAACCAGTCGGCGACCCGGGAAGGTGAAATGCAGCGCGCCTTGCGCAAGGCATCGCGGGCGAAGAAATGCCGCAAGCCCCAGGTGCTCCATGGGTTGATACCGATAATCAACAGGTGCCCGCCCGGCCTGACACTGCTGGCGGCCTCGCGCAGCAGGCCATGGGGCGAAAGGCAGAAATCCAGGCCGTGCTGCAGGACCACCACATCGGCGGCATGCTCGCTCAAGGGCCAGGCCTCTTCTTCGCAGACGATCTCGACCCCGGGCAGCGGCGCCCCGAGCCTGACATTGCGTTGCACCTGCTTCGCTACAGGCGGACTCTCGGCAGAAGGCCCGTAGTGCACCAGATAGCCACCGAAATAGCGCCCCAGCTCATCTTCGAGTACCCGGCGCTCCTCTTCGAGCAGCAGTTGCCCCAACGGTCCGGACAACCACGTGCGGGCGGCCTGGATCAAGGCAAGCCATTCGGGATCGGCCTGGGCGAACGCTTCATCGGTCATTTGGAGTCTCCTTAGGGTTCGCTTGCAGCCTTATCAAAGACTAGGCTTTGTACGAAATCTATCTGCGCTCGATGATGCTGCGTTAAAAACAGGCTCGGAATGCTCATTTACACCAGTAAAGTCGGGCGCGACTCCGACCGTTCCTCGCCTGTTTTTGCCTTGCCTCATCTTCGCTCGAAAACATTTCGTACAGAGCCTAAGATGCACCATTGTTTCCTGATGTGCGAACTGCGCCCATGATACAGATTCACGCCCTGCACGCTTTCAACGATAACTACATCTGGTTGTTACAAGACCTTTCCACCCAGCGCTGCGCCGTGGTCGACCCGGGTGACGCACAGCCGGTACTCGACTGGCTCGAGCAGAACCCCGGCTGGCAACTGACCGACATCCTGATCACTCACCATCACAACGACCATGTGGGCGGTGTCGTGCGTCTCAAGCAGGCCAGCGGTGCCCGCGTGCTCGGCCCTGCCACCGAAAACATCCCGGCCCGTGATGTCGCACTGGCAGACAATGACCGGGTATCGGTTCTGGGCCAGGATTTCGTGGTCCATGCCGTGCCGGGCCATACGCTGGGCCATATCGCCTTCTATCACCCTGACGCCACTGCTCCCGTGCTGTTCAGTGGCGACACGCTGTTCGCCGCTGGCTGCGGTCGCCTCTTCGAAGGGACGCCTCGGCAGATGCATGAGTCCCTGAGCCGGCTGGCGGCATTGCCCGACAGCACACTGATCTATTGCGCCCACGAGTACACCCTGAGCAATCTGCGTTTCGCCCAGGCCGTGGAGTCGGACAATCGCGATATTGCCGAGCGTCTGGCGCAAGTCAGCCAGTGGCGCAGTGAAAATCGCATCAGCCTGCCTTCCAATCTAGCTCTGGAACGACGCACCAACCCCTTTCTGAGGGTCGGGGAAACATCTGTTAAAGAAAAAGCGGACGAACGGAGCGGTCGTGAAAACCGCTTGCCGAGCGAGGTTTTTGCTAGCCTGAGGGCCTGGAAAGATACGTTCTAAAGTGCGCGCAATCGGCACGAAAATTCTGAAAGGTTGACCGCTGGGGGGACGCTTTCTAGAATCGCCCGACATTTTCGCCTGGAAGTCCCCCCCAGCCAATGTCGTCACTCACAAAAAAACCCTTCAATCCGGACGCATTGACTCGGCTGGCGCAGGCTGTGGCTGTAGCTGCGAGCGCCCTGCTGGCAGGCTGCCAGACCACCAGTCATGTGGAGCCCAGCAGCACTTACCGCACGTCCAACCTGGCTGCCAACATCAAGCAAAAACCCATCTTCATCACCCAGACGCCAAACCAGTCGGCACCGCCGCAGGATATCTGGGACCGGATGCGCCAGGGTTTCCAGCTGCAGCAGTACAACGACCCGAACCCGCGTATCGACCAGCAGCGTCTGTGGTTCGCCAACAACCCGTCCTTCCTGGAAAACGCGGGCGAGCGCGGCAGCCTCTACATGCATTACATCGTCGAGCGCCTGGAAGAACGCAACATGCCGCTCGAACTGGCCCTGCTGCCGGTGATCGAAAGCGCCTACAACCCGATGGCCATTTCCCGCAGTCAGGCGGTCGGCCTGTGGCAGTTCATCCCGTCCACCGGACGCTATTTCAACCTGCGCCAGACCAGCTTCTATGACGGTCGCCGCGACATCCAGGCGTCCACCGTGGCAGCCATGGATTACCTGACGCGCCTGCATGACATGTTCAACGGCGACTGGCTGCTGGCACTGGCAGCCTACAATGCCGGCGAAGGCACGGTCAGCCGCGCCATCGAACGCAACGAAAAGCTCGGCCTGCCAACGGACTACTGGAACCTGCCGCTGCCACAGGAAACACGTGACTACGTGCCCAAGCTGCTGGCGCTGTCCCAGGTGGTTCTGTCGCCCGATGCCTATGGCGTCAACCTGAACCCGATTGCCAACGAACCCTATTTCGAAGTCGTCGAACTCAACAAGCGTGTCGACCTGTCCAAGGTCGCCAGTCTGGCCAATATCGACGAAGACGAACTCATCCAGCTCAACCCGGCCTTCAAGAAGCGCCTGACCATCGACGGCCCTCAGCATTTGCTGGTGCCGACCTCCAAGGCACAACTGCTGACGGCCAGCCTGTCGGCCATGAAGCCCGAAGAACTGACCGCCTGGCAACCTTACCGCGTGCGCCGTGGCGATACGCTGGAAAGCCTTGCCAGTCGTTATCAGGTCACCGTCAGCTCGATCAAGAGCAACAACAGGCTGGAAGGCAACAGACTCAGGGCAGGTCAGTCCCTGAACATTCCGGTTCAGCCGGGCATGAAGTCTTCGCAACCGGTGTTCGAGGAACTGGCCAGCAACGACAAGCCGTCCAGTGGCCGCAGCTACAAGGTCAGGAGTGGCGACAACCTGTCGAGCATCGCGCAGGCACACAAGGTCGATGTCGTAGAGCTGCAACGCTGGAACAAGCTTTCCGGCAACAAGCTCAAGATCGGCCAGACGCTGATCGTACAGGGTGGCAAGGCCGATAACACGGCAACCGCCAGTGCCGAGCCCGGCGAAAAGAAATCCATGCAGTACAAGATCCAGAAAGGTGACTCGATGTATCTGGTCGCCAAGCGCTTCAACGTCGACATGAAGCATCTCAAGCGCTGGAACCCGCGTACCGGTCAGGCCCTCAAACCCGGCCAGACCCTGACTGTCTACCTGCCTCATTGATGACGTCGGCCACCTGCCCTGGAGCAACCTCGGGGCAAGTGGTCGTTCAGACCATACCCCCTGCATTGCCTGCGGTCTTTTTCCAGCCGGGACAAGCTGTTACTGTTAGCGACCCGAAAGCCCAAGCCGTCTGGATCGTGATACGTCCCTTCCTGCTGTTCATCTGTCTGGCCTTGAGCTTCTGTGCCAACGCAGCCATCAGCGAAAGCAATGGTTATGCGCAGTTTGGCGTTCTCAAGTACCCGGCCAGCTTCACTCATTTCGACTGGGTCAATCCCGAGGCGCCGAAGGGTGGCACCTTGCGAATGATGGCCTTCGGCACCTTCGACACCCTCAATCCTTACACTTTCAAGGGCACCAGCCCGGTTTCGACCGGTAACTTCCTGCAATACGGTGTCAACGAGCTGAACGAGCCCTTGATGGTCGGCACCGGCCAATACGACCCGTCCGGCGACGAGCCGACGTCGAGCTACGGGCTGATCGCCCAGTCGGTGGAGTTCAGCGAAGATCGTAGCTGGGTGGTGTTCAACCTTCGCCCTCAGGCACGTTTCCACGATGGCAAGCCGATTACCGCCTATGACGTGGCCTTCTCCTACCGCACATTGCTCAAGGACGGCCACCCGCAATACCGCACGGCCCTGCAGGAAGTGCAGCGGGTCGACATCCTCAACCGCCATCGCATCCGCTTTGTCTTCAAGCGTTCCGGCAACCCGCTGCTGATCCTGCGTCTGGGCGAGCTGGCGGTACTGCCGCAGCATTACTGGAAAGACCGCGACTTCAAGGCCACGACCTTCGAGCCGCCACTGGGCAGCGGACCTTACCGCATCACCCGTGTGCAGCCCGGACGCCAGCTGGTATTCGAACGGGTGAAGGACTACTGGGGCAAGGACTTGCCGGTCAATCGCGGCAAATACAATTTCGATCGTGTCGAGGTGGAGTTCTACCGCGACAGCGATGTGGCGTTTGAAGCCTTCAAAGCCGGTGAATTCGACATCTATATCGAACATCAGGCCAAGAATTGGGCCAATGGCTACAACTTCCCGGCGGTCGCCAATGGCCAGGTGATCAAGGCGCAGATCCCCCACCGGATCCCGACCCAGACCCAGGGGCTGTTCATGAACACCCGACGCAGCACCTTCGCCGACATCAGGGTTCGCGAGGCGCTGGGGCTGATGTTCAATTTCGAGTGGACCAACCGCGCCCTGTTCAGCGATGCCTACTCACGCTCCACCAGCTATTACCCCAACAGCGAGTTTTCCGCGACCGGCCTGCCCAGCGGTCGCGAACTGGCGCTGCTGGAGCCTTACCGGGACCAGTTGCCGGCCAGCCTGTTCAGCGAGCCTTTCAGTCTGTCGAAGACCGATGCCCGAGGCATCCCGCGGGAAACCATGCGCAAGGCACTGGGCCTGCTGGCCAAGGCTGGCTGGACGCTCTCCGAGCAAGGCCTGCTCAATGCCGACAAACAGCCGCTGCGTTTTGAAATCCTGCTGGTGAACCCCAATCTCGAACGCATTCTGCAACCTTATATAGAAGACCTGCGCCGCATCGGTATCGAAGCCGGCCTGCGAACCGTAGACCGCGCCCAGTACAAGCAGCGGCTGGATCAGTTCGACTTCGACATGATCCTCATGACCCTGCAACAGACACTCAGCCCGGGCCTTGAACAGTGGCAGTACTTCCACTCCAGCCAGGCCTCGGTCAATGGCAGCAAGAACTATGCAGGGGTCGCCAATCCCGTGGTCGACGGCCTGCTCAACAAGCTGCTGGCCGCACAGACTCATGACGAACAGGTCGCAACGGCACGCGCCCTCGATCGTGTGCTGCTCTCCCAGCATTACAGCATCCCGAACTGGTACCTGAACAATCATCGCCTGGCCTATCGCAATCGATTCGCCATGGTCACCACCCCGCCCTATACACTGGGGCTGCGTGCGTGGTGGCTCAAGACTCCGGAGAAGACCCGATGACCCTACTGCGCTCCCTGTTCCTGCAGACGCTCCTGGCCGGTATCGTCTGTACCGCACAGGCTGCTCCCCAGCACGCCGTGACGCTGTATGACGAAGCCCCGAAATACCCGGCCAACTTCAAGCACTTCGATTACGTGAACCCCGACGCGCCCAAGGGCGGGACCTTCCGCCAGGCAGGCTTCGGCAGTTTCGACAGCCTCAACCCCTTCATCAACAAAGGCGTTGCCGCCGACGATATCAGCCTGATCTACGACACCCTCACCAGCCGCAGCCTGGATGAGCCCTTCACCGAATACGGACTGATCGCCGGCAAGATCGAAAAATCCCCGGACAACGACTGGGTACGCTTCTACCTGCGTCCTGAAGCACGCTTCCACGACGGGCATCCTGTGCGCGCCGAAGATGTGGTGTTCAGCTTCGAGGCCCTGATGAAGCATGGCTCGCCCATGTATCGCGGCTACTACGCCGATGTCGATCAGGTGATTGCCGAAGATCCCCTGCGCGTGCTGTTCAAGTTCAAGCACAAGAACAACCGCGAAATGCCGCTGATCATCGGCCAGTTGCCGGTACTGCCCAAGCATTTCTGGGCAACCCGGGATTTCAGCAAAAGCAATCTGGAAGTCCCGCTGGGCAGCGGGCCTTACAAGGTGGCAGAGGTCAAGGCCGGACGCTCTGTACGTTATGAGCGGGTCAAGGATTACTGGGCCAAGGATCTGCCGATCAACAAGGGCTTCTATAACTTCGATGTCCTGACCACCGACTACTACCGTGACAACACCGTCGCGCTGGAAGCCGGCAAGGCCGGGCAGTTCGATTACTGGCTGGAAACAAGCGCCAAGAACTGGGCCACCGCTTACAACACGCCAGCCGTGCGCGATGGACGCCTGATCAAGGAAGAGCTGCCCAACGGCAATCCGACCGGCATGCAGGGGTTCGTTTTCAACCTGCGCAAGCCTGTATTCCAGGACATACGGGTTCGCGAGGCCCTGACGCTGCTGCTGGATTTCGAGTGGACCAACAAGCAACTGTTCAACGGTTCCTACAGCCGGACCAAAAGCTATTTCGACAATTCCGAGATGGCCTCCAAGGGCCTCCCGTCGCCCCAGGAACTGGCCATTCTGGAGCCATTGCGCGGCAAGATCCCCGACCGGGTCTTCAACGAGGAATACAAACTGCCGGTCAATGACGGCAGCGGCATGATTCGTCCGCAATTGCGCCGCGCCTTCCAGCTCTTGCAGGAAGCGGGCTGGAAGATCGTCAACGACAAGATGGTGGATACCCAGGACAATCCGGTCAAACTGGAGTTCCTGCTGGCCCAGACCGAGTTCGAGCGGGTCCTGCTGCCCTACAAGCGCAACCTGAACGATCTGGGCATCGAGCTGAACATTCGCCGGGTGGACGTCTCGGAATACATCAACCGCCTGCGCTCGCGCGATTACGAGATGATTGTCAGCAGCTACCCACAGTCCAGCTCGCCGGGCAACGAACAGCGGATCTACTTCCACTCCTCCAGCGCCGACAACCCTGGCAGCCGCAATTTCATGGGGCTGAAGGACCCGGCTGTCGATACGCTGGTGGAAGGCCTGATCAATGCCGACTCGCGTCAGAACCTGGTCGCTCACACCCAGGCCATGGATCGCGTGCTGCTCTGGGGCTTCTATGTGGTACCCAACTGGCACATCAAGACCTGGCGCGTAGCCTACTGGGACCATATCGCCCATCCAAAGGCCAAACCACTGTCGGACATCGGCGTGATGACCTGGTGGGTGAAACCGGACGCGAAACCGGCAGTCCCCGAGCAACCTGCCGGCAGGCAGGCCGAACCTGTGAGCACGGAGCAATAATATGCTGGCTTATATTCTCCGGCGCCTGCTGCTGATCATCCCGACCCTGTTCGGCATTCTGATCATCAACTTCATCATCATTCAGGCCGCTCCCGGCGGTCCTGTGGAGCAGATGATCGCCAAGATCGAAGGCTTCGACGGTGCCACCAGCCGCATCGCCGGTGGCGGTTCGGAAGTCTCGGTGGCCGGCTCCAACTATCGCGGTGCCCAGGGCCTGGACCCGGCGCTGATCAAGGAAATCGAGCGCATGTACGGCTTCGACAAGTCGGCACCGGAGCGCTTGTGGATCATGATCAAGAACTACGCGCAGCTGGATTTCGGTGACAGCTTCTTTCGCGATGCGAAGGTGATCGACCTGATCGTCGAGAAAATGCCGGTGTCCATATCCCTCGGGCTGTGGAGCACCCTGATCATGTATCTGGTGTCGATCCCGCTGGGCATCGCCAAGGCCACGCGCCATGGCAGCCATTTCGATGTCTGGACCAGTTCGGCCATCATCGTCGGCTATGCCATTCCCGCGTTCCTGTTCGCGATTCTGCTGATCGTGCTGTTTGCCGGCGGCAGTTATTTCAACTGGTTCCCGTTGCGCGGCCTGACGTCCAACGGCTTCGACGAGATGAGCACCCTCGGCAAGATCGGCGACTACTTCTGGCATCTGGTGCTGCCGGTGACCGCACTGGTGATCGGCAACTTCGCCACCATGACCCTGCTGACCAAGAACAGCTTCCTGGACGAAATCAGCAAGCAGTATGTCGTGACCGCCAAGGCCAAGGGCCTGAGCAATAACCGCGTGCTGTACGGCCATGTATTCCGCAACGCCATGCTGCTGGTGATCGCCGGTTTCCCTTCGGCCTTCATGGGGATCTTCTTCACCGGCTCGCTGCTGGTGGAAGTGATCTTCTCCCTGGATGGCCTGGGCCTGATGAGCTTCGAGGCGGCCATCAACCGCGACTACCCGGTGGTCTTCGGCACCCTGTTCATCTTTACCCTGCTGGGGCTGCTGGTGAAACTGGTCGGCGACCTCACTTACACCCTCGTGGATCCGCGCATCGACTTTGAAAGCAGGAAGCATTGATATGAAGCTGTCTCCTCTCAATCGCCGCCGCTTCGAGCGTTTCAAGGCCAACAAGCGCGGCTGGTGGTCGCTGTGGCTGTTCCTGATCCTGTTCGGCCTGAGCATGGGCGCCGAGCTGATCGCCAACGACAAGCCACTGGCCGTGCGCTATGACGGCGAATGGTACTTCCCTGTGTTCAAACGCTACCCGGAAACCACCTTTGGCGGTGAATTCCCTCTGGAAGCCAACTACAAGAGCCCGTACATCAAGGAATTGCTGGCCCAGAAGAACGGCTGGACCCTGTGGGCGCCCATCCCGTTCAGCTACCAGAGCATCAACTATGACCTGAAAGTCCCCGCCCCCGCGCCGCCCTCACGGGAGAACCTGCTGGGCACCGACGATCAGGGCCGGGATGTGCTGGCCCGGGTGATCTATGGCTTCCGCATCTCGGTGCTGTTTGCCCTGATCCTGACGGTGCTCAGTTCCATCATCGGGGTCATTGCCGGAGCCTTGCAGGGCTTCTATGGCGGCTGGGTGGATCTGATGGGCCAGCGTTTCCTGGAAGTCTGGTCCGGCCTGCCGGTGCTGTACCTGCTGATTATTCTGGCCAGCTTCGTGCAACCCAACTTCTGGTGGCTGCTGGGCATCATGCTGTTGTTTTCCTGGATGAGTCTGGTGGACGTGGTACGCGCCGAGTTCCTGCGCGGGCGCAATCTGGAATACGTGCGCGCCGCCAGAGCGCTGGGTATGGAGAACGGCGCAATCATGTTCCGCCACATCCTGCCCAATGCCATGGTGTCGACCATGACCTTCATGCCGTTCATTCTGACCGGCGCCATCGGCACCCTGACGGCGCTGGACTTCCTGGGCTTCGGCCTGCCTGCCGGCTCGCCCTCGCTGGGCGAACTGGTGGCGCAGGGCAAATCCAATCTGCAGGCTCCGTGGCTCGGGATCAGCGCCTTTGCCGTACTGGCCCTGATGCTGAGTCTGCTGGTGTTCATCGGCGAATCCGCCCGCGATGCTTTCGACCCAAGGAAATGAAATGAACAATGACAATCTGATCGAAATCCGCGATCTGGCGGTCGAGTTCGTGACAGGCGAGTCGCGCCAGCGCGTGGTCGAAAACATCAGCTTCGATATCCGTCGCGGTGAAACCCTGGCCCTGGTCGGCGAAAGCGGCTCCGGCAAGTCGGTCACCGCCCACTCGATCCTGCGCCTGCTGCCCTACCCTATCGCCACTCATCCTGCCGGCACCATCCGCTATGCCGGTGATGACCTGCTGAAGATGGACGAGAAAAAGCTGCGCTCCATTCGTGGCAATCGCATTGCCATGATTTTCCAGGAGCCCATGACCTCGCTCAATCCGCTGCATTCGGTGGAAAAGCAGATCAACGAAGTGCTCGGCCTGCACAAGGGCCTCACCGGCAAGGCCGCCACGGCCCGCACGCTGGAACTGCTGGAAATGGTCGGCATCCCGGAGCCGCACAAGCGACTCAAGGCCCTGCCCCACGAACTTTCAGGCGGCCAGCGCCAGCGGGTCATGATCGCCATGGCCCTGGCCAACGAACCCGAGCTGCTGATTGCCGACGAACCCACCACCGCGCTGGACGTCACGGTACAGCTGAAAATCCTTGAATTGCTCAAGCAATTACAGGCTCGTCTGGGCATGGCACTGCTGCTGATCAGCCATGATTTGAACGTTGTGAGGCAAATAGCCAATCGCGTATGTGTCATGCAGCGCGGTTGCATCGTCGAACAAGCATTGTGCGAAGAGCTGTTCCGTTCACCACAGCATCCGTACACCCAGGTGTTGCTCAGTGCAGAGCCCAGCGGCGGTCCTTCGACCAACCCCGCTGGCGCTCCACTGCTTGAAGTCGAGGACCTGAAAGTCTGGTTCCCGATCAGGAAAGGCCTGCTCAAGCGAACCGTCGATCACGTCAAGGCGGTGGATGGCATTCGCTTCAGCCTGCCTCAAGGGCAGACTCTGGGGATTGTCGGTGAAAGTGGATCGGGCAAATCGACGCTGGGCCTGGCAATACTCAGGCTCATCGGCAGCGAAGGTGCCATACGGTTCCAGGGCAAACCGCTCGATGGCCTGTCGCAGCAGCAGATTCGTCCGCTGCGCAGACAGATCCAGGTGGTGTTCCAGGACCCGTTCGGCAGTCTGAGCCCGCGCATGTCTGTGAGCGATATCGTGGGCGAAGGCCTGCGCATTCATGGCATGGGAACCGAAGCCGAGCAGGAAGCGGCTATTATCGAGGCTCTCAGGGAAGTAGGTCTGGACCCGGAAACCCGGCACCGCTACCCCCACGAGTTCTCGGGTGGGCAACGGCAGCGAATCGCCATAGCCCGTGCATTGGTGTTAAAACCGGCGCTGATTCTGCTGGACGAGCCGACCTCGGCCCTCGACCGGACAGTGCAGCGCCAGGTAGTCGAGCTGCTACGCTCGCTGCAAACCAAGTACAACCTGACGTATCTGTTCATCAGCCATGACCTGGCTGTCGTCAAAGCGCTTAGCCACCAGTTGATGGTGGTCAAGCAAGGCAAAGTGGTCGAACAGGGTGTGGCGCAGGAGATCTTCGCCGCACCGCAACATCCTTATACACAGCAGCTACTGGAAGCCGCCTTCATGGCGCCGGTAGCTGTCGATTAACCTGAAGAGGAACAACACATGGGTTTTCTCGCCGGTAAGCGCGTCCTGATCGTCGGTGTCGCCAGCAAACTGTCCATCGCATCCGGCATCGCTGCCGCCATGCATCGTGAAGGTGCCGAGCTTGCGTTCACCTACCAGAACGACAAACTCAAGGGCCGTGTCGAAGAGTTCGCAGCAGGCTGGGGCTCGAGCCCTGAGCTGTGCTTCCCTTGCGACGTAGCCAGCGACGAAGAGATCAACAAGGTCTTCGAAGAGCTGAGCAAGAAGTGGGACGGCCTGGACGTCATCGTTCACTCCGTAGGTTTCGCTCCGGGCGACCAGCTCGATGGCGACTTCACCGAAGCCACCACCCGTGACGGCTTCCGCATCGCTCACGACATCAGCGCCTACAGCTTCGTCGCCCTGGCCAAGGCCGGTCGCGAAATGATGAAAGGCCGCAATGGCAGCCTGCTGACCCTGTCGTACCTGGGCGCAGAGCGCACCATGCCCAACTACAACGTGATGGGCATGGCCAAGGCCAGCCTGGAAGCCGGTGTTCGTTACCTGGCAGGCAGCCTCGGCCCGGAAGGTACTCGCGTCAACGCCGTATCGGCTGGCCCGATCCGCACCCTGGCAGCCTCCGGCATCAAGAACTTCCGCAAGATGCTGGCAGCCAACGAAGCGCAGACTCCTCTGCGTCGCAACGTCACCATCGAAGAAGTCGGCAACGCCGGCGCCTTCCTGTGCTCGGACCTGGCGTCCGGCATCAGCGGTGAAATCATGTACGTCGACGGCGGTTTCAACACCACCGCGATGGGCGATATCGAAGAGTAATTGCTTCGAGCAGGACGGGCGCCATGGCGTCAGTCCTGAAAACAAAAAATCCGGACGCCCGCCAGGGATCCGGATTTTTTGCTGTTGCTCTTGTGATCATTTCGGCTTGGGAATGCCGAACTGCTCCAGTACCGGGTTGACCGTACGGCTGAATGCCTTGCGCTCCTTGCGCTCCTTCACCGCGTTGACGATTTCCGAGATGCCCAGGCCGATACTCATCGCGCCACTGACCACCCAGCCCACCGGCCCCGCCGCCGCACCGACCGCCGAAGCCGCAGCAGCGCCCGCCGCCTGACCGGCCACCGCACCCACCACGCGCCCGGCAACCGCACCGGCGATACGCCCGCCCAGCCCTATTCCGACCTTGCCAGCAGTCCTGCCGATATCCACATTGTCGCCAAAACCCAACACTCGCTGAGCCGTGTTGGCCGCCAGTTTCGCGTCGTCCTTCGCCTGGTTGGTATCCTTTCCGCTACCGCCCGGGATCAATGTGCCATTTATTCCAGTGGTACCCGGTGCTGCCTTGCGGGTGGTTTCATTCACGGCCTGCGCCAGAGCCGGGTCGCTGTTGATGATCAGCTCTGCCTGCCGGTCAGTGTTCCTGCCCAGAAAGGCCTGCACGGACGGATCGTTCTGCAACTGGGTGATCTTTTCGCTCAGCGCCGTCTCGGTAGCCGAGGTGTTGCGAATCGAACGCCCGGCGACCACCTGCTCGGAAATCTGCTGCAACTCGACCAGCACGGCCGCTTTCTGCTCGCCGCTGTAGGCCTGCGGGTTGGTAAAGACATCACCATTCAACTGGCTGATATCCACCTTGGAAACCGCACCGATTGTCGCGGCATCCGAAAGAACTCGTGAAAAGTCGTCCTCATTGGCAGGCGCCTTGTGCTTGATCCAGGTACTGATGTCCTTTTTGACCATCACGCCATCAGGAGCACGCATGGCCAGCTTTTTGCCGCGCATGTTGCCCTGGTCCATCATCTCGAACATGCCCGGTTGCGCCCAGGTCGCGGCAGAATCCTGCAGCACACTGGAAAGACCCGGATTCTTGTTGCTCACCGACTCCAGCCCGGCAATGGTGGTTCGCCCATTGACCTTGGTCTGCCCTTCCACACCCTGGGCATTGGACGGATCACCGGCTTCGGTTATGGGCTCATGAGCCAGCAGCACGGCAGCGGAACGAACCAGTTGTACCGATTGTGCATCGGCATCCGGGTTGTCCTTGCGAAAGTCATTCAGGCTGTCAGTCCCCTTGTCGACCTGCTTCTCCATGTTCTTGGCGAAAGTCTTGGCATCCTTGCGGGTGATCTTGCCGTCCGCCTTGCCGCCCTGCGCGGTGTCCATGGCGGTTTTCAGGGTCGGGTTCTCATCCAGAAAGGCCCATGCCTTGTCTGCATCCGGGTCATTGGCGGCAATCATTCGGGCGGCAGCAATCGGGCGATTCAGCTCCTTGGCCGCCTGCTCACGCCTGGAGGCAGGTATATCGCCCAGCAGACCGTCCCATTTGGACAGTTCTTCCGGCGAGCTGTATTTCGAGTCATCGAGGTACTGATGATTTTCCCGTACAGGCGGCTGGGCCTTACCCGACAGCTGACTGCTCAAGGCGCGCAGCAAGCGCTGGAGAATCGAATCTTCGGCAGCCTGAGGGGATGGCGATGCAGTTCTTGTCGTGCCGGCCTGACCGTATTCGACACTGCCAGGGCCACCGGCAGATGTGTGAAATTCGCCCGAGGTCAAGGTAAAGGGGACTTCGGTCAGGTTTTCCGGAACCGGAAAGCTCCCAAAACCACTGGGGCCACGACCGGTACTTGAAATGGGATCGCTCATGCGTTTTCTCTCCCTCGGGCACAAAACAAGGATCTACATGCTCGACTGAGTGGCAGGCGCGCAGAAACGGTTCCATCAATGCGAAAAAGAATGCGCTTGTCTGGGGGTAATGACCTTGAACACAGACCCAAGCCGCATTTGGTCGGTGATACAGAGGGGCGGCTACTACTTGTACAGTTATGCGTGTAAATTGCGACGCGATTTCTCCGATCAAGCCATGTGCGGCTCTGAGCGAGAGCGACTTTTCACTGCTGTGTCATCAACCTCATCAATCGCTCACGCTGGATGCTTCATAATGCCCGACTTGTCCCCCGACGAAATTGTTCGTGCTGCTCTGCAGATTTCACATACCCGATTACGCAGACAGCATGAGCTGGTCGTCGGGTTTGGCGTCAAGTCGCTGAAACTGACCGATCTCGATGAGCTCCTGACCCAGGCCTGCATGACCGCCGCCACGGGCATGAACACTCAGTTCGCAAAGGTGCTCCTGCCGGTTCCTGACGAACCGCTGTTTCTCCTTTCTCATGGCGTAGGCTGGAAGTCCTCCGATATCGGAACGGCCACGGTCGGGGCAGATGAGGCAAGTCCGGCGGGCTACGCCTTTACAACCAACCGGCCAGTGATATCGAATCATCTGGGCCAGGAAATGAGATTTCGCACCCCTGCCCTGCTCAGGGATTACGGGATCGAACGAGCAATCAACGTACCGGTGCGAGGAACGGCGGCGACTTACGGAATACTTGAGGTCGACAGCCGTGACGGCGACGACTTCATCGAGAGCGATATCGTATTTCTGGAAGGACTGGCCAACATCATCTCCATGGCGGTTGAGCGGCTCACAGTCAAGCTGGAGGCTGGGAGTACTCAGGCCTATTCGGAAAGCGTTCTCAATGCCAGTCCCGACTGCGTGAAGATTCTCTCCCGCGAGGGCCATGTCGAGTTTTTCAACGAGGCAGGGTTATGCCGGATGCAGCTCGACAGCCTGGACATGATCACGGGTCAGCTCTGGGCAGAGCTATGGCCTGAAAGCTCCAGACACCTGATCGAAGATGCCATTGGCAGGGTCGTGGCGGGTGAGTCGGTTCGATTCGAGTCGTTCTGCCCAACCGCCAAGGGTGAGCCAAGGTGGTGGGATGTGACTGCAGCGCCCATTTTCGACAGGCAAGGCCAGATCGACAAGATCATTGCTGTCTCTCGGGATATCACGGAACGCCACGATCAGGAAGTCAGGCTCGCCGCCCTGGTTGATGCGCAAAATACAAAGCTCACTGAAAGCGACCTGCACCTGGAGGAGATCCATCACCGGGTCAAAAACAGCCTGCAACTGGTCAATACCCTCTTGCTGCTGCAAGCCAATCTCGCTGTCGAGGACGCGGTCAGGATTCAACTGCAAACGGCGGCCAATCGGGTCCTGACCATTGCAAGCGTGCACGAACGACTCTACCAGGAGGCCGAGTCCGATAACGTGAGCGCTCCTCAGTATCTGAGCGCATTGCTTGCTGATATCGGTAACGTCTTCGAGGGGCGTGAAATCGAACTGGAGGCAGACGCTTTCCTGCTGCCCTCGGAAAGGATGGCCCCATTGGGACTGGTGGTTTCGGAACTGGTCACCAATGCGCTGAAATACGGTCGGGGCAAGATCACTGTCAAGGTGACGAGCGACGAACAGGACGCTGCGATTGTAGTGACCGATGAAGGGGACGGTTTCCCGGAGTCCTACCCGAAACCCAGCGGGACCGGCTTGGGAATGCGGCTGGTCAAGAGCTATTCGGGTTACGGTAACCAGGCGATCAGCGTCGATCCTTCAACCGAGTTCAGCAGCATACGCGTGCGCTTCAAGCTCTAGCTTCTGCAAGTTGCATAGACCTTCCGAACAGAAAATCGCGAACCACAGAAAGCAGAACGCCCGGTCTATGGGCCGGGCGTTCTGGTGACTCGGACAGCGCTTAGAAGCGCTCGATCTTCGCCTTGCTTTCCAGCTCGGAGCGGTAGGCAGCGAAATCCTGCTGACCGGCACGCGAAGCCAGGAAACGACGGTATTGCGTTTTTTCCGCATCGCTTGGCGCTGCTGCCTGATTCACGCCATTGAGGCGCACAATCACGAAACTGCCGTCTGCTGCGGTCAGGCTGGCAAACTCCGGCTTGTCCTTGCCAGTCGGCTTGGGCATGCGGAACACCGTTTGCAGCACTTGTGGATCGACGCTGTCCTGGCTGCGGCTGGCCGCTTCCAGTACTGTCCAGGCATGACCGTCCTGCTTGGCAGCCAAAGGAATCTTGCCATCGCGCAGACCCGCCAGGAGGGCTTCGCCCTTGGCCTTGGCTGCCGCACTGGCGTGCTCCTTGAGCAACTGGGCACGAATGGAGCCCGCGACGCTTTCAAGCGGCAACTGCTTGGGTTGCAGGTGCTCCCTGGAGCGCACTACCACGACAGTCTCCGGGTCCAGCTCCAGCGTGTTGCTGTTGGAACCTTCTTCGAGGACTTCCGGGCTGAATGCGGCCTGGATCACGGCACGATTGGCTGTCAGGCCTTCGCCGCCTTCACGACCGAACGGCGCGGTCGTCTGAACCTTGAGGCCCAGGTCCTGAGCCGGCTGAGTCAGATCGGAGGATTCGAAAGCCGAGTCTTCCAGTTGTTTGGTCACTTCGACAAACTTCTGCTCGACCTGCTGAGCCTTCAGATCATGGGTCAGCTTCTCTTTCAGGCTGGCAAAGCTCGGCACCGAAGGTGCTTCAACGCCCAGCAGCTTGATGAGGTGCCAGCCGAAGTCTGTACGCACCGGTTGCGAAACCTGATCCTTGTTCAAGGCATACAGCGCCTCTTCAAAGGCCGGATCGTAGACACCCTTGCCGGCATAGCCCAGATCGCCACCCTTGCTCGCCGAACCCGGGTCCTGCGAGAACTCCTTGGCCAGCGCGGCAAAACTCTCGCCCTTGGCCAGACGCTGCTGGATTTCTTCCAGTCTGGCCTTGGCCTGGGTGTCATTGAGCTTGTCGTTGACTTCGATCAGGATGTGCGCAGCACGGCGCTGCTCGGCCAGATTGGCGATTTCCTTCTGGTACGCAGCCTGAAGGTCTTCGTCCTTGACCTGCACCTTGTCGAAGAAGGACGACTTCTTCAACTCGATGTAATCGAGCACAACCTGCTCAGGGCTCATGAACTCCTTGGCGTGCTGGTCGTAGTGAGCCTTGACTTCGTCATCGGTCACTTTCGCGGCCGCCAGATCGACCGGCAGGGTCAGACTGGCAAAATCGCGGGTCTGTTTTTCCAGACGGGCAAAAGCCTCGACCTCTTTATCGGTCACGAAGGCACTGCCAGCGATACCGGCGCGAACCTGACCGATGAGCATTTCCTGGCCCAGCAACTGGCGGAACTGCATCCGGCTGTAGCCCAGCTGGCGGATGACCTGATCAAAACGGTCGGCGTTGAACTTGCCGTCCACCTGGAATTCAGGCGTCATCAGCAGTTGCTGATCCAGCGCGGCCTCGGAAAAGGCGAACTTGGCATCGGCTGCGCCTTGCAGCAGCAGCTTGCGATCGATCAGGCCCTTGAGCGCCGATTCACGCAGCAGCTTCTCGTCCAGCATCGCAGGATCGAAATCCTTGCCCAGCTGTTGAGTCAGCTGCTGAGCCAGTTGGCGACGTTGCATGTCGACGGCCTGGCTCAGTTCGTTCTGAGACACCTCTTCACCGTTGACCTCGGCAGCGTTCTGCCTGTTGCCACTGGCGGTGAACATGGCCTCGATGCCCGTCAGGGCCATCAACGCGATGATGATCCCGATAATTGTCTTGGCAATCCAGCCTTGTGAATTGTCCCTGATATTCTGCAGCATTGCGTCCCCCAAAACGGTTGAACCGGCTAACCAACCGCAGAGCGTGGGTAGAAAGCGGATAGAAGAAAGGCGCATCCGAGGATGCGCCTTCTCGTAACTGACGAAGCGGAAGGGCTCGAACCCGGCGTTGCAACCGGCTGCACCACCGCTCCGCTACCGGCCCGGATTGACTCCGAACCGGCGGGCAAAGGCTTGAAGAGGCTTAGTTGACCGCTTCTTTCAGGGCTTTACCGGCTTTGAAACCTGGTTTTTTAGCAGCAGCGATTTCCAGCGTCTTACCAGTCTGTGGGTTGCGACCGATACGAGCAGGACGATCTGTAACGGAGAAAGTACCAAAGCCAACCAGAACAACAGAGTCGCCAGCCTTCAGAGCGCCAGTGACGGATTCGATCACTGCATCCAGCGCACGGCCAGCAGCAGCTTTCGGGATATCAGCAGATGCAGCGATAGCATCAATCAGTTCCGACTTGTTCACTCTAAGTCCCCTTATCTCTATATTGAGTATGTTTCTAAGTTTTTGGTGGTAAGCAAAACGAGCACTGGTGGGCTTGCAGGTACTTGCTTTAAAGAGCCGCTTTATAACAAGGGCCTTAAAAAGCTGTCAAGGAAGCCCACACAGACTTAATGCGTGCTAATTCTTTCCTTAGAGTCAGACTCGCGTTTTTCATCCTTTGCAACAATATCGGGAGCCACATCCGGCAAGGGCTCCGGCGCGTATTGCAGCGCAATTTGCAGGACTTCGTCAATCCATTTAACGGGCTTGATCTGCAAATCCTGCTTGATATTGTCAGGAATTTCCTTCAAATCGCGCACATTCTCTTCCGGGATGATCACGGTTTTGATTCCACCGCGATGCGCCGCCAGAAGTTTTTCCTTAAGACCACCAATCGCCAGCACCTGCCCGCGAAGGGTAATTTCACCGGTCATGGCCACATCGGCACGTACCGGAATCTGCGTCAGGGCCGACACCAGGGCCGTGCACATGCCTATGCCAGCGCTAGGGCCATCCTTCGGAGTCGCCCCTTCCGGCATGTGAATGTGAGTGTCGTGCTTCTCATGGAAGTCCAGCGCAATGCCCAGGCTCCTGGCCCGGCTGCGCACGACGGTCTGCGCCGCGGTGATCGATTCGACCATGACATCGCCCAGCGAACCGGTCTTGATCAGTTGCCCCTTGCCCGGCACGACGGCCGCCTCGATGGTCAGCAACTCGCCACCGACCTGAGTCCAGGCAAGACCGGTGACCTGACCGATCTGATCCTGCTGCTCGGCCAGACCGTAGCGGAATTTGCGCACGCCCAGGAAGTGTTCGAGCATCTCGGCCGTGACACGAATTGCAAAACGTTTTTCCAGCGCATGCTCTTTGACCGCCTTGCGGCAGACCTTGGCAATCTGGCGCTCAAGCCCGCGCACGCCCGCTTCACGGGTGTAGTAGCGGATGATGTCGCGGATCGCATCGTCGTCGAACTCGATTTCGCCTTTTTTCAGCCCGTTGGCCTGAATCTGTTTTGGCGAGAGGTACTTGACGGCAATGTTGACCTTCTCGTCCTCGGTGTAGCCCGGCAGACGGATGACTTCCATCCGGTCCAGCAGCGCTGGCGGGATATTCATCGAGTTCGAGGTGCACAGGAACATCACATCCGAGAGGTCGTAATCAACTTCCAGGTAGTGGTCGTTGAAGTTGTGGTTCTGCTCGGGGTCCAGCACCTCAAGCAGTGCCGACGCCGGGTCGCCGCGCATGTCACTGCCCATCTTGTCGATTTCATCGAGCAGGAACAGCGGGTTGCGCACGCCAACCTTGGTCATTTTCTGGATCAGGCGACCTGGCATCGACCCGATGTAAGTGCGGCGATGACCACGAATCTCGGCCTCGTCACGCACGCCACCCAGGGCCATGCGCACGAACTTGCGGTTGGTCGCGCTGGCGATGGACTCGGCCAGGGAGGTTTTACCCACACCCGGCGGCCCGACGAGGCACAGCACAGGCCCGCGAATTTTCTTCACGCGCTTCTGCACGGCGAGGTATTCAAGGATGCGTTCCTTGACCTCTTCCAGACCGTAGTGGTCGGAGTCGAGAATGGCTTCAGCGCGCCCCAGATCGAGGCGAACCTTGCTCTGCGCCTTCCACGGCACCTGAACCAGCCAGTCGATGTAGGAGCGCACCACAGTGGCTTCAGCCGACATCGGGGACATTTGCTTGAGCTTGTTCAGCTCGGCAGTCGCCTTGGCCAGAGCATCTTTCGGCAAGCCAGCGGCTTCGATGCGCTTTTTCAGCTCTTCGATTTCGTTGTGGCCTTCATCGCCATCGCCCAGTTCTTTCTGAATGGCCTTCATCTGCTCATTCAGGTAGTACTCGCGCTGGCTGCGCTCCATCTGCTTCTTGACGCGACCACGAATGCGCTTTTCAACCTGCAACAGGTCGATTTCGGCATCCAGCAAGGCCAGTACATGCTCGACACGGGCCGGCAGGTCGATGATTTCGAGGATTTCCTGCTTCTGCTCGATTTTCAGCGCCATATGCGCCGCCATGGTGTCTACCAGGCGACCGGGCTCATCGATGCTGTTGAGCGATGACAGGACTTCGGCAGGGACTTTCTTGCCGAGCTGCACATACTGTTCGAACTGCGACAGCAGGCTGCGTACGAAAACTTCGGATTCACGATCCGGCGCTTCGGTCTCATCGATCAGCGCGACTTCTGCGCGGCAGTGACCTTCGACTTCGATGAAACGCTCTACAGAACCACGTTGCTCGCCTTCGACCAGTACCTTGACGGTACCGTCAGGCAATTTGAGCAACTGCAACACGGTTGCAATGGTGCCTACGCTATAAAGGGCCTTCTCGTCAGGATCGTCATCAGCCGGGTTTCTTTGCGCCAGCAAAAGGATCTGCTTGTCTCCGGTCATCGCTGCTTCTAGAGCTTCGATAGACTTCTCGCGCCCCACGAACAGCGGGATAACCATGTGCGGATAAACCACAACATCACGCAATGGCAAGAGAGGCAATTCGATTGTGGTCTTCATGATTTCGCCTCTACGGCGGCCAATTGGCCGTGGACAGGTGGAAGTAGCTTGAAGTCAAGATGGGGGTAGCGTCCAAAAAAAACAAGCTTTAGTAACCTGTTTTCAGAATACGCTCTCTTTTTGACGCATGAGCACGACAACCGGACGGGACGCCACATTCGATAAACACGAACAATGACAGCACAATCAGGCGGTTACAGAGGCTGTCAAAAGAGCCATATGACTTTCTGGACAGGATACTAGTGGCTTGCCGAGGGAAATCGTTCCCTGAAGATGCAGAAAGCACCGATCCTGAAATGCAAAAGGAGGCCCGCAGGCCCCCTTCTGTACGTCTCTTGCTGCGCTTTACGCGTCAGGAGCAACCTTGGCAGGCGGCTCGCTGTTTTCGTAGATCAGCAGCGGCTTGGACGAACCATCGATAACGCTCTCGTCGATCACCACCTTGCTCACGTCGGTCTGCGACGGGATTTCATACATGGTGTCGAGCAATACGCCTTCCAGGATGGAGCGCAGGCCACGGGCACCGGTCTTGCGCTCCAGCGCACGACGAGCAACCGATTTCAGCGCATCGGTACGGAACTCGAGGTCCACACCTTCCATCTCGAACAGCTTGGCATACTGCTTGGTAAGGGCGTTTTTCGGCTCGGTGAGGATCTGCATCAGCGCAGCCTCATCCAGCTCGTCCAGTGTCGCCAGCACTGGCAGACGGCCTACGAACTCGGGGATCAGACCGAACTTGACCAGATCGTCAGGCTCGACTTCACGCAGGGACTCGCCAACCTTCTTGCCTTCTTCCTTGCTGCGTACTTCGGCGTTGAAGCCGATGCCGCCACGGGTCGAACGGTTCTGGATGACTTTTTCCAGACCCGAGAAAGCACCACCGCAGATAAACAGGATGTTGCGGGTGTCCACCTGCAGGAATTCCTGCTGTGGGTGCTTGCGTCCGCCCTGAGGAGGAACGGAAGCCACAGTGCCCTCGATCAGCTTCAGCAGGGCCTGCTGCACGCCTTCACCGGAAACGTCCCGGGTAATCGAAGGGTTGTCGGATTTGCGGGAAATCTTGTCGATTTCGTCGATATAGACAATACCCATCTGGGCCTTTTCCACATCGTAATCGCATTTCTGCAACAGCTTCTGAATGATGTTTTCCACGTCCTCACCAACATAACCGGCTTCGGTCAGGGTCGTGGCATCGGCGATGGTGAACGGCACATTGAGCAGGCGCGCCAGTGTTTCGGCGAGCAGGGTCTTGCCGGAGCCTGTAGGGCCGATCAGCAGGATGTTGCTTTTGCCGAGTTCAACATCATCGTTTTTCTTGTCGCGCTGGTTCAGGCGCTTGTAGTGGTTGTACACCGCTACTGCGAGAACCTTTTTGGCACGCTCCTGACCAATTACATACTGATCAAGGATGCCGCTGATTTCTTTAGGCGAAGGCAATTTATGCGCGCTGCTTTCTGCCTGTGCTTCCTGCACCTCCTCGCGGATGATGTCATTGCACAGGTCGACGCACTCGTCGCAGATAAAGACCGAGGGGCCGGCAATCAATTTGCGCACTTCATGCTGGCTTTTGCCACAGAAGGAGCAATAGAGCAGTTTGCCGTTGTCCTCGCCGTTGCGGGTGTCAGTCATTCGATCGATCCAATCCGGTAGGCTTGCAACACAAGATGAAGGCTATTGCGGGCTTTTTCAAGTCCGCAGGTGGTCGGTTGGCCCAACCACCCACATTTTGAGTCACTTAGGCAGGCATTTGACGTTTGTTGATCACTGAGTCGATCAGGCCGTATTCCGCCGCGCGATCAGCGCTCATGAAGTTGTCGCGCTCGGTGTCGCGCTCAATGGTTTCAAGGCTTTGGCCGGTGTGGTGGGCCAGCAGCGAGTTCAGGCGATGACGAATGTGCAGGATTTCCTTGGCATGGATGTCGATATCCGACGCCTGCCCCTGGAAACCGCCCAACGGCTGGTGAATCATCATCCGCGAGTTGGGCAGGCAATGACGCTTGCCCTCGGCACCGCCAGCCAGCAGGAAAGCACCCATGCTGCAGGCCTGACCGATACAGATGGTCGATACGTCCGGCTTGATGAACTGCATGGTGTCGTAGATCGACATGCCCGCAGTCACCGAACCGCCCGGCGAGTTGATGTAGAGATGGATATCCTTGTCCGGGTTTTCCGCTTCAAGGAACAGCAGTTGCGCCGCAATAAGGTTGGCCATGTAGTCCTCTACCGGACCAACCATAAAGATTACACGCTCCTTGAGAAGGCGCGAGTAGATGTCATAGGCGCGTTCGCCACGGGCGGACTGCTCGATAACCATCGGGACCAGGCCGCCAGCGGCCTGGATGTCAGAGTTCTGCTGAATATAAGAATTGCGGGACATGTCCTGCATTCACTCCCAAATAGTCGAGTCTTGAATACGCACAAGCCAGCGCGAAGGCTGGCTTGTGGGTGTTTTCGAACGAAAGGAGAAATCAGTCGGCTTTTGGAGCTTCTACCGGCTTGACCGCTTCTTCGTAGGAGACCGATTTGTCGGTCACGCTAGCTTTCTGCAAAACAGTATCTACAACTTGCTCTTCAAGCACAACAGAACGTACTTCGTTCATTTGCTGCTCGTTCTTGTAGTACCAGGCGACAACCTGCTCTGGCTCCTGGTAGGCAGAAGCCATTTCCTGGATCAGATCACGAACGCGAGCGTCGTCTGGCTTGAGTTCGAACTGCTTGACCACTTCAGCAACGATCAGGCCCAGCTCGACGCGACGCTTGGCTTGCTCTTCGAACAGCTCTGCCGGCAACTGGTCAGGCTTGATGTTGCCGCCGAACTGTTGAACAGCCTGGACGCGCAGACGGTTGACTTCGTTTTCCAGCAGGGCTTTTGGAACTTCGATCGGGTTGGCAGCCAGCAGACCGTCCATGACCTGGTTCTTGACCTTGGACTTGATGGCCTGACGCAGTTCACGCTCCATGTTCTTGCGAACTTCGGCGCGGAAACCGTCGATACCGGTTTCCTTGATGCCGAACTGCTTGAAGAACTCTTCGTTCAGCTCAGGCAGTTTTGGCTCGGAAACGCTGTTGACGGTCACGGTGAACTCGGCAGCTTTGCCAGCCAGTTCCAGGTTCTGGTAGTCCTCGGGGAAGGTGACGTTCAGAACGCGCTCTTCACCGGCCTTGGCACCCACCAGACCATCTTCGAAACCAGGGATCATGCGGCCGGAACCCAGAACCAGCTGGGTGCCAGTGGCAGAACCGCCAGCGAAGGCTTCGCCGTCGACCTTGCCAACGAAATCGATGTTCAGCTGGTCTTCGTTCTGCGCAGCACGCTCGGTCAGTTCAAAACGAACGTTCTGCTTGCGCAGGATTTCCAGCATGTTGTCCAGGTCGCTGTCAGCCACGTCAGCGGACAGACGCTCGACGGAGATGGACTCGAAACCTGCGACGGTGAACTCAGGGAACACTTCGAAAGTAGCGATGTATTCCAGGTCCTTGCCTTTCTCGAAGGACTTTGGCTCTACAGCAGGTGCACCAGCCGGGTTCAGCTTCTGCTCGACTACGGCTTCGTAGAAGGTAGCCTGAATCAGATCGCCCAGCGCTTCCTGACGTGCGCCATCCTCATAACGCTGACGGATCACGCTCATAGGCACTTTGCCAGGGCGGAAGCCCGGGATCTTGGCTTTACGTGCGGTCTGCTGCAGACGCTTGTTGACTTCAGTCTCGATGCGTTCGGCAGGCACGCCAATGGTCATGCGGCGCTCAAGAGCGGAAGTATTTTCAACAGAAACTTGCATGGATATTCCTCGTTGCACAGACGTTAGCCGGCCATTTCCGACCCCAGAATCAAGGGCATGCATTCTAGTGGGTCAAACTCAAGAAGTCACCCTACTGAAAAAGGGCAGATTTAAGAGGATGGAATCGGACTGCTGGCGAGCAAAGACAACAAGGTCTTCAGAGCACCGGCAACGCGTCTGGCACGGGCTATATAAAGGAAGCACGTGCACCGGACCGCTACCGATTCCATCCACGTAGCGCGCCCCGCTCGACCGGCGGCAACCTGCCAACCGACCAGCGAGACGATAAAACCAACACGCTGAAACAAAAAAAGCCGCACTAGGCGGCTTCTTTCATAGTGAACGTTCCACGAACCCCACTATTTATATCTTGGTGCGGACGGAGAGACTCGAACTCTCACACCTTGCGGCGCTGGAACCTAAATCCAGTGTGTCTACCAATTCCACCACATCCGCATTACAAGCTTTTAAAGCAAAGGCGCCAGTTTATATGTAATAAATCTGGCGCCTCTCCGAATATGGGGTGGACGATGGGGATCGAACCCACGACAACAGGAGTCACAATCCTGTGCTCTACCAACTGAGCTACGCCCACCATATTGCATGCAACTCTTACAACTTACCTACCGTGCCAAAGCCGCCATTAAATGGCGCACCCGGCAGGACTCGAACCTGCGACCATCCGCTTAGAAGGCGGATGCTCTATCCAGCTGAGCTACGGGCACTTATATAATTTGCATTCTTGAATCGATTACAAATCAGAAGGCTTTCAATCACGTCGAGTTGAATTTCAACCCCACCTGACTTACATCAACCGGCGCCTGCTTGTTAAGCGGTGCTGGGTGCTGCCCGGCAAGTGCGACGAATCTTATAGACGCCCCCCGGGGTCGTCAACTCTTTTTTGAAAAAAATTCAGTCAGATAAAGGAGTTAGCTGAATATACAGACCAAGCGCCTTTGCCCTTGCGCCATGTCATGCGAGAATGCGCGCTCATTTTTTCCCTCTCGATGGTTAATCACGCGTCATGACTGCACAACTTATCGACGGCAAAGCGATCGCCGCCAGCCTGCGCCAGCAGATCGCCAAACGTGTCGCCGAACGTCGCGAGCAAGGCCTGCGCACGCCAGGCCTCGCGGTGATTCTGGTGGGCAGCGACCCCGCCTCCCAGGTTTATGTCTCTCACAAGCGCAAGGACTGCGAGGAAGTCGGCTTCATTTCCCGAGCCTATGACTTGCCCGCCGAGACCACACAGGTTGCGCTGACCGAGCTGATCGACCGTCTCAATGAAGACGCCGATGTCGATGGCATCCTGCTGCAACTGCCATTGCCTGCACATCTGGACGCCTCCCTGCTGCTGGAGAGAATTCGCCCGGACAAGGACGTCGACGGTTTCCATCCTTATAACGTCGGCCGTCTGGCCCAGCGTATTCCGCTGCTGCGTCCGTGCACCCCGAAAGGGATCATGACCCTGCTGGAAAGCACCGGTGTCGATCTGTACGGGCTGGACGCAGTGGTTGTCGGCGCTTCCAATATCGTCGGCCGCCCGATGGCGATGGAACTGCTGCTCGGCGGCTGCACCGTCACCGTGACCCACCGCTTCACCAAGGACCTGGCAGGCCATGTCGGCCGCGCCGATCTGGTAGTGGTCGCTGCCGGCAAACCCGGCCTGGTCAAGGGCGAGTGGATCAAGCCCGGCGCCATCGTCATCGACGTGGGCATCAACCGCCAGGAAGACGGCAAGCTGGTCGGTGACGTGGTGTACGAAACCGCCCTGCCCCGCGCCGGCTGGATCACTCCGGTACCGGGTGGCGTTGGCCCGATGACTCGTGCCTGCCTGCTGGAAAACACCCTGTACGCCGCAGAAACCCTGCACGGCTGAGTGTTCCCCCCAATGAAAAACGGCACCTCATGAGGTGCCGTTTTTCATTTCTGTCACCTATTACTTGCGTGCCGCCTCCCAGCTCTTGAGCAGTTCGGAGTACGCCACTGTCTCGCCTTTCGGCTTCTCGTTGGCCAGCTTGCGCTGCGGCGCAGCCCAGCCATCCGGAGTCGCCTCGCCCTTCTTGTACCACTCTTCCGCCGTGGTTTCGGGGTTCAGCTTCGGCGCACAACCGCTCTTCTCCTGAGCCTTGGAGCGCTCAAGACGCATCAGGATCGAGTCCTGATCCTTGGCCAGCCCGTCCAGAGCCTGCTGTGCGGTTTTCTCGCCGGTCACCGCTTCGGCTACGTGACTCCACCACAGTTGCGCCAGTTTCGGGTAATCCGGGACGTTGGTGCCGGTTGGCGACCATTGCACACGGGCCGGGCTGCGATAGAACTCCACCAGACCACCCAGTTTGGGTGCCAGCTCGGTCATTTCCCTGGAGTTGATGTCCGACTCACGAATCGGCGTCAGGCCCACGATGGTTTTCTTCAGGGAAACGGTTTTCGAAGTCACGAACTGCGCGTACAGCCAGGCTGCCAGCCGCTGCTTCTCGGGCGTCGAGTACAGGAAGGTCCATGATCCCACATCCTGATAGCCCAGTTTCATGCCGTCTTTCCAGTACGGCCCCTTGGGCGACGGAGCCATGCGCCACTTGGGCGTGCCATCGGCATTCATCACCGGCAGACCGGGCTTGGTCATGTCCGCAGTAAAGGCGGTGTACCAGAAGATCTGCTGCGCAACGTTGCCCTGAGAGGGAACCGGGCCGGACTCGGAGAAAGTCATGCCTGCCGCTTCCGGCGGAGCATAGGCCTTGAGCCAGTCGATGTATTTCTGAGTCGCGAATACCGCAGCCGGGCCGTTGGTGTCGCCACCACGCGTGATGCTGGAACCCACCGGACGGCAGTTTTCTACACGAATCCCCCACTCATCCACTGGCAGACCGTTCGGCAGGCCCTTGTCGCCACCACCGGCCATGGAGAACCAGGCATCGGTGAAGCGCCAGCCCAGGGACGGGTCTTTCTTGCCGTAGTCCATATGACCATAAATGCGTTTGCCGTCGATTTCCTTGACGTCTTCGCTGAAGAACTTGGCAATGTCTTCGTAGGCGGACCAGTTGACCGGTACACCCAGTTCATAGCCGTACTTGGCCTTGAACTTCTCTTTCAGGTCAGCACGCTCGAACCAGTCGGCGCGGAACCAGTAAAGGTTTGCGAACTGCTGGTCAGGCAGTTGATAGACCTTGCCGTCCGGCGCAGTCGTGAAAGACAGGCCGATAAAGTCTTTCAGGTCCAGGGTCGGAGAAGTCACCTTTTTACCGGCATCGCTGGCCATCAGCTCGGTCAGCGATTGCGCCTTGCCGTAGCGGAAGTGGGTGCCGATCAGATCCGAATCGTTGACCCAGCCGTCATAGATGTTCTTGTCGGACTGCATCTGGGTCTGGATCTTCTCGATCACATCCCCTTCCTGCACCAGGTCATGGGTGAGCTTGATCCCGGTGATTTCGGTAAACGCCTTGGCCAGGGTCTTGGACTCATATTCGTGAGTGGTCAGGGTTTCCGAGACCACCTTGATTTCCATTCCCCGAAACGGTTCAGCCGCTTTGATGAACCATTCCAGCTCCGCCAATTGCTGCTCGGGGGTCAGGGTCGAAGGCTTGAATTCGGAGCCGATCCATTTTTTCGCGGCGTCTTGATAGGCATCCGCCCACGCCGTCACGCTCAATCCACTGCATGCCAGCATCGAAGCCAGCGCCACGCTATGTCTCAGCTTGTTGTTTTTGTAGAACATAGACACCTCCAGATGATTATTACCCGGGGCACGTTGCCGCCTCCCGGACAGTCCCGGCATGAAACAGTTACTCGGCTACCCCCAACGCATTACGACAAACAACCACACCAGCGATACCAGCGAGGCGATCCAGATGCTCCAGTCCGTCACGCCAATGACCAGCAAGTGCAGATAGGCACTTGCCAGCAGTCCGATAAACAGACGATCCCCACGACTGGTTTCGATCGGCAGGAAACCGCGCCGCTCGACACAGGGCGAACTCAGTTCCCAAACCGTCATGCCCACCAGCATTAAAGCAATGACGCCGAAGAAACCCGCCGTCAGTGAAGTCCAGGCCATCCACTCCATATCTCGACTCCTCAGACCCGGCCCAGGGCAAAGCCCTTGACCACGTGATTGCGAACGAACCAGATCACCAGCATGCCTGGCAGAATAGTCAGTACCCCTGCCGCCGCCAGCACGCCCCAGTCGATCCCCGAAGCCGATACGGTTCGCGTCATGACTGCCGCGATGGGCTTGGCGTTGACCGACGTCAGAGTGCGCGCCAGCAGCAGTTCCACCCAGGAAAACATGAAGCAGAAGAACGCCGTCACGCCGATGCCGGAGCCAATCAGCGGTACGAAGATCTTCACGAAGAAGCGAGGGAAACTATAGCCGTCGATATAGGCTGTCTCGTCGATTTCCTTGGGTACGCCCGACATGAAGCCTTCCAGAATCCAGACTGCCAGCGGCACGTTGAACAGGCAGTGGGCCAGCGCCACGGCAATGTGGGTGTCGAACAGGCCAATCGAGGAATAGAGCTGGAAGAACGGCAGCAGGAATACGGCCGGTGGCGCCATGCGATTGGTCAGCAACCAGAAGAACAGATGCTTGTCGCCCAGAAAGCGGTAGCGCGAGAAGGCATAAGCCGCCGGCAATGCCACAGCCAGGGAAATGACGGTGTTCAGGCAAACGTAATACAGCGAGTTGATATAACCGCTGTACCAGCTGGGGTCGGTGAAGATCACCCGGTAATTGGCCAGAGTGAAATCCTGCGGCCAGAGCGTCAGGCCACCGAGAATCTCGGTGTTGCTCTTGAACGACATGTTCAGCAACCAGTAGATCGGCACCAGCAGGAACAGGATGTAGATCAATAACGGCACAGCCTTGCGTGCATTCATGGCCGATCCTCAGTTCTTGTCGCTATGGGTCATGGCGGTATAGAACAGCCACGAAACCAGCAGGATGATCAGGAAGTACACCAGCGAGAACGCGGCAGCCGGGCCAAGGTCGAACTGGCCGATAGCCATTTGCGTCAGGGTCTGGCTCAGGAAAGTCGTGGCATTGCCCGGCCCGCCGCCGGTAAGGACAAACGGCTCGGTATAGATCATGAAGCTGTCCATGAAGCGCAGCATCACCGCGATCAGCAGCACACTCTTCATCTTCGGCAACTGGATATGCCGGAACACGGCCCAGCTCGATGCCCGATCGATGCGTGCCGCCTGGTAGTACACGTCCGGAATCGCTCGCAGCCCCGAGTAACACAGCAGCGCGACCAGTGACGTCCAGTGCCAGACGTCCATGACCAGTACCGTCACCCAGGCATCCATGGTGTTGGCCGCATAGTTGTAGCTGATGCCCAACTGATTGAGGCTCCAGCCCAGCAGACCGATATCGGCACGGCCAAAGATCTGCCAGATGGTGCCTACCACGTTCCAGGGGATCAGCAACGGTATGGTCATCACGATCAGGCACAGCGTCGACCAGCGCCCCTTGGTGGGCATGGTCAGGGCGATGGCGATGCCCAGCGGGATTTCAATCAGCAGCACGCAGCCCGAGTAAATGAACTGACGCAGCAGCGAGTCATGCAGACGCGGATCCTGCAGAACCTGGCGATACCAGTCGGCCCCCACGAAATAGCGGTTGGTCTGATCGAAGATGTCCTGCACCGAGTAATTGACCACGGTCATCATCGGCACAATGGCACTGAAGGCCACCAGCAGGAAAACCGGCAATACCAGCCACCAGGCCTTGTTGTTATGAACCTTGTTCATGGCGCACCCCGCTCAGGACCGGACTCAAGCAAGAAATCATCGGCGTACAACATCAGCCATTGCGCCGGGAAACTGATCCAGGCCTGGCCTTGCGGCACAGGCTTGTCTTCAGGCAGGCGCACCTTCAGGGTTTGCCCGGCCAGAGAAAGGGTCACGATCTTGTAGGTACCAAGGTCCGCCACATGTACAACGTCGGCACACATCGCCTCTTCGTAGGGGCCGTCCCAGACATGAATGAACTCGGGCCGGATGCCGATCTTCAGACTGCTGAACGGCGTGTGGGCAATCAACTGCTGCAAGGGACCGGAGAGCGGCACATGCACATCGCCAAACACCACACCGTCGCCCTGCGGCCGGACCTCGATCAGGTTCATGCCCGGACTGCCGATGAAGTAGCCGACAAAGGTGTGTCGCGGCTTCTCGAACAGCTCGCGCGGCGTACCGAACTGCACGATCTGCCCGCCGTACATCACCGCGATCTTGTCGGCAAAGGTCGAGGCTTCCAGTTGATCGTGGGTGACATAGACCATGGTGATGTTGAACTGCTCGTGGATCTGCTTGAGCTTGCGGCGCAGCTTCCACTTAAGATGCGGGTCGATCACCGTCAGCGGCTCATCGAACAGAATGGCCGAGACATCGTCACGAACCAGGCCGCGCCCCATGGAAACCTTCTGCTTTTCGTCGGCCGTCAGGTTGCGCGCCTTCTTTTTCAGCAAAAGCTGCAAATCCAGGACTTCGGCGATTTCCTGCACCTTGGCCTGAACCCTGTTCTCGTCCAACCCCTGATTGCGCAGCGGAAAGGCCAGATTATCGAACACGGTCATGGTGTCGTAGACCACGGGAAACTGGAAAACCTGAGCGATGTTGCGCCGCTCGGGGCTCAGGTCATTGACCTCTTTGGAGTCGAACAGCACCTGCCCCTGAGACGGGCTCAGCAAGCCGGAAATGATATTGAGCAAGGTCGACTTGCCACACCCCGAAGGCCCGAGCAACGCATAGGCACCACCCTGCTCCCAGATATGGGTCATTTCCCGGATGGCGTAATCGTCCGGCCCCGGATTGGCGCTGTAACTGTGGGCCAGGTTCTGCAAACGGATCTCGGCCATCAGGCAACCCTCGACATGCGCAGACCGGGCGCCTGAATCAGGTGCCCCTGCTGATCGAACACAAAGAGTTTGTGGGTCGGGATATAGACCCGGATCGCGGCATCGACGTCATAGCCATGCACGCCGGGCAAGTGCAGCACCAGGGCAAAAAGCTCGTTGCGCACATGCAGAAAGGTTTCGGAACCGCTGATTTCCGCCAGTTCGACGGTTACCGCCAGCTCCAGATCGTCATCGTTGGAAGGCACCAGACTCAAGTGGCTGGGCCGCACCCCGAAACGGTATTCACCGTCACCGATCCTGCGCAGGTCGGCATTGAGGGGGAAATGCACAAAGTTGGCGAAGCTGACTTCATTGCCTTCGATACGACCGGGCATCAGGTTGATGGGCGGCTCGGAGAACAGCTCAGCCGCCAGCACGGTGCTTGGCCTCTGATAGACCTCGGCGGCCTTGCCGGTCTGCACCACTCGCCCTTCGTGCAGAATGGTGGTCGTGCCACCCAGGGCCAGCGCTTCGTTGGGCTCGGTCGTGGCATAAATGGCGATGGTATGGCGCGCCGCGAACAGTTCGCGCATTTCCTGACGCAGTTCTTCGCGCAGCTTGTAGTCAAGGTTGACCAGCGGCTCATCGAACAGGATCAGCTCGGCATCCTTGACCAGCGCTCTGGCCATGGCCGTACGCTGCTGCTGCCCGCCGGACAGCTCCAGAGGATAGCGCTGGAGAAACTTTTCGATGCGCAGCATCTTCGCGGTTTCCAGCACGCGCTCCTGGATCATCTCTTTGGACATACCCGCCTGCCGCAGTGGCGAAGCGATATTCTCGAAGACGGTCATGCTGGGGTAATTGATGAACTGCTGATAGACCATCGACACATTGCGCTGGCGTACCGGTCGCCGGGTGACATCGACCCCGTTCATCAGAACACGCCCCGTGTCGGGCCTGTCCAGACCAGCCATCAGACGCATCAGACTGGTCTTGCCGGACAGCGTGCGACCCAGCAACACATTGAAAGACCCGGGTTCAAAACTCAGGGATGCGTCGTCGATCCATATCTGGCCATCGACTGCGCGACTGACGTGTTCCAACGTAAGTGACATGGCGTGCCCTTTGTTATTTTTTCTTGTCGAGGGGTGCAGCTCAATACAGGTTACATAGAGCGATATTCGTGCCAGATCGCTGCATTTTTCTGAAAGCCCCGAGCTAGAGCGCCCGGCATTCATCGCACCGGCGGAGCATCTTCAGAGCTGAACAAAAATGAACAAAAAAAAGCTGAACACCTGAACAAATTGAACATTGACTTTGAACAGCAGTGAACGAAACTGGATGAACGCTTCGGGCACGGACGCTCCATGCAGGACCTAAAAAAAAAACAACAAGGCACTCGCAGGATCCATGCTCATGGCCAATTCCAGCGCATCACTTGCTCACGACATCATCATTCAGGATTCATGGACGCGTTGCCGGGACTTCGGTCTCAGTCATCAGTCGCGCCCCTCGTTCGGCGAACTGCCGGGCGCGCAGGTTTCACAACTGCTGGAACGCCACAACGCTCTGGTGCAGACCACCCACCAGGAAGTGCTGCCGGTCTATGAAAACATCCTCAGCAACTCCAACTGCCTGATCCTGCTGGCCGACAATCATGGCCAACTGCTCAAGTCATGGGGGACCCAGCGTTTCATCGATGTTTCACAGACCCAGGGCTTCATGGCCGGGGCAAGCTGGAGCGAGCGCGGCGCGGGGACCAACGCCATCGGCACGGCGCTGGCCTGCGAGCAGGCGGTGCATATCGAGCCCGACGAACACTTTCTCAAGGCCAATCGTTTCATGACAGGCTCGGCCTCGCCGATCTTCAATGCCGACCGGCGCATGATTGCGATACTCGACGTTTCCAGTGACAGCTTCCTGCCGCCCTCCCACACCCTGGGCATGGTGAAGATGATGAGTCAGTCGGTGGAAAACCGGCTGATTCTCGACCAGTTTCGCGACACGCACTTCCAGCTGATCTTCAATACCGGCCTGAACAACCTGGACAGCCAATGGGCGGGCCTGCTGATTTTCGACGAAAGCGGCAGAATCCTCTGCGCCAATCGACGAGCCGATAATCTGCTGGGCGCCAGGCTGACCGGTGTCAGTATCGAAGACCTGTTCAAATGCCCGATCCTGCAACTGCTCAGTGAAACCGAAGCACGCCCTTTCGCGCTGCATGCCTTTGGCAATAACCGCTTCCAGTGCCTGCTCAAACGCCCACGGCGCAAACCGATCCAGCTCTTGCAGCCGGTATTGCAGCCGGTACGACCTGAACAACCGCCGACAACCCAAGCGACACTCGACCTCAACGCCATCGATCTGGGCGATGCCAAAGTCGAAAAAGCGGTCCGCCAGGCCCAACGGCTGCTGGAAAAGAACATCCCGTTGTTGATCCACGGTGAAACCGGGGTCGGCAAGGAAGTGTTCGTCAAAGCCCTGCACCTGGCCAGTTCTCGTGCCAGCCAGCCCATGATTGCCGTCAACTGCGCGGCGATTCCTGCCGAACTGGTGGAGTCGGAACTGTTTGGCTACGCCAGAGGCGCCTTTACCGGTGCCCACCAGAAAGGCAGCATCGGCCTGATCCGCAAGGCCGATAAAGGCACCCTGTTTCTCGATGAAATCGGCGACATGCCGATGCCGGTGCAAGCGCGCCTGTTGCGAGTGCTGCAGGAGCGTTGCGTCCAGCCGCTAGGCAGCAGCGAGCTGTATCCGGTGGATATCCGTCTGATTTCGGCCACCAACCACAGCCTGCGCGAGCGCGTACAGACGGGGCATTTCCGTCAGGACCTGTATTACCGGATCAGCGGACTGAACATAGAGTTGCCGCCCCTGCGCGAACGCACCGACAAACGGGCGCTGGTCCAGCGGATCTGGGAACGGCATCGCGAGCCTCACCAGAGAGCGGGCTTCTCCAGCGAGGTTCTGGAGCTGTTCGAGCATCATCCGTGGCCGGGTAATCTTCGTCAGCTCAACAGCGTGATTCAGGTGGCCCTGGCGCTGGCGGACGAGCAAAGGATTACCTTCGAACACTTGCCGGAAGATTTCTTTCTGGATGCGCAGATGGATGAGGAAAGAGACGAGTCGGTGACAGCCCTGCCGATAAGAGGGAGCTTCCCGTGCGCGGACGACCTGAACCACCTGCTGCAGGCGGCGGGGGGCAATATTTCATTGTTGGCCAAGCGGCTGGGGGTCAGCCGCAATACGCTTTACAAGCGGTTGCGGGAGATTCGTGAATGAATCTGCATTGCAGATCATCATGTGGGAGGCAGCAAGCTGCCTCTCATCAAACAAGACACAAGGTCATAAATTAAAAAGCATTTTTTGTGGGGTAAACGAGCTCCGGTGGACATATCGATTACCGGTATGTGCTGTTCTACCGGTTCCGCCTTTACGGCGGCCCCCTTTGTTTCGGCAAAGGGGGGAAACCATGGGCTCCGGTTCGGCCCC